>JBFXGM010000004.1:0-186799 GCA_050178015.1 Mangrovibacterium sp.
AAAAGGACAAAAAGGTCCTTTGGTTGTCTTGTTCCTTTTCTCTATTTTTGTAGCAAGTATGGTGACGGTTAACTTATTCGACCTGCATTTTTTACTGATTTAATAAATAATCTGGAACGTGTTTAACAAGGAAACAGAATATGCTTTGAGAAGCCTGGTGTATATCCAGCAGCAGAACAACCGGAGCAGGCGGCCCGGAATTATGGAAATTGCCCGCGAAATTGACGCACCTCGGCCATTCACCGCTAAAGTCCTGCAGCGCCTTGTCCGCTTGGGTTTTATCATCTCCGTGAAAGGGATTGGCGGTGGTTTCTATTTTGACCCCGAAAAGCCGGAATTGGCACTGAAAGAACTCATTTTAGCAACCGAGGGCGGGCATATTTTTAATGGGTGCGGGTTTGGGTTGAAGCTTTGCAGTTCGGAAAATCCTTGTCCGTTGCATGACCAATATGCTCCCATCCGGGATGCGATTAATAAATTGGTGAGTGAAGAAACCATCCAGTCGCTAGTGCGGAAAACAGCCCTTGGAGAAAAGAATTTCTTGGCTGAATTATAATAGATGAAGTTAGAATTACGGATTACCGGCAGGAGTGCACCTTGAAAAAAATAGAATTTTCAGGTGCAGTTTTTTAAAAAATGCATTGAATGTTCTTGTATTTTGGGTATGAATTGAAATGACTAAAAAAACTAAAGCCTATAAATCAAATGATTTATAGGCTTTAGTTTTTTTTGATCTTTGAATCTGTCGGGATGACAAGATTTGAACTTGCGACCCCTCGCCCCCCAGCCGTTTGATTTGATTTCCTTTGGTATTACAATTATCTGTATATCAGCAATTTTATTTTCCTTTTTTTGACCTTATTTTCTTATTTTTTGTATTTTTGTTTAAACCATACTTAAACTTAAATATCAAAAAATACCCCCTGCCTATGGGAGCGAGCGCTAAAGTTTTACTGTTTAAAAGTAAAAAATACAAAGACGGAAAACACCCGGTTTTACTTCGCATCGTGATTGACCGTAAGCCGATGTACTATAATATTGGTAATAATCTGAAGTGCATCCCGGATCAATGGGATGAAAAAACAAGCTTGTTTGAAAAATCTTTCCCAAATTATAAAGAGGCAAACAGGAATGTTCTTTCTGCTTTAGGCAAAGCCAATGAGATTTTGATCAACTTAAATTATGAGAATCCCAATTTTGGACATGGCGACTTTAAACAGCGGTTTATCCGGAAAGGGCAAAAAATTTATTTGCTCAAATACATGGATGAGATTATATCCAGATTGAAGAAAGCTGGGAAAGTAGGCAATGTTGCTGCCTACGAATCAACAAAGAAAAAAATGGAATCCCATTTTGAAAAGGATGTTGAGTTGGGGGAAATAAGCAGCAAGGTACTTACCATGTTTATTGAGGCTTGCCAGGGGGAAGGATTGAAACCAAACACGATTGGTTTTTACCTTCGCACACTCCGGGCAGTATATAATAAAGCAATCAAAGAAGAAGGATTTGAATACTATCCATTCAAAAATTTTAACTGGAAAACGCTCAAGAACAAAACACCAAAAAGGGCAATCCCGAAAGATGATGTAAAGCGCATCATTCATTTTGAGGCAAAAGAAGGAACAGCGCTGTTTCATGCCAGGCAGTTGTTCACATTCCAGTACCTAACCTACGGGCTAAACTTTGCAGACCTGGCAAAAATCACAAATTCAAGTATCTCAAAAGCTGAGGATGCTTACATATTGAGCTATGAGCGAAGTAAGGGCGGAAAATTATATGAAATCCCTTTGAACGAGCAATCGTTGGAAATCCTTGAATACTACAAGCGAACAAACACCGGCACAGGTTATATTTTCCCGGTGCTGAATAAACATATCCATGTTACTCCGGAGCAAATAAAAACACGGATTAAAACAGCACTGAAAAAATACAATTCCGATTTGAGAACAATTGGTAAAGAACTGAAAATTCCGATTAAATTAACCTCATACGTCACACGGCACACCTTTGCATCTGTGTTGGCCAAAGCTGGAACAAGTGTTTTTACCATTGGTGACATGCTTGGGCACTCAGATCTGAAAACAACACAGATTTACCTGAAAGAATTGGACTATTCGGAAAAAATTGAAGCCAGTAAGAACCTAACTGATTAGCCATGTACCGTCACGAAGAGCTTTACCAAAAAATTTGTGAAAATTTTCACGACGAATTGAACCCATTATTAGAGCAGTTGGATGAAACCGTAATAAAAAATTACTGGTTTGACCGTTGTAATATTTACGGTAAGTTTTTTCTATTGAAAGACCTGTTAGTAGTAATAAAGCATGCTGATGCAAAACCGCACCTGTTGGTTCGTCTCCGGAATACATTAAAAGGATATAAAAAAACACTCCAGTTCTACTATGATTCCAATCCAATTGCATCCGGCTTTGTGTATTTTATGCCTGAGAACATCCAGAAAACAGAGCCCTACTTTTACCAGTTTGACTACTCGATCACAGATCACTATTCCACACTTGAAGGATATAGTATGTATTGTTTAGATTTTGAAGTGGTTGGCTTTCCGAATGATTGTTCATTTAAGCTGATATCCAAAATGAAAGATGGAGAAATTATTGTATATCAGATGGACGATCCGATATTTGAGATAGAAATTGAACGAGGAAAATTAATTGGTAATCCACAAATCACGAGAGGCGAACAAAATAGGATTGAACAAGAGCAACGCGCACAAAATTACGAATCCTACAAAAAAAAGGAAGCCAGGGTGAAGGACTATTTTTACAAGTTTGCTTTCAAGGTGAAAAAGCAAAAAGATGATTTATTGGCGGACATTGATCAATGTATTGAGTTGTGTTCATCTCTAATAGCAGCCTTTGAAGAAAATTCACTTTCGCCTCATTTGGCTGAGATCGAACGTTTTTTTTCGGCATTGAATGGCAGCTATATTGATATAGAGTTTCAATCATTCGCCGATATTTTTTCACCAAATTATAGTGGATCCAAAGTACCCTGGTTGAAGACGGGACCAGAATTGAAGTATTTTGTTGACAACCTAAACAGAAAATTGAATCTTTCCCCAAAAATAAACCAGTGGACATCTGAGCGTTTTGAAATGCCTGAACCAATTTCAGATATGGCCTCATATCTTGGCAAACAAACATCAAAAGATGAATATAAATTACTGATTCAAGGAAATTTGAGGCGAAATCAATTATTTCTGCTTTTTCGGGAGTAAGAATTACTCCGAATCTGCTCCCGTAGTACTCCCGAACAGCTTTACAATATTCGGTTACTTTGCTCATGTCACATTTAAATTAATAAGGCATGGACATCACACAAAAAAAAGTACTGAATTTTGAAGAGGCTTGTGAGTACACCGGGTTTAAGCCTTCATACCTCTATAAGTTAACAGCCGCCGGGAAAGTCCCGTGTTCAAGGCCGTATGGTAAGATGCTCTTCTTTGACCGGGAGGAGCTCGAAAATTTTTTATTGGGAAAGCCGACACCGAGACAGGCGCGAAAAAGATCATAATTGCAGGTTAAAAGGGTAAATTATGATTAATAAAAACAAACAACTCCCCCACATCCCAGACACTGATACCCCGGAAGATCACCTGGAAATCTACGGATTTTATATTTATGGTGGCAAGTACTTTTCCATTGAAATACAACGCCGGAACAAAGTAAAAGTGGAGCTTTCAAACTTTGTCGGAGCAAGCCTTTTCCATTTGGTCAACGGAACCAACAATAGTAAACGTATCGTTCTTATCCAGCGCAACACAGGCGAAACTTACTTGATTGAAATCCAATCCGGAGAAATGAAACTGGAAACTTTTGAGACGATCCTGAAAAGCAAACAATGTACTTTTTACGGCAACACCTACCAGCTCAAGCGTATTTTCTCGCACTGGATGGATAACGAAGTCCAGGCCCACATTGTTGAGACAATGGGCTGGAACGCTGAACACCAGGTTTACGCCTTTGCAAACGCCATTTTTACCACTTCGGGGAAGCTTTTAAATGTCGATGAAGTAGGGATAATTACATGCCCGGATTCAGGCACCCGCTATTATTTGCCAGCTTTCGGACAAGCCCATATCAATAATCTGGATTACGAAGGAGAGCGCAAATTTCTGTTTCTAAATTCAGAAATAGATTTTGAAAAATGGGCCAAACTTTACTACCAAGCTTTCGATGCCAACGGCGGGATTGCTATTCTGTTTTTGATCCTTTCAGTATTCTGGGATATTGTTTTTGATAAGGTTGGTTTTTTCCCTTTCCTGTTTTTGTTTGGCGCGTATGGCACCGGAAAAACCTCAATGACAGAATATCTTTTGCGTGTTTTTGGCAATGATTTTATTGGCATTCCGCTCAATAATGCTACCCAGGTAGCTCTTTCGCGAACGATAGCGAGCAGGAATAATACCATATTCTATTTAAAGGAATACACGCCTGAGACCGACGAGGCAAATCAGGATTTAATATTGACAGCCTACGACGGATCGGGCCGGGTAACCGGCGTGAAAAGTAACGATAACCGCACCCGGATTGCATCGGTAAAATCGGCTATTATTTTCGATGGCAACCACCTCCCCAACCAAAAAACGGCAGTTCTAAGCAGGATGATCCTGCTTCACTTCGAGAATAACAAGTTTACTCCACAACAGCGGGAAGCCTTCAATGAGTTGCACCGCCTTCAGGAGCAGGGTTTTGGACGGATTGTCACCGATATCATCCAGAACCGGGATTTTTTTGGCAAGCATTTCAAAAAAACGTTTGACGACAATATCCGGGAATTACGGGAAGGCCTGAGAGCCGACTTTGCCGAACGCACCTTAAAACACGTGGCATTAATATTAACACCGGCCAGACTTCTCCATGATAAACTACGCTTTCCTTTCTCGTTTAATGAGATCACCAGGGCGGTGGTAGAGAACGCCAAAGAGCAGAATATATTACTCCGGCAAACAGACGAGGTAACCATATTTTGGCAGGCATTCGCCTATAACATACGCAACGGCAACCTGGTCCAGTTCTTTCATGATTTGCCTGGCAGCGACCCGAAAAAAAGCCACTACCGGCTAAAAAAAGAAGAAAACGGAGAATCGGTTTTGCAGATTAAACTTCAATTAGTTTACCCCGAATATGTGAGATATTGTAAAAACAACAATCAAAAGTTTTTGGATTCGAACAGCCTCAGAATGTTGCTGACATCAAAGTCATATACCCCATTTATACCTAATGGCAAGAAGGGGCGTAGTTCTGCTTACACTGATTTTCATTTCGGTTCGTGTTATCAATTTCGATTGAATTTAACAGAAAACGAATATTCAATTAATGAAGTTGAAATAAATGTGTAAATGTCGTAAATACCGTAAATATGAAATCTTAAAACCATGAATATCAATAAAATAAACATTTACGTCTCATTTACGTCATTTACAATTACAAAACTAAACATAAATATCAGACGTAAATGGCGTAAATGTGTAAAAAACGCCTGCAATGTATTGATATACTTTCATTTAATGCCATTTTTAGGTGAAAACCGCATTTACGTCATTGGTTTTTTTATAACGCTGTATATCACGCTAATAGATACTTTCATTTACGGTATTTACGGTATTTACGCCCCAACATATATACAAATCTCCGGCTTAAAAAAGCAAACACCATGACAGCCCGAAATAATCCAAAATTTAGTTTTTATAAGGGCCCGGTAACCAGCACATCACCATACCGGCAGATCACCCTGCGGGATGCCTACGTGTATATTTCGACCGACTACGCCAAAGCCAGGACAATCCGGCTCAGGCAAATTGACGACAAAGAGGCCAACCGGCAGTTTAAAGCCGCCAACTTCGATTTTGTGACGTTCAGCGGATCATTCACCACGCGGAACGAGGCCGGGCTACTTGAGCATTCCGGGTACCTTGTACTGGACTTTGACCACCTGGAGGATGTTCAGGCGGCGAAGGCGCAACTATTGAAGGACCCGTATTTCGAAACCCAGCTATTGTTTGTTTCGCCCAATGGCAACGGCCTGAAATGGATCATCGAGATTGATGTTACCGGCCAGTACACGCACGGCCAGTATTTTGTTGCTGATCAAAAAAGAAAAGAAATGAATTGCACCGAAGCAAATAAAACCCCTTGTACTCACATCATGACTTACCACTATAACCAAGCTGGTGAAGTCAAAAGGAATGACGTTTGGTTCAAAGCCCCCAACCGAAACGAAACCACGCCCAGCCTGAAAGTAAACCGGATTGAAAATATTTGGTACGACTACGGATCGGGCAAAGGAGGCCGCCCGGTTGACTTGGTTTGCTACCTGTCGGGCGTATCGGTTGCCGGTGCGTTGCTGATCCTGTCGGGTATTGTCCCGGCCCCGGTCGAATCTTTTTCTTTTGACCAGCAAGAGACTGTTGAATCTGGCAGCATTCAAATAAAGCACGTTCAGCCACTCCAGAACCGGGCATTGATCCAATACATGGGAGAACGCAAAATATCACCATCAACAGCCCGAAAATTCATCCAGGAGGCATATTACCAGGTTAGCACCAAACAATACTTTGCCCTGGCGTTTATGAACGACTTGGGAGGGTACGAATTGCGAAACAAGTATTTTAAAGGAGGCAGCAGCCCGAAAGCAATTACAACCATTCCAGGGAACCCGAAAGCGGTAAATGTATTTGAGGGGTTTATGGATTTCATTTCAGCCCTGGAGCATTACCGAACCAAGCAACCAGAAAACACAACCATCGTTTTAAACTCACTAATTAACCTAACAGACGAAGTATTTAAAGCCCTTACCGCTTTCAGGAAAATAAACCTTTACCTGGACAATGACCAGGCCGGTAAATCAGCAACCGAGCAAATAAAATCCAGGTTTCAGAATGTCATTGACCATGCGGCAATTATTTACCCCAACTATAAAGATTTCAATGAATTATTAACATCAAAAATTTAAAATCATGGAAAAGAAAATCACACTTGAAGCAGGCCAAACCATTGAGATTAATGGAGCCGTGTTAACGCCCAGGCTAATTGAACAGATCAAGGCATTTCAAGAAAACGGAAACATCCAAATTAATCAGTTCAGGGAGCACATTGCCGATGCGATATGTTTCATCGCGCGGGAGACTGTTGATTACGACGGAATCGACAAGGAAGAAAGGAACGAAATTCTTAACACCCTTTCCTGTGATCTATCCTATTGCCGGGACTATCTTATTAAATTGAGACGTCCTTATGACTTCAATTCATAAAAAATATAACAATAAAATCAATAATCATGCTACTATCAGAATTATTAAAAAACGGAATTATCGAGCAGCGAATTAAAGAACTCAACAAAGTTAAAAACTACCTGATCCTGAACTCCACGGGCAACGGATCAGGGCACGACCCGGAAGCTCTCGAAAACTTGATCCATCTTGTTGATATCGAAACCGACCTGAAAGAATTATTGAAAAACCTGCCGTTTATATCGGTTGATGTGGAGAGATTATCCATAGCGCGAAAAGACAAGTAAACCGGGCTAAATGGCAACCTTCTACATTAAAGCGGAAATCAATTACCGAGCAAAAAGCAGACACTGTGTGCTGGTCTGCTTTAAAGTTTTTGCTGCAAACACCAATCAGGCACGAACAAAAGCTACCGCGCACATTGATGGATGGGACGGCGTTAGTGATTTCGATATACTGAAAGTCACCACTGATTTTCTGGAATTGAATGTTTACTACGTCTCCATCCGGCTCAAATACAGTAATGGAAATTTCCGTGATATTACGCTGAACCTGAGAGCCGAAGACGAAACGGAGGCGGTGAGATATGCCCGGTCCATTGTCGGACGTTGGAATGGCGTTGTCCTGTCGGAGGTACAGTTTGTAAGCAGATAAAATAAATTAACAAATAATCAGTAGAATCATGACGAAGATCGAATACCATCAATTGTTCATCTCCAAGATACCAGTTATCATTGAAGGCCACCGGGCATACAATGCTTTGATTGATGCGACATTAAGAATTGATGACGAAGAATACCGGATTAATAAGGCACTAGAACGGCTTAAGTGGAACAACGACGACATTTTTAATTTGAGCGAAATGTACCGATGGCACGAAACTGAACTTACCCGTTTGGGAATGGATCCGTTTGATCACCGTCCATTTGCCAAAGAAGACAAGTAATATCTGGATAAATTTTTGGTGAGAATTCCCTGGCATCGTCGACTACTGCGCAAATTTGGCTTTCGAAAAAAATCGATTCGGTAAGCGAAAATGAAACAGCTTTAACTTAGCGACCATATTCTCTTTTTCACCGGCTTTGCTGGTGACTACAAATCCAGCCTTTTTCTTGCTCTTTTTTGGCTGGTGGAATCCCGGCCCGTCAACAGCCGGGATTTCTTTTTATTCACATATTGTATCAGCAAATCTACCCCGCATCTCCTTTTGCACTGATTATCGAGGTACACTTTAACCCTCGGGGTGTGTACCTCGAATTTGTCCTTTCGCAGACTATACCGGTATATTATCTTCGTATTAGCATTAATTAACAAAATAAATAAAAAATGGATCACTCATTGTCATGTCCGGTTACGGCGCGCCTCACCATTGAGGATACGCGCCACCTGGAGTATATGTGCGCCAAGCGACAAGTGCCCCGGAGTGAGTTTATTCGGCAACTCATACTTTTCGAAATAAAAAAGGAAGAAATAAAGACAGAACATGAGCCGTGACCCGCTGTCATATATCCTGCATTTATGCCCGTTTTTATGCTCGAATGGATAGGGCGAGTTCGGTTAGCTCCTTCTCAAATTAATCCGTTTCAGGGCGATGCACCTCCCCTGGCTAATATGTAAACTTTGAAAATCAATATATTATGAAGAATGTAGCTAAAGATAGACTGGATAATGACGACCAAGAAAACTCTCTGGAGTTTGCCAAACAGTTTAAACGCAAATTGCGCTTTGACTTGGGGGACACTGTGTTTATAAAAAGCGACACCAAAAAGAAGTGTCCAATGACCGTGGCTAAAATTCTAATTTTCGATGAGGATGACGATTATTTGCTCACCTGGGCCACGTCGCAAAAAACCATTGAACGGCAATCGTTCCCAGACCAAGTATTAACCAAATAATTCATTCAATTATGGCAACATCTTACACCAGAAGAATAAACCTTTACATTAATGGAAAAGAAGTAAAAAACGACATAGGATCAATACAGGGCGAAATGCGGAAGCTAATAAATGAGCAGCGCAGGATGACAATTGGTAGCGAGGAATACCAGCAGCAGTTCAAAAAAATTGCCAGGTTAAAAGCAATTTCAGATCAACATCAAGCTGACCTCCGAAACATGGGCAAGTCCTGGGCTACAATTGCCACGGAAAAAATCAACAAATACTGGGGTGTTGTTGCCGGAGGCGTTGCATCGTTGGCCGGTGTGGCTATCGCTTACCGAAGAGCCGCCGAAGCTGCCGACCGGTTTGAGGAGCGGATAGACAGCCTTTCTGCCCTCACTGGGTTACAAGGGCAGGATCTGGATTGGCTGGCGCGTACAGCACAGGACACATCCGTAAAGATCACCGAGGGCAATGTCCGGATTAAACAAAGCGCGGATGATATTGCGGATGCCTACACCAAAGTAGGTTCCCAGAGGCCGGAACTGTTGAAAAATAAAGAGGCTTTGGCGGCGGTTACCGAAGATGCCATAATCCTGTCCGAAGCGGCAAAATCAGACCTGGAACCAGCGGTGAAGGGATTGACCACCACGCTAAACCAGTTTAACCTTCCGGCAAGCGAAAGCCGACGGGTTATTAACGCAATGGCCGCCGGGTCGAAAGAAGGGGCCGCGGATATTCCCTACCTGACCGATGCCATCGAAAAGACCGGTACCACCATGAAATTAATGAACGTTAGTTTGGAGGAGAATATCGGATTAATTGAAGCCATCGCCCCGAACTATGCCCAGGCAAGCATGGCCGGTAACAGCCTGGACAAGGTTTTTCTGAGACTGAAAGAAAAACAGATTGGATATGTGAATGGAGCTTTCAACCTGAATGCCGCGCTGGATGAACTGGCCAGACGATATAGTAACGGCGAAACAGCAGCGTCTTTATTTGGGGTAGAACATGCCAAAATGGGAGAATTGCTTGTCCTGAACCGCGCTAAGGTAACCGAATACACCAGGGCCGTGACCGGCACGAATACCGCCATCGAGCAGGCAGCCAGAAACACCGATAACGCCAAGGCGATCCAGGCACAGGCTAATAATGCTTTCCATAATGCCGCAATCGAAATCGGCAAAAACCTCTCCCCGGCAATGACAACCTTGTATAAAGTTGCCGGTTCGGTGGCTACTGCATTTACCCGGATGATCGCTGCATCCCCGGCATCCTCACTTCGGGAGGAGCAAACTGAACTTAACCTGCTGGTTTCATCCATCATGAATGCAAACAACAGCCAGGAAACCAGGAATAAGTTCATTGCAGCCCTCCAGGATAAATATCCTGATTTTCTGGGGAACCTGGACGCCGAAAAACTAACCAACGAGCAACTCCGGGACCGACTAAGGGAAGTCAACAAAGAGTACGAAAATAAAATTTTGCTGGCCATCAAGGAGGATACACTAAAAACTAACTATCAGCAACGCATCGGCTTGACGCTCCAGGAAATGGACGCCATCAAACAAATGGCCAAATACGAAGAACTGGCCAATCAGGCACGAAAAAAAGCGGCTGACGAAAAAGACCCGCTCAAGCTTCGCACGTTGCTCAGCAACGAGGAAATAACCGCCCTTAATGCAATGGATCTCCTCCCCCGGAAACTTGAAAAAATACGTGGTCAGTTTCAAGAGCTTTTGGACGAAGAAGCAACATTAAATGATGCTATTACCGAGCTTCGAAGTAAGCTAAATATTCCTGATGCGGAACAGGAGACAGAACCTGTGAATCCATCTGTATCTGGCGCAAATGCTCCAAAGAGGGACGTCGAAGCACTGGGTATGATGGAAACCATTGACCCCCGAATTGAATCGGAGAATGCCGTCACCGAAGCGATAATTGAATCCAGCAAACTACGCCAAAGAGCTTTGGACGCCGAAGAAGCAGCAGCCAGAATGAGGATCGAGAGCGAGATCCAGTTACAGCAGCGAAAAAAGGAAGCCTATTTATCATCGCTTGACACGATTATTTCTGTTTTCGGAGAGGAAACCAAAATTGGGAAAGCCGCGTTGATTGCTAAACAAGCTTACGCTATTGCCGAGACGATCATAAACATAGCCAAGGGCACGGGAGAAACCGCCGCTAGTGTTCCATTCCCATTTAATATACCGCTGATTATTGGTTTTGCCGCCCAGGTTGCTGCATTGATAACAACCATTAAAAGCGCGACCAGTAAGGTTTCCGGATATGCTACCGGGGGATTTACCAACGGGGATCGTATTTATCGCGCCGGTGAAGCCGGTCAGGAGTGGATTGCCCCCAACGGGATGCTAAGCAACCCGGTTACCGGTCCGGTGATTCAGTGGCTGGAGTATTTCAGGAGAAAGCCTTACACTGTTAATCCGGGCGTGATCGAAGCGGTAAGCCCATCCGTCCGGATGCCCGCCCCCCAACCTTCCGGATCAGCTATTATCCAAACCAATAGCCCCCAGATAGTAGTCCAGTCAGATCCCCGGTTAACCGACCTTCTCAACAAACTGGACAGAAAACTGGAAGAAGGGATAAAGGCAAAAGCCACCATCAATAAATTTGGAATTAACAGCCTGGATGAAGCCTTGGAAGAAGTGAAAAATTTTAACTCAAAAGTCAACAAGTCATGAAGCTAACCGTCGATAGCAAACTGATCTATATGCCTGCTGATGCCTCGATCAGTATTGAGATGACAAGCCCGGTTTTGAATGATAAAACCGGATCGTTTTCCTATCCGTTTCCCGTGCCCACGGCCCCAAACCAAAAAGTTTTAGGCTGGCCGGGCCGTTTACAGCGCAAAGGCGAAATTACAGAAAAGGAATTTGTACTCGAAGACCAGGGCATTCAGCTCCTCCGGGGAGTGATCGATTTCGACTCGATCACCAGAGAGGAAACCGGGTTGATCCTGAAATCAGGTGCTTTGGCTTTTGAAGATAAGCTAAAAGGGGTAACACTTTCCGACTTGCCATTTGACAGGTACCAGTTCCCTGGTGTGGGGAATAATATGCTTGATTTAAACTTTGCCAACAACCTGGAAAGCGGCAATAACGCCGATAACGGGATGTTTGTTTGCTATCCTTTCAAAGTGCAAGGGTTGACCATCAACCGGGTAAGCGGGACAAATGCTTACCTGATGTTTTATGAGGATGAGTACCAGAGCGCACCAACAAGGTTTACTTATAGCCTGCAATTCAAATTAAGCTACATTCTCTCAAAAATTTTCGAATATGCCGGTTTTACGGTTACTGAAAACCAACTGACGGGCACCTTCGCGGAAAGGGTTGTGGTAGTAGGCAAGTTGTTTAATGTGGTTGTTTCGAACGAGATGTTTGAAAGCGGGCTGATCCTGGAAGCGCCCGATATTGACTACCTTGAATTTTCGGACTTAATGCCAGACATGGAAGCCTTGGCATTTCTTGAAAAGGTGATTAACCTGGGTGTTCGTATCGACATGGACAATTTGCGAAAAACCGCGGTCATCTACTTCCAAAAGGGAGTATTGCAGGCCGAACCGGTCCGGACATTCGACAAACGCGAGCTGGCAGGCTGGGAACATTACGAAGAGATTGAAAGTTCCGGAATGGAGCTTACCTACGCTTCTCAGCCCGATTCGCTTGATACGGAAACAGGCTACGAAATCCACGAAACGGTTTCGAGCTATGCCAATCTTCCGGCTGTAAACGAAGATTATCAGGAAAAAATTGTTCACGTTACCAGTACCGACCGGGATTATAAGCTGGTTGAAACCGAAACCGATGTTTGGCAATGGAAACGTATTGGCCGGTTAAAACCATATCTTACCGGCGATGGCAGCGATGAATACGAAATTGACGTGATTGTTCCTCCATCTATCGCGCACACACATGCAGGTGTTACGGTAGAGTTGCCCGATTTGGATACTGCCCGTGACCGGTCATTCGAGTTTATGCCCGTACCGTTTACCATGCTGTTGGCCTGGCCTAAACGGGATATCGGCGGAGTAAGCTGGCCACTGCTTACTTCCGATGAAAAATCGGTTGATGGAAGTATAACCTTCGACTACAACCTGACCCCTAAGTTTTTATTCGACAATTGCTACGGCGAACTGATAACCTGGCAAACGTTTATTAAAAAGAAAATAATAAAGTACCTGAAACTTTCCCTGTCCGAGGCAGTTCGACTCAATTGGCGGCGCATGTACATCATTAACGGGGTGCCGATCGTGCTCGATAAAGTCAATATGGATGTTCCGTACAAGGGGATTGTAAAGATTGAAGGATACAAAGCCGCCCTGGATATTATCCCGGTTCCCGATGATTGGGAACCCTATGAACCTCCATTTGTCATTTCATAATAGCAATAAACACTTAAAATTCAAAAAGATGGAACAAAAAGAATTTGTACGCAGACCTATTGGTCTGCCCAACGTTAACCTTCAGTATCAAATCCGGAGCATTTACCAAAAAGCTGTTGACGCAATCAACAACATTGAAGTAGAGCTAAGAGTACTCGTCACCAACGAACAAGCAACAGCCCTTGATTCTGATATGTTATTTGAGTTGCTAAAATCGGAGGAACCGGAGAGCTGGTTGATTTCTAAGTATGTAGAGGCCAAAAACATCAACATCCCACACCTGAGGACAACCAAATTAAAAGAGCTGGGACTGTTCGACCTGCCGGATTACAGTGAGATTTTGGAAAGTCATGCATCCCTGCACCGTTGCTTGAATGACGCGAACAAATTGAATTTTGTTTTCCCCATTCGTGGGTTGATTGTTCAGTACGAAGACGGCGATTTTTTCACCCTGACAGATGCTTTTGAAGGAGAGCTGATCGAGGCAACAACCAGGTTCACTCAGAATGAGGAGCAAAACGAAGTACTTAATACATTAGAGGCCATTGCCAAAAGCTTGAACCAGTTGGATGCGTTTGGGATTTTCAATATCAAGAAGAATGGCACTTATATGGTTTCGACCGAGCTTGGGCTTCTCCTCAGCACAGACCGGAAAGAAGATTCTAACCTGGTTTCGGTAAATCCGCGGGCATTTCAAAATCGGTTGTTGAGACGTTTTCATGAAGGTCCTTTATTCGGGGGCTCAAAGCCAGTTGATTTTTGGGATTAACACAGTGATGTTTCCTTGGCCTTGCTTACACTATGCTTAAACCAAACAAAAAAATCAGATAGTTTAAATTTTATAACTATCTGATTTTAAGTCTGTCGGGATGACAAGATTTGAACTTGCGACCCCTCGCCCCCCAGACGAGTGCGCTACCAGGCTGCGCTACATCCCGATCTTTGCGTTGGCAAAAGTATATAAACACAGGCATACTTCAAAATTATTCCTGAAAATAGATTTAAGTTTTTTTGATAGTTTGACTCTATGTGATCTTCATTATTATTGATCAAACAAATATTGTATATATCTGGATGATCTGTAATTTTGTCTGAACAAAAAAACTAAAAATTGAAGTCATGTTTAAATCATTAGATCTTAACGAGAACGAAAAACCGAATACAAATCCCGCAGGCGAAACTGAACGTGTAAAATGTTTGATCATTGGTTCGGGGCCAGCCGGATATACCGCTGCTATTTATGCTGCCCGGGCAAACCTAAGCCCGGTTATGTATGAAGGACTTCAGCCGGGAGGGCAGCTGACCACAACCACCGAAGTGGAAAACTACCCGGGATACCCGGAGGGCGTGACCGGCCCGGTGATGATGGAAGACTTTAAAAAGCAGGCCGAGCGTTTTGGAACGGATGTGCGTTTTGGTTTTGCCACCAAGGTTGATTTTTCGGGCGATATTCATAAAGTGTGGATTGATGGCAAAAAACTGATCGAAGCGGAAACCGTCATCCTGGCAACCGGCGCCACCGCCAAGTATCTGGGCATTGACGATGAAAAGAAATATGCTGGCGGCGGCGTATCGGCTTGTGCTACTTGCGACGGTTTCTTTTACCGGGGGAAAGATGTAGCCGTTGTTGGCGGGGGAGATACCGCTGCCGAAGAGGCGATTTACCTGGCCGGGTTGGCCCGCAAGGTATATATGATCGTGCGGCGCGATGAGTTGCGTGCCTCGAAAGTAATGGCCGAACGGGTGGTGAAAACGCCGAACATCGAAGTGCTGTGGAAACATCAAACGAAAGGATTGTTTGGCAATGGGGTAGTGGAAGGCGCTGTTTTGTGGAAAAATAAAGGCGAAGCCAACGAAGAGGAAGTAACCATCAAAATTGATGGCTTTTTCCTGGCGATCGGGCATAAACCAAACTCCGACTTTGTTGCCGAATATTTGAACCTGGATGAAGTTGGCTACATCAAAACGATTCCGGGAACATCAAAAACCAATGTGTCGGGTGTTTTTGCCTGTGGCGACGTGCAGGATCCAATCTACCGTCAGGCGGTTACCGCTGCCGGATCGGGTTGTATGGCCGCCATTGATGCTGAACGTTACCTTTCTGAAAAGCATTCATAAGCTCATGTCTGGGTTAAAACAAAAAATCCACCCGGCAACAGCCGGATGGATTTTTTTATCTCTGGTTGAAATGATCTTCTGACTAAAGAACACCCATTTGTTTTACTTCGGTTCCGCCGTATTCGCCATTGGCCAATTTCTCGCGTACTTCAGAGAAGGCTTTGATGGTGTATTCAACATCTTGCAGGCTGTGAGTTGCTGTCGGGATCAAACGAAGGATAATTTCACCTTTCGGGATGACCGGGTAAACAACTACCGAGCAGAAAATACCGTAGTTCTCGCGCAGGTCAACCACCACGTTGGTCGCTTCAACCACGCCACCCTTCATGTAAACCGGGGTAACAGGTGTATTGGTGCGGCCAAGGTCGAACCCGGCAGCTTTCAACCCACCTTGCAGGGCGTTAACAATGGTCCACAGTTTTTCGCGCAATTCAGGGCTGTTTTTCAATAATTCCAAACGTTTCTGAGCGCCAATTACTAACGGCATGGGCAATGATTTGGCAAATGTCTGCGAACGCATATTGTAGCGCAGGTAGTTGCAAACATCGCGGCTGCTGGCTACGAACGCCCCGATGGACGCCATTGATTTGGCAAACGTGCAGAACAAAATGTCAACTTCATCTTGTACACCGAAGTGTTCCGGAGAACCGGCACCGGTTGCTCCCATGGTACCAAAACCGTGGGCATCGTCAACCAATAAGCGGAAGCTGAATTCTTTTTTCAAGGCAGCAATCTCATCCAGTTTGCCCAGGTCGCCCGACATGCCGAAAACGCCTTCCGTAATCACCAAAATACCGCCGCCTTGTTTTTCGGCTAATTTGGTGGCACGCTCCAGCTGTTTTCTCAGGTTGGCGATGTCGTTGTGCGGGAAAACAAAGCGTTTACCCATGTGCAGACGAACACCGTCCAAAATGCAGGCATGTGCTTCGCTATCGTAAACGATCACGTCGTTGCGGCCACAAACAGCATCAATAATAGAAACCATTCCCTGGTACCCAAAGTTGAGCAGGAAAGCATCTTCTTTATTTACGAAAGCCGCCAGATCGCGCTCCAACGCCTCATGATAATCTGTTTGACCAGACATCATACGTGCACCCATCGGGTAAGCCAACCCCCAGTCGGCAGCCGCCTGAGCGTCTGCTTTGCGAACTTCAGGATGGTTTGCCAACCCGATGTAATTATTTAAACTCCAGGTCAATACTTCTTTTCCCCTGAACTTCATGCGGGCACCAATTTCACCTTCCAATTTCGGGAAAGCAAAATAGCCATGTGCCTGCTTCATATACTGGCCGATATTTCCTTTGTTAGATGTAAACTTTTCAAAAATATCCACTTCTCTTTGCTTTAAAATTAAACTGTGCAAATGTAATTCTTTTTGAGAAGTCTGCAAATTTGTTAAATTATATTAAACCAAGTTTCAGAATGACTTTTCTTACTTAATTTGCCCTCGAAATTTTAATAAAAATGTATCTTTGCGCCATGTTGGTAAAAATAGCTAAAATTGGGACCTTTGCCCTGTTGTTACTGGTGTTGACAACAGCCTGCAGCAACTTTAACAAGATTGTTAAAAGTACAGACTACGAATTTAAATACAAAAAAGCACTGGAGTATTACGAAGAGGGCGAGTTTGTACGTTCGTCCACTTTGCTGAAAGAGTTGGTCAACATTTACCGGGGCACCAGCCGGGCCGACAAAATCTACTATTATTATTCCAAAAGTTTTTTTGGAATGAAGGACTACCTGATGGCCGGGCATTGGTTCCGCACATTGGTCCGTGAATTTCCGAAAAGCGAATATGTTGAGGAAGCCCAATTCATGATTGGCTATTGTTATTACCTGGATTCACCCAAACCGCGATTGGATCAGCAGGTGAGCCAGAAGGCCATTGATGCCCTGCAGCTTTACATCAACCTGTACCCGTCAAGCGACCGCGTAGAAGAGGCCAACCGCCTGATTATTGAGTTGCGCGACAAACTGGTGTACAAATCCTTCCTGACCGGAAAACTGTATTACGACCTCGATAATTACAAGGCTGCCGTTATTGCCTTGACCAATTCACTGAAAGATTTCCCCGATACCAAATATCGTGAAGAACTCATGTTTATGCTGCTCCGGGCGAAATATTTGTTGGCTATCAGGAGTGTGGAGGAAAAAAAAGATCAACGTCTGAGCGAGGCATTGGATGAATATTTTACCTTTGTCGATGAATATCCCGAAAGCGGGTACCGCAAAGAGGCCGACAAGTTTTATGAAACCACGGCCAAATTATTGCATTATAACGAAGAAGTTAATTAATTAAGAATATGGATTTTAAAAAAATCAAAGCAGAAAGCACCACTGTTCCAAGAGATTTGTTTGATTTGGAAGAACAGACAGGAAACGTTTACGAAACCGTCATGATTCTTGCCAAACGTTCCAACCAGATTTCTTCGGAAATGAAAGAAGAACTGAGCCAGAAGTTGCAGGAGTTTGCTTCCTACTCGGATAATTTGGAAGAGGTTTTTGAAAACCGTGAGCAAATTGAAATTTCGAAATACTACGAGCGTTTGCCAAAACCAACGCTGATTGCTTACGAAGAACTCAAACAAAAACAAATTTATCACCGTAATCCGGCCAAAGAAAACCGCAAAGGATTATAAAAATAGTAGCCTTTATGAGGCTTGACGGAAAACATATCATTTTAGGTGTGACCGGAAGTATAGCTGCCTACAAGGCAGCTTATCTTTTAAGGTTACTGGTGAAAGAAGGAGCGGAAGTGCAGGTGGTGATGACCCCTGCCGCCAAAGAGTTTATCACTCCCGTAACCATGAGCGCCCTGTCGAACAAGCCGGTAGCATCCGAATTTTTTGCTGCCAACGATGGCACCTGGCATTCGCATGTGGATATGGGTCAATGGGCCGACTTGATGCTGATTGCACCGATTACGGCAGCGACGATGGGCAAAATGGTTGGTGGCGTGGCCGATAACCTGCTGGTCACTACCTACATGTCGGCCAGATGCCCGGTGATGATCGCACCTGCCATGGACCTGGATATGTTTCGCCATCCTTCCACACTTCGTAACCTGGAAACGCTGAAATCGTTCGGCAACATGATCCTCGAACCCGGCGAAGGAGAGCTGGCCAGCGGCCTGCAAGGCAAAGGCCGGATGCAGGAGCCGGAGCAGATTGTTGAAGAAGTAGTTCTTTTCTTCAACTCAAAAAAAAAACTTCTGAATAAACATTTCCTGGTTACTGCCGGGCCCACGTTCGAAAAGATTGACCCGGTCCGTTTTATCGGAAACTATTCATCCGGGAAAATGGGTTTTGCCCTGGCCGAAGCGCTGGCAGACGAGGGGGCGAAGGTAACTTTGGTCTGCGGACCGGTGAGTTTGCAAATAACACATAAAAATATTACCCGTGTGGATGTGGAATCGGCTTTGCAGATGAAGGTTGCTTGTGAGCAGGTCTTTCCGCAGACCGATGGCGCAATCATGTGTGCCGCCGTGGCCGACTACCGGCCGAAACATCCGGCTGATCAGAAAATAAAACGCACCCGCGACGAAATGTCGATTGAATTGGAAGCTACCGATGACATTGCCGCCACGCTCGGGCAATTGAAGACAGACCGCCAGGTTTTGGTGGGCTTTGCACTCGAAACGCAGGACGAACTGACCAATGCCACTGCCAAGTTGAAGAAGAAAAACCTTGATTTTATTGTGCTGAATTCGTTGCAGGACAAGGGCGCCGGTTTTGGTGTTGATACCAATAAAATTACCCTACTGTCGGCTGGCAATAAAGCGGAAGAATTTGAGTTAAAGAAGAAATCGGAAGTTGCCCGCGATATTGTGGAAAAGCTGGCTGCTGTGCTGGCCGGAAAGTAGGACTTCCCAATAAATTTTTTACTTTTACTTCATCGGGATCTGGACTATCATGAAAAATATCGGCATTATTTTCATTGCTTTTTTTGCCTTTGGCTTGTTGGGCAGGGCGCAGGAACTTCGTTGCAACATCAGCATTTCGTCCACTAAAATACAGGGGGCCAACCGCAATATTTTCCGTACCATGCAGGCCGATTTGTACGAGTTCATGAACAACCGGAAGTGGACGGATCACGTGTATTCGATGGAGGAACGCATCGAATGCAATATCTTCATTCAGCTGGACGAGCAAATTTCATCCGATGAATTTAAAGGCTCGATGACTGTGCAGTTGCGCCGACCCGTGTTCAATTCGTCCTACGAAACCACCTTGCTCAACATCCGGGATAAAGATTTCCAGGCCCGGTACGTAGAGTTTCAACCGCTTGAATTCAACGAAACATCCAATCAGAATAACCTGACCAGCCTGATGGCTTATTATGCTTATATACTAATCGGTATGGATTACGATTCGTTTTCGCCGGAAGGTGGAACGGAGTATTTTCAGAAAGCCCAGCAACTGGTGAATAACTCGCAAAATGCCCGCGAACCGGGCTGGAAAGCTTTTGAAAGTGAGCGAAACCGCTACTGGCTGGTGGAGAATTTGCTCAACCGTTCGTATGCCCCGTTTCGGCAATGTATCTATCGGTATCACCGGATGGGCCTGGACCAGATGAGTGACCGGGTGGAAGAGGGCCGGATGGAAATGGCCGAATCACTCAAGTTGATTCAGCGGGTGTTCCGCATGAGACCATCGTTGTACGTTCTGCAAGTTTTTTTCGATGCCAAAGCCGATGAGATGGTTAATGTGTTTTCGGGCTCGTATCCCGACGAAAAAAACCGGGTACTGGCCATCCTGAACGAGGTGGATCCTTCCAATGGCTCAAAATACGAAAAGATCAAGACGGATAATACGTTCAATTTACAGACCCCCTAAATCGGATTTGTTGTGCTGCAATCGTTACAAGTTTCAAACTACGCGTTAATTGATGAGCTGGAAATCACGTTTCATCGTGGCTTCAATATTATCACCGGCGAAACCGGGGCCGGGAAATCCATTATCCTGGGCGCCCTTGGCTTGATTTTGGGGCAGCGTGCCGATCTGGGCGTGTTGCGCGAAAAAGACCGCAAGTGTACCGTTGAAGGCACGTTCAATATAAAAGATTACCAGCTCGAAGCGTTTTTTCAGGAACAGGAACTTGATTACGATGAGCCGACCATCCTGCGACGCGAAATCACTCCGGCAGGTAAGTCGCGGGCATTCATTAACGATACGCCGGTTACCCTGAAAGTTTTGCAGGACTTGGCGCTTCGGCTGATCGACATTCATTCGCAACATCAAAACCTGGAATTGGGGAACCGGTCGTTTCAGCTAAACCTGGTGGATTTGGTGGCCGAAAATTCGGTTTTGTTGCAGCAATACAGCCAACTGTTTCAAATGCTGGGAAAGCAGAAAAAACAGTTGGCCCGTTTGGAGGAGGAAGCCGGGAAAGCCAAAGCCGACCTGGATTATTTTCAGTTTCAGTTTCAACAGCTGGAAGAAGCCCGCTTGAAAGAAAACGAGCAGGAGGAACTGGAAGCGGAGCAGGGAACGTTGGAACATGCCGAAGAAATTAAGTTGACATTTGGCCAGTTGACCGACGATTTGGAAAGTGAGGAAGCGGGCGTTTTGCTCCGGTTGAAGGAGCACCTGACCCAGCTTGCCAAACTGTCGGCTTATATGCCCGATGCCCGGCAAATCCGGGAACGGCTGGAATCATGCTACCTCGAATTGAAGGACCTGACTGTTGAGTGTTCCTCCATTGCTGAAAAAACGGAGCACGACCCGGATCGGATACAGTTGGTGTCCGAACGGCTGGACCTGATTTATTCGCTTCAGCAAAAATTCCGTGTAGGTTCTGTAAATGAACTGATTGAGTTGAAAAACGAATTTGAGCAGAAAATCCATCAAATAGCTTCCTTCGACAGTGATATTGAGGCGGCCCGCCAGCTGGTAGATAAACTCTCGGCGCAAGTGAACGAACAAGCCAAACGAATCAGTGAACGGCGGCAGTCAGTGGCCGGAAAGATGGCCGCCACCGTAGAAAGTGTGCTGCAAAAGCTGGGGATGGTGAATGCGGTGTTCCAGCTTCAGTTTGTACCGCTGGAAGAGGCCGGGCCAAACGGTTCGGATGAAGTACGATTCCTGTTCTCGGCCAACAAAAGCGCCGGTGCGCAGGAGATCTCGAAAATTGCTTCGGGAGGCGAGATTTCGCGCGTG
This sequence comes from Mangrovibacterium sp., assembly GCA_050178015.1. Taxonomy (GTDB): domain Bacteria; phylum Bacteroidota; class Bacteroidia; order Bacteroidales; family Prolixibacteraceae; genus Gaoshiqia. The sequence continues at coordinate 21,811 of JBFXGM010000004.1, forward strand.
ATGCTGGCCCTGAAAACCCTGATTACCGACAGCAAGTCGTTGCCGACCATTGTCTTTGACGAAATTGACACCGGTATTTCTGGCGAGGTGGCCGTGAAAATGGGCATGATCCTGCGCGAGATGTCGTCCAATATGCAGGTGATCAACATTACACACCTGCCGCAAATTGCCGGAAAGGGGCAGCACCATTTCAAAGTGTATAAATACGATGATCAGGAGCAAACCTTCACCTCCATTCGCCAGCTAAACGACGACGAGCGGGTGGAAGAGCTGGCCCAGATGCTTGGCGGCGAAAAAGCCTCGGACACCACCCGCAAAACAGCCCGTGAGTTGCTGAACTGATTTTCGTTGCGTACGAACAACATTCTTTTCTTCATGGCCGGATCCAACGCACTTGAGCATCAGCAGTGTTGTATCAGCCATTCTTCTTGCCGGTTGTGAGTTTGGTTGTCACTTCGCGACGGACACGGCCGTGAAGCCGGTTCTCATGCTTTCCCATAAAATCAACAACTGCTTGCCTGTCCGATTTGGAAAGTTCCCGCAGCGCCCACGATAGGGCTTTGATCACCATGTCATCGCGGTCGTCAACCAGCTGCTCGCACACCATCAGGGTGCGCCGGGTGTCGCCGGTGCCGCCTTTGGCCCGTAAATTCAGGGGCACCGTACAGACCAACGCTGTACGCCGCATCCAGCGATTTTCGCTTGCCACCCATTGTTGTATTTGCTCATCAGCCAGGGTTCCTTCTCTCCAGTGCCAGCCGGCAATCATGGTGCTGTAGCTATCCACCGAGGCCCAGTTGTCAAGTGTTTGGCCAAGTTCCACCACCTGGCTGGTCGTTAGGCTTTTCAAGGCCTTTTTGTTGGTCCAGAGAAGTTCGTATGCCAGCTGTTGGCTTTCAAAAATCGGTTGTTTGCTTAATTTCAGGCAAAGTTCAATCCACTGTTCCGGGCTTAGTTCTGCAAGTTTGTTGCGCCAGTTTTTGGCAACGGTTTTCAGATCGGGGGCACGCGTGCCAAACATCTCCAGGCGGGTGGGGAAGTTGGCCATTGCCATGGCTTTTCGTTCGGGTGTTGAGGCATTTCTCAAACCGGCAATCATTTCATTGATCATTTGATCGTGGCTCATTGGTTTGTTTTTGTAAATTTGGCTTCTTCAAAAGTAAAAAAACATTACCTAAGAATGACAATCCATGAAACTTGTATTTGCCACCAACAATCAACATAAACTGAAGGAAATACAGCACATACTGGGTGAACATACCCAGTTGTTGAGCCTGCAGGATATTGGCTGCGGGGAGGACATTCCCGAAACCAGTCCGACCCTGGAGGGAAACGCGTTGCAAAAGGCGATGTACGTGTATGAAAAGTACGGGTACAATTGTTTTGCCGATGACACGGGCTTGGAAATTGATGCGCTGAACGGCGAGCCGGGTGTGTATTCGGCCCGTTATGCGGGTGAGGAAAAAAGCGCTGAGGCTAACATGGAGAAAGTGCTTCGCCTGCTGAACGGAACGGAAAACCGACAGGCTCGTTTCCGAACGGTCATTGCTGTGGTGATCGACGGTCGGCAAACGTTGATGGATGGAACCGTGGAAGGGCGCATCCTGAACGAACGGCGGGGTAGTAAAGGCTTTGGGTACGACCCTATTTTCCAGCCGGATGGCTATGCACAAACTTTTGCTGAAATGGATTTGACCACTAAAAATCAAATCAGTCACCGGGCACGGGCCGTGCAAAAACTGGTGACTTTTTTAAACCGATAAATCGTTGTTATGAAGCGGATCCTGTTGCTGGTTTGGCTGTTAACTTGCTTTTTTACTGCTTTTCCGGTGGGCGAATGGACCGATTATTCGTCGTATTCGTCTGCCCAACAGGTGGTTTTGGCCAACAACAAGGTGTATTGTGTTACCACAGGCGGTTTGTTCACCGTGGACAAAACCGACAACAGCCTGCAAAAGCTCACCGGCATAAACGGTTTGTCGGACGTGGGCGTGAACCGGGTAGGGTACGGCGAAGAGGCGAAGGTGGTGTTGGTGGCCTATAAAAACAGTAACCTCGACCTGATTATTGGCCGGGAGGTCTTCAACTTATCGGATATCAAGCGCAAGCTGTTGCCGGCCGACAAAACGATTTATAACATCCTGTTTGTTGGGCAAACGGCCTATTTGTCGTGCGGTTTTGGCATCGTGGCCGTTAATCTAGAAAAGCGTGAAATAAAAGATACGTATTACATTGGCGACAATGGCGCTGCGGTGAAGGTGATGGACATGGCCTTTGACGGGGAATACCTGTATGCCGCTACCGAGAATGGCATTTTAAAGGCGCCCATCAATGCTGCAAATTTGCAGGACTTTCGTTTTTGGGGAAAGGACGAAACCATTCCGAATGCAGACGGGGCCTTTGATCAACTGGAATATTTCGCTGGTAGCCTGATTGCCGGTTTCGACGGCGGTGATGCCGGTCGCGACGAATTGTACCGGTTCGCCAATGGCGTTTGGAGCAGCTATCTTCCCGGCTTGGACCGGATAACGGACGTGCAGGCATCTTCAGGTTTTCTGACGATTAGCTCTGGTGAAAAAGTTGTTGTGTACCGGGAAGACGGCACACTGGTTGACCAGGTGGACAGCTACCCGCTGGCATCTTTCACTGTGAACAGCATTTCCACCAACAGTGCGGTGGTCGATGGGCAGGGCGATCTTTGGATGGCCGACCAGCATTATGCACTTATTCGCAAATCGGGTGGCAATTTCAGCTGGATTGTCCCGCACGGGCCTGCCGACAACCATGTTTTTGCGTTGTCGGTGAATGGCGCCGACTTGTGGCTGGCCTCGGGCGGGCGCAACCTGGTGTGGAACAATTTGTTCTATGGGGCTCAATTTCAGCTTTACAGGAACGGAAGTTGGCAAGTCTTCAACAATCAAACCGACCCGGCATGGGGGCATTTTCACGATGTGGTTTGCGTGGCTGCCAATCCGGCATCGCCCGGTCAGGTGTTTGCCGGTTCGTGGGGCGGGGGTGTGTCCGAATTTCGAGACGGCAAATTTGTGGCGCGTTACCACAATTTCAACAGCAGCCTGCAAACAGCCTTGCCCAATCAACCAAACGAACCGTATGTGCGCATCAGCGACCTGGACTTTGACTCGGGCGGGAACCTGTGGGTGGTAAACTCAGCCGTTGGAAGACCCCTTTCTGTGCTGAAAAGTAACGGCGAGTGGGAATCGTTTGCGCTCCCCGGCATCCAGTCGAACAAAAATGTCGGGCAGCTGGTGATGACCGGCAGGGACGATCAGTGGATTGTCATCCCGCAAGGAGAGGGGCTGGCCGTTCGAAAAGCGGATGGTTCGGATTACCGGCGCCTGTCGGTCGTGGCTTATTTCAACAATGGCCATGAAGAGGTTTTCACCCCGATGAACGATATTTATGCAGCGGCTGTTGATCGCGACGGGGCGGTCTGGCTGGGCACTTCAGCCGGTGTGGCCGTTTATTTTCAGCCCGGCGAAGTTTGGGAGCGCAGTCCTTACTATGCCTCGCAGCCTGGCCTAGATCTGGGCGATGGCCTTTACCATCCCTTGCTGGCCACTCAAACGGTGACGGCCATTGCGGTTGACGGCGCCAACCGGAAATGGCTGGGAACCAAAAACTCCGGTCTTTACTTGGTTTCGGAAGACGGGCAACAGGAAATACGGCACTTTAACACAGGCAACAGTCCATTGCTGGCAGACGAGATTACCAGCCTGGCCATCAACGATCAGACAGGGGAAGTGTTCATTGGCACGGTGGAAGGGCTGATTTCATACATGGGCGAAGCAACCGCAGGCCGCTCTGCTTATGATGCTGTTTATGCTTATCCCAATCCCGTCCGCGAGGATTATGAGGGGGATGTGGTAATCACCGGACTGATGGAAGATACGCAGGTGAAAATTACCGACATCAGCGGAAACCTGGTGCATCAAACCACTTCGTTGGGGGGACAAGCCACTTGGGATGGCAAAAACCTGCGCGGGAGCCGGGTAAGCACCGGCGTTTACCTGGTGTTTGGCAACGACCGCTTCGGCGAACAAACATTCGTAACCAAGATTCTGTTCATCCACTAAAACCTGGCGCTGTGATTGAAAAAACAAAAGGTATCTTTCTGCACTATATCAATTATTCCGATTCTGCCATCATTGCCCGTGTTTATACCGAAAAATTCGGGCAGCAATCGTATCTGGTCAATGGAGCCCGTTCGAAAAAATCGGCCCTGAAAATCAATTTGTTTCAGCCGTTGTTTTTGCTCGACCTGGAAGTGTACCACAAAACCGGGCGCAATCTGCAACGGATGAAAAGTGCGCGGCTGGAGGTTCCGTTCGATCATTTGCCTTTTGATATCCTGAAAAGTTCGCAGGCAATGTTTATGGCCGAGGTGCTGATGAAATGTCTGAAGGAGGAAGAGACAAACCCGGAACTGTTTGAATTCCTGTTTCATGCGGCTTGTTTGCTGGACCTGAACCAAGAGGGGACAGCCAATTTTCTGATCGCTTTCCTGTTCAAGCTCACCCGCTACCTGGGAGTGGCACCACAACGCCCGGAGCCGGGCGGATCCCGGTATTTCGATCTCGTGTCGTCATCTTTTCGCCAACACGAACCACCTCACAACCAGTTTATGGACGTGGAAACCACCCGGAAATTTGAAGAGCTTTTTCAATGCGACCTGTCTGAAATCGCTAAACTTACGTTTCGAAACAGGCACCGGACAGTGCTGTTATCCAAGTTGTTGGAGTATTATAAAATTCATCTCGACCTCACGGGTGAAATCAAATCATTGGCTGTGTTGAAAGAAGTATTGGACTGATTTTCAGTGGCATCAGAAAAGACCTGTCTGAAAGTTAGCTTTTGGGACTGAAGGTATTCCGGCTGTTTCATTTTATTGTGTAATTTTGCAGGTATTAACTGACAAATCCGGCAATTCCGTAAATTGTCAACTCATAAACATTCATGGTACAATCAAAACTTCCGAATACTACCCGGAGCATTTTTTCTGCCGTAAGCAGTCTGATTGAAGAAACCGGCGCCCTTGATATGGCTATCGGTAGAATCGATTTTCCTTGTCCGGAGGAATTGACGGAGCTTGCAGCAAGTTACATCAAGGCGGGCAATAATAATTATGCCCCGTTGGAAGGGGTTTTCAAACTGAGAAACGAAATTTCGATACGGGTAAAAGAGCAATACGGACACGAATTTGATCCGAAAACTGAAGTCACCATCACTGCGGGTACAATTCAGGCCATTCATACAGCTATCAGCACGGTAGTGAAGGATGATGATGAGGTGATTGTTTTCGAGCCGGCCTTCGAGTCGTTTGTGCCTTCCATCATTCTGAACGGTGGAAAACCGGTTTATGTGCAGCTGAAAACACCGGGCTTTAAGATCGACTGGGAAGAGTTGCGAAAGATGATTTCCACCAAAACACGGATGATTATCCTGAATTCGCCTCACAACCCATCAGGAAGTGTGTTGTCCGAAAACGATATGCAGCAGCTCCAGCGCCTCACCAACGGGACCAATATCACGATCCTGAGCGATGAAATTTTTGAGTCGATCATTTTTGATAACCAGAAGCACCAAAGTGTTGCCCGTTTCCCCAAACTGATTGAGCGGAGCTTTATCATTTCGTCGTTTGGCCCGTTGTACAATATCAATGGATGGGGTATTTCGTATTGTCTGGCACCGGAAAAACTGATGGCTGAATTCCGGAAGGTGCAGCAAATTCAGATTTATAACGTGAATACGCCCCTCCAATATGCCCTGGCCGACTATTTGCCGCGAAACTATTCTTTCGAAGATGTTTCCGAGCTTTACCAGGGAAAACGCAACTACTTCAACCGCTTGCTCGAAAATAGCCTGTACACGGTTTTGCCAGCGCAGGGTGGTTATTTTCAGTTGATTGACTATTCTAAAATATCGGATGAACCGGATGCCGTATTTGCGGATCGGCTGGCTCGTGATTTTGGCATTGCCACGCTGCCCATTTCGGCTTTTTACCACGAAAAAACAAAAGCTCGTTACATCCGTGTGTGCTTTGCAAAGGAAAACAGCAAACTGGAACAGGCTGCCGAACGCTTATTGCAGGTGCCTTCCATGGTGTTGGGCGATCTGTAGAAATTTTCACACAAAAAAAGCTGATTGCTGTTCTTTTTTCAAGACCAGCAATCAGCTTTTTTATTTTTCTTCACAGGAAGATTATTTCTTGATCAGCAGCCAGGTGTCAGCATATTTCGGGAAATTGCTGCGGATTTGGTTGACCCGGTTTCTGGCTTCACCTTCATTGGTGTACGAGTTTACACATACCCGGTAATAGCCGGTTTCGCTGTGCAATACAATCGGGTTGAAACCTTGAGGGATCAACTCCTGCTTGTAACGGTTGGCATTGTCAATGGAACTGAAACTTCCAATGATGACAAAAAAGCTTCCGCCGTCATATTTCGAGGCATCTTCTTTTTGGGCAAAGGTAAACGTTTCTGTTTGCGTACGTACCGGCGCCGAGGGCTGTTCGTACATTTTATCCGATGTAGGGTTCTCGCGTACCCCTGGCTTGGGTTCTGTTACCGAGAATACTTTGCTTTGTGGTTCTTCCTGTCTCACGGTTTCGGCAGCATCATTCTTGCTGAGCTTTTGGGTTGTTTTACAGCCAAAAAGCAAAAAACTGAATGCAAATGCGCCAATGATAAGTTTTCTCATTTCTTTATTTTTTAATGGTTTCTCTTTACAAATCTACGAAAAAGGAAATCAGCATATTGTGCCGATGAAAATTGGTTATTAACTATTCGTTGTTGAAATCAGGCCCGTCGGCATCCACTTACTCCTGTGCCTGTGCCTGTTCTTCCTGCTTTTAACTTTTTCCTTGATCCTTTGGCCTTTAGTAATGAAGCTGCCTCTTCAAAAAACGCTGTCCGCCAACCGTACGGTAAAAAATCACCCTTCGGATAGCGTGTTGTTTACTGGGATGAGCTTCATGAAAAACCATGTTCCAGGGAGAAATCCCCTTGGTTTCTTCAATCAGGCCTTCGTTATGGGCCTCTTCGGTTTTGGCGATGTCGGCGCAAACGCCGTAATGAAACCGGTGATGTTCGAGATTATAGACAACGTATGAATAGTACATGGCGCAAAAGTAGGAAAAGAAAACCAAATTCTCAACCGGCAACAGGTGGACGAATGCGTTTGTGTATGGGGCCATTTTGGAAATATAAAAGCCAAGGCAATTTTGCACCCTGGCTATCAGAGCCAGTTAGCCATATTTGTTTTTTATGATTACAGAATAATGGGAAAGGCCTCTGCCAGAGAAGGGAATGAGGCTACCAGAAAGGAGAATGTGCTTACCAGAATGGAGAATGCCTCTACCAGAGAGGAGAATGAGGTTACCAGAGAGGGGAATGAGGCTCCTAAAGTGGGGAACACGTTAACTAGCGATGAGAATGAGACAACCAGAATGGCGAACAAGACAACTAAGCCGATGAATGCCTAAACTAGCCAGTTTTTTATGGTCCCGAACTCGCCCTCGTCTTAGCGAAGCGGTGACGAGGGGTGAGCTGTGAGTCGTTTTTAACGACAAAACAAGCCATGCGTTCGCAAAAAAAGAATTACCTGCCCGAAACAGCTACCGGCCTTCGCCGGAATGACATGGGTGGGGGAGAGTTTTTATTCGGGTGGCGCGATTTGTAATCGCGCAATTTACAACCGGCGATTACAAATCGCCGCACCCGTTAGCTCAGTTTGTTTTTATAATCTTCGTAACCAAACTGGCGGATGAGTTCGAATTCGCCGTTTGCCCGGATGATGCCGATTGACGGGTGCTGCACCCCGTTGAAGAAGGTGGTTTTCACCATCGTGTAATGGATCATGTCTTCGAAGATGAGGTTGTCGCCCACGTGCAGCGCTTCGTCGAACGACCAGTAGCCAAAATAATCGCCGCTGAGGCAGGTGTTGCCGCCCATACGGTAGGTAGGTTTCCCGTCAACCGGCTGCGAACTGGCGTGGCGGATGCGCGGTTGGTAAGGCATTTCGAGGCAGTCGGGCATGTGGGCCGCGAACGATACGTTGAGCATGGCCGTTTTAATGCCCTTGTTTTCTACCAGGTCGAGCACAGTGGCTTTCAAAAAGCCGGTTTCCCAGGCAAAGGCGCTTCCCGGTTCCAGAATGACATGCAGTTGCGGGTAGCGGCTTTTCAATCCTTTCAGAATTTCAATGAGGTGCTCCACATCGTACCCTTTGCGGGTCATCAGGTGGCCGCCGCCCATGTTCAGCCATTTCACCTGTTTCAGCAGGGGGCCGAACTTCTCTTCCACGGCAGCGAGTGTTTTTTCCAGGTCGGTGGAGTACGACTCGCACAGTGTGTGGAAGTGCAGCCCGTCGATGCCTTCGGGCAGTTTTCCGCCCAGTTGTTCGGCAATCACGCCCAGCCGCGATCCCGGGGCGCAGGGGTTGTACAGCTCGGTTTCCACTTCCGAAAACTCGGGGTTGATGCGCAGCGCCATCGAAATATTCTTGCCCGACTGGCGCACCATCGGGTAAAAACGTTCGTACTGGCTCAGCGAGTTAAAGGTGATATGGCTCGACAGTTGAATGATTTCGGGGAAGGTTTCCTCGTCGTACACCGGCGCGTAGGTGTGGGCCTCGGTTTTCATTTCTTCGGCGCAAAGTTTGGCCTCGTGCAGCGAGCTGGCCGTGGCCCCGGTAATGTATTCGCGCACAACGGGGAAGGCGCTCCACATGGCAAACCCTTTGAAAGCCAGGATAATTTCTACGCCCGAACGTTCGGCCACCGATTGAATCAATTCCAGGTTTTTCCGAAGCAGATTTTCTTCCAGCACATAGCAGGGTGACGGGATTTCAGGGTATTCAACGCGCATGGTTTGCCAATTTAAAGTGAATGATTTCGTGTAAATAAAAAACGGTTGAAAGCTGTTGGCTGCCGACCAATGCTTTCAACCGCAAATATGCTAAATATTTTTAGAGAATTCGTTTCAACTCTTCTTCCAGGTCGCGACGCAATTCCTCGCTGGCGGGGTAGAGCGGCAGGCGCACCACATGGCTGCTTTTGCCCATAATTTCCATCAGCGCTTTGATGCCCACCGGGTTTCCTTCGCGGAAAATCAGTTTGAACAGGTCGATCAGTTGCAGGTGCAATTCGCGGGCTTCGGCATATTTGCCGTCGTTGGCCAGGTGGACCAAATCTGCCAGTTGTTTGGGCAGGGCATTGGCAATCACCGAAATCACGCCGATTCCGCCCACGGCAATTACCGGCAGGGCCAGCACATCGTCGCCCGAGATCACCGAAAAATGATCCGGTCCGTGCTTTACCATTCGCGCCACCTGCGACGATTCGCCGGAGGCTTCCTTGATGGCCACCACGTTGGGGCAGGCGTTGGCAATGGTTACCGAGGTGGCGGCATCCATGTTCACGCCGGTGCGCGAAGGCACGTTGTACAGCACCACGGGCACCGGACTGGCTTGGGCCACCAGCTTGTAGTGCTCAACCAGGCCTTGTTGCGACGGGCGATTATAATAAGGTGTCACCGACAGAATCCCGGCGATGCCGTCAAAGTCGGTTTCTTCCATGCATTTGATGATTTTGTACGGATCGTTTCCGCCCATTCCCAGCATGAGGGGCACCCGCTTGTTGACTTTCGATTTGATGCATTTCACTACTTCCTTTTGCTCGTCGGCAGAAAGGGTAGGGGTTTCGGCAGTTGTTCCCAATGCCACTAAATAATCCATGCTGCCCGAAATCTGGTCGTCCACCAGTTTTTCCAGGGCATCGAAATCAATTGAAAAATCTTTTTTAAACGGAGTGATCAGGGCAACGCCCGCGCCTTTAAAAAGGTGTGTCATGCTTGTTTTGTTTATTTTATTTTATCCAAATAATGGGTCAGTTGCGCAACCAGAAAACTGGGTTCCCGGCGTTTGCTGACATCGATACTGAGGTCGAAAAAATCAGGCTGGGCATCCGACCATCCTGTTTTAAACGAAGCCCTCGAAAGTGCGCGTATCACCTGTGCCTGTACCGACGAAGACATGCTGAGGTCGATCAGCAAATCAAATTCGGTATTCAGAAAATCGGTCAGTACGCTGCTTTTGGGCATCCCCCAGAAACTAAAGTCATTATTACTGATGCAATTGGCCAAATTGTCTGCCGAACCAGCGATAAAACAAAGCTCGGTGCATTTGATGTGCTTTTGCGACAAGGTCTTTTTCAGGTCCTCGAAAGCGGCCCGGTCTTCGCAATTAAAAACGATCCCGGCGGTTTTTGCCGAATCCAGGTTGACGAACTTTTTGTTGCGCCGGATGGATTTTAACTTTCGGTTGACCAACCAATAAACCAGTTGTTTTTTTAGTCCCATAAAATGACGGCAAAAATAAGAATTTGTTTATGAAATAGCCCTTATTTTGAAAAAAGTAATCCTGAAAATCTCTTTCCTATTTTAAATTGAAACCGGAAATGCTGAAATAATTCGTTATTGTAATTTTAGTCCGGTCAAATCTGTTATTCTATCATTTTCAGGAAATCCTCTTCCGACAACATCGGAATTCCCAGCTTTTCCACTTTTTCCAGTTTGGAGGGGCCAATGTTGCTGCCTCCGAGCAGGTACGAGGTTTTCTTCGAAATCGATCCGACATTTTTCCCGCCGTGCTTTTCGATCAGGTCTTTCAACTCGTCGCGCGAGTATTTCTCAAACGTCCCCGAAATTACAATGCTCAGCCCTTCCAGCTTGTTGCTCCGTTCACTAATAACGGATTGATCAAGCTCAAATTGCAGGCCTTTCTCATTCAGGCGGCGGATTATTTCCAGGTTTCGGATGTCCTGAAAATAAGCCACCACACTTTCGGCAATGCGGCTGCCAATTTCATCGATAGAGGTCAAATCGTCGAGACTGGCTGATTGAAGGGCATCAATACTGACCACTTTCTGTGCCAGCTTTTTGGCTACGGTTTCGCCTACAAAGCGGATGCCCAGCGCGAACATCACGCGTTCGAACGGAACGTTTTTCGAATTTTCGAGGCTTTTCAATATCCGCTCGGCCGATTTTTCGCCGAGGCGTTCCAACGGGACAAGCTGGCCGGCAGTGAGTTCGTAAAGGTCGGCGATATTGTGGATCAGTCCTTCGTTGTACAACAATTCGATGGTTTCCTCACCAAGGCCGTCAATATCCATCGCCCGGCGGCTGATGAAATGCTCAATCCGTCCTTTGATCTGCGGCGGGCAGCCTGTTTCGTTGGGGCAGTAGTGGGCAGCCTCGCCTTCGCGCCGCACCAGCTCGGTGCCACATTCCGGACAGTGGGTGATGAACCTGATCTTCTGCGCCATCGGGTGCCGCAGCGACGCGTTCACATCCACGATTTTGGGGATGATTTCGCCGCCTTTCTCCACAAAAACCACGTCGTTGAGGTGCAGGTCGAGCTTGTTGATGATGTCGGCATTGTGCAGCGAGGCGCGCTTCACGATGGTGCCGGCCAACAGCACCGGCGTGAGGTTGGCCACCGGCGTCACCGCCCCGGTCCGACCCACCTGAAAACTCACCGACTCGAGCGTGGTGCTCACCTGTTCGGCTTTAAATTTATAAGCGACAGCCCAGCGTGGCGATTTGGCCGTGAAGCCCAGGTTGTTCTGCAACCGTCTGGAGTTCACCTTGATGACGATGCCATCCGTGGCCACGGGCAGGTTAAAACGCTCGTGGTCCCAATGGTTGATGTAGTCGATCACCTCGTTGATGGTGGCGCACTTGCGGATGTGTTCGGATATTTTGAAGCCCCAGCGTTTGGCATGTTGCAGGCTTTCGTAATGGCCGTCGTCGGGAAGGTTTTCGCCCAGCAGGTAATAAAAATAGGCATCCAGTTTGCGCTTGGCCACTTCCGACGAGTTCTGCATTTTCAGGGTGCCGCTGGCAGCATTGCGCGGGTTGGCAAACGGAGCTTCGCCAATTTCTTCGCGGGCCTGGTTCAGCTCGGCAAACACGGCAAAGGGCAGCAACACTTCGCCGCGAATGTCAAACTTTTCGGGGTAGTCGGTTCCGCTCAGTTTTAGCGGTATGCTGCGGATGGTGCGTACGTTGCCCGTAACGTCGTCGCCCTTTTCGCCGTCGCCCCGGGTAACGGCTCGCACCAGTTGGCCGTTTTCGTAGCTCAGGCTGATGGAGGTGCCGTCAAACTTCAGCTCGCACACAAATTCGTACGGCTCGTCAATTTGCCGTTTGATGCGCTGGTCGAAATCGCGCAGTTCGCCGATCGAGTAGCTGTTCGACAGCGACAGCATGGGGTACTGGTGCTTCACCTGCACAAACTCCTGGTTGATGTCGCTGCCCACGCGCTGTGTCGGCGAATTGGGGTCGAAAAACTCCGAGTGTTCCGCTTCCAGCTTTTCCAGTTCCTTCAGCTTCATGTCGAACTCGAAGTCGCTGATAAGTGGCTGCGAAAGTACATAGTACCGGTAATTATGCTGTTCCAGTTCCTGGCGGAGCTGGTCTATTTTCTGTTTAATTGTGGTTTTGTCCATCGGAAAAAATTTGCCCTAAATTACAAAAACTGCCGGGAATGAGGGCCAATCAGAAGGTAACATTATTAACATCGGCAAGGTGTGGATGATGGATATACTCCCAGTTGGATTTGTCACTATATAATTCGGTCTTCGTTTCGTTTTGAAATTCCATTCAACTTGTTGTTAATGATTTCGTAAACCGGTTTGTCAGGATACCTTCATGCTCTTTGATGTATTTCTTCCCGAATGTTTTTAATCAATAAAGAATCAGAAATGGATCTTGCTGAAGAAAATTCGACTTTACATTCCGGTAAATTCCTGTTTTTATGGTTGTTGGTATTGATGATGGTTGGCTTCTCGTGCCAGCAGGATGGAGAATGGTTTGAACCGGAAGTGGATGCCGGGCGTCAAAATGTATTGAAGACGATTGAAATTGAGCCCGGGGAATTTACAGGAACCTATCCGGGTGGCGAGTGGACAATCGAACTTCCTGAAACATGGAACAGTTTGCCGACCCGTTATCTGATTTTCTACGCACACGGAATGGTTGATCCTGTTCCGTACGAACCGGTGCAGCTTCCCGATGATTTGATCGGCGGAAATTCGGTTGCCGATATTGTTACCGGGATGAATATGGGCTACGCGGCAACCAGCTACCGCGACAATGGCCTGATTGTGTTGGAGGCGGTTGAAGATGTGAAAAGTTTGGTGGATGTGGTCAATCAGTTTTTTGAGGAAAACACCGATTATTCACCTCCTGATTACCTTTTCCTGGGCGGACCGTCGGAAGGCGGCCAGGTGACGGTAAAGACGATTGAAAAATACCCACACTTATTTGACGGGGCAATTTCGATTTGTGGCCCGATCGGTAATTATTACAACCAGTTGCAGTATAATGGTGACTTCCATGTTTTGTTCAACTATTTCTTTGGCGCCGATTTGGCAGCTTTGGGCATTAACCTGGGAAACCCGACCGGCGTAAATCCGGCACTCATGGCGGCCTGGAAAGCCAATTTAATACAGCCCGCAATTCTGGGTGTGCTGAGCAGCAAGCCCGACAAAGTACTCGAGTTGCTGAAATGCGCGAAAGTACCGGTTGATGTGAATGACCCGATTGCTGTAGGTACAGCCATTCTCGAACTTTTACGGTTTAATATCATGCTCACCAACAATGTGATTGAACACATGAATGGCGTGCCTTACAATAATAAGCTCCGGTGGTACAGCGGTTCTTCCAACGATGTTTTGCTGAACCGGACGGTTGAGCGGATTTTGGATAATACATACCACCGGGCCAAAAATACGGTGAGAAAATATGAAACCTCGGGTGAAATTGCGGTGCCGCTGGTTACGATCCACACCACGGGCGACCATATCGTCCCCTTCTGGCACAATCCGCTTTACCGGTTGAAAGTTTTTGTAAGCGGAAACAGCCTGTTGCATACCGGAATACCCGTGGTCAATTATGGCCATTGTACGATTGATGAAACCCATGTCATGGCCGCGTTGGCCATTGTTATCACCAAAGCTACCTTAATGGATAAGTTTGAAATAGCGAGTACGGCCTTCGGGTCTGACCATCAACGGAACGCATTTAAAAAAATCCTGAAAGAGAGTGCTGTTGATGTTGAATTTAATTAGCGATTGGCTCTTATGCAGGTATCCTGATCCCAATCCATTTAAAAAAAACAGACATTGGAAGAGCCCCTGCATGGTGCCTTTACCGGAGGTTGCAGGGGCATTTTTTATGGCACTGATTTAGGTTTCCTGCCGAAATTTGCCAAAGGTAAAAATCATCAGAAATGAGGATTGAAATTGGGTCCCCGGCGGTCGTAACTTTATATCAGATAAATCAGTCTGAAATGTAGCTGAACAGGCGAAGCTGTGACGGGCATTTTTTTGACGAAGTTTTTTTTGTCTCCCGGAATGATGAGTTTTTCCATCTGAACTGAAATTGTGCAGATAGTTCCTCCACCAACCAAAGCAACCGACGAGATCGTATGATATGGCGTAAGTGCAGACTGACTGAAATGATACTGGTATGATACACACCGCGCTTTCTTTTATCACCAACGAGCTGAATGAATACCTGAAACTGCGAACCGGAACGCCTGGTGTTGACCGCGTTTTTCTGACCAGTGTGGCCACCGAAAGCGGTGGCGTGGTCATTCCGGATAAGTCGTTGGGTCTGTCGCTGATCAATATTGAAGAAGAACGGGTTTATAAAGACCAGCGCACCTCTCAGGTGAATAGCCAGGGGAACGTGGAATACCTCAATCCGGAAATCAAGCTGAACCTGTACATATTAATATCGGCCAATTTTCAGGACACAAAGGCCAACGATTCTACCGACGATTATGTGGAGGGCTTGAAACAGCTTTCCTTTATCATTTCCTTTTTTCAGGCCAGGAACGTGTTTACACCCGAAAATTCGCCTTCGCTGGCCGACTATGACCCCAACATTCACAAGCTCGTGGTCGAACTGTATTCCTATTCCTTTGAGCAGCTCTATAATTTTTGGTCGGTAGTGGGCACCAAGTATTTGCCCTCGGTGTTGTATAAAGTCCGTGTTGTCACCTTCCAGGAAAAAGAAATTTTTGGTTCGGGCGCCCCAATTGAAAAAATCCGGATCGACAGTAAAACCAAGGAACCATGAATATCAGTTACCAACGGCTGTTCAACCTGACTGTGGGGCATACTTATTTCAAAGATGGTTTCGACCGCTTTGTCCGGCTTTATCCCACGGCCGAAACAGAGGCCCTGCTGAAAAACGGCAAGATGTTGTTTAAACGGTTGCCGCATGGGGCAACGGTGCTGTACCGGACCACATTGGATGAAATAACGCCTTTCGTGCAACCGGGAAACGACCAGCGGTTTGTTTTTGTGCTGAAAACGGACCAGGTGGCCGGGGTACTGAACCTGACAAACCTGGACGAATCGATTTCCCGAAAATACGGCGCAGGCAACATTCTGTATTTTACAAACCTTCCGGAATCGGCATCCACCAATTCTGCGAATCCTGAAATAATCACGCATACCTTGCTCGATTCACTCCGGGGACAATTGTTCACCTGTCAATTTTCGGTTAGCGGAAACCCGGCAACGGTGCTGTTTCGGGTAACGGATGCTGCCGGTACCCCGGTTTCTGCAGGAAAAGATGCCAACGGCAATCCCTTGCCAACAAGTTTGGGGCTCAGTATCAATTCCGAAAACCTGTTCACGGTTTCTGTCGATTTGCGGCAAAAACCGAAAGGACGATATACCCTGACCGTTCTGAACAGTACCGGGATCACCACACTTAGGGAAGAAAAGATTTATGCCGACAATGCGCTGGCCAGGCAAAATATCGTTGGAATTGCCGAATTGGTTTATGAAACGGCCACCGGGCATTTGTATGGAGAAACGGAAGAATACCTGCTGCAATTTCAGCGTTCTGGTTCGTTGTGGAAATATGTGGTGGTGAATAAACGTGCCAATCTTGATTTTGACTCGGATACCTTGTCAATTCATGATGCCGGCACACCAAACGGAACCCCTTATGTTACTAACCAATTCAGCAGGGCGTATGCAAGTATTCAACTAACGGCCAACCCGGCAGGGGCCGCCGGCAATCTCATCACGCTGGATTATTCCGGCGGGGGCGAATTCCCGGCCGTGCAATTATCAGGGAAAACCTTGTCGGGTGGCGAAACCGGAGTAGCTGCATCAGGGATGATTACCGTTGTTAACAACACGGTTGCCGGCTACACCGTCAGCATCAACGGCACGGATTTCACGGAAGGAACGGATTTCAGCAAAGGCGCCACTCCGGCTGATACGGCCAATGCTTTGCGTGCTGCCATCAATGGGAATGGGGCAGTGCCCGTGTCGGCTTCGCTTTTAAATTATGACATTCAGGTGAATGGTTTGCCAGCCCTTGTTTTCAGATCCACCCAAGCCATCCCCTTTTTCGAAATCCCTAAAACCGATTTGCAGCTACGAAAGTCGCCCGGAAACCAGACCATCATGGCCAATTTGCCGAACCCGGCCCCAGCAGCGGGCATCAGGCAGATTGGCGGTAGTCCCGAATCCGAAATGTACATCTACCTATAAAATGACAGAAAATAAGAATAACTAAACTCAACGTATCATGGCCATTTACAAAACACCCGGTGTATATGTCGAAGAAATTATCAAGTTGCCCGCCTCGGTGGCCCCCGTGGCTACGGCAATTCCTGCATTCATCGGTTACACCGAAAAAAGAGAGAGGAACGGGGAAACCCTGGCTGCCAATACGCCCGTCAGGATCACTTCGTTGCTGGAATATGAAGAAATATTCGGCGGGGCTTTTGATGAAAGCCTTGCTGTTACCCTTACCGGGCCGGATGTGACAGAGGCAAATACTACCGTTGCGGTGGCTGCTGCCACTGCGCTGTCGCCCTATACCTTACATTACAACCTTCAGATGTATTTTGGCAATGGTGGCGGACCGTGTTATGTGGTTTCGGTGGGGACGTATGCTGCCCTGCCCGTACCGGCTGACCCCACCACGCTGATCAGTGTGTCGGAATTGCAGGCCGGGTTGGCTGCCGTGGAGAAGGAAGACGAGGTGACTTTGCTGGTTGTTCCGGAGGCAATCGTATTAAGCGCGGCAAACCGGAAAACCATCAACGACGACATGCTGGCCCAATGCAATAAATTGCAGGACCGGTTTGCTTTGATGGATGCCAGTGTGCTGGGCGGAACGGTAGATGCCGACGGCGCCGGGTTCCGTGCCGATGTGGGCAGCGATTACCTGAAATATGGCGCCGTTTATTATCCGTCGCTCAAAACAACCATCGGGCTGAACTTTGAAAATTCGGGCGTCGCCATTACGGATAGCCGGACGGGCGGTACTTTCACCGGAGGAAAAACCCTGTCCGATGTGCTAAACGGCGAAAGCGCTGTGGCTGCCACCGGAACCATCACGATCAACGATTTTTCGGTGCTGGCCGATGATGTGGTCACCGTCAACGGACAGGCCCTGACAGAAGGCGCCGCGCTCGACTGGCAGGCGGGCGCTTCGAACGATGCCTCCGCAGCTTCGTTACATGCTGCCATCGTTGCCCTGGGGGATGCGGCGTATTCGGCTACGGTCAATGCCAACGTCATCACCCTTACCGCAACGCCCGGAAGCGCCGGGAACAGTGTTACCCTGGCTTATACGGATAGCGGTAGTGGTATTGGAATTGCCTTGTCCGGGGCAACACTCTCGGGTGGCGCCGATGGGCTGGCCGCCGACAAAACCCTTTACAACAACATTATCAAGGCCATTAAAAAACTGTTCGAGGTGCTGCTGTATCCTTCGGCTGCCATGGCCGGCGTGTATGCGCGGGTTGACCACGACCGGGGGGTGTGGAAAGCGCCGGCAAATGTGAGCCTGCGTCAGGTGAAAAGCCCGTCGGTGCTGGTTACCAGCGCGCAGCAGATGAACATGAACGTGGATGCCACATCCGGCAAATCCATCAATGTCATCCGGAAATTTACAGGAAAGGGCATCGTGGTTTGGGGGGCACGTACACTGGCCGGAAACGACAACGAATGGCGGTATGTGCCTGTCAGAAGGCTTTTCATTTTCGTGGAAGAATCGGTTAAGAAAGCCACCGAATTTGTGGTTTTCGAACCCAACGAAGCCAAAACCTGGTTGCGTACCAAAACCATGATTGAAAACTTCCTCGCTGGTTTATGGCGCGATGGCGCTCTGGCCGGGGCCAAACCCGAAGAAGCCTTCTATGTAAAAGTTGGGCTGGGCGAAACCATGACTGCCCTCGACATTCTGGAAGGGCGGATGAACATTGAAATCGGGATGGCAGCTGTACGGCCTGCCGAATTCATCGTCCTGAAATTCTCTCATAAAATGCAGGAATCCTGATAATTAATTTTTCGTTGGAAACTTAAAAAATCAAGTATATGGCAATTTATAAAACACCGGGAGTCTATGTTGAAGAGATTTCCACGCTGCCCGCATCGGTTGCGGCAGTGGAAACAGCCATACCCGCCTTTATCGGGTACACCGAAACTGCCGTAAAAGAGGGCGTGGATGTGACCGGCACAGCCGTCAGGATATCTTCCCTGCTGGAGTATAAAGAAATATTTGGCGGCCCGAACAGCGAAAATGTGACGATTGTTTTAAACGATACGGTGGATACTGCCAACAAGGTGACAAACCGGTCGGTTGTGGTCGATTTCCCAAGCGTTTCCGGCTTCAAAATGTACTATCAGCTGCAAATGTTTTTCAGCAACGGTGGCGGCGATTGCTACATCCTTTCTGTGGGCGATTACTCTTCAGGAGTGTCGCAAAATGATATCACGGATGGAATTGATGCGCTCGAAACGGTTGATGAGCCGACCTTGCTGGTTTTCCCGGATGCTGTTTCGCTGGATACCATTACGGAATATGGTCAGGTCATTCAGGCTTCGCTTACCCATTGCAACAAGTTGCAGGACCGTTTCACCATTGCCGATATGTACGGGGCCGATGCAACCGCTTTCCGCGGCGAACTGGGAACGGATTACCTGAAATACGGTGCGGCCTATTATCCTTTTCTGGAAACCACGTTGAATTATGGAATTAATGAAACGGTGGCAGATATCGATACCCACAGCCAAACCGGGGGCGGCTCCATTACTTCCCTGGCCGGCACAACACTCTCGGCGTTGGCTGCCAGTGAACCGAGCCTGTACCGGACCATTCTGGCCGAAATTGCCAAAAAGCACGTGAAACTTTCGCCATGCGGCGCCATTGCCGGCATTTATGCCCGGGTGGACCGCGATCGCGGCGTATGGAAAGCCCCGGCAAACGTTGGCGTAAAATCCGTTGTTGGCCCGTTGACCAAGATCACGCATAAGGAGCAGGAATCGCTGAATGTGGACGCTTCAAGCGGGAAATCCATCAACGCCATCCGGGTTTTCACAGGGAAAGGAACGTTGGTGTGGGGAGCCCGCACCCTGGCCGGCAACGACAATGAATGGCGCTATATCCCGGTTCGCCGCTTGTATATCTTTATCGAAGAGTCGGTGAAAAAGGCAACCGAGTTTGTGGTGTTCGAACCAAACGACGCCAACACCTGGCTGCGCACCAAAACCATGATCGAAAACTTCCTGACCACCCTTTGGCGCGACGGGGCGCTGGCAGGCGCCAAACCCAACGAGGCTTTTTTTGTAAAAGTCGGCCTGGGCGAAACCATGACCGCCCTCGATATTCTGGAAGGACGGATGAACATCGAAATCGGGTTGGCTGCCGTAAGACCGGCCGAGTTTATCATCCTGAAATTCTCGCACAAGATGCAGGAATCCTGATTGCTGAAAAATTGATATAAATCTTTAAAATATAAAGTTATGGCTATTAATTATCCAGTAAGCGTTTTTCATTTCCAGGTTGAATGGGGTGGAAACCGGATCGGTTTTACCGAAGTTTCCGGACTCACGGTGGAGCTTCAGAATATTGACTACCGCGAAGGCAGTTCGCTCGAATACCAGGTTACCAAAATGCCGGGTATCCCGCAGTATTCAAACATCACTCTGAAACGGGGCATTTTTCAGGGCGACAACGAATTTTTCCAGTGGTTGAACACCGTGAAACTGAATAAGATTGAACGGCGCGACCTGACCATTTCGTTGCTGAATGAAGAGCATGCCCCGGTGGTTACCTGGAAGGTGAAAGATGCCTACCCGTGCAAAGTGGAAGGCCCTTCGCTGAACTCGACCGGTAACGAGGTGGCCGTCGAAAGTATTGAACTGGCCCACGAAGGACTGACGATTGAATTCTCATAAGCACAAATCATGGCGCTCATCTATCCGCCGGTCGGCTTTCATTTTTTGGTTCGTTTTGAGGGATTGCTGCTCAAATATCCGGGTATTCCCGATATTGGCTTTCAGTCGGTTTCTGGCATCAACGCCGAAGTCACGGTGGAAGAATACCACGAGGGCGGCGAGAACCGCTTCAAGCATAAATTCCCCAATCCGGTCAACTATCCGAACCTGGTCCTGAAAAGAGGGATGCTTATCGGCTCCCAGCTAACGCAATGGTTCAGGGAATCGGTGGAAAGTTATGCCTTCGAGGCCCATGATATCACGGTGATCCTGCTGAACGGCGACCACATTCCCATCCAGGGCTGGAATTTTATTAAAGCCTGGCCGGTGAAGTGGGACATTTCGGATTTCAACGCGCAGGAAGCAACCATTGTGATCGAGAGCATTGAATTTGCTTACCAGTATTTCCGGCGGTTGGATGTAACATCACTTTTATAAAAAACAGACCATGCCGATTGAAATTAAGGAACTTGTCATCCGGGCCATCGTGGATGAGTCCCAACGGCCCAATTCGCCACAAAGGCCTGACAGTGCCGATGCTGCAACGAATGATTGTTTCGATGACAAGATGGATATGCTCATCCAGCTCATCAAGGATAAAGAAGAACGCTAATGGGACTGACCAATCTTTTTGACGGGCTGGCCGAAGTGGCCAAACTAACCATTACGGCTTTTGAAGATGTGGACTTCGAACACGAAACGGGGGACACCTTCGCCGCGATGTACAACCCGAACACGTTCAGCCAGAACTACAGCACCGTTTGGGACAACCAGACTGCCGAAGGCGGCACGGCCGATACGCAGGCATACCGCCGCCGCAGTTCGGACACCGTCACCTTCGAATTTCTTTTCGACGGCACAGGTGTTTCCGGAGTTGGCGGAACGTCGGTCGATTTGAACCCGCAGGCAGGCGAGGTGGGCTATGTGCAGGAGCAAATTAATGCTTTTCTGGCGATCACACAGGGGCTGAACAGTTCAACCCATCAGCCCAATTTTTTGCAGTTAAGTTGGGGAACGTTTATTTTTAACGGGGTACTTTCCAATGCTACGGTTACGTACAAACTTTTTCATTCGTCGGGCGCTCCGTTGCGGGCCACCATCAATGCCACTTTCCGGCAAAATGTTTCGCGCACCGAGCAGGCTGCCGAGGCCCGGTTGCAGTCGCCCGACCTCACTCATTTCAGGTTGGTAAAGGCCGGCGAAACGCTTCCGCTGATTGCCCAAAAGGTGTACGGCGATTCGTCGTTATACCTCGAAATTGCCCGGGTGAATGATATCAACAATTTCAGGAAATTGACGCCGGGACAGAAACTGGTGCTTCCACCCATCAATAAAAAGGAGAATGGCTGATTCCAGGATCATACCCACACAGGCCGAAACTGATCTGGCAACCTTCACTATTTTATCCAACGGGCAGGAGGTTGGTGGTGCAATCGGGATAGAGAGCATTCTGGTCGTCAAGTCGGTCAACCGGATACCAACAGCGCGGCTGGTAATCTTCGACGGCAGTGTCCCGCTCGAAAATTTCGAAATCAGCAGCGGCGATCTGTTTGTACCCGGAAATGAAATTGAAATCAAGGCCGGCTATCATTCCGATGAAGATACCATCTTCAAGGGCATCATTACCAAACATTCCATCCAGGCCCGGAAAGGCAAACCCAGCTATTTGATGATTGAGATGAAAGATGAGGCTGTTAAGATGACGATTGGCCGAAAAAGTAAGTATTTCGCCGACGTTACCGACAGCGAAATGATGGAAGAAATCATTGGCGCTTACGGACTGAAGCCGGATGTGGAAAGCACTTCCGTAACGCATACCAACCTGGTGCAACATCATGTAACCGACTGGGATTTTCTGGTCACCCGGGCCGAAGTGAACGGTAAACTCGTATTGGTTGACGATGGAAAGATCACCGTCAAAGCGCCCGATCTTTCAGCCGAACCCATCGTGGAGCTGGCCTATGGGCACAATGTATATGAGTTTGAAGCGGGAATGGATGCCCGCGACCAGTACGCGGCAGTGAAAAGCGCCTCGTGGGACATGGCCAACCAGGAAATTGTGGAAGGCGAGGGCGATGATCCGGGAATGACGGAGCAGGGTAACTTTTCTTCGGCTGACCTTGCGGAAGTTGCCGGGCCGGAAGAATTGCTCCTGCAACATTCCGGACGGGTGAAGGATGATGAATTGAAAGCATGGTCGGATGCTCAACTGGTGCGGAGCAGGCTGGCTAAAATCAGGGGCAACGTAAAAATACAGGGGTTCAGCGGCATCAAGCCCGGGCATGTGATTGAGCTGGCCGGCTTTGGCGACCGGATAAACGGCGTGGCCTTCGTTTCTTCTGTTTCGCACCGCATGACGAGCAACTCGATTTGGTACACCGAAATTGAATTTGGCCTGGACAAAGATTGGTTTGTCAATTTGTATAACGATATCACGGACAAGCCTGCCGGGGGATTGATCCCTGCCGTAAACGGTCTGCAGATCGGGATCGTGACCAACATTCACGAAGACCCCGATGGAGAAGAACGGATCCGGGTGAGGTTGCCGGTGATCGACAGCGAGAATGACGGCGTTTGGGCCAGGCTGGCAACAACGGAAGCCGGGCAGGAGCGTGGCTGGGTGTTCCGTCCCGAGCTTGATGATGAGGTGGTGGTTGGTTTTCTGAACGACGATCCCCGCCATCCGGTCATTTTGGGCTCGTTGTACAGCAGCGCCAAAGCGGCCCCCCTTGCGCCCGAAGAGGAGAACAACCTGAAAGGCATCACTACCCGGAGCGGCATGAAACTCACCTTTGACGATGATAAAGTTAGCCTGACCATCGAAACGCCAAACGGCAACTCATTCGTCATCAGCGAAGACGAAGGCGCGATCAATATTACGGATGAAAACGGAAATAAAGTGAACCTGACTTCCGACGGAATCACCCTGGAAAGCGCCTCGGATATCCAAATAAAGGCCAGTGGCGATATCAACATTGAAGGCGTTAACATCAACCTGAAGTCGCAGGCGCAGTTTAAGGCCGAGGGCAGCGCGGGGGCAGAAATGTCGTCAAGCGGACAAACCGTCGTGAAAGGTTCGGTAGTCATGATAAATTAGAAAACGATGCCACCGGCAGCCAGAGTAACAGATACAACCACCCACGGGGGCACGATTATCGGTCCCGGCGAACCGACTGTATTAATTGGGGGATTGCCGGCAGCGGTGATGGGCGACAACCACGTTTGTTCCCTGCCGCCCAATGTGCATCAACCTACTGTGGGGCCAATCCCGGCAGGGAGCGCCACAGTGCTGATCGGCGGAAAACCGGCAGTCCGTGTGGGCGATATTTCCGTATGCGGCGCAACCGCCGCCGTTGGCGAACCAACGGTGATCATTGGATAAGTGGTTGAAGGCGATAGAAAACAATGGAAAACAATGGAAGGCAATTGAAAACAATTGAAAAAACGCTGTGACCTCTGTGCAATCCCTCAGTGCAAATCTGTGGTTAAAAAATAACTACCAGGATAAAAAGAGGTCAAAAAAGAATCGGTTATGGCAAAAATCAATATCGAAGAAAATACATTTTTAGGCAGGGGATGGTCATTCCCGCCCACTTTTTCGCGAGGTGCGTACGGTGTGGATTTGGTGGATGATGAAGAAGCTATCCGGCAAAGCCTGATCATTTTGCTTTCGACCACCAAAGGCGAACGCATTATGCAACCCGATTACGGCGCCAACATGGAAGAATTGCTGTTTGAACCGCTCACCGTTTCGCTGGCCAAAAGAATGAGCGCACGCATTGAAAAAGCCATCCTTTTTTTTGAGCCACGGATCAACGTGGATGATGTCAATTTTAATCTCGATGCCGAAAACGGACGAGTGGAGATCCGGATCGATTACACCATTATTGCCACCAACAACAGGCGCAATTTGGTCTTCCCGTATTATCTGAACGAAGGAACTGATATTGCAAAATAAACAGGTTTATGTCGGGCAATTGTACATCCAAAAATCCACTGCAACGCGATGGCACCAGCCAGGCACAACGAACGCTGAAAGCCTTGTTGCCCGGTTACGTGGCTGTTGATGAGCGCAGTATTGAAGACCTGAAAACGTTTGCCCGCGAATATGCCCGGGAAATTTATTATTACAAACCGGATAATACCACGGATGCGGACCCGCTGAAAAACAATTGGTTCGATTTTTTCAATCAGGAAGTTGATGAGGGCAGCCAACTAAATTCGCCTCATTTTGCGCTGTTTATGGCTTTTCTAAAGCTGTTTAAACACGCGCAGGACGATATCAACCAGATCACCAAAAAGCACCTCGACTTTTATTATCGCGATGTGCTGCATCTGCGTGAAAAACCGGCTGTACCCGATCAGGTTTACCTGATTTTCGAACTGGCCAAACATGTATCATCGCACCTGCTCGAAAAAGATACCGGGTTCAAAGCGGGGAAGGATGCACTTGGCAACAACGTGACCTATCAGCTTGACCAGGAAACGTCGCTCAACAAAGCAACCATCCCGGAACTGAAAGCGGTTTTCCTGAACAAGGATGATATTTTCTCCGGCTTGGTCCCCTATCCGAAAAACCATTACCGGCTGTACGTTTCCACACAGGCCAATTCGGAAGATGGAAAGGGCGGGGAACTGACCAACGACGACAAAAGCTGGCGAACGTTCGGCGGCATTCAATTTCCCAATATCAGTTCGGGAATATCATCCGCTACGGTGTCCGACCGCGACCTGGCCGAAATTGGCTTTGCTTTTGCTTCGCCCGTTCTATTTCTGGCCGAAGGGGAACGGATTGTAACCATATATTTGAACCTGTCGAGCCCAAAATCGCTGTTGGACGGGCTTACGGATGATATGCTGTATGATGCCTTCCGATTGAAATTCAGCGGCGAAGAAAAATGGATTGAACCGATTTGGGAAAGCGAAGGCCCATCCGGGTTGGACCCGGTGGTGGAAATGCGCATCCTCGATTTCCTGAACAGCGCCCAAACACCGGCTGATATTGCCGGTATCGAACCTGCCGAAGGGCCGGTTTTCGACAACCCGGAAAAAGGATACGGCGACAATATCCGCGATTATGATATTGGTCTGACGGTTGCATCACGTATCATTTCCGAACGTAATAAATTACCTTCGAAAAAATTTACTGCCCTGGCTCAGGTCAGGGCCATCAAATACATCGGGCAGGACAAAATCGACGACCTGGTTTACAGTTTTGGCGATCCGGTACACAGCACAACGGTTGACAAAGTGAACAACCGAATCATCATCAAACGCACCATCACCAAAGACCAGGAAGCCATTGTGGCTTATGATGAGGAAGTATTGCTGGACCCGTTTAAAACCCAATGGCCGGTTGTAAAAGTCCTGTTGAATCCCAAAAGTAAACTTAATCCGTTCATATATAAAAATCTGAAAGACCTGAAAATCGCCAGCGCCAGTTTGGTTGCCGATGTGCGTGAAGTCAAGAACCTGATCATACAGAACGACCAGTCGGTCCTGGACCCGGGAAAACCTTTTCAGCCATTTGGCAACCGCCCCATGATCGGTTCTAATTTTTACATGGGGAGTTGGGAAGTGTTCCAAAAAGCCTTGAACGAACTGCGCATCCATATCAAATGGTTTGGCCTGCCCGATGATGCCACCGGCTTCACGGGTTATTATGCCAATTATTATCCAAACTCACCGGTACGCACAAACACGTCATTTACAGCCGAAACAAAACTGCTGGACAAAAAAGGCTGGGTGCCTGTTCCTGCTGATTCAGGAACGTTGTTTTCCGAAACGGGCAGCCATCAGTTGATGGCGGATCATAGTATCATTTTTTCAAACACTGACCCGGTAGGTGAACCGCCAACCAGTTTGGTTGGAAATGTGGAGCGGGACGAAGAATTAAACGACTTTGATGAGTTTGACCAGACGAGCCGGAAAGGTTTTATCCGGCTAACGCTGAAAGGTACCGATTTCGGGCACAAGGAATATCCAACGGCATATACCAAAAGGGTATTGATGGCAATAAACGCAAGAACGGATGATTATACGGGTCAACTTCCGAATGAACCTTATACGCCGGAAATTGAAGAACTGTGGCTGAACTACGTTTCTTCAGAAAAAATTACAACAGAAAAGGTCTCGTCCGACAATTATAAAAAACGGGTAGAACAGTTTTTCCATGTGCATCCACTGGGAGTGGGTGAAATAAAAACCACCGAAAAAGCGAATTATTTGCTGCCTCAATATACCAACGAAGGTGAATTGTACCTGGGAATTAAAGACCTTGATCCGCCGCAAAATCTTTCTGTTTTGTTTCAGGTTTCGGAGGGAACTTCCGATCCCGACCTCGCCCCGCCGGAGGTGGAATGGAGTTATTTGGCGGACAATGAATGGACGCCTTTCCCGGTGCAGAATATCCTTTACGATTCCACCAAAGGATTGATTACCACCGGAGTGGTGAAATTCTCGGTTCCCTCGGCGGCTAAAAACGACAACACGGTTTTAACGTCCGGGCTGCATTGGATAAGGGCATCGGTAAAGCAGGATTCGTTTGGGATTCCGAAACTGATTGATGTGAAGTGCCAGGCAGCCAAAGCCGTTTTTGCCGACAACAGCAACGACCCGGATTACCTCAGCAAGCCAATGGCCGAAAAAACCATCGCAAAAATGGTGGTCGCCGACTCGGCTATCAAAAAGATCGACCAGCCGTTTACTTCTTTCGGTGGAAAGGTGAAAGAAGAAAGTGATGATTTTTACACGCGGGTCAGCGAACGGCTGCGGCATAAAAACCGGTCGGTCACCATTTGGGACTACGAGCGGATTATTCTGCAAAACTTTCCTTCGGTGTATAAAGTGAAATGTTTGAACCATACCCGTTTCGAAGGCGCTTATGCCAGCATCAACGAGGCGTCGCCAAGGCACGTCAGCCTGATTGTTGTATCCAATATCCGCAACAAAAATGCGGTTGATCCGCTGAAACCCCGCACCAGTTTGGTTACGCTGTACGATATTGACACATTAATCGGTACGCTCCGGTCGCCATTTATCCATGTCCATGTTCACAATCCCATTTTCGAGGAAGTGAAGGTGAAGTTTAATGTGCAGTTCCGCCGGGGGATCGACAAGGGAATTTACCAGGCCAAACTGGAACAGACCATCATTCAGTACCTGTCGCCCTGGGCGTTTGAAAGCGGATCGGACATTGTATTTGGAGGGAAAATCCACAAATCGGTTATCCTGAATTTCGTGGAGGAACAACCCTATGTGGACTATGTCACCTGCTTCGAAATGTTCCATCTTGTTCCCGATGATCCCGGCAATGATCCGAATAAAGATAGGGAAGAAGCCGTGGCTTCCACCTCGGCTTCGGTGCTGATTTCAGCAGCCAGCCATCTGATTACGGTCCTTGAAACCGAAGGGGAATGCGCCTGTCCGGATAATGAAATCATATCAATTGAAATAGCCGCAGCCGACGATTGTCCTTGCGATTAAAAATGAAGTTGTATGCCAGAGTCAGTTACCATATCGAGGAAAACGCCGGAGTCGAAAAGCCTTCAGTATAATTATTTGCGTGACGAAGGCATCAAATATATCCAAAGCCTGGCCGGTAAAATCTGGACCGACTACAATATCCACGATCCGGGAATTACCACGCTCGAAGTGCTGTGCTATGCCATAACGGAACTGGGGTACCGTGCCAATTATCCGGTTCAGGATCTTTTGTCAACCGATCCGTCAGACCCCAATGCGGCTGATATCCGGAACTTTTTCACGGCGCGCGAAATTCTTCCCAATAGCCCGGTTACCATTAACGATTACCGAAAGCTGCTGATTGATGTGGATGTGCATGATCCGGCAAACGCCGAATGTAAGCATGTTGGCGTTAAAAATGCCTGGATGGAGCAATCCAAACAAAATGAGATACCGGTTTATGTGCATAAAAAAGAAAGTTCGTTGAGCTATGAAGCAGACCCGTTGTACGTTCCGGCTCCGGGGGAAACTAACCAGCCACCACTGGAAATAGGGATTTTGTACGATATTTTGCTCGAGTTTGAAAAATGTGATGCCTATGGCGACCTGAACGAAAATACGCTGCACAAAGAGCTGGTCATTGAAGAGCACCTGCCGGATATCAACCTGAATGGGTTGACCATTAAAGTTTCGGTTGAATTTCCGAGGTGGGACAGCGAGAATACTGATTGGGATGAGGTTCTCAGCATAAAAGCGAATGTGAAAAGCATCAGCCTGCTGTTCAGTAACCTGCCAAACGGGTACAGCATCAGTTATGAATTAGTGAACAAGGTGGTGAAACTGACCGGTTCGATTACCAGCGTTTCCGATGTGGTCAACATTCCCGGTCTGTCGGAAATTGAAGCCCAAATCAACGATTTCATTTATTACAACGAAGACAGCATGTTGGCTTTTTATCTTCAGAAAGTGGGTAAAATCCGTGAGATCATCAACGAGGTGAAGGCCCGCCTGCATGCCAACCGGAACCTGTGCGAGGATTTTTACAAACTGAATGCGCTCAAGGTGGAAAAAATTGCTGTGTGTGCCGATATCGAGCTGGAACGGGAAACTGAGGTGGAGGAATTCCAGGCAAGGATGTTCCATGAAATCGGAAAATTCCTTTCCCCGACGGTGCATTTTTTCACGCTTGATGAAATGCTGGACAAGTGCAACATCCGGAAGGAGTATCCGATCCTCGAAATCAATACCGACCAACAGTTTTTTACCGTTGGCGGCGATTTGCAGGAAATCCTGAAAGCCGGTGACACGCTGGCGGTTTCCGGCTCGCGCAGCAACGACGGCGAATTTACGGTGCATTCGATAACTGTTGATTCGGATGCCAATCAAACGAAAATTTTTGTTGAGGAAGATATTACTTCGGGCCTGTTGACGGAAGGCGAAAAGCTGTTTTTCTACACCATCGATGAGGAGAAGCGCCTCACTGCCGACAAAATTTTTGAAGGCCCGGCACTGGAACACGGTTTTATTGATAACGAAGAGCTGGAACTGGCCGACCGGAAAAAGTACATTCATGTGTCGGACCTCATTCAGATCATCATGGACGTTCCGGGCGTGATATCGGTCAGGTCTATCCAGATTGCCAACATTCCGCTCGACAATGAAGATGGGACCATTCAGTCGAAAAGCGTGAAATGGTGCCTGCAACTGGCTTTTGAGCAAAATTATGTGCCCCGCCTGAGTGTACCGGATTCGAAAATTACCTATTACAAAGACCAGTTACCCTTCAGGGCTTCATCTTCAAAAGTGGAAGTGCTGATGGACGAGTTGGAAGGTGCTGAACGGTCGGCCAAGCTATTTAATCCGGTCCTCGATTTTGAAATACCGAAAGGCACTTATCGTGACCTGGAAAGTTACGCGAGCATCCAACATGATTTTCCGCTAACGTATGGTATTGGCGAAGAGGGATTTGCCACGCAAGGCAACGATGCGGAAGCGAATAACCGGAGGGAAGCCCAGGCACGGCAGTTGAAAGGCTTTTTGATGGTTTTCGATCAGTTACTGGCCAATTATTTTTCGCAACTGGCGCATGTGAAAGACCTCTTTTCTATGAATGCCGAAGAGGATGAATTCGGGAATTACCTCATCGGGCGCACGTATTACACCCAGCCTTTATTTGAAATTGTGCCGGATGCGGATGCGCTTTACCTGGACAAAAACGGACACGAAGTGACGCTGGCCCGGCTGGCCGAAGATGAGGTCCTGTTCAATAAGCGAAAGAATAAATTCCTCGATCATCTGATCGGGCGTTTTGCCGAAACGTTTACCGATTACGCCCTGCTGACCATCAAACTTTCAGGCGAAAAAAAAGGGTTGCCCGAACTGATCGAAGACAAACTGGAATTTCTGAATGCCTATCCGAAAATCAGTTCACGCAGGTCAACCGGGTTTAATTATCAGGATGGTTGCAACATCTGGCATACGGGGAATATTTCGGGTTTGCGGCGGCGTGCTTCTTTCCTGGTTGGGATTGACGAAGCCGGTTCGGAAGACCTGCATTTCAGTTCAAATTTCGAAATTGTTCAGGTTGGCGACGATTATCAGATTAACGTGTCGGACCATGTCCCCGAATTGCTGTTGAAAAGTTATGAACTGTTCGGGACCGAAGAAGAAGCCAAACCGGAACTGGAAAGCATGATTGTTCAGGGGTTGTTCCGCGAAAATTACCAAATCCTTTCCGAAGATGATGTGAATTATTATTTCACGCTGGGTTGCGGAACGGAATCTGTTTCCGGCATCAGTGAGAAAACAGACTATACAAGTGATGAATCTGGTGGTGATGCCGAGCTGGCCATTGAAAAATTGATCGGTATTTTTGAGCACGAGTTTTTCAACAATCCGGAATCGAACCGAAACAATTTGGCCTGTCCGTTGCTGAATTATCTCGATTACTCCATTTCGGTTGACATGGTTCCCGATCCGCCTGTGGCTATTGTCAGCTACAATTTGTACGGCAGCCCGCTCACCTATGATCCTCTCGATCGGGTTCTGACCGGACAATATACCGTGGAGGGCGACCCCAAATCGATGGTGGATATCATCTCGGTGGATACATCAACCCAAACGATCGTGATTGACGGGAACATTGCCGCAAAACTGAATGCCGGTGAGGTGCTGGTGGTGAATGGTTCGCAGGACAATGACGGAACTTACACCGTCCAATCGGCCACCGATGTGGCCGGGACAACCGGTATCGTGGCGAATGAAGCTATCCCGACGGCCAATGTCCCGCTGGGCGAATTGTTGTACAATACGATTACTGAGGCTGAATTGATGGCCAAAGCGGAACAGATGCGTTACGATATTTTCTGGCAACTGATCAAACGGACCTCTCAGGAGAGCAGCTATTATTTCAGTTCCGACAGCGGTTCTTATCGTTTCCGGGTTCTCGGAACTTCGGGCAATGATTTGGGCGAAAGCGAGGAAGCTGATTTTAACGATCCGTTGGCCTATGAAATTACCAACCTGCCAACAGGTCAAATTCATATCACCAGCTCAACTGCCAACGACGGCGATTATATGGTGGTGGGCGCCACGGCCAGCGGCCCTGACGTAGAAGTGACGGTGAGCCCTTCTCTGCCTTCCAATCAGGCAACCGGAAATCTGGAGATCCGGGAATCATTTGCCTTCAGCAGCGACCCATCGTTAAATGCCTTTAAGTTGACCGACGATCTGATCGGAATCCTGCTCTCCGGCGACAGCATAACCATTTCGGGTTCGCAAAGCGTGGATGGCGATTACACCATCTTCTCGGTTGAATACACCGGATCGGAAACCGTTTTGGTGGTGGTCGAAACGATCCCGGCAACAGACAGCACAGGTTTGCTATCCTATTCAAAATCGTTTAAAATCAATAAGATCAACGGCAATAAAATCACGTTCAAAGGAGGATATGAAACCAAGGCGGTTGAGCGGTTTGTTCAATTCATCGTCAACCAGTTCTTCAATCACGAAGGTTTTCATGTGGTGGAACATGTTCTGCTCCGGCCCAAAGTAAAAGGGCTGCATTTTGTGGATGCCGGTGCTGAAACACTCACCGAAGGGTTGGCCGATACCGGATCACTATTCTTCCCCAAAACATTGCCCATCTATTCAGCCAGCCTTACGACCAAACTGTTCCGGGTGGAAGGCAATATTGCCGGCGAACTGGACGCATCTTCTACAACCGACATTTCGAGTGCGATAACGATTTCCGGTACGGGAGCTGACGATGGGACTTATACAGTGAAAGGAGTTCAATATGACAGCGGCAACAACCGGACCCGGATCCATACCGCCGAAAAAATTCCTGTTGATATTCCTTTTTCCGATCCGGTCGGTAACATCACCTATCTGAAAGGAACGCCCGTAACGGCTGTTTCCGCGTCAGCGCGAACGCTTACGATCCATGATCCCAAGTCGTTGGAAATCAATTTGGGCGATGTGGTAGAAATTCGGGGCTCGACAGATGGAATAAACAATGGCCGGTACAAAGTAGGGCAGATTACCGATCTGGGCACGCATCAGGAATTGACCATCAGCCAGGTTGAAACCGAAATTGAGGACAAGCTGTTGCAAGTTGTGCTGGAGGAGGACAAGTGCGATGCCTGCCGGATAGAAGACCCGTACACCTGCATCGCCAACGTAATTCTGCCCCACTGGCAGGGAAGGTTTGATCAGATGGACTTCAGGCGGTTTTTTGAAAGGCAGATCAGGTTGGAAACCCCGGCCCATGTTTTTCTTAATATCTGCTGGATTAGCTGTCGGCAAATGGACGAATTTGAAACACGATATAAAGCCTGGTTGGTTGAAAATGCCCGTAGCGTGAAAGATTACGGCAAGCTTTCGGCCCGCCAGCGCGAGTTGGTTGAAACGCTTAACCGTTTGCGCAATGTTTACCCAACAGGAACCTTGTACGACTGCTCGGCAGATGAAACGCTGGGAAACGCCATTATTCTGGATTACTCAGTTTTAGGTAATGCATAAAAACACAACACAATGAGCACGATTATCAATACATACCCGGTATTTGAAAGCAACCAGGTGCTGACGAGCAAACAGATGAACAGCCTGGTAGGTTACCTGGAACAGCAAACACGGCTTACCCGGGCGAAACTGATTGGCATGGGCGTAGTTTGCGGATTGGAAGTGGGTTACGATGCCACTGCAAATAAACTGACCATTTCAAAAGGGACAGGGATCACTTCGGAAGGTTTTCTGATTAACCTGGGCGACTGTGTCACGGTGAAATACCGGCCGTACCAATTGCCGGCTGCAACCGTTTACGAACCGTTTGTCAATGCCGTGAATGAGCAGGACATTACCTTGTACGAATTGTTGACGGAAAAAGCGGACGACGGACCGGATGTATTTCCCCTGAATGATGAAATATTTCTGGGAGATAAGGTCGTGTTGCTTTTCATCGAAATCTCTGACAAAGATTTGAAATCGTGTTTGGGTAAAAGTTGTGATGAGTTAGGGAAAGAACGTAGCCTGACAATTAGAAAGCTACTGATAAGTATTGACGATTTACAAACTGTGTGGGACCGGACAAATACCGGTAAACCGGATGCTGTATTTTCCGAAAAATACGACCTGCCAATCATCAATTTACCGCGCGCCCTGTTTGATCCATCGGCAGTACATTCGTCGGATTACGCGGAGTTCTCGAAACTCTATGCCCATGCGGTATTATCGGTGTTCGATGATCTGTTTGATGCCTTGGCCGAAACCTACGATATTTACCGGCCGCTTTTGCTGGAATCGTACGATGAGCAAAATCCGTTTATGGTGAGCGCCCTTACGGAAAAAATAGGAGCCATCCGCAACCTGCTGGAAGATGCTGATCCGACCTATAATTCGTATCTCGGGGTTCAGTATGTGTATGATTTGTTCGTTGATTTAATCTTGGCCTATAATGAGTTTCGTGTTACGGCATTCGAACTGATGTCGGAGTGCTCGTCCGATATGTCACGCTTTCCCAAGCACCTGATGCTGGGCAAAGCAACCGGCGAGGAATTATTGCTGTGCGAACTGTCGGAATACCGGCATCATTTCGTTCAGCCGCCCATTTATAATCATCAAAAGCAACTGATTAAACGGACAATCAGCCTGCATAACCGGATGGTGCTGATGCTGGAAAGTTTCGATATCGACCGGATCAACGGACTGGGTGAAGCCGTTTTCCCGATTCGGATTACGCCAAGCCTGGAGAAACAGACTCCCCTAAGCCTGCGTTCCATTCCCTGGTATTATGATTTGAACCTGGAAAGCTTTTTTTCGCATTTGGGAAATCTGAAAGATTATTGGAACGATGCTGTTAACCGAACCTGTCCGCTGGAAGAAGACGGCCTGGTACTGAATTACGAAGATCAGGAAGATGACCAGACCATCATGGAAAGTAAACTCTTTACACCCTTGTATTACGATATTCAGGACTATTCATTTTTAAGGATCGAGGGCTACATCAACAAAAGTATTGATCAGGCATTGGCAACAATCAACGATCTGAAGAACAAGTTTAATCTTCCGTTCGATCTTATTCCACTGCAACTTGATCCGGATGCAGGTACGCTGCAACTTGATTATTCGTATGGTTTTGAAGATATTCAGGAAGATTACCGCATGGCCCGGTTCAGCCTGTGCAGCATGGTTCACGATTTGGAAATATTGTACAAATTTGTTGATGAAAACCAGGATTCGCTGTTTGACGGTGATGATGATGACACGAAAGAAATTTTACAGCGCATTAAAGAGCTGCTGGGAATGCTGGTTGAATTGTGCCAAATTCTCACTGAATGTGTGCAGGAATTTGATTTTGTTAAGTTCCGGGAAATTTACAAGAAAATTTTACAGTATATCATTGACTTCTTCCTGATTGAACATGACTTGCTCAATGAAATTAAGATTAAAGAAGGGGAAGAAGACAAACAGATACCTCTGGTGAATGGCATCATACAACGCCTGTTTCCCCTGGCCCATAAATTGGCCGATCTCCTGTTTTACTCCAAATTTTTCCGGATTTACTATGCGTTCAAACGACGTGAATTTTATCTGAGGAAGGGAACAGCTGTTTTCTCATCGTTCATTCAACGGCATCCCGGAATCGATCACCAGGCCGGTGTGCGCAAGGGCGGCACCTTCATTCTGGTTTACAAAAATGCTGAAGACAACAGCGTCGTCGCCGATTTTAACCTGCCCTATAGCTGCTGCGGAAAAGAAAACGGTGTGCCCATGTGCGACGACGGCAGTTTTACTATGGAAATCCTGCCGTTTGCCCGCCCCGATTATGCGGTGACAACCATTGCTCATGCGGTGGAAATTGATGTGATGCTGAATGATTATCAGGTGTTTGGAAGCGATTTTGTGATTGAGTCGGAAAAAACTTCCGAATTTGGCGGCGATATTCACCAGCATTCCGAAACCGGCCCGCTGACCTACAAACCGAATCCGGAATTTTCGGGGACAGATTCTTTCACATATACTTTAATCGACAAGAGAACGGGCCTGACCGATAGCGCGAAAGTGACCATCCGGGTAAAAAAAGCGGATACCGAAACGCAAGGTTGCTACAATGCGGATATTTTGAGGTGTTGGGGCGAAGATCGTATTCACAAATTTTTGTCCTTCATCAACCTTGATCCGGGACAGGACCCTGCCGGTACGCTGCTTGATTATCTACGGCGGAATCGCGGATTTTCGGCACAGGAGATTGATTTCCTGATCGAAACCGGCAGCTTGTTCATGCTGCTTCACTGCATTTTTCCTGATTTGCCCGATGATATCGGAAATGAACAGATGAAGGAAATTGTTGCCGACTATCAGCAAAAAAACTGTCAGGGGAGAAACTAACAAACTATGAAATGCCCTTCGGAAAACGGATGTACTAAAGCAGTTTGAATGAGAGGACAAAATCACCTTATATACAGGCAGGTAGTGGAACTGAGCGTCCACGAGCGGCAACAGGCATCGAAGTTTCAACAAAAACTTACCGGGATGATAAAACAGAAATTAAATCCGGCGCTCGACGATCTCTTTTCATCCATTTCAAGTACGAATGAAACCATTCGGATTGACAAGCTGGTTCTTGAGTTGGGAACGGTGACGGAAATGGATTTGGAGCAGGCTGTTGTTGAAACGGCCCTCCGTGAAGCGCTGAAAAAGATTCGTAAAGAATTGAACGTCAGTCGGGAACTTCTGAAATCAAAACCGGCAACGGAACAACAGGTGGAGAGGGCCGCAAATGTGCAGGTGGTTTCAAATCAGGAGGACGTATTTGAACAGTTTATTCATTTTCTGCGGACCGGACATTTCCCCTGGTGGCGCCATTCGTTGGGCACGGATGCTGTGAATGAAATTTTTACCCGGTTGCTGGCGTTGGATCCCGATACCTTGCGGAAGTCACTTCTTCCCGAATTCAGGAGTGCCACTGCAAGAAAACGGTTGGTTTATCAACTGGATGAAATTAAGTTGCGTGGCTTGCTTCGGCATCTCGATGAAGACAATTATCTGATTTCGAATCAACTGCTGAATGAACTGCTTTTCTTCACAGATCCAGGCCTGTTTAAACAAGTAGCGGTGGATGCTTATTTTGATACGATCATGCAACAACTGGCCAGCAGAACGAAACTGGACAACCAGGTAAATAAAGAGGTCTTTTTAAAAGAACTGATTGCCGGTACGGTGGCGACATCTTCTGTAAATGAAAAAGCAAGCCGGTTGTCCGGGATACTTCAGCAAGTACTGGTAAAATCGCCCGGACTGCATACTACCCAGGCAAATTTGGTGGTAGCAGCCGTTGTTGAAAATTTGGGCGGCCTGTTCACGCCGGACACGATGTTGTCAGGTGACGGCCCTTCTGCAACAAATCCGGATACAGACATGCGGGAGCTGGCAAAATGGCTTGCCCAAAAGCGAAACGCTTTTTCGGCAAATGATGTAAAAAGGATTATACTGGCCCTGGCCGGTATCCGCGAAAAAACAGCATCAATAGGACAGGAAAGACAGGGGGCGGGTACCGGTGCAGGGCTCAGTGTTACAAAACCTGATAAGGAGGCCAGCCGGGGCAATAAATTTGCTGATACTGAGGAAATTCCCGTCAATAACGCCGGCCTGGTTTTGCTCCATCCGTTTCTACCGTTCTTCTTCCGGGGCCTTCATTTGCTCGACGAGCGCCATCGGTTTAAAACACAAGGCGATGCCTTTAAAGCGGTCCATTTGCTGCAATTTATCGTGTCGGGGCAGGATGTCGCGCCGGAACATGAGCTGGCGCTGAATAAAATTTTATGCGGGATGGATGTGGATGAACCGGTACCGGCACGCTGCGAATTTTCGGATGAAGAAAAAGAGGAATGTCTTCATCTGATGGAAACAGTGCTGGTCCGCTGGGCTGCCCTGAAAACTGAAAATCCCGAGGCGTTAAGGAACACCTACCTGCAACGGGAAGGCCTGCTCAAACGGAGCGGACAGGGCTGGGACCTGTTGGTTGAACGGAACACTTTTGATGTGATGCTCGAAAAACTGCCCTGGCCCATTTCCATCATCAAATTGCCCTGGAACCTGCAAATACTGCATGTTGAATGGTAGATCAAAGCAAAATAGCATCCAATGCCGCCGATATCGAACGGGAGATTTCCTGGTTCAGGGAAATTTTGCGGACACGTTCTTTGCTGAATGTACAGAAAGAAACGAGGTACAGAAGCGTCTATGACATTCCTCCGCCGCAGTTAAACGGCAGCGTTTCTGTGTTTGCGAAATTTGTAAAGGAACACCAGCTCGATTTTGAAGAGCGGTTTTTGTTGGTGCTTGCCTTGGTGCCACATGTAAAGCCAGAGCTTTTGGATATGTTCCTGGTAAAAAATGAATCGACTCAGCAAATTTATACCGAGTTTGGCGGAAAGCGCGGGAAAAATCATACCGGATTTATACCAACCGGCGAAACCGCCATGTTTATCCTGGCCGGTTCCGATTTAAGCAACCGTTTTTCGCTGCAACGTTGTTTTGATGGCCGGCACAAGTTTAGCCGCGAAAATATCCTGTGGCTCGAAGATATTGGTAAAGAAGAGCCTGTGCTCAGCGGCGCCATCAATCTTTCGCAGGAAGTGCTCGATTTGTTTACCCTTGGCGAGGCCCGCAAACCCAACTTCAGTCCCGAATTCCCGGCTAAGTTGCTGACAACCAAAATGGAGTGGCCCGATTTGGTGCTGAGCCATCAAGTGATGACACACATCGGGGAGATTGAAACCTGGATTACGCATCACCAAACACTCATGAACGATTGGGGGATGGACCGCATTCTGAAGCCGGGATATAAAGCATTGTTTCATGGCCCGTCGGGCACCGGAAAAACAACCGCGGCAGCTTTGTTGGGCAAAAAAACCGGCAGGGATGTGTACCGGATCGACCTGTCGCAAATGGTTTCGAAGTACATTGGCGAAACGGAAAAAAACCTTTCCCGGGTGTTCGACCGGGCCGAAAACAAGGAATGGATACTATTTTTTGATGAAGCCGATGCGCTGTTCGGCAAGCGGACCGATACGCGCGATTCGCACGACCGGTATGCCAATCAGCAGGTTTCGTACCTGTTGCAACGGATCGAAGATTTCAACGGTTTGGTCATTCTTGCCTCCAACCTGAAAGGCAATATCGACGAGGCATTTACCCGCCGTTTCCAGGCGATTATTCATTTTCCGATGCCCACCGTAGAAGAGCGGCTGAAGATCTGGGAAAATAGTTTCCCGGCTGCGGTTGAACCGGACAGCGTCATCAGCCTTCCTGAAATTGCGCGGAAATACGAAATATCGGGCGGGGCCATCATCAACATCATCCAACACTGTTTGCTACGTGCGTTGGGAAGAGGCGGCAACATCATTAAACTGGCGGATATTATTGAAGGGATCAGGCGGGAATATCACAAAAGCAGAAGGACACTGTAACCAAAACGAACGGCCATGCTACAATTCAAACCACAAGAAAATAAAACAGGTAATCGCCATACGTTGCAGGCCCAACTCAAAATTGGTCAGCCCGGCGATAAATACGAGCGGGAAGCGGATATCGTTGCCGACCATGTGATGAGCATGGGTGATAGCGGATCGATACAGATGCAGCCCATCGAAGAAGAGGAAGAAATGATGATGCCGAAACTTCGGATGCAGCCTGAAGAGGAAGAAGAGGAAGAACCCGTTCAAATGAAACCCCCATCACATTCGTCGGACAAGCCTGAATTTGCGTCAGATCGGATCGGTGAAAAACTGGCCGGTGCCAAACGATCGGGCCAGCCATTGCCCCGAGAGATTGGCTCGGAAATGGGCGGCAAGATGGGCGCAGATTTTAGCGGCGTGCGAATCCATACGGATGCCCATGCCATTCAAATGAACCGGGAGTTAGGCGCTTTGGCTTTTACCCATGGCAACGATATTTATTTTAACTCGGGGACTTTTCAACCTGAAAGCCGCGAGGGGAAACATCTGCTGGCACACGAACTGACTCATGTGGTGCAGCAGGGCGGAAATTCTGAAAGCCGGATTTCGATGCAACCGGCCCCGGAAACAGCAGGGCTTGAGGTGCAGGAAACGCCCTCAGCCGAAAAGTCGGACGAGTCGCTTGCCAATGATATCATGAACACCCAGATTGCTATTCTTGAAGGATGGAATACGGCACTGGAAATCTTCGACAAGGTATTGACCAGCGCATCGGATCAGGAAACAAAACCTGATTTTAACAAAGTGATTAAATCATTTTTTGAAGAAAAATTGATGGGAGCTATTATCTCCGTATCAAAAGTTAAATATGCCGGTGACGCTTTTTCATTGCTTGGAAAACTATCTGATGAAATGACACGTGCAACTGCTGCGCTGGAATCAGCCAGGCTTCGTGATTTTTACGTGGAGCACAAAAAAGCAATCGGAAAAATGAAGCAGATGATATTTGCCATACAAAGCGATTTTGTGGATAAAGTTACCGAGACACGCAAAAAAATGGAAATGGCTGAAAGCAATGCTCCTTCCGGCGTGTCCGTTGCAACTTCACCTGAATCTGATGCTTATGGATTAATGCGAATGTATTTAGTTGAATTACGCGATAAATTAAACGCTCAGTTAAGCAATTCATCTCCCGAAATTCTTTTCCGTACTTTAAGTGAAAAATGGATACGGCACTCTACTGTATATGCAGGTATGGGAGTTCATGTTCAGGCTGTTGTCATTATCAGATTGAAAAAAGACTATAGCGTCATAAATGCAGAAATGCAGGGTGCCGGCGGACAGAAAATTGCCGAGCAGTTACTGAAGGATTCTCCGAATGGCGTTGATGTTTTTGGTCTGCGGGTTCCCCGTCGGGTGATTGTTTATGCCGATAATGGCTGGCCCAGTGCCATACTTAGCCTCGACGAGAACAACCGGAACACCAACACCGGAGCGTTCGCCGAGGGAAACTGGGGAGCAGTGGAACGCTATGTAAAAGCCCGCGGGCTTCCGCCAACAAAAAACCTGAGTGGTGGCTAAAAATACTGTTTGATCTTCACAATGAAGTAGATATGGACGGTTTATACAGATACATGCAGCATCCGGAAAGATGTCAACGTCGGCCGGTTTTGCAACCACAACTGCAACCGGGCAGTTCTGGTGATAGATACGATAAGGAAGCGGATATCGTGGCAAATCGTGTTATGAGTATGCCCGAGCCGGGTTCACTTCAAATGCAGACTGTTGAAGAAGATGAAAAAATGCAACCAGAAATTCAGTTGCAGAAAGAGGAAGAAGAAGGCTCCATTCAAATGAAGCCCTTCACACCAGGCTTCGGAATTGCCCCTGTAAATCATGAAATTATCCAGCGCGAAGTACAACTGAGGCCGCCTGGAAGAGGCGAAGCTTCAGCTTTTGACCGCGCCGGGGAATTGGTTGACAGGCTCAATGCCATTTCCACCGCGCTGGAGTACCGCCTGGACGGGCAAGTGCTGCGGTACAATGTGGTGGACGAAGCGGCCCGGACACACTTCGACCAGCAACTTCGGGCTTTTATCGACCGGGTTGAAATTGTTCCCATGCGCCTCATTACCGGGGCCGGGTACGTGGGTGGCGGCCCGCTTTTGGTTGACAGCCTTCAGTTGGGGTATGTCGATCTGGAAGACCTGCTGGTCAGTGACGACCTTGGGTTTCAGTCGAACATCCTTCATTTTCTGGCCGAGCGGTTTGCCGTTCGCGGTTATAACCGACGATTGGGAACTGCCGGGGTTGGCGCGGAATGGGCACGTGTACACCCGATGGGCTTGCGGGCCGAGGCCCAATTCTTTGCAGCAGTTTTTAATGATCCCAGCATTCAGTTCAGTTGGGACCGTACTTATCCGAGCGGGAATTATGTGGCCGTGTTCCGCAGCCGGGACAATGGTTATCGGGTAATCCTTGAGATTCGCGGCGGGCGAAGAGAGGTGCGTGGTTCCCATATAACGGTTAGGACCAGGGACGGACGCACAGTAACCGGCGACGCTTTCAGGGCTGAAAGGGCCGCGGCAGCCGCTCCCGCTCCTGCACCCGCCCCGGGCTAATAAAAAAGATGCAGTGCTGAATAATTGCCAGATATGGAAACTTTTTCACCGAATGCAAATACATGGTTGTTTGCTTTGAATAAACCGATTGCTGATCCCTAAAAACTTAAATAATCATGGCCAAGAATAAGAAAATCTACACCTATCGGAACGGTAAAAAAATCTACCTGAAAAAGAAATCCGATGAATACGTGGCCCGGGCGCTCCCGGAACAATTGGAAAAAATGGGCATCACGAAAAACGTGGTGCAGGTGTCGTCTGCTTCTTCAAAAATAAAGGTGAAGGCCGCCAGGCTGGACGATGCCATGGTTGATATGCGCAAACACCTCACGGCCCACCATGCCTATACCGTGGCGGATGATCAAACCGATTTCCTGATTACCGACCGGATTGTGGTCACGTTTAAGGAGGCCGCAAGTCACGATGAGATCAGTACCTTCATGGCAAAATACGCCCTCGTCCTGAAGCGGAAATATTCTGATCGGGAATTTCTTTTTCAGCTGACCAATGAAACCGGGATGAACCCGGTGAAACTGGTGGTGTTGATCACGGAAGAAGAAACGGGTCTGGTTGAATTGTGCGAACACGACCTGAACCATGTCGTAAAAACCAGCTCGGTTACCGTTCCTGCCGATCCGAATTACCTGCAACAGTGGCACCTGCATCAGCGGCTCACTGATAATGATTTTGATGTCCGGTCGTCGTCGAATTGCGAAGATGCCTGGAACCTGCTGAACCATTTTGGCAGCCCGGATGTGGTGATCGGGGTGACCGACGACGGGTGCAAGCTGGACCATCCCGATTTTGATTCGCCCGGGAAATTTGCTTCGTGGGGCTACATGAGCGGGCTGAATTTAGTCCATCGCGATGCTGTTGGCGCCAATCCGGCCAACATGTACCAGAGCGGTTCCGACCACGGCACCAATTGCTGCGGGGTGGTGGCTGCCGAGGTGGATGCCCTGCTCACCGTAGGGGCGGCCCCCGGTTGCAGGCTCCTGCCCGTCAAGTGGGAATCCAGCGGATCGAGCCTGTATATTAGCGATGATAAGCTCTATACCGTCCTAAACTTTCTTCAGGACAAAGTGGATGTCATTTCCAATTCGTGGGGCAGTTCGCCGCATGGCAACTATGCCTCATTTGTGGTGAATAAAATCAAAACGCTGACGCAAACCGGCGGACGCAGAGGGAAGGGGGTCGTCTTTCTGTGGGCAGCCGGCAACGAAAATTGTCCGATCAACTATACGGGCAACCAGGATATTCCGTACACGCACGGTTATGCCCAGCGGATGGATGGCTCATGGTACTGGGCCGGGGTGGATACATCGCGGCATTTTAGCCACAACCTGGTGGGCGTTCCGGGGGTGATGTTTGTTGCTGCTTTGGCCAGCAACGCCCAGCGCAGCCATTATTCAAACTACGGAACGGGGATTTCGCTCACGGCGCCGTCGAGCAACCTGCACAAATATTACCGCATGGCAGTACCCGGTTTGGGCATTACCACCACCTCGGGCGCTTCCCCGCTGGTTGACAATGAGTTTGGCGGCACATCGAGCGCCACGCCGCTGGTGGCAGGTATTGCCGGATTGGTAATTTCGGCCAACCCAAACCTGACGGCGCTGGAGGTTATCTCTGTTTTACAACGAACAGCCGATAAGGATTTGAATATGAATGGCTACCCCAAAACGCTGCCGGCCAGTTACGACCCGGATACTTCGTGGGACATCTCGCCGGTTGCCCCGTTCAACAGCGGCGCTTTCACCGATCAGAACCTGGCCGACGGCACCTGGAGCCCCTGGTTCGGATTCGGAAAGGTGGATGCGGCTACCGCCGTAGCCGAAGCCTTGAAAATGGGTGGTGTCACCGGGGAACAGCCGGCTGGCAAGGTGGAGAAGAC
Organism: Mangrovibacterium sp.; assembly: GCA_050178015.1. Lineage (GTDB taxonomy): Bacteria > Bacteroidota > Bacteroidia > Bacteroidales > Prolixibacteraceae > Gaoshiqia. Next base: position 65,086 of record JBFXGM010000004.1, read on the forward strand.
CTCGTCGCCAGCTTTGGCCATTCCCGATAAAAATTCCACCGGGATTGCCGACCAAATTCTGGTGGAAGAAACCGGACCATTGGCTGAGGTACAGGTGGAGGTGGATATCAGTCACACCTACATTGGCGACCTCATCGTGAGTTTAATCTCGCCAAACAGCATGCAGATTGATCTGCACAAAAGAAGCGGGGGCAGTGCCGATAATCTGAAAAAGACCTTCGATCTGCAAAACACGCCTGCTCTGTCGCAGTTAAACGGGCAGTCCATTCAGGGAGCGTGGACGCTGAAAGTATCGGATCACGCCGCCATTGATACCGGCACATTGAATTCGTGGAAATTAACGCTGAATGTTTCGCGACAAACCGTGGTTGAGAAAGTGGATGAACCGGCCCTGAGGGTTCCTGACAACGACCCGGTTGGCGTGGAACGGACCATCCAGGTGGAGGAAACCGGCACCGTCAAAGAAATCGAAGTAGGGATTGATATCACCCACACCTACATCGGCGATTTGATTGTCAACCTGTCTTCGCCTTCAGGCACACAGGTTAATCTGCACAAAAAAACGGGAGGCACCACCGACAACCTGATCAAAACCTATTCCATGGCCAACACCCCGCCGCTGGCCGTAATGAAAGGGGAACAAATAACCGGCATCTGGAAACTCAACGTGTCGGACAACCTGCAGCGGGACACCGGCAAGCTGAACAGCTGGTCGATCAAGATACTGCTGGAATGACTCCGGAATACAGGCACTTCAAATATTCAGGTCAATTGATATAATTCGAATATTCATGGGAGGATAGAAAATGAACCATCACAGCAAGGCAGATACTATCAACATTCTGGTAGCGCCCGAGGCCGAAGCAATGGGAATTGGCGATTACCTGGCCCCGATACCCATAAAACTGAAAACACTGAAACAAAACCTGGAAATGTTCACCAAACAGTTGGGTGAAATCATTCCCGAAGTCCCGGTTTACGGCGGTTACGAACTGACCGATATTTCGGTTCAGGTAAACATTACAGCAGGCGGCGAACTTCAGTTGGTGGGCCTGGTAAAAGGCAAAGGCGAAATCACCGGCGGCCTTACCCTTACGTTTCGGAAAGCGCCTTCACAACAAAAGTAAAACTCAATGGCCAATTACGCTGTACTTGTCGGGGTGAACAATTACTTCGATCCCCAGATCAAAACTCTTCCGCACGCCGGGTATTCGATCAGGCGGCTGAGCGAGGCGCTCGTGAAAAACGGTGAATTCGAACGCTCTAATATGCTCGTGATAGCGGAAGACCAGGAAGGAAATGATTATTTGAAAATGCCATACAAGTTTCCGGTGATCTCAACTTTGCTGAATTTACACAGCAAGTGGCCGATCCAAAAGGACGACTTTTTATTGTTTTACTTCATTGGCCACGGTTACGGGTCGGTAAAAGGGGACCAGATTCTGCTGAAAGACACGTGTTTTCAATATCTGCAAGACACGGCGCTTTCGGTTAACGCATTGACCCGATTGGTCCGCCCGGTCCCGGCGATGCGAAAATTGCTCGTGTTCGACTCCTGCCGGAATGAGGTGGAAGGCGCTTTAGGTACTCAGGAAGGCTTGGGAAAATCGCGTATCGACGAGTTTATCACCTTGTATGCCTGTATGCCGGGCGAACAGGCCTATATTCCCCACCGCGACAAATTGCCCTTGCTGACCGGCGCTTTTATGGATGCCGTTGAAGACAAAAATTGTCTCAGCATTCGCGACATGTACAATCGGGTATGCGATCAAGTGAATGACCGTTCGTATCAGATTGCGACCCGGCAAACACCGGATTTGAGTGCCGGCGGAAAAGACCTCGACAGCATTGGTTTTCTTTCCCGGGTGCCACGGCAGGTGACCGATGTTTCATCTGAACCGGGTTTCGAGGGGGAGATTATGAAAGCAAACCAAAAGCTTCATCGGTTGTACAAGGAAAAATACCCGCACCATGCGCCAAGCTATGCGCCGTTTATGAACGCAGCCGGCGAACTGAAGAATTGGCGTCAACAACTTGACGGGAAAAGCTTTCGGAAAATAGCCTTCAGTTTGCTGGAAAAAGGCGAAAATGCCGATGTTTATACCGTTTCCTACATGGTGCGCTGGGGCGCGGATGCTACGATGTTCAGGCCTTTGATAGAATGTCTGGCCGCTGAAAAATACCGGGGTACCGTGGTCTGGCAAGCCTTGGATGCCTTGGAAGTCATTCTGCGAAATGAGCAGGTTTCGAAATGGCTCACGGTTGACGATGAGTTGAAAACCATCCTGATAAAGGCATTGATTCGGAGCGCCAACGAACATCCTACCAGAAAAGGGGCGGCTTTTGCGGGCAGCGTGGTTTGGGGCAAAATCCTCCAAATCTGCAAACGGGCCAATGTACCGGTTGAGTCGGTTTTTCCAGCCGAAGCGTTGACCCAACTGTAATTTTGCTGCATGGAAATCGTACCAGGGACGAAACACGAAGCATTTTTGAAATTATGCCGTATTTAGTTATAGCGTGATGATATGAAAAAATTCCTTGATTGATGGATAGACCGAATAATTACCTGTTTGTAAAAGTGTTGTTGCTGGCATTTCTCCTGCTTCTGCTCAACTCGTGGCTGGCGTATCATGTGGGCAATAATGTTATCGAAACGTATTTTACCAACATCGTTCTGGTGTTTTTCGGTTTTGTCGGTTTTCTCACCAAATACCTGCAAAAAGAAGAGGAGGAAAAAATCGGACAAATTTATTCCCGGTGGTTGTCGGCTTTTCTGAACTTTCAGGTCATTGCAGCCTTGTATGTGCTGTTTTTCATGGCCGGTTGCTTTGTTTCATCGGTACACCTGTCGGGCAGCAACAGCCGGGCGCAGCACAGTTTACAGCTACAGCCGCAAAGCCAAACAAACAAACCGGCCGCAACACTGGAGCTGAACGAACAGACACCAACCGCCAAAAAGACGGTTCTTACCATCCCCTTCGGACGCACTTTTCTGCTGACCACCCGGGGTTTTCAGCCCTACCGGTTTCAGGTTTATCCCTGGGTGGGGAAGCGCATTGTTTTGGAAAACGACTTGCAAGTTTCGCCTACGGTGGTGGTTCGGGTGAGTCCCGAAAACTTTGTTCAGCTTACCCGTGCAAAAGTTAGGCTTCAGGTCAATAAGAACGCACCCAGCGTAGGTCCGGTTGAAAGTCGTGCCGTGATTGTTATTGGCCAGGTTCCCGAAATTCCTTCAACTTATTGCGAACGGTGGCACAACGAGTTAAAGGGTGTTTATCGTGATGATGTGCTCATATACAGTTATTTAAACCGGTGGTGCGCCGACGAACCGCTGTTTCTCGAAGCTGATTTGCAACCTTACGACAGCCTGCGCATTGAGCTGACCTCCCGCGATGGAGACGTTTTTGCCACCAGTCGCGGAGTGGTGGGTACCGATCCGTTTATCGAATTTAAATTTAAAACCTTGCAACCATGAAACTGAAAATTGCAATTGTCTCTTGTCTCATTTTGGTGGCATTACAGATATTTGCTCAGGATAAAAAAGGGATCCAGGTAACTTTCGGCATAACGGAGCTGCAGTACCGGATTTTTTACGGTTCGGAGATTGGTGAAATTGAAAAGGGGTGTTCGGTTTTAATGACCGGACTGCTCAACAAAAGTTTTGGTTTTTTCCGTTTTACCGAAAATGAAATGCCGCATGTGTTGCATATCGAACTGGCCGATAGTGAACGGAATGCGAGTTCTCATCCCGGTTTGAAAGAAGTGGGCTTTAAACTATACCTGAAACAACAAAGCGGCATGGTTAGCGAAGAGCCGGTTTACTGGGTTTTCCGTCCGGTAGACCGGTTTATTGAATCGTTGCCGGATGTAAAGGAAGATTTTATCAGCGAGATCGTCCAGGTTTTTAGAATCGGCCTCTTGAACCACAAAGAAGCATTGGTGAGAAACATATTGGGCAAAGTGGAGGTGGCCGAGGATTTTTATTTCGTTGAGGACAAAAAATTTTACATCATCCCCCTTTCCGAAAAAGAATCCAACATTGCCCGACTAAGCCTTTTTGTATTGATCAGCCTCGTTCCTGATGATCTGGTTGAGGCCATCCCTTTGTATGATACCACCCAGGTGCTTGGCCCGATAAAAAGCAAGGCCGAGGCGATTGCAAAGTACCATTTGCCGTCCACTTACCCCGAAGGCAGCTTGGCATTGCAGAAACTTTCGGCAGCGCAAACCGGCGTTTCAGTCGATGGGGCGTCTGCCGGTACGGTAGAAAAGAAAATCTACATCCTCAAGCATCTGCCTCTTGTGAATACTGATCTGGAGGTCATTACGCCGGAAACATTTTTCAGCACTGTAAATCCTGAATAAAATGATGACACGACGGATACAACTAACTGTAGTTTTGCTATTCTTTTTCGGGCAGCTTGATTTTGTTCAGGCGCTGGAGCCGGCGTCATTTCGTCCCGATTCGGTTTGCAATGTTGCCTTGCAATTACCTTGGGATGAGGGCATATCGTTGTTAACTCGCAACGTCGAAAATTGTGGTGAGGATGCAACTTGCCGGTTGAAAATATACTTTACGGCCGGCTACATTTGCCAGCAGGCAGCTGCCAGGGAAAATGAACCGGCTTTGCTGGGGCGCTCGTTTGCCTTTTACGTGCAGGCGCACCAAGCCAATCCGTCTGACCTGGCGGTAATCAACAACCTTTTCCTGGTGAGCAAAGCGCAGGGGAACACCGATGTCGCCCTTGAATTGCTCGATAGGGCCATTGAACTCGACAGCCGGAACAAATTCAAATACTACATCAATAAAGGCGATCTGCTTTTCGATGCCGGCGATTTCAGAAAAGCCCTGACTTTTTATCAACCGGCCATTTTTGCCAACCTTGATAACGAGGCACTGGGTTGGAAGGTTTTTCAATGTTATTCCCAGTTGCCCGAACCGCAGAAACGTGTTGAAGGCCTTCTTACCTTCTCCGACCGGCTTTTTGAACTTGGCGCAACCCGGTTGTCTGCCGATGGCTTTCTGCTTGCTTTGCACCATGCGTTACAGTTGAACGACCAACCGGGGGCTGTGCAAGCTTGTACGCGATGGGCCGAGATCCTTTCCACCCACGACGGGTTGACTGAAAGTTATGCCCGTGAGCTTCCCGATACGGCTTCGTGGCCGCACACCTGCAACATCGAACTTCAAAAAATTCTGCAACAATCATTTAAACATACGGATGAGTTGAAATGGTGGAGGGCCAGCGATTATCGCCAACATATTACAGCTGCAATCCTGTTTAAGTTGGAACCGCCTCTGCTTATGGCGGGGAGGCCTGACAAGGCTGTTCATTTGTTGGAAACAGCGCTGGAGATTGCTCCGGAGTTTTACCGTTATGATGATCCTTTGCTCAAGCGTTATTTTCCGGTAAAAATGGATATTACTATTGAGTTGTCGCGCCTGTACAACCGTTACCCGGAGTTGGACCTGGAGCAGGCAAAATACGAAGAGCTAATCCGCGAATTGTTCAACGAAAAAAGTGAACATTACCTGCAAAATGATATCGAATCCATCCAGCGTTCGCATACCATGCTCGGACTGATTTATGCTGACCGCGATGTGTGGACATCCTCGTGGTACGCCGGGAATGGCATTTTTCAGCTTACCCGGGCCATTGATTTTCAGAAGAGATTGGAGGCCAGGGACCCAGGGGAATTTAAACCGATACCCGCCTTGCACCAATTGCTGGCCAGGGGGTACCGGAAAACAAACCAACTTGCGCCTGAGTTTCGGGCGTTGATAAATGCCGCCATCGGCTATCTCGACCTGGACAACCTGACCGTGGCCGACTCTATCTTGCGCCAGGTGGCCAATTCGCCATACCGCGATGCGCAATCATCGCAATTACTTGCGGAGCTGGGATGGATCACCGGGCTGAGATTAGGGCTTCGAAACGGCACCATCGATGTTGCAAATAGGCCGGTTGCGGAGGTGGAGAAAGCGATTGTTGAAAATCCCCTGTTTACGGGGACGGCTTTTCAGAACGATCCTTCGTTCCTGAACCGGCAGCGGTTTAAAATCCTGGCCGATGCGGGCCAACAGTGTACCGAAAAGAATCCTTCTTATCCTGTTCCGGTATTCGAGATGAAGGCGCTCGACTACATCAACCGGGAAAAGGCACTTGGCAATTACCAGGACCTGAAGCGGTTGAGTTATATTGAAGGGAAATTCTCCGGCAACTTCGGACGCCGGGAGGTGATCAGGGTCAGCCAAAGCCAAAACCGGATGGAACAAACCGACGACCAGTCCACCTTCTGGTCGGTAAATACCGGAGGCTACCAAACCCGGATTGAAGCCAGCCGGGATTTGTTTATTGCCGGGAAAGTGTATGAAGATATGGCCCGCGAAAATAAGGATATAACAATTGACAACCTGGAGCAAATTCAAATCAGGCAGGGCAATGTGTACATTCCGGCCGGTGTGCAGGAAACAGAGAAGATCAACGAGAATAAGCTCCGGGAGATTAAAGGGGTAACCGATGTTCGCATCGTTCCCAATACGAAGTAAGATATTTCTATTCTTTCACTTTAATGATTCCGTATGAAAAACATTATTCAGGTAGCTGCTGCCGAATTGGGCGTTCACGAATTTGCCGGGTCAGAGCATAATCCGATTGTCGTAAAATACGCCAAAGAATCTGGTTTCGATCACATTACGGATGACGAAACGCCGTGGTGCAGCATTTTTATCAATTGGTGCTGCAAGGAAGCCGATTTGCAACGCACGCATAAAGCCAACGCCCGCAGTTGGCTGTCGGTGGGCAAACCGGTTGACGATCCTGTTCCCGGCGACATTGTAGTGCTTTGGCGCGATAGTCCTGCTTCGTGGACAGGGCATGTGGGATTGTTTTTCGGCTTTTCGCGCGACAAAAGCCAGGTTTTTGTGCTGGGCGGTAATCAGCGTAACAGCGTGTCCGTACAGGGTTTCGATGCCGCGAAAGTACTTGGCTTCCGTCGGCTCGCCGCTTCCGGCAATCTCGAAATTCCCAAGCCTGGCCTGAAACGGGACAGCAGGGGAGAGGAGGTGATGAAACTCCAGCGGATCCTGATTGATCTGGGCTATAACTGTGGCTCTGTGGACGGGGTCTTTGGGCCGCGAACCGAAGCCCAGCTGATCGCTTTTCAGAAGCAGGCAGCTTTGCAGGATGCGAATGGCGTTTATGAGCAGAAAACCAAAAATAAACTGGAAAGTATTTTTCAAAGTTAAATTACAAGCATATGGCAACAGAAATTAATGACGAAGGCAAAAAAAACCTGAAAAGCGGGTTTGCCCGGCTGATCAAACGGATCGGCGATGAAATTGAAGATGCCGCTTCGCTGGAAGTGACCACGTTTACCGGGAACTTTGAGTACAAGGTTTCGGATGTGGTACGAAACGGAGAAGACAAAGTGCAGATTGAAAAGGTGCTGAAATCGCTCACCGTCCAAAATCAATCGACTCTCGAACTGGTTGCCTTTACCAGTGTAAAGATCGATTCGGACGTGTCAACCATCGTGAAAAAGAACCTGAGCCCTGCCGACGATGCGCTGCTGAAACTGCACAAGGAGATGTTGGTGACTTCAAAAGAAGCCCGGCAATCACTCATTCAGCTGGTAAAAGACCTGTTGTAAAAGCCAGTAGGTATGGTGGATACCGAAATACAATTGCTGGAGCAGTGCGAGAAGGAGCTGGCCGGGTTTCGGGACGGAGGCATTGAAATCAGGCAGCATCTGCTGGAACTGGGTTACCTTTCGGTAAGCAGGGCTAATTCAATCACTGCAAAAGATGAATTTACGGCCAGAAAGCAGTTCGAAAATGAGTTGTTTCAGTCTGGCATGTTTTCGCCGCAACAACTGGCGGCAGAAAGCCGGTTTGGGCAAGAACATTTTTTTCGGTATTTCCTGCGGAAACTGACGGATATCGATGACGGCATCGTGCTTGCCCATCTGCCCAACATTGGCGAAATAAGTCTGAGGAGCAGGTTGGTGCACTACCGGCTCGATTTATTCGGTATGTGGGAGCATCCCGTCGGCCAGGCTGTCGGAATGGCCTCGGCGCTGCAAATCGGCGAGTTGGCCGATATCGGTAAATGTACGCCTTTGGAGGCAATCAATTACCTGGCCGATGTGGACCGTTTCACCCGCCATTTGCTCGCGTCGTACAACCAAGAACAATTCATCCTCACCTTTCGTCCGAAAAATATATCGGTTCATCTAAAAGAAAAACTGGACCGAAGGTTTGCCTTTGGCCGTCAGCTGAAAGATGATTTTGGCGAAAAAACCGAATTTCTGCGGTATCTGCAAAAACAGGTGCTGAACAGGAATGACGACCGGATCGATTACGGTTTTTTGGAAAAAGAAAGCAAAAATCTGCTATCCCGTTTTCTGGTCCGTTTGATTCAGGTTCACCAGTGGCAGGAAGGGTTTTACAACGGTTTGCTTGATTCCGATCTGGGCGAAGTAAGCCTGCAAAGCCTGATCGATTCGGTTGAAACCTACAACCTGGCCGACGGGAAGGACATTAAAACACACCGCGTGCTTACCTACCTGGGAAACGGCTATTGCATGTTCAATGCCTTGTTTTTCCTTCAGGAATATATGCTGAGCGATCAACCCGACGAAGAGCAAAAACTTTGGGAAGCCCTGGCCGGTGAAGTGAACAATGCCGATGCTGAAAGCCGCGAAAAGTTTTCGGCCAACCTGCAACAGCTCAGGGATGAAGTTTCGCTTCAACCGGCAGCCGAAGAGAAGGCCGGTTTTTTAAAGCGGTTCTATTTCGGGTTTAAAAAGCTGATCAGGAAAGCATTTCGTTTTCTGCGGAAAATATTCCGTTGGGTATTGGACCGGGTTGAAAAGATGTGGGGCTTTCTGAAAAAGCTGTTCACCAGCTTTTTCGAAAATCTCTACTACGGTTTACGGGCTTTTGTGGATGGAGTGAAATTTTTGCTGGGCCGCAAAGTGGTTTTCACGGGAAACCCTGTTCAATTTATTATCAGCAAAATTCGTCCCGACGGGGATGTTTCTACGCTGGTCATCAATGCCGGGCCCGACTTTGTGATGCAACATGTCCGGGAAACGCGCTACCAGTTGGCTGCCATGGCTTTTTCGCTGGCTGTGGTTGGGCAGGTACTGAAACTGGCCGTTCAACCGCTTCAATTGATAACCTGGCCCCTGCTGTTGTTCAAGTTGGTTAGCAGCTTTCAGTCGGCCAACGTTAAGTTTAGAAAATCAGTAACCAATTAAAATCAAATAACTATGTCAAAAGCAGAAGAAATCATTCAGAAAATTTCGGGAAAAATCACCGACCTCACCACGCTGAAAATCCAAACCCTGATGGGCAACATGGAAGCCGATCAGCAAGGTGAAATCAAGTTCAAAGCCAATCAGGACGTCAAAGGGATGATCAGTACCATTGATCTGGTAGATGGCGACATCAAAACCGAACTGTCGGAGGAGTTTTACCAGAAATATCCCGAGCTGGTGCAGTTCCATCAGTCACGTGAAGCCAAGGGAAGCGAGATCCTTGAAAAAAACATCCTCACATTGCGCACCATCATCAATACGTTGTTCGAACTGAAAGATAAGATCAGTTAGCTATGGCGAACGAATCAAAAGGTTCGGTTATCGCTTCCCTTCTGGATGATCTTACCCATCTTCAGATTGATACGATTATCAAATCCGGAATGATTGCTGCTGATCCGCCCGAAAAGGTAGAAGAACTGTTGGCTGGAGTGCTCACGGAATATGTCCGGAAACTGAGCGTTATTGCCGGGAGGAATGACTTGGGGCGTTTCCCTCGTGCACTTTCGGCGAAATCATATCTGGAACTGGAAGAGCTGCTTGTTGAGCTGCAGCATTTCATGGACCATAACCGGATTCGCATGACCGAACCGGATTATATTCTTTACAGCCGCATGGTTTATTTTTGCCGTTACATCAAGTCGAAAGATGGAGAGTTTGTGGTGAAAGGGCAGCCGAATGTTAAGCTATCGGCATTCAACCTGATCGATTCGCCCGATTTTGAATTTGAGGGCATAAACGTGCGGGACAAAGCCAAGCTGAGGCGTTATCATGATCTGGGGACTGAAAAAGTGGTCATGCAAACCCGAATTGGTTTGGATGGAGATGTGGTGGCCCGAATCGAAGAAGGTTTTGCCAATTCTCCGAAACAACTACTGGTGGACATCCATGAAAAGCATACTAAACTATCGTTGGATTTTTGGAGTAATCTGGTAAATACCGTGGTGACATTTGTCGGGAAACTGTTTGACTTTAAAAGCTGATGGGACTGTTGCGGTCAAAATCATTGCGAGCGCTTTTACTCACCGGACAATATATGGTGCGCACTCCCGAATCCTCAGAAGACGGAAGTGATCCTGCTTTGTTGACCATTTTTTATGCCAATGGTGATATCCTTGCTTTTGTCGATCCGGAACGATTGGAAACCGACCCGCGGCAGGCGGTTGTTCATTTAAGTAAAATTGAAGGTCTTGCAAATGAGTTTATTGTGCACTGGAAGTGGTTAGAGTTGGTTTTCTCATCAGTGGTCACCATCGGGAGTTTTGCTTGGATGTATTTTCAGGATACCCGGTTCCTAACTGGTCTTCTTGTTTCTGCGGCGCTTGGCATGCTGACCATTGTAATCCGGAAGGTGGCCATGAGAGTGCTGGTGAGGATTCTTTTCAGGATAGCGCGGTGGATTTACCGGTCGTTTATATCGGGACTGGTCAAATAAATTTCATATAACAATTCAACATAGGAGGAAAAATCATGACAGTACAGTTTCGTAATTTGGTGTTCGAAGGGGGTGGCGTTAAAGGAATAGCCTATATCGGCGGAATGCAGGTATTGCAACAACGGGGCATCCTGGCAAACATCAAACGGGTTGGCGGGACTAGCGCCGGGGCCATCAATGCCCTGATTTTTGCACTGGGATACTCCATCCATGAGCAGAAAGCGATCATGGAATCGACCGATTTTAAGTCCTTCATGGATAATTCATTTGGTGTAATCCGCGATATCCGTCGGCTGGCCAAACAGTTTGGCTGGAACAAAGGTGATTTCTTTAACGACTGGATTGGCGCCATCATCAAAAAGAAAACGGGAAGTGCAAAATCGACTTTTGGCGACTTGAAAGCAGCCGGTTTGCCAGACCTGTATGTGGTTGGGACCAATCTTTCGACCGGTTACACCGAAGTCTTTTCTGCCGAACGTCATGCCGAAATGCCTTTGGTGAATGCAGTTCGAATCAGCATGTCCATTCCGCTGTTTTTTGCCGCTGTGCGCCACGGCGATCGTGATGATGTGTATGTCGATGGCGGGGTGATGTTGAACTACCCGGTAAAATTGTTCGACCGCGAACGTTATATCCTGATGGATACCGAGCGCGAAGCTGCCCGGAACACGGATTATTATAACCGCGAAAATGCCCGTTTTTTGCTCGAAAATCCTGGGCGAAGCCCGTATGTGTATAACCGGCAAACCCTGGGGTTAAGATTGGATACCCAGGAGGATATCGCTTTGTTTCGTTACGGCGAGCCGCTTCAGGGAAAGCCCATCAAAGGTTTTACCGAATATGCCAAAGCACTGCTGGCTGCGGTGATGCAGGTACAGGAACATCAGCACCTGCATAGCGACGATTGGCAACGCACCGTTTATATCAACACCCTCGATGTAAAAGCGACTGAATTCAACTTGACGGACGACAAGAAAAAAGCCTTGGTTAATCAAGGGATCAATGGGGCGGAGGATTATTTCAACTGGTTTGATAAACCGGGTGAAAATCCGGCAAACAGGATCCAAGCTTAGATAATCCTGGCCTTAACGGCTTCTTTTATCAACTCGGCAGTATTTTTTGCGTGCAATTTTTGTTTCAGGTGTTTCCGGTGGGTGATCACCGTGTTCATGCTGATGCTCAGTTTTTCACCGATGATTTTGGCTGAATCGCCAAGCGAAATTAGTTTGAGCACTTCCATTTCGCGGGAAGAGATTTGGTTGAGGGTCGAAGGATTGCCTTCCGGTGGGGTAATTTTGCGGATGATCCCTACAAGCATATCCGGCACGATCATCAGAGCATGGAAGGTTACTTTAACCCAGCAGTTTTTTTGATTTTTTATGCGGAAAGCAAAGGATTCAACCAGTCCGGTCAAGTCGCCGTTTACGGTTTTTTTTTCTTTCAGGACGAATTCAATCAGGCTGCTGATAAAGAGGAGATAATCGGTGGGGTGGATCATCGTTTTGACAAACCCCAGGCATTTGCTGAACACTTCGTTGCAATTCCGACCGGTGATTCTTTTCAATGCCGGGCCAAGGTACACGCACTTGCCGGTTCGGAGGTCGTAAATCAAATCCGGTCTTTTGTCACTAGGGCTGAACTGCTCAAGAAAATGGATCATTTGTGGTTTCGTCAGGCCCAGCTCGCTTTTTTTCAAATCGGTCGTTTGTTCTTCCATCATTCAATATCCTCCCGTTTATGAAAACAATCAAAGCTCTAATTTCAGGGCGCACGTTTTTTGGGGTCAGTTGATTTGAGTCGAAAACCGGGTGGGGCCGGTCAAGTAATCAGTTCGGAAAGCATCTTCAGTACAAACTACACAATTCTCTCTGTTGAGTATGCAGGTGCAGACGGCTGTATTTTGGCGGCATACTTGCAAAAGCACCATATTGGCCATTACGTGCACGTATTGCATGAGCATCGGGTATAGTTAATTGCGGGTGATTGCTGTTTTGTAACCCCACTGTGGTATGTTGTCTGGCATGTTCTTAGAATGTTGGCCTATCGTTGTTTTGTTATTTTCATTCGGCATTTCTACCCGGTCAGCCAAAATAATTGGTTACTTTGTATGCCCAGTTATAATTTTTTTGATCAGATTCTTTTATTACAAACTTTACGAGATACTATGAAACGCATTATTTCAACCCAACAGGCTCCCGCAGCTATTGGCCCTTACAGCCAGGCTGTTGAGGTAAACGGAACCTTGTACATTTCCGGTCAGGTGCCCATTGATCCGGCCACCGGCAAGGTGGTCGAAGGAGGCATCATCGAGCAAACGTCCCAAGTGATGAAAAATATCGGCGCCATTTTGGATGCTGCCGGATATACCTTTGCTGATGTGGTAAAATCGACCTGCTTACTAAGCGATATGGCCAACTTTAAAGCGATGAACGAAGTTTACGGATCGTATTACGCGCAAAATCCTCCGGCGCGGGCTGCATTTGCGGTGAAAGAACTTCCGCTGGGTGTATTGGTTGAAATTGAAACAGTTGCCGTAAAGTAACCAATCATAACTTGCATGTTTTTGGTGTACCTTGCGGAAAATTTTCACGAGAATCTAATTTGGATAATAGGGTAGTCGGATGGTAAATCGGCTGCCCTTTCCTTTTTCTGACTGTATCTCAATCTCACCGTGTAACGCGTTGGCCAGTCCTTGACTGATGGAAAGTCCAAGACCAAAACCGGCATTGACCTCGCGCGTAAGGGCGGGCTGTTTATACCGTTCAAATACGAGCTTTTGATGTTCAGGGGCAATGCCGATTCCGGTATCTTCCACAAAAATATGGATATTCATTCCGTTGATTTGGTAGCCAATATTTACAGAACCCTGATCGGTATATTTGATGGCATTATCAATCAGGTTGATCAGAATTTGTGATAGCCGGGCCGGATCGGTTTGAATGATCAGGGGATTTTGCCGGTTGTCGTTTAGGATGTTGAATTGCAGGTTTTTAGCTGAAATAGCCGGCTCTGTGTTCCGGTAAGTGCTGTGTAAGCGGGATAGAAGTTGATGCAGATCAACCGGTTGAATGTTCACGGTGATCATGTTTTCCTGTATCCTGGATATTTCGATAATGTCGTCAATGATTTTCAGCAGTAGCTGGCTGTTGCGGTTGATTTGGTCCCGGTAAACTTCTTTTTCGCCTTCTGTTGTTTGCCCTTCGCAAAGCAGGTGACCGAAACCTACAATCCCGTTCAGCGGGGTGCGGATTTCGTGCGACATGTTCGACAGGAAAGCCGTTTTCAGACGGTCCGATTCTTCAGCCTTTTTCATGGCTTTTCTCAGTTCCTCCTGTATCTTGCTTTTCTTTTTAAATTCGGTATAAATCAGCCAAAATAAAAACAGGGAAGTTGAGATGATGAAAAACCATCCTTTGTATGTTTGCATCCTGGTGATAGTGGTCGTGTCGGTGCTGAAAGCTTGCAAAAACTTGTCAGAAAACAGGATCCAGAAGAAACTGATAAGAAAATAGATGAATGTAATCTTAAACGAACTCTTCATTTGCTTCGTAAACTAAACCGGTGCAAAGATAAATTAATTTTCTACTGTTTAGTAATATTAATGGTCTACAAATGAGTAACGTAAGAATTGTTGGGAGATTTTACCTTGAAAATGACCTCATGTTTTCGGTCGAAAAGCTGAAGCAGCCCACCGGGGTTATCAAACAGGTGTATGAGGTGTTACGGGTAGTGGAAGGCAAACCTTTGTTTTGGGAAGACCATTTCGCGCGTTTGCTTGAGTCGTGTTCCATCGCCGATGTGCTGTGCAACGATTCGGCATCGGACTTTCGCGATCAATTGGCCCGATTAATCGAAATGAACCGGATGACGGAGGGTAATATCCGGATTGATTTGTTTCAACTAGAGAACGACCGGATGTTTCGTTATGCATTTATCCCGCATAGTTACCCGTCGGCTGCCGATTATGAGCGAGGCGTTCCGTTGGGGCTGCTCCATGCCGAGCGCGAAAACCCGCATGCCAAAATTGTGCATCAAGTTTTGAGGGACCGTGCCAACCAACTAATGGTGGACAACAATTGGTACGAAGTACTGCTGGTGGACCATGAAACCCGGATTACCGAGGGAAGCCGCTCCAACGTTTTTTTTGTCCGCGGCGGCCGTTTCTATACTCCCCGGGCTTCGCAGGTTTTGCTGGGCATTACCCGCTCCAAGGTGCTCGAATGTATTGACCAATTGGGGTACTTATTTGACGAAGCCGACATTTTTGTGGACGACCTTGCAACCTTTGAAGCCGTTTTTCTTACCGGAACATCGCCACAGGTGTTGCCTGTGAGCCGGATTGAAGCGATGAATTTTCAGGTTGACAACCAAGCCATGCGCCAGGTGCATGACGCATTTAATAAGGTGGTTGCCGATTATTTGCTTCAGGCAGATAACATGTAAAATCACTGTGAAGAAATAAATAACAACTGTAAAAATGCCGGGACTCAATCCGGCAATTGCTGCTTTATGGCTATATTTGTTACCCGTAAAAATGAATAGGCATTCTGTAATAATAAACCATTGAAATCTACCGTTATGGCTGAATTTTTTTATCAAAAACCTTTCCCTGTTAAAAAAGATACGACCGAATACCGGTTGCTCACCAACGATTATGTTTCGACCACGGAAGTGGATGGCCGCAAAATTCTGAAAGTGGCTCCCGAAGGATTGGAGCTGCTGGCCAAAGAAGCCATCGCCGATGTGTCGTTTTACCTGCGTTCGGCGCACCTCGAAAAAGTGCGTAGTATTCTGGACGATCCCGAAGCAACCGATAACGACCGCTTTGTGGCTCACACTATGCTGATCAATCAGGTGGTGGCTGCCGAAGGTGAACTGCCGACCTGTCAGGATACCGGAACTGCGATTGTGGTTGCCAAGAAAGGTGAAAACGTGTGGACCGGCGCCAACGATGCCCTGCACTTGTCAAAGGGCATTTTCGACACCTATAAAGATCGGAACCTGCGCTACTCCCAGGTGGTTCCGTTCACCATGCTCGACGAAAAAAACACTGGGAGCAACCTGCCTGCCCAAATTGATATTTATGCCGAAGAAGGAAACAAGTATGAATTCCTGTTCCTGACCAAAGGTGGCGGCTCGGCCAACAAAACATTTCTGTATCAGCAAACCAAAGCGCTGTTGACCGAAGAAAGCCTGACCAGATTTGTCAAGGAAAAAATCAAAGACCTCGGGACCTCGGCTTGTCCGCCCTACCACCTGGCTTTAGTGATTGGCGGAACCTCGGCCGAGGCAACCTTGGCTGCCGTGAAAAAGGCATCAGCTGGTTATTACGATCATCTTCCAACCGAAGGAAATGAAGGTGGCCAGGCTTTCCGCGATTTGGAATGGGAAGAAAAAGTGTTGAAAATTTGCCAGGAAAGTGGCATCGGCGCCCAGTTTGGTGGAAAGTATTTCGTTCACGATGTTCGTGTTATTCGCTTGCCGCGCCACGCAGCTTCGTGCCCGGTTGGCTTGGGCGTTAGTTGCAGCGCCGACCGCAATATCAAAGCGAAAATTACCGAAGAGGGTATTTTTCTGGAGCAGCTGGAGAAAAATCCGCGCCGTTTCCTGCCCGAACGTGCACCGGAACTGGCCGCCCCGGTCAATATCGATCTGGACCGTCCGATGGAAGAAGTGCTGGCCGAACTGTCGAAATACCCGACTAAAACCCGCCTCAACCTGAACGGTACGTTAATCGTGGCCCGCGACATTGCCCATGCTCAAATCAAACAAATGATTGACGAAGGCAAACCAATGCCCGACTATTTCAAAAAGCATCCGGTTTATTATGCCGGCCCGGCTAAAACGCCCAAAGGAATGGCCTCCGGTAGTTTTGGGCCAACCACTGCCGGTCGTATGGACTCGTATGTTGACCAGTTCCAGAGCATGGGTGGTTCCATGATTATGGTGGCCAAAGGAAACCGCTCGAAACAAGTGACGGAAGCTTGCAAAAAGCATGGTGGTTTTTACTTGGGATCCATTGGCGGGCCAGCTGCTATCCTGGCCAAAGAAAGCATCAAATCGGTTGAAGTGGTTGATTTTGAAGAACTCGGCATGGAAGCCGTGCGCAAGATCCGGGTAGAGAATTTCCCTGCCTTCATCATTGTGGATGATAAAGGGAACGACTTCTTTGAGCAGATTTAATTTGGTTAGATTAATTTCAAAAATATCGAGGGGCGTTCCTGTTTTGGGAATGCCCTTTGTTTTTAGGTAGGTGTTCGTGCAGGCTATTTAATATGCTGTGCTTTTGGAGAGACGGTTTTGGAGAGATGGTCATTTGTATTACTTTTACCGCTTTCTGATAGGACGATCCGGTGGACTTTCGGATGGTCGAAGTGGTCAGCTGTAAATCGATTTGTGGAAAACATAAATAAAAATGAAGGATATGAAAAGCAGGGTTGGAGTGATTGTTGTGTTGGTCGGTATGTTGGTGGGCTGTAGTGCTCCCAAGGTAATGGTTTCGCACCGGCAAAATGCCGAGAATGCAGAATTAACCGGCGATTATTCCTCTGCCACAGCATCGTGGCAATTGTTTTTTGAACAGCAGCTGGCTGCTGGA
This sequence comes from Mangrovibacterium sp., assembly GCA_050178015.1. Lineage (GTDB taxonomy): Bacteria > Bacteroidota > Bacteroidia > Bacteroidales > Prolixibacteraceae > Gaoshiqia. Next base: position 82,440 of record JBFXGM010000004.1, read on the forward strand.
AGTGATATGGCTCCCGAGGTTTATGCCCGAGCAGCCCGCTCGGCTTACCGGGCCAATCAGTTTGATTTGGCCGAAAATTGGTACAGTCAGGCACGGCTAGGGAATTTTGCCGATCGGGAGTTGTTTTTGAACCTGGCCAGTATTTATAACCAGCAGCAAAACCTGTCGAAAGAATTACAGACGTTGGAATCTTACCACGAAAATTACCCAGAAAATCCGGATTCGGCGGGGGTGGCTACACGTCTGTTTGAAATTTATGAAACCATCGGAAACGAAGGGAAGGCTGCAGAACTTTGGCCGTTGATGAAGGCTGAGAACCGGTCCGCTGAAAAATATCTGGATAAGTATTTCTCTATCCAGCGAAAATTGAAGAATGATGCTGTGGCCGACACCGTGGCAGAAGAATTGCTTGCTCTGAATCCGAAACATGTGAAAGCCCTTGAATGGTTGGGCGAGAAATATTACCGTCAGGCAGAAGAGCGTTACCAACGCGAAATGAAAGCTTACGAGAAGAACCGGACTCACCTTCAACATCATCAGTTACTTCAGGAACTTAAACTGGTGAATGCCGATTTTCAGAAATCGTTGCGCCATTTTGAGGTTTTGTGGGAAATGGGGCCTAATTCGCAGTATGCTGCTTATATGGTCAACATTTACACCCGTTTCGAAAACCCGGAAAAGGCTAATTATTACCGGAAATATATAGAGTAAAATTGCCTGATTTTCAGGCATAGTAAACGAAATACGACAGCAGTAACCGGTTCGACTAGTTACGTGTTTATGAAGCGGCTGATAACCTCCATAAACAATTTGGGTTGTTCGGCATGGAGCCAGTGCCCGGCATCGGGGATGGTTTCAATGTTAGCTTCGGGGTAGATTTTCCGGATCATCGTTTCATCTTCTGCAGTCAGGTAATTCGATTTTTCGCCCCGGACAAATAAAACGGGATATTGCATGATTGGGATCCGGTCTTCCAGCCAGCGATAATTCACACCGCCCACAATTTCATCGAGCGAATCATATAAAACATCCACGTTTACGCGACATTGAAAATGCTTGGTTTCCTTGTTGCGGTAAATGCTTTTCAGCAGAAACTGGACCAGTTCCCGGTTGCCAAGTTTTAGTTTCAGGAAGTCAGCAATTTCATCCCGCGATTGGTAGTTTTCGCAATGATTGTTCAATTCGCGTAAGGTTTCCAGAATCAGCTGGTGCTGATAATATTGGCTGGATTCCTGAAATTGCAGGTAATCTTTGGGGGCAATGTCCACCACAATCAACTTCTCAACTTTTTCAGGATAATCGGCAGCAAAGTACATGGCCGTTTTACCGCCCATGCTGTGCCCAATCACGATGGCTTTTTCGATTTGCTGACGTTCGAAAAACTCAGCCAAATCTTCTTTCATTAATTCGTAGGAATGTGCAGGTGCATTGGGCGAACGGCCATGGTTGCGCTGATCGATCAGGTATATATGATGATGGGCGCCCAGTTTCTTGCCGGTGGTCAGCCAGTTGTCTGACGAGCCGTAAAGTCCGTGTACAATGACGATGTTTTTACCCGCTGAACCTTCTTCCCTGAAAAATAACTCCATGCATTTAAGGTTTGATGCATTCGAGGTATTCCTGTATGGTATTGCGCAGTCCCATGTACAGGGCATCGGCGATCAGCGCATGGCCAATGGAAACTTCCTCGATATAGGGAATCATATCGATCAGGTATTTGAGGTTCTTCAGATTCAGGTCGTGTCCGGCATTGATCCCCAAACCCAAACTTTTGGCAAGTTTTGAGGCGGCCACAAACGGGGCAACCGCTTTTTCCGGATCGGCCATGTATCCGCTGGCATAAGGTTCGGTGTAAAGTTCAATGCGGTCGGTGCCGACTTTTTTTGCGCCTTCCACCATTTTCTGGTCCGGATCAACAAAAATGGAAGCCCGGATGCCATGTGATTGAAGTTCGCCGATCACATCACGCAGAAAAGATTCGTTTTTGATCGTGTCCCAACCGTGATCCGAAGTCAGCTGTCCGGGCTTGTCGGGCACCAACGTAGCCTGGTCGGCTTTCACATCGATCACTAATTTCAAGAAATCTTTACTTGGGTAACCCTCGATATTTAATTCGGTGGTAATGTGTGGTTTAATATCGTACACGTCCTGCCGGCGAATATGCCGCTCATCAGGCCGGGGATGTACCGTAATGCCTTCGGCACCAAATTTTTGACAGTTGATGGCAGCTTCCACCACATTGGGGATCGAACCTCCGCGGGAGTTTCTTAATGTGGCTATTTTGTTTATATTTACACTTAGTCTGGTCATGATAAATGAATAGGCCTGCAAGTTACAACATACTATTGAAAGATGTAGAATCCTAACTTGAAAAGTTTTGTTGGCAAAAGAACTCATATCGGATGTCATTCCTTCGTTACGGTTGACGGACAACGGCCAAAAGGCGTTGAATTGGATGGAAATTTTCCGTATTTCTCACTTGCCGGTGGTAGATAACCACCAGTACCTGGGACTGATATCGGACAAGTCAATTTATGATTTGAACCTGAATGATAAGTTGATGGACGATTGTCGCGATTTTTTGGTTCAGCCGTATGTTGGTGTCAACCAGCATATTTATGAAGTGGTTTCGGTGGTTTCGAGGTTGCAAATTACGGTAGTGCCCGTACTCGATCCGGATCACCAGTACAAGGGGGTTATAACTGTTTTTGACCTGGCACAGCGTTTTGCCGATCTGGTTGCTGTAAATGAGCCGGGTGGGGTGATTGTGCTGGAACTGAACCCGATTGATTATTCGCTGGCCGAAATTGCCCGGATTGTGGAAGGGAACGACGCCAAAATTTTGAGCCTTTATGTTTCGAAGTCGGATGATTCAAAGGAGATTACGGTGACACTGAAGATAAATCAAATGGATTTGTCGCCCGTTATCCAAACTTTTGTGCGTTTCGATTATGTCATCAAATCGGTGTTTATGGATGATTCGGTGTTGAAGCATTTGTATGATGACCGGTTTGAATTGTTGATGAAGTACCTGAATATTTAGTAACCCCGATATGATGATAGCAATTTTTGGTTTGAGCCTCGATCCCGCCTTTTCGCCTGATTTAGCCAGGCTTTTTTTATTGCTGAAAGAACGCCAAATACAAGTGTACCTCTATAAGCCGATGCACGAGTTCGTAAAAACGGCCTGTCATATTCAGCCTGATATTGCCGGTATTTTTACCACAGGCGCCGAGTTGCCCGAATCGGTCCGGTACCTGATCAGCATTGGCGGCGACGGAACTTTTTTGAAGTCCATCCTGGCTTTAAAGAATAAATCGATTCCGGTAGCCGGGATTAACCTGGGGCGGCTTGGCTTTTTATCGGCTATTGCCCGCGAGGATATCGATGAGGCGTTGGACAATATTGTGAACGAACAGTTTGAAATAGAGGAGCGGACGGTTTTACAGGTAGATGGACTGATCGATACGTTCGGCGATTTCAATTATGCGCTCAACGAGATCACGGTTACCAAAATGGATACGTCATCCATGATCAATATCCACACGTATTTGAATGACCAATACCTGACCACTTACTGGGCCGATGGCCTGATTATTGCCACGCCCACCGGATCGACAGCCTATTCGCTGAGCGTAGGAGGGCCGATTCTTACTCCCGATTCCAAGAGTGTCATCATCACTCCGATAGCTCCGCACAATCTCACCATGCGCCCCATTGTGGTGCCCGACCACAATAAACTCACGCTCCGGGTTGAAGGGCGCGGACAACAATTTCTGGCCTCCCTCGATTCCCGTTCCGAAGCCATAAACTTTCCGGGTGAAATTTTAATTCGCAAAGCCGACTTTCATGTCCAGACCCTAAAGCTTCCCGGGCACGATTTTTTCAGTACGTTGCGCAATAAACTGATGTGGGGCGCCGACCGCAGGAATTAATTTGGGACTTAACAATTTTTAACCTCTATTTGGGTTTTATAGGGGGCAGTAAGCATGATGTTTTGAGAATTATATTACTTTTGTAGCCTTTGAAAGGTGTTATGTTTAAAATGTAAAATCTGATGCCGGAACGATATGCAATGCTGTCTTTTTTAATCAACCTTTCACGAAAAAAGATAATCCATGAAACGATTGTTTTTACTCGCATTTAGCTTGTTGGTGTTTGGTGTGTTATCGGCACAAAAGACAGCTGATATTGGCATTTGGGGCGGCGTTGGAACTTACACCGGGGACATGACATCGGTGAATTATAAAAGTTCTTTGGGGCCGGCAGCCGGGGCGTTTGTCCGGTACAATTTTAATCCTCGATACAGTTTGCGGGGTACAGTGATGGTGAGCGATCTGGACGTAATCGGTTCATATGAAAGCCATCCCTGGGAATTCAGCAAATTGGTGACCGACGTGTCGGCGATGTTCGAGTTCAATTTTTTCCGGTATATCATGGGAAGCAAGCGTCACCCGATAACGCCCTATTTATTGGTAGGTCTTGGGGTCAGCCTCTATCCGTATGATTATGATCCGGAAATGTTGGCAGGTGTGGTACCATATCTGAATACAAGTTCAGCACCCAATTTACCGCCCGGATATGACGAGGCTTACCGCGAAAATGTTGTGGCAGCCAATATTCCGCTGGGATTTGGCTTTAAATTCAATGTGGGTGAACGCTTGTCGGTGGGGATGGAAGGGCAGATCCGCAAATATTTGGATGACCGCCTGGACAACCTGGATGATCCGTTGAAATATTATACCGCAACGGGAGAGAACGCGGGTTCCTGGACAACGTACAACGACGCCTTGCACAACAACGACTGGACATTTCATTTTGGGGTCCATTTGTCCTACCTCATTTACCGGGGGGGCAAAAAATGTCCGGCCTACGACAACATAAATTAGTGTGAATGATTTTGAAAGATAAAATAGCAAGCGAAAAATTACCAAAACATGTGGCCATTATCATGGACGGAAACGGTCGTTGGGCCGCACTTCACGGAAATGAACGTACTTTTGGGCACGAACATGGTGTTGAGTCGGTCCGATCGGTAGTAGAAGGTGCCGGCGAAATTGGCTTGGAGTACCTGACTCTGTATGCCTTTTCAACCGAAAACTGGGGGCGTCCCAAAGAGGAGGTCGATGCGCTGATGGGCCTGTTGGTTCATGCCATAAACGAGGAAACCGAAAAACTGAAGGAGAAAAATGTTTCCTTACAGATGATCGGTGATTTTGACAGCCTCCCAGTTGATGTTCAGGATAAACTGAACTGGTCTATCAACGAACTGAAAGAATGCACCGGACTGACGCTCATTCTTGCCTTAAGTTACAGTGCCCGTTGGGAAATTACCGAAGCCGTGAGAAAAATTGCCGAAGATGTAAAAATCGGAAAACTCGGTACTGAACAAATCAACAACGAATTAATTGATACATACCTTACCACCCATGGAATTCCAGACCCAGAACTGCTCATCCGCACGAGCGGGGAAAACCGGGTAAGTAACTTTTTGTTGTGGCAAATAGCCTACACCGAGTTTTATTTTACCCCGATTTTATGGCCCGATTTCAGGAAAGAAGACTTGTTTGCGGCCATTTGCGATTTTCAAAACAGAGAAAGAAGGTTTGGAAAAACCAGTCAACAAATTGTGAGCTAACCAATTTACCGGAAATGCGAAAACTGAAGATTTTCTTAGTATTGTTTTTATTGAGTTTAACTACGTTTGCTCAGGAAGAAGGAACAAACTTTTCAATTTACTACTCCAGCCCCCAAAAATATACCATTGCAGGAATTGACGTTCTGGGCATTCGTTATTTGGATACCAATGTGCTGGTTCAAATATCAGGCCTTGCTGTTGGTGACGAAATCTTAATTCCCGGTGAGGAAATCTCCAATGCCATCAAGAAATTGTGGGGACACCAAATGTTCTCCGATGTGAAAATTGAAGCCAGTAAAGTGGATGGCGACCTGATCTGGTTGAACATTTACCTGCAGGAGCGGCCCCGGTTGGCCGATGTCAATTTCTTTGGCGTTTCGAAGTCGGAAAAAGATGATATTACTGAGAAAGTATTGTTGTTAAGGGGCAGCCAGGTAACAGATAACCAGCTGATCAATGCAGAGCGGATCATTAAAAATATATTTCACGACAAGGGGTTCCTGAATACCGAAGTGAATATTGTACAACGTGATGATACCGCCCAGGAAAACAGTGTGATCCTCGATATCAAGGTCGATAAAAAGGAAAAGGTAAAGGTGCAGGAAATTGTTTTTCACGGGATTGAAAACCTGAGTGAAAGCACGCTGAACCGGGCCATGAAAAAAACCAATGCACGTAAACTGCGCAACTTCTTCCAAACCAAAAAATTTCTGGAGGACAAGTTCCGGGAAGATAAAGGCAACGTAATCGCCAAGTATAACGAGAAAGGTTACCGCGATGCCACAATTGTAACCGATACGGTGACCCCGGTTGCCGAAGGCCGTGTCCGCCTGGATATTTGGGTAGAAGAAGGCGACAAATATTATTTTGGCGATGTGAAGTGGATGGGTAACACCGTTTATCCGGGTGATTACCTGGATGCCATGTTGGGTATTAAAAAAGGTGATGTGTTTGACCAAAAATTGTTGGATAAACGATTGACCACTGACGATGACGCGGTGAGCAACCTGTATTTGGATCACGGGTACTTGTTTTTCAACCTCGAACCGGTAGAAGCAAACATTAATGCCGACTCCATCGATTTTGAAATGCGTATTTACGAAGGCACACAAGCCACCATCAACAAAGTAATTATCGAGGGGAACACCAAAACCCACGAACATGTTGCCCGTCGCGAACTTAGAACGTATCCGGGTGACTTGTTTAGCAAATCCGATATTATCCGTTCGGTGCGGGAGTTGTCGCAGCTCGGCCATTTCGATCCGGAAGCGATTAATCCAGTTCCTATTCCGCATCCCGAAGACGGTACAGTGGACATTAAATATGAATTACAGGAAAAGGCAAACGACCAGATTGAATTGTCGGGTGGTTGGGGGGCCCGCATGTTTGTGGGTACGGTAGGTCTGCGTTTCTCCAACTTCTCGGTGCGCAATTTCTTCAATAAAGAAGCATGGCGCCCCTTACCCACAGGCGATGGCCAAACCTTGAGCGTCCGTGCTCAAACAAGCGGCAAATTCTACCAGTCGTACAGTTTATCGTTTATTGAACCTTGGTTGGGAGGTAAAAAACCGAACTCGTTATCCCTTTCATTTTCACGTTCAAAAGTGAACTATTCAGCCAATAATTATTACAATAGCTCTTACAGCCCCTACGGCAGCGGTTACGGTTATAATCCATACAGCTATTATGGTGGCTACGGTGGTTATGGCGGCGGTTATGGTGGTTATGGCGGTTACGGCTATCCTTATCAGGAAGATACAAATCCGGACGATGATCAGGTTCAGATAACCACTTCGGCAGCATTAGGTTACGGATATCGCTTAAGATGGCCGGATGACTTTTTCACGCTTTACCACGAAGTGTCCTACCAGCACTACAACCTGAAAAATATGGCCAGTTATTATTACTTCCTGAACGATGAAACTGGTGATGGTAGTGGTAGTTTCAATAACTTCAGTTTTAAAACAACTTTCGGACGTAACTCGGTTGATAACCCGCTTTACTCGCGGAGAGGTTCTGAGTTCTCATTGGCCTTGCAATTTACCCCGCCTTTTTCGTTGCTAAACGGAAAAGATTACAGCGATCCGAAACTGACCAGTGAAGATCGTTACAAATGGATTGAATACCACAAATGGAAAATGAAAGGGGCTTGGTACACACCGGTTTCGAAAAATACCAACTTGGTGTTGCATACCAAATTTGAATATGGCTTTTTGGGTTATTTTGACAAATACCGCCGTTCTCCGTTCGAACGTTTCCGCGTTGGTGGCTCGGGTATGTCCGGATACAACTTTTACGGTGCCGATATTGTGTCCCTGCGTGGTTATCAGGATTACAGCCTGAGTCCTACTACCGGATCGAATATCTACCATAAGCTGACGATGGAGCTGCGCTATCCGGTTACCCTGAAGCCGTCTGCAACGATCTACCTTCTGGGGTTCCTGGAAGGGGGTAACGCTTGGATGGATTTTAAGGATTACAACGCGTTCGACCTGAAGCGCTCTGCCGGTTTGGGTGTGCGCATCTTCCTGCCCATGTTTGGGTTGATGGGTATCGACTGGGGATATGGGTTTGATGCGGTTAACGGCGACAAATCGGTTGGCGGAAGTCAGTTTCACTTCGTTATGGGGCAGCAGTTCTGATAGTTACGAGTTTGGCTTGGTATTTGATTGGACTGATTCAGAAAAAACTTAAAAAATTGAAGTGATGAAACGGATAATCATGTTAGTTGCCTTCCTGATGGTTGCGGGAGTGACCATGGCGCAGAAATACGCTTTTGTCGATACGGAATATATCCTCGAAAATATTCCGGCTTATACAGCTGCTCAGGAACAGTTGGACCAGATCTCGAAACAATACCAGAAAGAACTGGAAACCATCCACAGTGAGGTTGAGAAAATGTACCAGGATTTTCAGGCCGAATCTGTCCTCTTGTCCGAAGACATGAAGCGCAAACGAGAGGATGTGATTATTACCAAAGAGAAAGAATATAAAGCGTTGCAGCGGAAATATTTCGGTCCGGATGGTGACCTCTTCAAAAAGCGCCAGGGGCTTATCAAACCCATTCAGGACGATATTTTTAACGCCGTTCAGGAATTGGCCAACGAAGGCAGTTATGTCGTTATTTTCGACAAGGCCGGTGGCTTGAGCATGCTCTATACCAATCCTAAGTTTGACCTAAGTGACCAGGTATTGCAAAAGCTTGGTTATAAGAATTAATATCCTATATTTGTGAACCAAAATTAAAATCCAAGAATGATCATGAAAAGTGTTTTCAAAATTTGTTTGATAGCAATTATGCTGGTTTCGGCTGGCTTGGTACAAGCGCAAACCTTAAAGTTTGCCCATATAGATTCACAGGCTTTGATTCAGGCAATGCCTGAAACCATAACTGCTCAAAAATCATTGGAAGAACAGGCCAAAGGGCTGGAAGAACAGTTGGCTAGTATGCAACAAGAATTCCAGACAAAATTGGCCGAATACACGGAAAAGTCTGAAGGAATGACAGATATTGTCCGTGAATCCAAAGAAGAGGATTTGCAGAACCTGCAACAACGCATTCAGAGTTTTAACTCTACGGCGTCGCAAAAGCTGCAGCAAAAACAGGGCGAATTGATGCAGCCGATCTTCAATAAGGCGAACGAAACGATTGAAGTGGTAGCCAAAGAGCAGGGCGTTATTTACGTGTTCGACTCGAATGCTGTGCTTTATAAATCAAACGCCAGTATCGATTTGCTGCCTTTGGTGAAAGCTAAGTTGGGCATTCAATAAGACATTCAAATAATTGATTTGGAAGCCATCTGTTTCAGGTGGCTTTTTTTTATTTTTGCTGAAAAGGTTTTTATGTCAGACGATTTTCATCCCATTGGTGTTTTTGATTCCGGGTACGGTGGTTTGACCGTACTGAAAGAATTGGTTCATTACCTGCCGCAATACGATTTTGTTTATTTGGGTGATAATGCCCGCACACCATACGGCACCCGCTCGTTTAATGTAGTGTATGAGTACACCTTGGAGGCGGTGACAAAACTGTTCGATATGGGTTGCCACTTGGTGGTGCTTGCCTGCAACACGGCATCGGCAAAGGCCCTTCGCTCCATTCAGCAAAACGACCTACCCAGAATTGCTCCTCAGAAACGGGTGTTGGGGGTGATCCGTCCCAGTGTGGAAGTGGCGGGAGAAGTGACGCAAAATGGGCATGTTGGTGTATTGGCCACATCGGGTACTGTGGCATCGCAATCGTATCCGATTGAGCTGGAAAAATGGTCGGATGGTCGTGTAAAAGTTGTTAGTCAGCAAGCTTGTCCGATGTGGGTTCCCCTGGTTGAAAATGACGAAATAGGAACCCCTGGTGCCGACTACTTTATTGAAAAAAACCTGCTCCAGCTTTTTGCGACCGACCCGGAAATCGATAGCCTGATTTTAGGCTGTACCCATTATCCATTGATGATCGACAGTATCCGGAAATATTTGCCCAACCCGAATGTCCGGGTGATTGAGCAGGGAAAGATCGTCTCTGAAAAACTGTTCGACTACCTGCACCGACATCCTGAAATTGACGGATTTTGCTCAAAAGGCGGGAGAGTAGTGTACTATACCACCGAGCAGGTTGAGCTTTTTGAAGCCCGCGCCCAACAATTTATGGGGCAGGCTGTCAAGGCTCAAAAAATTCATTTATAACGGAAGTACTACCACAATTTTTCAGGATAGCCGCCTTCTGCTGTTAGCTTGCGTATCTGCGAAACCACATAGGCCTTGTCTTCGGGGTAGGTAACGCCAAACCAGGGCGAATCGGCCCGCAAAACTTTCGATTGTATTTGGCCCGTTTGGATCAGCTCAAAGACAACGCTCGGAATGTAGAACTCTGACTTGGGCTGCTGCATCTTTTCATCCAGGAATGCACGAAAGAGCGTTTCCAAATGATTGAATATCGATGGGGCAAAACCCCAGAAATTCATGGAAACAGGGGTGCTGTCGTCCACTTTTACCGGTTGCCCTTGTTCGTCTTCAAAATAGATCGAGCCATTTTTCCGGGCAATCTGGTGGCGCTCGGTGATTTCAACCAGGTTACCGGCATCATCGGTCTGACAGATTCCGCGCGATACCGTTCCATGTTCTGAAAGCGTATTTTTCAGCAGATAGCCCACCATGGCATAGGTTTTTTCCGAAACTTCCTGTTGAAAAAAGGAAGCTATGGCATTAAAAGCGCCCGCTCCGTAAAAGTCATCCGCATTGATGGCGGCAAAAGGCTCCCGGATCACATCTTTGGCCATTAAAATAGCGTGCCCCGTACCCCAGGGCTTTTCACGGCCTTCCGGAAGAGTGTATCCTTCGGGGAGTTTGTCCAGCTCCTGATACACGTATTCCACATCAATTTTTCGGTCCAGCTTCCCTTCAAAACGAGCTTTAAACTCGTCGGCAAAGCTCTTGCGGATCACAAAAACAACCTTGCCAAAACCCGCCCGGATGGCATCGAAAATGGAATATTCGAGGATGGTTTCTCCATGAGGGCCAACTGGTTCCACTTGTTTTAATCCTCCATAGCGGCTGCCCATTCCGGCTGCCAATATCAATAGTGTTGGTTTCATTATTTCAATTTCAAACGTTAATCCTTATTCATCAATCATCAATCATCAATCCTTATACCAGCTGGCATAGGTACTGTAAGCGTCGGCAATGCGGTGCAGTTCGCCTTCCAGCAGTTCCTTGCTGAGCGTTTTAATTTTTTTAGCGGGGATGCCGGCGTACACGCTGCCTCCTTCCACCCGGGTACCTTTGGTAACTACCGATCCGGCTGCAATAATCGTATTGCTCTCTACCACTACATCATCCAGTACAACGGCATTCATCCCAACCATCACATGGTCGTGAATAGTACAGCCGTGAATAATGGCCCCGTGGGCAATAATGACATTGTTGCCGATATTGGTCGGTGATTTCTGATAGGTGGCGTGAATCACGGCGCAATCCTGCACGTTGGTGTTTTGTCCGATTTTGATGTAGTGAACATCGCCACGCACCACTGCGCTGTACCAAATACTGGACTGATCGCCAATTTCAACATCGCCGATGATCGTGGCATTTTCAGCTAGAAAGCAATCTTTGCCGATTACCGGGGTTTTTCCTTTGAGGGATTTTATAAGTGCCATAGACGGTTTTCTTTAATATTAGTTGCAAAGATAAGAAACCCTCCAAATTATTAATTGTGTCATGAAAACCTTATTAATAAATGGTTATTTTTGCTTGGGTCTGTAACGGATGCCCTTTATTCAAACTGGTTCCAAGGTTATAATTTGTTATTTTTGGCTATGTTTTTATAAAGGTTTGTAAGAACAGTTGTAGGTATTTAAATTATATGTTACATGAAAGACGCTAAAGTAATTGAACTTGAAGAAGTAGCCATTCGGTTTTCCGGTGACTCGGGCGACGGGATGCAGTTAACAGGAACGTTGTTCTCGGATGCTTCTGCACTTTATGGAAACGATATTTCAACCTTCCCGGATTATCCGTCTGAAATCAGGGCGCCGCAGGGAACTGTTGGCGGGGTATCGGGCTTCCAGGTGCAGTTTGGCCGCAGACAAATCAACACCCCAGGCGATTATGCCCATGTGTTGGTTGCCATGAATCCGGCTGCAGTAAAGGCAAACGCCAAGTTTATGAACCCCGGTGGTACCATTATCTTCGATGTTGATTCATTTAATGAAAAGAACCTCGCAAAGGCAGGTTTCAAGACCGACGATCCGTTTGGAGAATGCCACCTGGATGATTACGAGAAAATTCCGGTTCCAATTACCAGTCTTACCCGGGAAAGTTTAAAAGAGTATGGCCTGGACAATAAATCGGTGCTGCGAAGCAAAAATATGTTTGCGCTGGGACTCGTTTGTTGGATGTTTGGCCGTCCGCTCGATTATATCGAAAGCTACCTGAAAAAGAAATTTGCCAAGAAGCCGCTGGTGGTCGAAACCAACCTCAAAGTGTTGCACGCGGGCTACAACTACGGGATGAACATGCAGCACATGACCCCGCAGTACATTATTCACCCGGCCGCCATCGAAAAGGGATTGTACCGCAACATCAACGGTAACCAAGCAACGGCCTGGGGCTTCCTTGCTGCTGCCGAAAAAGCTGGTCTGGAGCTGTTCCTGGGCTCATATCCGATTACCCCGGCCACCGACATCCTTTCGGCCTTGTCGGAACGCAAAGATTTGGGGGTGAAAACTTTTCAGGCTGAGGATGAAATTGCCGGAATCTGTACGGCCATTGGCGCAGCTTTTGCCGGCGACCTGGCTATCACCACGACTTCCGGACCTGGCTTAGCCTTGAAATCTGAAGCAATTGGCTTGTCGGTTATGGCCGAGTTGCCTCTGGTGATTGTAAACGTGCAGCGCGGCGGCCCGTCCACCGGATTACCCACCAAAACCGAGCAGTCGGACCTGATGCAGACCCTCTACGGACGTAACGGCGAAAGCCCGGTGGTAGTGATTGCCGCCAGCACACCTTCCGATTGTTTTTACTATGCATTCCTGTCGGCTAAAATCGCGTTGGAACGCATGGTTCCGGTGGTGTTGCTAACCGACGGTTTCCTCGGTAACGGCAGTGAACCCTGGCGTGTGCCCGGCATGGATGAGCTTCCGGAAATTACGCCGCGTATAGCCAAAAATAAAGATTCCTTTAAAGCTTATGCACGCGATCCGGAAACCTTGTCGCGCGAGTGGGCTTTCCCCGGGATGGCAGGCTTCCAGCATCGCATTGGCGGATTGGAGAAAAATGTGGAAGGTTCGGTTAGCCACGATCCCGAAAATCACCAAATAAATACTCAATACCGGGCTGATAAAGTGGAGAAAGTGGTGGATATGCTCCCGCAGCTGGAAGTTTGCGGCGACACTTCGGGCGATTTGCTTGTCGTAAGCTGGGGGGGCACGTATGGCCATACCCTGAGCGCCGTTCGCGAAATGCACCAGGAAGGCAAAAGCGTGAGCCTGGCCCATTTCAACTTTATTAAACCGCTTCCCAAAAACACAAAAGAAGTTTTCAGTCAGTTCAAAAAGATTGTTGTCTGTGAACTGAACATGGGGCAATTTGCAGGGTACCTGCGCGATAAAGTACCCGGGTTCACCTATCACCAGGTGAATAAAGTAAAAGGCCTGCCCTTTACCGTGCTTGAACTGAAAGAAAACTTTAACAAACTACTGGAGGACTAGAATATGGCAGATTTTAACTATACAGCAAAAGATTTTAAGAGTGAAAACGAGGTTCGCTGGTGCCCGGGTTGCGGCGATTATGCCATTATGAACGCCGTGCAGCGCACGATGGCTGAGATGAACGTACCGCACGAAAAATTTGCCGTCATTTCCGGTATTGGTTGTTCATCCCGCTTTCCGTATTACATGAGTACGTTTGGGTTCCATTCCATCCACGGTCGCGCTACGGCTATCGCTTCGGGGGTAAAAACGGCCAATCCCGACCTGAATGTGTGGGTAATTACCGGTGATGGCGATGCCTTGGCCATTGGTGGGAACCATTTTATCCACCTGGTGCGACGGAATATCGATTTGAACCTGATCCTTTTCAATAACAAAATTTACGGACTGACGAAAGGTCAGTATTCGCCAACTTCCGACAGGGGAATGGTGACTAAAACCTCCCCGTTTGGAACCGTAGAATCGCCCTTCGCTCCCGGCCAGCTGGTGCTCGGCTCTGGCGGGTCTTTCTTTGCCAGGGCGGTGGACAGCAACGTGAAACATACCCAGTCGGTATTGGCCAAAGCTGCCAAACATCAAGGAACTTCCGTGGTTGAAGTGTTGCAAAACTGCGTTATTTTTAACGATGGGATCCACGATCAAATTGCAGACCCGAAATATCGGGCCGAACGGCAACTCTTCCTCGAAGACGGAAAGCCCATGATTTTTGGTCAGGAAAACGAAAAAGGCCTGGTGTTTGAAAAAGGCCGGCTGAAAGTGGTTACCATCGGGCAGGATGGCTACACGATGGATGACATCCTGGTACACGATGCCCAGGAAGCTGACCCAACTCTGCACTTGGCGCTGATTAACATGGCCTTGCCCGATTTTCCGGTAGCTATGGGGGTAATTCGCAGTGTGCAGGCGCTTGTTTACGACCAAGAGGTGGTGAGGCAGATTGAAACCGTGCAGGCCAACCGTAAGATTTCGAAAGTGGAAGAGCTGCTGCGTTCGGGCAATACCTGGGAGGTGAATGAGCCTGGCAGCCACGAGCCCGTTCCTTTCTTCCTCAAAAAATGTCCGATTAACGGCGATTAATGTCTTTATCAGATATGTTTCATAAAAGGGGGCTTCGGCCTCCTTTTTTTGTCTGGTGCTGCAAGTTTTTTCCTAATTTCATCGGTTAATTGAAATGATTACCGCATGAACCAGCTCGATGATATTACCCTCGCTTCGATCTACAAGCACAAAAAAAACGACCGCGACATTTTTGAGGAGCTGATGCCCACCAAGGTGAAAGAGGTCATGCTGGTGGCTACCTTGTACGATAGCTATTCGATTGTGCGCGAAGGTCAGTTTACTGAAAAAATTTTCGGGGAATTCCTTCAGCTGAATCTTTATACCTACCCGCGTTTTACCAGTGTAAACTCCGAAGAGGAAGCTTTGAAGATGTTGAGCGTACGCGATTTCGACCTGGTCATTATTATGGTTGGGGTGGACAAGGACATTCCGGTGAAGATGGCTGATGTGATCAACCAGGCGAACAATAACATTCCGATTTTATTGCTGGTAAACAACAACGGCGATTTGCGCTATTTCCAAAAAGCCGCCAATCAATTTGCATCCATCGACCAGGTGTTTGTCTGGAACGGCAACTCCAATGTCTTCCTGGCCATGGTGAAATATATCGAGGATAAAAAGAACCTGGAAGCCGACACCCAAAACGGAAATGTTAGGGTGATTCTGCTGATTGAGGATTCTATTCAGTATTACTCCCGCTATTTGCCCATGCTTTACACCAATATCATGACGCAAACGCAAAACCTGGTGCAGGACGAATCGGGTGACGAGCTGCACATGATCCTGAAAATGCGTGCGCGTCCTAAAGTGGTGCTGGTGAGTACCTACGAAGAGGCGATAGCGATGATCAATAAGTATCGCGACTACCTGCTGTGCGTGATTTCGGATGTGAAATTCCATCGCAACGACAGGGAAGATGAAGACTCGGGGATTATGCTGTTAAAATATGTGCAGCAGTTTCTGCGCTTCCCGGTGCCCCTGCTACTGCAAAGCCAGGATGTAAACAACGCCATCCGGGCACGCGAAATTGGCGCCGAGTTCATCAATAAAAACTCCGAAAGTCTTTCAATGGACATTCATAACTTCATTTATAAACGGCTGGGGTTTGGCAATTTTGTTTTTAAAGACGATAAAGGAACGCCCATCATGGTGGCACATAACTTACAGGAATTTCAGGAAATGTTCAAGGTAGTGCCCGATGAAGCGTTGGCTTATCACGGCAAACGAAATTCATTCTCCACCTGGCTGATGGCGCGCGGAGAAATTAACATTGCCGAGCAATTACGGCCTTACCGGTTCGAGGATTTTGAAAGTACACTGGAACTGCGGAATTTTTGCCTCGACGTTTTTGAGAAAATGCGCCTGAAAAAGCTTCGGGGACGCATCATTAACTTCGATCCCGGATTGCTGAACTCCGAGCGGTACGTGGTGCGTCTTGGGAAAGGTTCGCTGGGCGGGAAAGGGCGTGGCATTGCTTTCATGTGCAACTTTATCGAAAATATCGACTTCAAAAAAATCATCCCCAACATCAATATCCGCATTCCTGCAACGGCGGTAATCGGCGCCATCGAGTTTGATAAATTTCTCGAATTGAACAATTTGTATGAAGAAATTTACAGCAGCAACGATTATGAACATATTAAATCCATGTTTTTGGAATCGGAGCTGAGCGAAAGCTTGCAGGCCAAACTGATGGCTTATGTCGAGAAAGTGATCCGGCCGCTGGCTGTCCGCTCGTCGGGTTTGTTTGAGGATTCGCTTCTCCAGCCTTTTTCGGGGGTGTATGCCACGTACCTCATTCCCAATAATCATCCCGATGTGATGGTGCGTTATTCTCAGTTGCAAACGGCTGTTAAGTTGGTGTATGCCAGTATTTTTACCGATTCGGCAGTATCGTATTTCGATGCGGTGAGCTATAAAATTGAAGAAGAAAAGATGGCGGTGGTCATCCAGGAGGTGGTTGGGCACGAACACAACAAACGCTATTATCCGTCCATCAGCGGGGTGGCCCAATCGTATAATTATTATCCAGTGTCGTACATGGAGCCGCAGGATGGTTTTGCCGTCGCGGCGGTTGGCCTGGGCATGTACGTAGTTGGCGGTGAAAATGCGTTTCGTTTTTGTCCGCGGTACCCCAACATTAACCCGAGCAGCATCAAAGACCAGGTACGCGATTCGCAACGTGAGTTTTACGCCCTGGATATGCACCGAAGCGGGATTGACCTGGTGCACGACGGGGAAGATGCTGCCATCCTGAAACTTCCTATACGCGAGGCAGAAGCTGATGGTGCCCTGGATCACAGTGCCTCGGTGTACGATCCTGAAAACGATGATCTCGTTCCGGGCGTGGGGATCAGGGGGCCCCGAGTGATCAACTTTGCCAATATTCTCAAGTACAACCACCTTCCGCTGGCCGAAACCATCCGATTTTTGTTGCGCTTGTTCCGTGAAGCGATGGGGTCGCCGGTGGAAATGGAATATGCGGTTGACCTGGAAAAAGGCGAAGATGGCGTCCCCACGTTTTACTTGCTGCAAATAAAACCATTGATCAGGCACGAAGAAGAGCTGAAAATTGACCTGGGTGAAATGGATAAATCAAACACGTTGCTGTTTGCCCGCAGGGGGATGGGCAACGGCCAGATCACCGGAATCCGGGATGTGATATACGTCTCAGACGAGAAATTCGACAAGACCAAGACAAAGCTCATCGCGCAGGAAATCAGTCAGTTTAATAAGAAGATGGACATTGCCGGGAAGGAATATCTACTGATCGGTCCCGGACGGTGGGGCTCGCGCGACCCGTTTACGGGTATCCCGGTAGCCTGGGCTCAGATTTCTAAAGCCCGTGTCATTATTGAAATGGGCCTGGAGGATTTTCCACTCGAAGGTTCGTTGGGCTCACATTTTTTCCATAATGTGACCTCCATGAATGTTGGTTATTTTTCGGTACCCCACAACAGTAGTGATGCGGTGATGAACCTGGACATGCTGAAAGGGCAAACCGTAGTGGAGGAGCTTAACTTTGTGAAACATATCCGCTTCGAACATGATCTGAAAATCCTGATGGATGGCCGCAAGCGCGAAGCACTGATCAGCATGTAGATGGATCGTCCGGATGCTATTGAATCCACAATTTCATTAGCTGGAGCCATAGGGTTGCAAGGATAATGGCAATCAGGAAAATGCCCGTGTGTCCAATCAAGGGCAGCGGTTTCTTTTGATGAAGGGCATATCGGCTGTAGGTCAAAATTCCGGTCACACTCCCGGAAAGTGTGATGGATAGGAGCGTGTAACTGGCAGCTGATTGGATCGGCCAAAAAAGAATGACAAAAATTAGCGCATTGAATAAACCGGCAAAGAGGAAGGGCATTTTCCGGTACACCACAGCAGCATGGTAAGCAAACATGAACAGCAAGACAAAGCCGAATTGGATGAGGGCATCCAGCCAGGGCGCCAACGAGGAAAAAATGGCTTCAGGCCCATCTTCGCCACGAATAACCAACAGGCCGGCAGCAAAAAATTTGGCGAACTGTCGCAAATAGCGATATCCATGCCCGGAGTCGATCACCAGTCCCGAAAAAAGCAGAACCACCATGGCCGAAATAAGCGGATGCAGTTCATTAAACCCGCTGTTGTTAGTGCAAAGTGCTATCGCCAGGGTTATCCCGATAAACATGGAGATTCCGCCCAGGGTGAGGAGCGGAATGCCCGGGAAGTTTTTTTCAGGGGACGCCTTGAAATTTTTCGCGAAAGCCACTTTGGCCACCGATGGTTGAATCAGAAAGATGATGCTAAAGGCCAGGCAAAAGGCTAAACCCGATAGGAAAAACTGGGACATTGGAATAAAGGTGTTCAAAAATGAATATTTTTTTTGAGGGCTTTACCGCCGGATACGGACTTGGATGGCATTGGGAACCGGTTTGTCCGATACCAGTACCAGGTAGCCCCCGCCACCAGCCCCACTCAGTTTCCAGCCTAAAGCCGTATCACGGTATTGTTCAATTTGTTCATTGATTTGCTCATTTACCATGTTGGGAAACAGCTTAATTTGTGCTTCGAAACTTTTCCTGAAATAGTGCCCAAAAGCATTCAGGTTTTTTTCAAGAATGGCATCCCAGCAACCCAAGGCCGCATCGGCCAGCGCTTTCGCGTTTTCAGCATTAATTGCCGTATCGGCCAGAACATCATAGCTCCCGTTTCGCGGAGAAAGGGTGATAAACCACAGGTGACGTTCGATGAAATCGAGTACTCCTTTGTTGGATTGGGCGGTAATAGCAGATGGCCAGTATTGGCCGGGCTCATAGTCGAGTTTGTTCACTCCCGGAAAGACGATGCCAATGGCATCCTGCGAGCCCGACACATATTTTGTTCCGGGTGGGTTTTCGAAACTGAACAGGGTTTTGGCCAGCAGTTCGGTGTCACCCTCGGGGATATCGGTCTTCCAAAGCTGAATGGCTTTCTTTCGAGTGCTGCTCGACATGCCGCTGCGGTCGTTAAAGTCGTAGTCGGGCTCAATGGAGATGGTAATCACCGGGCCCGGGTGGTGCTGTGACACAAAAGGCTGGTCGAGCCAACCACCTGCCAGGTCGAGGCGAAAGGGGATGCGGCACTCGCTGCGCAAGGCTGTCGTCGAGCGCACCGGTAGCCCCTGGTGTGGTTCTCGTTTGCTCACCATCAGTTCGATGCCCATTTCGGCGCATAGTTTCTGTTTGTCAGGGGTATAGCCATCTTCATTTACAAAGAAGATATCGGGTTTCAGTTGCCGTACTTCCTCTTCAAAGTCCATCAGCCCCGAGCCGGAATTGATCCAGGCATCCGTTACGTACCGGATCGCACGTACCATGTACAGCCGTTCGGCATCCGTATTGATGGTTTTACGGCCTTTCAGGTTATAAATGGTTTGGTCGGAACCCAGCCCGACATACAAATCGCCATGTGTGGCTGCCTCGCGGAAAAAGGCCACGTGCCCCGAATGGAGCATGTCAAAACAACCGGAAACAAATACTTTCTTCTTCATGTTAATGGTATGATTATTTCCACAAAATTCAAAGATAAAGACCTTCGGGCTATTTTCTGTCCACAGATAGTCACAAATAAACACGAATTACGGATAACCGATATTGCATATGCTGTTGACAGTTTTGCAATAAAAACGACACCTACTTAATCACGCGTTTATATTGCAGTCTTGTTTTGCCAAAGTTCACCAATAAGGCCAGTTTCATACCTGTCGCTTTCAGATAATTTAATGCCTGGGCTGTATGTTCTGAATTTAATTCATTCACTGCTTTGAGCTCAACAATAATTTGGTCGAAACAAATAAAGTCAGCTTTATATTTTTTCTCGAGCAAATATCCTTTATAATAGATGTCCAATATTTTCTCCCGGACGAAAGGAATTAATGAGTCATGGAACTCCAGTACAAGGGCTTCCTGATAAACAGCTTCCAAAAAACCTGCACCCAATTCATTATGGACATTCATACAGGCGCCAATAATTTGGTAGCTTTCCTCGCTTAATGGATAATCATCTGTGTTCATTGGTGGCATCTGTGGAATAACCTATTCAAAGTAGTTCATCACCGTATAGCCACCTTCTTTCAGCCAGGCATCTTTTTGCATGAGTTTGATATCCGATTGCATCATGTCTTTCACCAGCGCGTTCAGGTCGTACTGTGGTTCCCATCCCAAAACGGTTTTCGATTTGGTGGGGTCGCCAATGAGCAAATCGACCTCGGTTGGCCGGAAATAAGCCGGATCGACCTCGACAATTGATGACTGCTGCTCGATGATTTCAGCGATCCGGTTAAGATAATCGGAACCTACTTTTTCTCGGAACAGGTTTTCATCTACATGCGTGATAAATCCTTTTTCACCTGCACCTTCGCCGGTGAAGCTGATTTCCAGGCCAATCTCTGCCCCGGCCAGCTTCACAAAGTCGCGGATGGTGGTGGTAATGCCGGTAGCAATCACATAATCATCGGGCTTGTCCTGCTGTAAAATCAGGTACATGGCTTTAATGTAATCCTTGGCATGGCCCCAGTCGCGCTTGGCCGACAGGTTGCCCAGGTATAGTTTATCCTGCATGCCCAACGCCAGGCGGCTGATGGCACGGGTGATTTTTCGGGTTACAAATGTTTCGCCGCGGATCGGCGATTCGTGGTTGAAGAGGATGCCGTTGCTGGCGTGCATCCCGTAGGCTTCGCGGTAGTTCACGGTAATCCAGTAGGCATACATCTTGGCCACGGCATACGGCGAACGCGGGTAAAAAGGCGTGGTTTCGCGTTGCGGAACTTCCTGTACCAAGCCATACAGCTCGCTGGTGGATGCCTGGTAGATACGCGATTTCTGCGACAGCCCCAGCAGGCGAACGGCCTCCAGGATGCGCAGGGTGCCAATCCCGTCGGCATTGGCCGTGTATTCGGGCGTGTCGAAACTGACTTTCACATGGCTCATGGCCGCGAGGTTGTATATTTCGTCAGGCTGAACTTCCTGGATGATACGGGTCAGGTTCATCGAGTCGGTCAGATCGCCGTAGTGTAAAATCAGGTTGCGGTTTTCCACATGCGGATCCTGGTAGAGATGGTCGATGCGGTCGGTGTTGAACAGCGACGAACGCCGTTTTAGCCCATGAACGATGTAGCCTTTTTTCAACAAATATTCGGCGAGGTAGGCCCCGTCTTGTCCGGTAATCCCGGTGATGAATGCGGTTTTTTGTGACATGATCTAATCTGCTGGTGTTATTTTGAATGATTGAGTGTGCAAGTTTACAATATAAAATTGAAAGTATAAAGATAAAATTTCAATGGGTTGCGTTTGAGAAATTTCAACAAAAAAGGAAGGAAATTGCTTTCCCTCCTTCATCTAACCAAACACGTGTGACTGGCACACAACTAAAACACATTATCAACAACTATTTCTTTAGATATTCTTCCAGCAAATGCAGTTTTTTCAATTCTCCGACAACCATAGAAGCCACTTCGGTAGCTCCGGTGTGGCAGAAGTGTGTATTGTCCTGAACGCCATTGGGATAATTGACGTTTTCCCCGGCTTCGAGCCAGAGATACAGCTTTTTCGATTCATCGGCCCCCATTTCGGTAACTTTCAGTTCGGTAAGTAGTTGCAGGTCGATAAACGGCACATCCAAATCGGAAGCCACCATCCTCACAACCAATGGGTAGTTTCCGTGCGTGTCGATCAGGCTGCCTTTTTCGTTAAAGTTTCGGCGCACCACCGAAGTCAGCAAAATCGGGATGGCCCCTTTTTCGCGGCTTTCGCGTACAAAGCGCTCCAGGTTGGCCCGGTAGGTTGTAAACGGGTTGGTAAAGCGGTCGGGGCTTTGATCTTTCTGGTCGTTATGCCCAAACTGGATGAACACGTAATCGCCGGGCTGAAGTTGGTCGTACACTTTTTGCCAGCGACTTTCGCAGATAAAGCTTCTGGAGCTTCTCCCATTTACAGCGTGATTTTCAATAGTCACCTGTTCGTTAAAGAATTCGCCAAATACCATTCCCCAGCCGGTTTCGGGCGCTTTTTCGGGGGCTTTGTTGGCCATGGTCGAGTCCCCGATCAGGAAGATCCGGACGTTCTTTTCATCGGTGTCCCGGAAGGCGGTGATCAGAGCTATAACCAGAACTGCAAGTACAATTATTTTTGTTTTCATATTCCAAATTCCAAATTCCAAATTCCAAGTTTCAAATTCCAAGTTCCATCCGCCAGCTGCCGGACAAGTTTCGGGTTTTCCATCGCAAATCTCTCTGCGTCTTTGTGCCTTTGCGGTGATTTGAGTTTCAAGTTTCAAGTTCCAGGTGTTTACGCCGGCTATTGCCGGAGGCAGATTCCTGGAGTCAATCAACCAAATAACTATGAATGACTAATGACTAATGACCAGTTATCTGTCGTCCAATCATCAATCATCAATCATCATTCCCTTATTCCACCCGGAACCAATCGATGTCCACATAACCGCAATCGTTAGTCAGGGTTGGGCTGGTAGCAAACAGCCCCATTTTGGCTCCAATCCATCGACCTGCTGCAGGTTGGAATTCTGTGCCAAAATCCTTGAAACGCTTGCCATTCAAGCTATAGCTGAATGTAGCCACGGCATCATGCGTTGGGCTGTTGGGGACGTGTTTCACTGTTACACGCAGGTAAATTTCTTTTTGGTCGATGTCAATCGAAGCCTGTTCTTCTTCTGTGCCTCCGGTACGTGCTTTTTTACAGGTATTTTGTACCAGCTTCACGTTGCCGTCCACTTGTTTCAGTCCGATGTACGAATAATCTTCGCCCATGATCAACAAACCGGTGCGGTCACCTTCTTCGTGGTTAAAGAAGGTGAGTTTGGTCGTTGCGGTAAAGTTGGGGGCCGGAAACTTCTGAAGGAACAGGTTCGGCAATTGCCACAAGCTCACATAGTCTTCGGGTTGTTGAATGCAGTTGAGGCGCAGGTAGCCCAGGTTGGCCGACATGTATCCGAAATAGACTTCGGGGTTAGCATGCCATTGCCATTGCAAGCCCCATTCGTGGGTGTTAAACTCGTCGGAAGTTACCAATGGCGTGGCCGGATAGGTTTTACCAACATTCGGTTTGGTCCATTCGGCAACCGGCTCGCCAATACCATCTTTGTTGCTGTCCACACCCGGGATAGGCCATCCATCCACCCAGTTTACCGGCTGCAGGTGAACAAGGCGTCCGTAAGCCCAGCGGTCCTGAAAATGGTAAAACCAGCTGTCGCCGTTTTCCTGTACCACCAATGCTCCCTGGTGAGGTCCGTTGATGTTGGTGTCTCCCTGGTGAAGCACGACTTTCATTTCGTACGGTCCCCAAATGTTTTTGGAACGCATAGCCAACTGCCAGCCGGGTTTTACACCACCGGCCGGAGCCATAATGTAATAGTAATCGCCATGCTGGTAAAATTTCGCTCCTTCGCAGGTGGTATGGCCGTGGTGACCATCGAATACCATCACGCTATTGCCAATGGCTTGGGTTCCGTCAGCGGTCAGCTCGGTCATCATGATGACGGTTTTTACGCCTGCACGACTGCCTGCGAAAGCGTAAGCCATGTATGCTTTTCCGTCTTCAGCCCAAATGGGGCAGGCATCAATCAGTCCTTTGCCTTCTTTCACCATGACCGGTTCGCTCCACGGGCCTTTCGGATCTTTGGCTTTCACCATGTAAATTCCAAAATCGGGGTCGCCCCAGTAAATGTACAATTCACCTTTATGATAGCGGATGGAAGGCGCCCAAACACCATCTCCGTGCCTTGGCGTCATAAAGTGTTCAATTGGAGGCTGTTGTTCCAAAGCATAGCCAATCAGTTCCCAGTTGACCATATCTTTCGAGTGCAGGACTGGCAAGCCGGGTGCACAGTTAAAGCTCGAAGCAGTCATGTAATAATTATCGCCAACGCGGCAAACATCCGGATCGGAATAGTCGGCAAACAAAATCGGGTTTTTGTATTTGCCGTTACCCAGGTCGGCATTCCAGGGCTGTGCATGCAATGCAACTGAAAACAGAAAGAAACTTAGAAATGTAAGAAATGATTTTGCTGTCATAGTTCTTTAGTTTTATTGAAATATTGTATTCAGGAAATCCCGGATATAACCATGTGCCTCGTCGAACCAGGGGTGGAACAACCAAAATGGATGAGGCGTTTCGGGAATCTCATGAACTTCATTGTAAATAGTGTGCGTATTCAGGATACTGAGCAGCGAATCCCGTCCGGCATGAAAGCGGGGCAGGGCGCTGTTCACATACAGCGTTGGCGGGGTGTTTTCATCCACGTAATTGATGGCCGAGGCTTCTCGCCAGAGCTCCGGCTTTTCTGTGTAAGTGGCGCCAAAAAACATGGCCCCGGCCGAAGGTTTGTCGGGATAGGTATCTTTGGCGCTTTCATTTGGGTCGGTAAAGTCAACCACCCCGTCGATGTTTATCAGCGCTTGCACGTGGGCGGTGTGTGCCGGATAAACCGATTGCGGGTCGTCAAACCTGGTCAGATGACCGGTAGTGGCCATCAGGCTGGCCATAGTGGCGCCCGACGAGCAGCCCAGCACGGCCATCCGGGTAGTGTCGATGCCATACAACTGACTGTTGTGTTTCAGGAAACGGATGGCCTCTTTCAGGTCGTGGACGGCAGCTGGGTACAGCGCTTCGATGGAAAGTCGTTGCTCCACCGAGGCAGTTACATAGCCGTCCATCGCCAGCTTTTGGGCCAGCGGCACCAAGTGCGATTTGTTTCCCGAGCGCCAGCCTCCGCCGTGGATCATCAGTACCACCGGGCGGCATGTTTTGTCGCTGTTGTTGGGAAGAAAGACGTCCATGCGTAGCAGCCGGTTCTCGCGAACCCGGTACACCTGGTCGGGCAGCGAAAGAATTTTTTCCGAAGCGAATGGTTTTACCGGCCGGGCTTGCGGGAAATCTTTTTTAATTTTTTGAAAAGTGGAATAGACTGCAAACGAGGTGTCTCGCGGAAATTCGTTTTGGGCCATTGCCATCAATGGGGCGATCAGAAGGACGAGAAAGTAAGTTTTTAGTTTCAGCATGATCTGATTATTGATTGGATGACTTTAATAATCGTAATCCGAACTTGGGTTCAACTTCAGCTTTTCGGGTTCCCAGCTAACCGATTTTCCATCAACTGAAACATGGCTGAAGTTGATGTTTTCGGCATAATCCACAAACACACCACGAGAGGCACTATCGACCCTGAAATTTTCAATCGTGAAACCGTGTACTTTTTTCAGCTCGTGTCCTTTGATGTAAATGCCATAGTTGTTGGCCTTTTTACACGTCACGTTGCTGATGTAAATGTCCTGGATATTGGTTGGGAATTCGGTGCCTTCGTTGTGATAGTTCGAAGTGACCATAAAGCAGTCGAGTACTTCGCCAAAATGTACGTTGTTGACGTAAATGTTGGAGATCTCGCCGCCGCGGTCGGGGTTCGATTTCAGGTAGATGCCGCGTTTCAGGTAGCCGGCATAGTCGCAGTCTTCCACAAATACGTTGCGCACCCCCGACGACATTTCGCTGCCCATCACTACGGCGTGCAGCCCTTTGAAGTGGCAATTGCGGATGATGATGTTTTCGCTGGGGCGCTGCATGGCCCGGCCTTCGTGGTCGCGGCCCGCCTTCACAGCCACATTGTCGTCGTTGTTGTTGAAGGTGATGTTTTCGATCAGGATGTCGCGTGAATATTCGGGATCGATACCATCGTTGTTTTTGTTTTGGGCATCGTAGGTGAGGCCGCGCAGGGTTACGTTTTCGCACATCAGCAGGTGGATACACCAGAAGGGTGAATCTTCAACCCGGACATCTTCCACCAAAATATTCTTGCAGTCGAACAGTTGCACCAGCTGCGGTCGAAGGTAATGCCCTTCGCCAAACTGACGTTCCTCAATCGGCACATTCTGATGGTTCATGTCGCGCGAGAGTTGCTGGTCTTCTTTTTGCTGGCTGTGCCAGGGAGCAAAAGTTACCGAGCCTTCTCCGTCGATGGTCCCCTTTCCGGTAATGGCAATGTTTTCTTTTTGGTAGGCATAAATGAAGGGGCTGTAGTTGTAGATCAGGGTGCCTTCCCAGCTGCTTTTCACTACCGGCAGGTACGATGCGGGGTTGGTGCCAAAACGGATGGTTGCCCCTTCTTCGAGATGAAGGTTCAGGTTGCTTTCCAGGTGAATGGGACCGTCCACCAGGTAGGTGCCTGCCGGGAACACGACCTTGCCGCCGCCAGCAGTTTTGCAGGCCTGAATGGCAGCATCAATGGCCGGTTTGCTGTCGGTAATTGTGTCGCCGACAGCGCCAAAATCAGTCACTTTAAAAGTTTGTTCCGGAAAGGCAGGAGCCTGGATGCGTGCCAGGATTTCTTCTTTGCTGTCGAGCCGGGTTTGCGGAGCCTGGCAGGAAACCAGAAAGGCAACAAAGAAAAGCAGGAGCAGGTTATAATTCTGTTTCATTTGGTTTGCGTGCTATTTCGGTTTTTAGGGGGCGAAGCAAAAATCGGCTTCGGCATTTTATTCAGGCAACGGTTTTTTGTTTCCGTCTGCCCAAAAAGCATCAAGTATCAGGGAACCTTTTTCCTTTTCTCTATCAACCAATACCTGGCCCCCTGATACTTAGATTTGCTTTATTCGTTTATCAGCCCGGCATCGAGCAGGGCCAGTTGTTTCTTCAGGAACGTTTCAAACTTTTCAATCGAGTCCATTTTCGATGCATCTTGTTCCCAGGCTGCACCATAGAAGTAGGTCAGCTCGTTGTTGGTCGGCTTCAGTACCACTACGTGGCTGTATTTGTCTTCGGTCACTTCAAGCAGATCACTTTTCTTATAGAAAATGGCCATGCCCATGTGGTCGTTGTGCAAGGTTTGAACACCGAAAGTGGCCAGGTAAGCCCAGTCGCCTTCACTACCCGATTTCAAAACGGTGGTGTTGGGCAGTTTCACGATTCCGGTAGCCAGGTTGTCCACCGGGCTGCTGGTTTTCAGGTTGCCTTTGGTCAGGTAGCTTCCGGCGCGGATCGATAATTCAGAAACCAGGTCGATTTTGCCTCCGGCGTACTCCCAGCCATAGTATTTGGTGGTTAATTTCGATTCGAGCAGGCCACTATAGGTCACTTCTGTATAGACGCTGTCGGTTTTGGCTACTCGGTTGGCAGCTGAATCAGCCCAGTGGGCAATAGAGCCAATACCCAGTGCGTTGCCCACTTTCAGCACATCGGTGCCCCAATCGCACATTTCGTGGTACGAGTCGAAACCATCCAGCCCAACGCCTTGCAGCACGAGTGTGTCCACCTTTTTGCCGAAGATGTCAACCGCATTGCGCCAGTCGAAGTAAAAACGGTAGCCGATTTTGTCCGACTCCCAGCCTGGTCCTTCGTAGCGGATGTCAAATGAGTGGTCGGTATGTTTCTCGTCCATCCATACTGACGTAACATTTTTCCAGTTACCTCCTTGATATTCGTACTGTTCGTTGCCATTGTTTTTGGTCACCCAAACCCATTCGCCGCCTTCTTTCACCGAAATCTCGGCCTGTGTTTTTTGCGGAAAGTCAGTTCCTTTTCCGGCCACAAGGGTCAGTTTTTTTTCTTCACCTGCTGCAAAATCGGCCTGAATGAGCAGCGCTGCCGGAGCATTGTCTTTTACGATGATCTGATAAGGAACTTCAGTCTCTCCGTCCAAAATATGGAAATCGGGCATCGAAGCAATCGATTGCATTAATTCAGATGAAGAAAGCGATACGGTTAATTCGGAAACCGGTTCCGGAAGCGGGTTGGTAACGGTTACGGTTTTTCCTTTTTCCTGCTGCGAACAGGCGGCCAGTAAGAGTAAGGCAAAGAGAAAGTTAATGAATCGGAATTTCATAATCGGTTATTTTTTTGAGGTTAATGTATTGAAATTCCCCGTCTGGCCTGTTGCCAGGCAGACAGGGAATAATTCAAGCACTAATATAACTCAACTTTTTCGTTATTGATAAAAACGTTATTCAGGTTCAGGTTTTTTACATCACGGATCAGGCTGATATTTTCAACGCCTTTGAAATCGCAGTCGCTGATGAAGATATTTTCAACGGCGTTTTCACCCGTTATCCCTTCCAGACGAAGACCGTATTTGGCAGGGGTTTTCCCGGTCATATCGGCTGTGATGTTCGAAATATACACGTTGCGAACCATGGGCGGGTAGTTACCCTGGCCTTCTTTCGGGTCGTACGAGCAGTTGATGCGGACAACGGCATCCTTCACCTGGCCGACCTGGATGTTGCGCACATATAGACCGTCGGTTACGCCACCACGATGATTGTTGGTTTTCAGGCGGATGGCGCGATCCAAATGGGGGCTGCTCATTTCGCAGTTTTCGGCGAAAATGTTGCGGGCACCGCCCGAGATTTCACTGCCGATTACCACGCCTCCGTGTCCTTCGAGCATTTTGCAATTGCGGATCAGCACATTTTCAGTTGGAATGTTCGGTTTACGGCCATCGGAATTACGGCCCGATTTCAGCGCGATGCAGTCGTCGCCGGTATCGAAAATGCAATTTTCAACCAGCACGTTTTTGCACGATTCAGGGTCAAAGCCGTCTGAATTGGGCCCCAGGCTTTCGATGTGAACACCGCGGAAAATAATATCTTTCGACAGGATGGGATGAACCACCCAAAATGGCGCATCAACGATTTTTATATCTTCAATTTTTACCGAAGTGCAGTGGATGAAACTGATGAACTGTGGGCGCAGGTAATGTCCTTCGCCGGCCTGACGTTCGAAGAGCGGCGCTTCTTCGCGCTCCCAGTTGT
This sequence comes from Mangrovibacterium sp., assembly GCA_050178015.1. Classification (GTDB taxonomy): domain Bacteria; phylum Bacteroidota; class Bacteroidia; order Bacteroidales; family Prolixibacteraceae; genus Gaoshiqia. The sequence continues at coordinate 111,616 of JBFXGM010000004.1, forward strand.
CGAGCAGCGGACGGCCTGTTTCGAGCAGTTGGCTGGGCATGCCTTCTTTCCAGCCATATTGCGGCTGGCCTTTCCAGGGCCACCAAGCGTCATTGCTGCCTTGTCCGTCCAGCGTTCCTTTGCCGGTGATGGCAAAGTTGTTTTGCCCGTTGGCGTAAACAAGCGGCGAATAGTTAAAGCAGTCATTCCCTTCCCAGCGGGTTTGTACCAGGGGCAGGTAATCTTTCGGGTTGGTCGAAAATTTCAATACAGCGCCTTCCGACACATGCAGGTTGACATCGTTTTTCAGGTGGATGGCCCCGGTCAGGAAGGTTCCCTTTGGAACGAGCACGGTGCCGCCCCCTGTTTTTGAGCAGGTGTCGATGGCTTTTTGAATGGCTTCGGTGTTCAGGGTTGTCCCGTCAGCAACGGCGCCAAAGTCAACAATGTTATAGGTTTTGTCCGGAAAAGAAGGTTCCTTGATGTTTGCGATAATCTGGTAGATTTCTTCCCATTTTTGGGTGTCCTGTTGCGCATTTACCAATAAGGCCGCGCAGGCAATCAGGAATAAACTCAGGGCAAATTTTACTGTCTTCATGTGTTTTAAAAAATTGAATTGTTTACATGGATTACGAAGGAAGCTTTCAAAAAGGCAGCCTTCGCCCTTAAAAATCAACGCATCAAAAGTAAGTTTTACCGCACAGAAATACTGGTGACAAAATGATTGTTGAGGGGGTACGAATTGCCGTTTCGAAGTTTTGGAGAATTGGAGGAGAAGAAAAGTTTCACTAGAAAGGCATTAAGATACAATAACCAATATCGAATGACCAATATCAAATAACCAATATCGAATAACCAATATCGAATGACCAATATCAAATGACCAATATCAAATGACCAATATCAAATGACCAATATCAAATGACCAATATCAAATGACCAATATCAAATGACCAATATCGAATGACCAATAACAAATAACCAATATCGAATAACCAATATCGAATGACCAATATTGAATAACCAATATCGAATAACCAATATCGAATAACCAATATCGAATGACCAATATCAAATAACCAATATCGAATGACCAATAACAAATGACCAATATCGAATGACCAATATCGAATGACCAATAACCAATGCAGCCCACTTGCAACTGGCCGGACTCCCCTCCATTGGCGAGGTTGGGGAAGGCTGTCATTTTGAAGTATAAGCTTTTTATCCTACTTTTCGCATCCGAAAATCAGGCGCCGGTGAAAATTTTTGGTCACATACTTTCTTTCTTCCTCCTGACGATCATGGCACTGCAAGTAGAGGCTATTGATATCGAACGTTTCGAGGTGCTGAATACCAGCGACGGACTGTCCCAAAACTCGGTACAAAGCATCTTTTGCGACAGTCGTGGCTATATGTGGTTTGGCACCATGGACGGCCTGAACCGTTACGATGGCTACGAATTCAAAATCTTCAAAACTACGTATAACGATCCGTTTTCGCTGACCAACAACCGCATTGTTTCTATCTGGGAGGACAAGCGGGGCTTCATCTGGTTAGAGTCGCACGACGGGCATTACCATTACCTCGATCATCGTACCGAGCGTTTTTATTCTTTCCCCTCCAAAACTGAGCCCGGAAACCCGCGAAATACGCGAATTACCTCTTTCCTGGAGCATGAAGGTGGAATCTGGCTGGGTACCTCCAATGCCGGTATTTACCGGCTGAGTTTGCCTGATGCGGAAGGCATCTACCAGGTGGAAACCCTGGATAAGGAGAGTCATGGCTTGTCAGCCGACTCGGTGCGCTTTGTGCTGGGCGCCCCGGACGGTGGGGTCTGGATTGGAACGAATGCGGGATTGAATCTGTACCAATCGGACACCGAAGTCTATGCCGGTTTCCGTGTCTATATGGAAGAACAGGCATTTACCTGCGCTGTGGCGACCGATCGCGAATTGTTTTTAGGCACCGAAAACTCCGGTATTCTGCGGATGGACCTTCCAGCGCACGTAACATCGGAATTGCCTGTTCCCGGTTTCCGCGACGAGGTGACCGTGTTGCACCTCACGCGAAACGGTTTACTGGTTGCCGGCGCCAACCGCCTGGGTTTGCTGGTTTACGACCCGGCAACCGGAAAGGAAAAGCGCTTTATGCCCGGCCAGTATATTGAGGACGTTTTTGAGGACAGCCGTGGAAATTTGTGGGTCAGCACCCTCAGCTTTGGCATTACCCGCATTGACAATCAACTGGAAAAGTATGCTTTCCACGAACTGGTGCCTCGCGAAATTCAATCGCTGGTGGATTTGCAACGGCAATATCTTTTCGAAGACAGCGACTCAACCCTATGGGTGGCTACGCATGGGGGCGGGTTGGGGGTATTCAATGAGAAAAGTCAATCGTTTCAGTTTTTCCGAAACGATCCCAACAATCCAAATTCGCTCAGTTCCGATATTGCCTATTGTGTAGCACAGGACCAGTCGGGCCTGATTTGGGTGGGCACCGGTCAGTTTAACGGAGGGGTGAACAAAGTGATTCCGGCTAATCCGCTTTTTCAGCAACTGAAGGTTGAAAGGACGATCTCAAATTTGTCTGACAATGTGGTGCGTGCCATGATGCAGGACAGGGAAGACAACATCTGGCTGGCTACAAAATCAGGCCAATTGTATGTGTACGATACCAATTTTCGCTTGCAGAAAGAGTTTTCCGGCATTCCGACCGGAAGCGGGAATCTGCCTCGCTTCAATGTATATGCCCTGTTGCAGGACAAAGATGGGTTTCTCTGGATAGGCTCCAAAGGGGGGGGGCTGGCCCGTAGCCGAAAGCCGCTGTATCAATACGCCTCGTACAACGACATCACTTTCCGTATTTATCGCCACGATCCGGATAGCCCGGTAGCGCTGGCCGACAACAACATCTACGCATTGATGCAGGACCGACAGGGGCAAATCTGGGTGGGCACCTATGGAAAAGGCATCAACATAATTGACAAGCCAGGAGCCGATCCGTTGACTTTTCGTCTGGTTTCAACCGAAAACAGCACCCTGTCGAGCAACGAGGTGAGGCAGATCTTTGAAGATGCATCGGGCAACATTTGGGTGGCCACCACCTTCGGGCTGAATCAGCTGGTGAGCACTTCGGATGCTGATACGCTGCGCTTCCGTTCGTTCTTTTATGATGTAAACGATCCGCAGAGTCTGAGCTACAACGATGTGGTCCATATTTTCGAGGATTCGGACCGGCAGCTGTGGTTTGGTACATTCGGTGGCGGGCTCAATCGCCTGCAACGCTTGACGGATGAGCAAGCCATCTTCAACCTGGTAACCCGGAAGAACGGGCTGATCAGCGATGCCGTGTTTGGCATCCTGGAGGATGAAGGCGGTAACCTCTGGTTAAGCACTGAGAATGGCATATCGAAGTATGAAGTGGAAACCGGCCAGTTTTATAATTTCGACGAAAATAACGGGTTGCAATGCAGTAATTTTTCCGAGAGTACCTGCTTGAAGCTGAACGATGGGCGCCTCCTGTTCGGTACGTTGGATGGCCTGCTGGTGGTTTCAAATAAGGAGTGGAACCCTGAGAAGTTTCAGCCGCCGGTCGTGTTCACCCACTTTTCCATTTTCAACCGGGATGTGTCGTTCCGGGCCGATGATTCGCCGCTGCAAAAGCACATCAACTATACCGATCACGTTGTGCTGAAGTACAACCAGTCGAGCTTTAGCATCGAGTATGCTGCCCTGAGCTTTTTCGATCCGCGGAAGAATGCCTATGCCTATACGCTGGATGGTTTTGATCAGCAGTGGTACGATGTGCGCAACGAACGCAAAGCTTCGTACACCAACCTCCCCCCCGGTGAATATATTTTTTTAGTACGGGCGGCCAATTGGGACGGCACGTGGTCTGACACGCCGCGCGAACTGAAAATCACCATCCTGCCGCCCTGGTGGCGCACCCATTTGGCTTACGCGGCCTATGTGCTGCTGTTTTTGCTGGTGGCCGAGGTGTCGCGCCGGATCTTCACCAAATACAATCGCCTGCGCACCGACCTGCGGGTGGAACGCAAGGTGAACGAGATCAAGCTAAAGTTCTTCACCAACATCTCACACGAAATACGCACCCCCCTCACGCTGGTGCTGGGGCCGCTGGAAGATATGAAACGCATGGCCGACCTTCCGCCGCAACTGAAAACGCCCATCCAAACCATGAGCAACAACGGCAAACGGATGCTCCGGCTGATCAACCAGTTGCTGGATTTCCGCAAAATACAGAACCAGAAAATGCGCCTGAAACTGCGGGAGGTGGAACTCACTGCTTTTGTGCGCGACATTTGCCACAACTTCGAACAGATGGCCCGGCAGCGCCAAATCAGCTTTTCCTGCCCGTCCGAAGGTCCGGAAGTGCGGGTGCTGGTGGATCCGGAAAAGATGGACTCGGTGCTGTTTAACCTGCTGTCGAACGCCTTTAAATTTACCCCGGCCGGGAAACAAATTGCGGTGCGCATTGTTCCCGACGACAAGGGGCGTCAGGTGTCGGTGGTAGTGGATGACGAAGGTAAGGGTATTGCCCGCGAAAAGTTGCCTTTGCTGTTCGAGCGGTTTACCTCGCTGACGGACGAAAATGCCGACTTCAGCGGAACGGGCATTGGGCTGGCCTATTCGTACGAGCTGGTGAAACTGCACCACGGCGATATTGCGGTGAAAAGCGCTCCTGGCGAGGGCAGCAGCTTTACCGTAAACTTGCTGCTGGGTAATGCGCATTTTTCGAAAGATGAGCTGGCCGGCCTTCAAAGCGAAGATCCGCGACATTATTCTCATGCCGACGAGTTTGAATCGGAATGTAAGGAGGAACAACAGGTTGCTGCTGTTCAGTCGGAGCAGCCTGAAACGGAGCAAACGGTTTTGTTGGTGGAAGACAATGTGGAAATACGCAACTACCTGGCATCCATTCTGGCCGACCGATACCAGCTGCTCCAGGCCGGAAACGGCGAAGAAGGCCTGGCCCTGGCCCGCGAAAAACATCCCGACCTGATTGTGACCGACCTGATGATGCCCGTGATGGATGGCATCAACATGACCCGGCTTATCAAAAACGACTTCGCGCTCAGCCACATCCCCGTGGTAATGCTCACGGCCAAATCAGCCCTCGACGACCAGCTCGAAGGCATCGAATCGGGCGCCGAAGCCTATGTGATGAAGCCTTTTCATTCGGAATATCTCCGCACGGTGATCCGCAACCTGCTGCGGCAACGGCAAAATGTGCTGGGCTATTTCAACAAGAACAACCCGTTTAAGGGCGACCTGAAAATCACCAACCGCGACGAGGAATTCCTGAAAAGCCTGGTGGAACTGATTGAAAAAAACTGTCAGGATGCCGACTTTAACGTGGATGCCCTGGTGAAGGAAACGGCCTTGGGGCGCACGGTTTTTTACAACAAGGTGAAGTCGCTCACGGGCATGTCGCCGGTAGAATTTTTGCGCAACACCAAGCTGCAAATCGCGGCCCAATACATCATGGCCGGTGGCTACAGCGTTTCCGAAGCTGCTTACCTTTCCGGCTTTAACGACCTGAAATACTTCAGCAAAAAATTTAAGGAACGCTACAATTGCCCGCCCAGCAAGTTTAAAGAGCGGGGGGGCGAGTAAGGATTTTTCTTTTTTATTCACATTAAGTCCCTCACGGGGCTGTCGGACAGGCCAACTAATTTTCAGTAAAGCTGTTTTTGCCCGGCTGGATGAGAAGGATATTCTTTCGGAGAGGATCCGCACCTCACCCAGACCATATACAAAGTATTTCTAAAATTTCTGTAAGGTTTCTCTTAGTTAACTAAGAAAAACCTTACAGAAAGCTTAGAGAAAACTAAGAGAAACAAAGACTCAAAAGCGAAGGATGTACGAAGGAAGAGTAAACAGAAAGCAAACTTTTTTTAGTCTTCTTTGCGGTAAAGTACTTTTCCGGCCCGGTTGATGTGGTCGATCAGGCTATCGGATTTCAGCAGGTGGAAGATGGAAATGTCGAATAAATAGGGGGTGTCGAGTTCGTCGATGTCCAGCCAAACGCTCGCACGGATTTGTTCAGTCAATGATGTTCCTTTGAGGGTGATGTCAATATCGGAGCCTTCGCGGTAGTTTCCTTTGGCCCGCGAACCGTAAATGATCACCTCTTCAATTTCCGGGTAGTTTTCAAATACCGAGCAAAGCTGACTGATGGTGGTTTCGGATAATCCAAATTTCATAACCAGGATTTCATTCTTGATCGAAAGGCTTTGAATAAGTCGAGATAAACGGTAACGATATTCGAAAATTCGGTTTCCAGAATTTCCGGGTTGTAGGTGTGCACGGTTTCATTCCGGCTTTTAATCATGTTCATCCACTCTTGTCCGTTGGAAATCAGTCCTTTGTTAAAGGCTTCCCGGGTCACGCTTCGCGAGCCCATCAGATCCTGAATGCCCTCGTATTCCAGAAAATCTTTCATGGTTTTCCAGGCCAGCTCATGGGTGAATTCAAACCGTTGAATGATACCTTCCTTTACCAGATCAATTGGATTATCATGATAATAAGCAATACCATTTTCCAACTGATGAAGGGCATTCTCGAAATTTTGAAACCGTTGTTTCCATCGGATATCCTGTTCCATATCTTTCGTGGACTTTTTGTGTTAGGCAAATATACACATTTAGTCGCAGCGGCTCATTCTTCCTCTTTCGCAAAAGGCCACAGAACACCTGACCTGATAAGCTGTTGAATAACAGGTGCCGTTTGTGTCAAGAAGTTTCAAAACAGCTGATTGCCTGTATCCCAAGCAATCAATATTCAGTATTTTACAGCAGTATAGTGTTGGACCAAAACAACGAAAGATGAAGATTCTGTTCCTTTGTTCGGGGGCCGGTTCGTGCCGGAGCCTGATTGCCAAAACGATCCTGGAATCGATTGATGATCGCCTGGAGGTTTTTGCAGCAGGCACTGCGCCGGTGAGCGAGCTTAACCCGGTGGCTTTTGAGGTGATGAAGTTCTTCGGCTTCCCGATGGAGGCGGAAGAGATCAGACCGTTGGATGATTTTAAAACGATGGAGCTGGAATACGTGATCACCCTGTGTGACGGGACGAAGGAAGAGTTTGACCGCTTGGCGCTCAACTACAAAAAGCGGTTGCACCTGGGTTTTGCCGACCCGGGCAAAGTAACGGGGAATTCCGGCGACCAGATCAAGGCCTACAAGAGTTACATTGAGGAGATAAAAACGGAACTCGATTATTTTTATCACCGGATTTTGAAAAAAGAAAAGGCTGCGGATTAGGCAGCCTTTGGTGTATTGTGATTAGCCTTTCACGGTGGCTTCCACTTCTTCGGGGGTGATGGGTATGCGCTGGCCGAGCAACTCGCTGCCGGTAGCAGTAACTAACAGGTCGTCCTCGAGACGGATACCTCCAAAGTCGCGGTAGCTTTCCAGCCGTTCGAAATTGATGAAATCGGTATTGATTTTTTCGTGCTTCCATTTGTCGATAAGCGCCGGGATGAAATAGATGCCGGGCTCGTTGGTAATCACAAAGCCGGGTTCCAGCTTTTTGCCCAGGCGCAGGTAAGCCGTGCCAAACTGGTCAACCGGCCGGGTTTCATCATCGTAGCCCACATAAATCTGGCCCAGGTCTTCCATGTCGTGTACATCCAGCCCCATCATGTGGCCCAGGCCGTGGGGGAAGAACAGCGCATGGGCGCCATTCCTGACAGCCTCGTCCACATCGCCCTTCATCAGTCCCAAATCTTTCAATCCGGCTGTGATCACGCGGGCAGCTTCCAGGTGCACCGACAGGTAAGTTGCGCCGGGCCTGGTCAGTTCGGCAGCCCGGTTGTTGGCTGCCAGCACAATTTCGTAAATCTCGCGCTGCTTTTGGGTAAACGTTCCGCCAACGGGTGTGGTGCGGGTAAAGTCGGAGGCGTAGCGCAGGTTGGTTTCGGCGCCGGCATCAACGAGCAACAGTTTTCCTTCTTTCAGATAATTGGAGTGATCGTGGTTGTGCAGGGTTTCGCCGTTTTGCGAGAGGATGATGGGGAAGGAGGGCACACTGCCGTTGGCCAGCGAAATGCCTTCGATGGTGCCGGCTATGGTTTGCTCCCAAGCGCCGGGTTGGGCCATTTTCATAGCGGTAACGTGCATTTGGTAACCGGTGGCACAGGCTTTTTTGATTTCTTCAATTTCGCAGGCTTCCTTAACCGACCGCAAGGCGATCACCGCTTTGATTAATTCGAGTGAGGAATAGTCTTTTTGCTTTTGCGGATGGATGCCCAGCAGTTCCTGGAGCAGTAGTTTGTTTTCGGCACGGTAGGGCGGCAGGAAATGGATTTTGCGCCCCTGGCGGATGGCCTGATGGATGGTGTCGAACAGCTGGTTGTAGGGGGCAGTTTGCGTGATACCCACTTTCGCTGCTTTTTCCTGCAAGCTCACTTGCGGCCCCATCCAGATGATGTCTTCCATGTCCACATCATCGCCAAAGATGATTTCGTCACCGCTTTCCACATCAATCACTCCGGCCAGGCGTTGGAAATCGAGGCCGAAGAAATACAGAAATGTACTGTCCTGCCTGAAATGAAAGGTGTTGGCGGGATAGTTCATGGGCGAATCGACATTTCCTAACAAGAGGATTAGTCCACCTCCCAGCTTTTGTTTCAGCTTTTTTCTCCGTTCGGTATAAATTTTTTGATCAAACATACGTGCTGATTTTCTGATTTAACGATTTTGTGAATGATTTGCCGATCCGGAGTGTCTGCCTGTCTGAAATTTCATTGGTACGAAGGCTGCACCAGCAGGTTGTTGTTCCGAAACCGGACACGAAAGATAAAAATTAAATGGAGATGATTTTATGATTTTCTCCCGAACCAACAGCTAATTTACAAAAAGTTTTCCGATAAGTTGCCTACTGCCAAACATATAACATAAATTAGGACGGTCCGTAAAATCATTTACAAACCCAAAATCCCGAGTCATGGAAAACACAAATACCTTGGTGAATTATATGAATAAGCGTTTTGGAGAGTTGGGCAAAAAGGATGAGATGAAGCCTCAAAACGCCGGACCTTTTATTACCATTTCGCGTGAAGTTGGCTGCGGGGGTGAACATATCTGCAACCTCTTGGCCGATGAGTTAAACAAGCAGGTTTATTGCAAGCGTTGGCAAGTCATCAGTAAGGAGGTGCTCGGTCACTGTGCCGAAGAGCTGAAAATTGCCCCTCAAAAGGTTCACCGGCTGTTTTCCACCGGCGAACATTACGCGTTTGATGAAGTGATATCGGCGTTTACCGATAAGTATTATAAAAGCAACCGGGTGATTGTGAAAACGGTACGCGAGGTAATCCGTAACTTTGCTTACGACGGATGCTGTATCATTTTGGGACGTGCCGCTCATATTATTGCCGCCGACCTCGACAATTCGTTGCACCTGCGTTTTATGGCTCCGCTTGAATGGCGGATTGACGCAATTTCCGAGCGTTTCAAACTATCCAGGCCTGATGCCTTGAAATACATTCAGGTAAATGAAAAGGAAAAAGACATTTACCGGAAACACTATCTCAAGGACAAAAACGCCCATGAGCATTTCGACCTGATCATTGATGTTTCCCGGTTTACTACCGAACAGGTGGTGCGTCTCATTGTTGCCGCTTTCGAAATAAAAGGCATACCGGAAAAAATGAAAAAGATACCTTATTTTTAATCATCCGGTTATATGAGCCGGCAGGCCTTTCTTCTGTACCGGCTTTTCTCCGTTGGGTTTTGGCATAAACATATCTTTCCAGGTGAGACCTAGCTTTTCGGCCATTTCAAGTGAATATTCCAGGCGTCCCAGGTCGGCGCCAACATTGTTGGTGCCGAAGGTGAACTTTACGCCGGCCTCCTTGGCTTTGCGCAGAATTTTCTCCGAAGGGAGCTTAAATCTGGAATTGATTTCCAGCGCCACGCCATGGTCGGCCAACACGTTCACAAAGCGGTCGATGCGTTCGTCGGTCCATAATTCATCATACTTAGCGGCGATCACTTCGGGCAGGTAGGTAGGGTTTACATGAATGTCAACGGGCTCCTGCGAGATGACCGCTTCAATTTTGCCGATCAGCTCGTCCATAAAGGCCTGTTCGTCGTCCACGAAGGTCTCTTCGGGAATCCACAGGCGCAGGCGTCGTCCTTTATGGTCGGTCCAGGTCATGGCATCGGTGAAAACGTAGTCGAACCTGGCTACGGCTTCGGGTGAAAACAGAGTGACCCACTCGCGCCCCTCAGCTTGCATACCCCGGAAAATGGGTTGGCCCTTCACCGTATCCATATACATAGACAATGAGGCATCGTCGGTAACCGGGAACTTCAGCCCGCAGTTGGGGGCGATCCCGTAATTGATCCCCAGCTTCATCGAATTTTCGGTGGCCTGTTCAATGGTCAATCCACCTTTCAGGTGGGTGTGAAAATCGATTACCGGGAAGTTGGCCAGGTGGAGTTTGGTGATTTTCGTATCCCAAGCCTTGTCGGTGTAAGGTTCCCGTTTTTGGTCTTCCGGCAATATTCTTAGTTTGATGTCTTTGAAGTAGGTGGTACTGTTCTTATCGTGGGCTTGTAAGGCAATTCGCCCGCGGTCAAACACTTTGTATTTGTCATTTTCAGGGCGATACGGCTCATCGGGTTGAATGTAATCCACCACTTTCGTTCCGTTTATGCTGATTTCAACCTGGTTTTCAATTACCTTAACGGTCACTTCAAACCATTCATTGTCGGCTACTGTTTGAAAAAAGACGTTTCGGATTCCGTACAGGCTGCCGGTTTTTTTCAGTTCACGGAAATCGCCATTTCCTTCGTGCGAATTGTTGATCTGCACTTCATAGCCTTTCAGAGGCCATCCGCGTTCCTGTTCTTTGGTATGAAAGAAGATTCCCGAATTGGCGCCGGGACGGGTCATCACCATTGCTTTCAGTTCGAAGTTTTTATAGATGCCCGATTGCGGATCGCCCATATAATACAAGTGGGCGCGGGGGCCGCTGCAAACGATGGCTCCTTCTTCCACCCGGAACGACTCCGGGTTTTCCAAGGCGGTCCAGCCGTCCAGGTTTTCACCGTTAAACAGATTGTGCCATTTATTTTCGTGGTTGGTTGTGCAGGAAGTGGCGGCTATCAATAGTATGAACAGCCCGGATAGCAGGGATAATTTAGCCATGTTGGATAAGTTTAGTAGGTTACAGTGTAACAAAGATAAACTTCCTGCTGAAAGATGGGCTATTCTCCGCTCAGTTTTTCCTGTGGGTTTTCAGCCTTGAAGGAGGCGGCGAAGGTGGCGCCCACGATAGCCAGACAAAGGAAAGCCGCCCAAGCGTATGAGCCCAGCCTGGTGTACGAAGCGCTGAAAAGCAGTGGCCCCAGCGCACTGAAAAACACCAGCGCACTCATGGCAAAACCACTGATGGCGCCCAGGTGTTCGCGACCGTAAAAGCGGGGCCACACCACGGCTGCCAGTACGCTGAACAAGCCACCTACGATGCCGTTGCCAATTATCAGGAACAGGTATGGTAAGCCGGGCGACAACGCTGACAGGCTCGATAGTGCAATGATCTGGCCAGCCAAAAAGACCATCAATAAATATTTTAGTTTGATGTGGTCGCTCAGCCAGCCACCGGCCAGCGAAATAAAGACCGAAATGGCCGAAGTGGGCAGAAAAACCGCCAGGGCGGTAGTTTTGTCCATCCCGGCAGTTTCAAAAATGGAAACAATATTGAAGGTAAATCCCGTGATCGTGAGCGATTGCATGGAAAGCGCAATCACAAACACCCAGAACGGGAAGGTGCGTTGGGCTTCTTTCAGCGAAAACTGTTTGACCGGTTCGTAGGCAATGTGTTGCGGGTTTTTCTCATTCGGGTCAACCGGTTCCCCGTCGGGCCTCAATTCGCAATCTTCGGGGTTATCGCGGAAAAACAGGAACACCAGCACGCTGAAACCAAAACCGGTAATCAGGGCCAAAATGATCCAGGCTCCCCGCCAGCTGTAACTTTCTATGAAAAAGTCAAATACCAGCGGGGCGATTGCAAAGCCCAGTGAGGTGAAAACGCTGCTGATGCCGTTGGCAAAACCTCTGCGGCGGGAGAACCATTTCATCATCATGTTGCGTGAAAGCATGGTGAGCACACCCTGTCCGCTGAAACGGACCAAAAAGAATCCTGCCGTGATGAAAAAGAAACTCAGGTAGAACTGAAAATCGGTTAGGGCAAGAAGTTTTCCCAGTCCAATGGCAATTCGGTCAACCTGGCTGAGCAGGATGAGTGTGCTACCCAGCGCCAGGGTAATACCTACGCCCAGCCAGCGAGCCCCGATGCGGTCGTACCATTTCCCAGCCTTGGTAAGCATAAACGAACTGGCAATGGTACCAATCAGGTAGGCGGTGCTTAATTCGTTGCGGCTCAGTTTCAGGGCGCCGATCAGATGGTCGGTGAACGTGGACACTCCCATGGTTTGCCCGGGAACACTCATGATGACCCCCAGCGTGCCCCAAAGCACGATAAACCAGCCGTAAAAGACAGGTGATTTGGTGGGGGAAAAGGGGAAATGATTATAGCGTTGCTTGATCAAAACAGTAATTTTTGTGCAAACTTACCGCTTAAATAGTCAAGCGGTGCCAGAGTTTGAACAATCTGTCAAACGTTTTCCGATTTTTTAATATTCAGTCGCGAAAAGCAACGTTGTTATGGATGCCGGTTAATTCCTGTTTAATATACTTTGCAGGGCGCCCGATTCCCGCAGATAGCCCTTGCCTGCCAGTTGGGCCAGATCTGCTGCAGAGAAATTACCTTTCACGTAAATCAAGGCTTTGTCATTTCCATTTGTCAGGATGAGCAGCTCATTGATGCGATCTTTCTTTTTCATATTGGCCAGGATGCGGATATCGTCGCCAGCTGATTTTACAGCCATGAGTTCGGTGTAGTTTTCCTGGTCGATTAATGGCTTCAACTCGTTGTAGAAGTTGAGGTCCCGATAGTTTTTCCGGTCCTCCACCGAAAGTATTTTTACCTGATCTACCTGGCGCAGCAGGCGCTCTTCTTCCGGCTCCAGGGATTGTCCCCAGGTAGCTGTGCGGATCAAAAAGCCCGGGATGGTCATGGAAACGATTCCATCCTGGTGGTTGTATTTCGAAAAAGCTGCATCGATTGTTGTTTTCCTGGTACAGGAAAAAAGCAGCAGCAGGACAGGTATCGCCCAAAGCAGTCGGATCTTCATTTTTATACCTTGTGTTTAATAACCAAATTCTTTCCCTTTTTCCAGCGCCGGAAGTCCGTATTTCATCCATCCGGGCATTGGATCGCTTTTCAGGTAATGGTCGAAAAATTGCTTCATCCGGCGGCTCAGGTCCATGCGGTTTTCCCAGCTTTCCTTTTTCAGGTTGTGGGGTTCGTTGTTGTAATTGAGCAGCCAGGCCGGTTTGTTCAGGCGGCGCATGGCAACAAACAGCTCAATTCCCTGGTACCAGGGCACGGCGCCGTCCTGGTCGTTGTGCATCATCAGCAAAGGCGTATTGATTTTGGGCGCGTAAAAAAGCGGCGAATTCTCGATGTACTGAATCGGTTTTTCCCACAGCGTTCCGCCAATCCGGCTTTGGGTGTTTTCGTATTGAAACATGCGCGAGAGACCTGTTTCCCAGCGAATTCCACCGTAAGCGCTGGTCATGTTGCTAACCGGCGCTCCGGCCATGGCGGCTGCAAACAGGTCGGTTTGGCCAATCAGGTAGGCCGTTTGGTAGCCGCCCCAGCTTTGCCCCTGGATGCCGATCCGGTTTTTGTCAATAAAAGGGAACTGGTTGATCAGAAAGCTGGTGCCGCTCACCACGGCGTTAAACGCGCTTTGCCCCGGATACCCGGTTTGGTAGGTGATGTCGGGCACAAAAACCAGGTAGCCGTTGCTGGCATAAAACGTTTTATTGATGATCGACCGGCTGGGAGAAGGCAGGAAGTGCCGGTGCAATTCTTCGGAGCTTCGTTCGTAAAAATAAACGATCATCGGGTAGGATAAATTCGGGTTGAAATCTTCGGGGTAATACAGGATTCCGTGCAACTGTTCGCCCGAAAAGGAAGTCCAGCTCACCAACTGGTTTCTCGCCCAGTTAAACCCGGCTTGTTGCGGGTTGGCATCCGATAGTTTACGGGGGTGGCCGAAGGTCGGGTCACTGGTCCAAAGATCGGGGAATAGCGTACAGCTTTCTTTGCGCCAAATCAGCCGACCGGCGTCTTTGGCTTTTTTTACCTCGCTGAACCGGTAATCTTCCAGTAAGTGCAATTTAGGGGCTTTTACCAATTTGGTATCTACGGTAAAGAATCCCGAAGCTTTGTTTCGTTCGTCAAAACCGTTGACCAGGATCTCGCCGTCGGCAATGAACTTTTCTTCCGGATCGGTTTTTACGTAGCGCAGGTTGATGCTGTTTTTCCGTCCGTAGCCCGAAGTCAGGTTTACCGGGACACGTGAGCCTGTCGGGTCAATCTTCCAGATGTCGTAGCGATCGTAAATGTAAACGTAGCGGTCGTCATCGCTCCAGCCGGCAATTCCGTATGGTTTTACCTCCAGGGGCGTGTCGTCCAGTTCGTCGTAAAAGTTTACCGGCAGGTTTTTGGTGAGCGCGTACACCTGCATTTTATAGATGTCGGTTGAGCGGGCATAGTAGCTGCTGTCGGCCGGATCGAACCAGATGATGAATTTCCCGGCAGGTGAAATTTCAGCCTTGGTTTTATCGGTCACCATTTGCCTTTTGATGCCTGTTTGGGTGTCAACCACGTAATAGTCGGCGCTGTTGCGGCCGGTCCATGAACTGGCCTTTTGGTAAAGTTTCTCGTCTTTTCCGAGGGCCATGCGTCCATCGCCGTCCTGAATCAGGCTTATTTCCGGAATTCCGGGATCGGCCAGTTGCAGGAATTTCTTTTCAGCCGGATGATACACGGCCAGGTAGCTGCGTTTTTTTTCCAGGTCGAGTTTGACCAGCTGTTGCGGCATCAGTTCAGCATCGGTCCAGCTCCAGATGTCGAGCACGGGTTTTTCGTCGGGTGCCAGGGTGTCTTTGGGTTCCGGTTCCGGAATGTGTGCTGTTCCCAGGAAAAGCCGGTTCCCGTTTTTTGAGAACAGAAGCTCGCGGTGTTCGCTGGGTGCCCAGCTGATGGGCATGCCCGGCGTGCTGGCTGTAACCACAGCCTGTGGCGACTCGGTGCCCTTCGCATAATACAGGTTGAAGGTTTTTTGGTTGGTGGTATCGGTTGAGAAGAGAAAGGCGAATTGGTTACCCTCCTCATTGGTGGCTACCTGGCGGATGTGGCCGTTTCTGTCAAACAATGTGTGTGTGGTTCCGCTTTTCGTGTCGAATACAAATACCCGGCTGATGGTGGTCGAGTCGTCGCTGAAGGTGGAGTAGATGATGCTATTCCCTTTTTTTGCATACCTGTAGTCGGTTACCTGTCTTTTGGTCAGGGTGTCGCCTGTATCCAGCCGGTGCAGGATCAGGTTTTGAAGTTTCAGCTCGTCCTTGGTTTTCACAACACTGTCCGGCTGCTGCAAAATGGCCGCCCAGTCGGCGTTTTCTTCCGGCAGTTGCCACGATACCAGCCGTGGATATTTTGTGATTTGCCGGGTATCTATTTGGAAAATCCCAACACTGTCGAGTGGGATTTGGTCTTCCTTTAGTTTTTTTCGTTTGGCAACCTGAATACTGTCGAAAGGCACTTTAATGCGATACAGCAGAACGTCGGCATTGGAGGTAAAGGCAGCCGAGGCGCCGCGTACCAGCGTGTCGGTGTGTTTGCCTTCCGTGTCGGTAAAAACCAAGGCGCCATCTCCTTGTTGCGGGTTCAGCTCGTAGGCTACCCACTTCCCATCGTTTGAAATTTGTTGGTTTTCCAGTACTTTCCAGTGTGCAAAGTCTTCCACCTGAAGTGTTTTTTTGTGGTTCTGGGCGTACAGTACCTCCGAAAAGAACAGCATGAAAAGAAGAATAAAATACTTCATAAGGAGCCAATTTGTAAGTTTTGTTTTCAGGAAGTCCAAATATAACAAATAAGGGTCAATCTTTTCTGTTGTGCGGAAAGGATTGGCCCATAGGTATATAAGACCGGCAATCAGCCGGATCAGCTAATTTTTTTCTCGATGAGGTATTTGTTGCGTTCCGAAGCGTTTCGGGAAACCAGTTCACCGATAAAGCCAGCCAGAAATAGCTGCGACCCAATAATCATGGCGGTGAGCGCCAGGTAAAAATAGGGGCTTTCGGATACTTTCGGGGCGGCTACCTGGTTGGCCAGGGCAATCAGTTTGTGGATGCCCACGGAGGCTGCTGCTATCAAACCGGCAAGAAAAACCAGGCTGCCCATCAGTCCGAAAAAGTGCATTGGCCGTTTGCTGAACTTGGCAATGAAGATAACCGACAGCAGATCGAGCGGGCCACGCAGAAAGCGTTCAAAGCCAAACTTGGTGACGCCGTATTTGCGTTCCTGGTGCTGCACTACTTTCTCGCCGATTTTGCGGAAACCAGCCCACTTGGCCAGGATGGGGATGTAGCGGTGCATTTCGCCATACACTTCAATGCTTTTCACCACCTGCCGGCGGTAAGCTTTCAGTCCGCAGTTGAAATCGTGGATTTTGATGCCGGAGCTGCGCCGGGCAATCCAGTTGAAAAACTTGCTGGGGATATTTTTTGAAAGCAGCGGGTCGTAGCGTTTCTTTTTCCAACCCGAAACCAAGTCATACTGCTGTTCGGTGATTAGTTGGTACAATTCCGGGATTTCTTCCGGGCTGTCCTGCAAATCGGCATCCATGGTAATTACCACGTCGCCCTGCGCTTCGGTGAAACCCACTTGCAGCGCTGCCGACTTGCCGTAATTGCGCCTGAACTTGATGGCCTTGATATCGGGGTTTTGTTGGTGCAGTTTTTCAACTACTTCCCACGAACGGTCGTTGCTCCCGTCGTCAATCAAAATAATTTCGTACGAAAACCCGTTGGCGTCCATCACCCGGGAAATCCAGGCAGTCAGCTCGGGTAAGGATTCTTCTTCATTAAACAGGGGGACAACTACGGAAATATCCACTTGAGAATGTATTAGTTAATGAATAGGTGTTGCGATGCGGTGTGTTTATTCTTCGTCTTTTATTTCGCCCATGGCTTCGGCAAAGGCATTTTCCTCGTCATTCTTTTTTACGAAAATGGAGGTCACCAGGGAAATGATGAAGCCAATAAAACCAAACGTCAGTAAACCTGAAATGGCAATAACCAAGGGGCTTTGCATCTTGGTCATCATCTGGCCAAAGTCTTCGATCTGTTCGTCGGACATGCCTCTTTCCATCAGGGCTTCTTCCTGCATCACCCGGATTTGATCGAGGATGGAAGGATCGAGGTATTTGATGAGAATGACAGAATACAGCGATTGGATGACTCCGGCAAACAACATGACAACAATCCCGAAACCAAGCGCCTGGCTATAGCTGATAAAACCATTGAGTTCGGTGTTGCGGTAATGAATTTGGGAGTAGAAAACACCCGCGGCCATAATCAGGTAGGAAACCAGTCCGAGGGTAGTGTTCAGGTTCTGACCGGCCACATACAGCAGGACGTTGTACAAGATGAGCGCAATACCCAGGTAAAGGCCGTAGGTCATAGCGCTTTTCCAGAAAGTTGATTTTTGTTCCATGTTGTTCGTTTTTGGATGAAGGAGTTAATGACAAATATATCTGATTTTTCATTCGTGTGAAAATTAATTTCGATCGTCCAATGCCCGATGGCGGTGGATTTCCCCTCGATTCATCTCAATTTTGAAGTCAGCTACTGTATTTCGGCTTTTTGCATCGCAGCTTTTGACCGGATTAAAAGAAAATCAAAAAAAAGTTACGCAAATATTTCTTTGAAGGTTAGTTGTTTAGTCGGAAAGACCGGGAAAAACTTCGGGAATAGTTGGGATTTGGTTTGCCGGGAAAGTAAAAATTTCTACTTTTGTCGCCGGGTAAGTCCTGTGCGACCAGCTCCTGCTGAATCCCCCCAGGGTCGGAAGGCAGCAAGGGTAGGTAGTTGAGCGGTGCGACACAGGTAGCTTACCCACTTTTTGTGAAAAGTTGCCGGATTAGCTCAGTTGGCCAGAGCACGTGATTTGTAATCTCGGGGTCCACAGTTCGAATCTGTGATCCGGCTCACAGGAAGGATGAAGATTGGAATCTTGAAGATTAGAATGGGAGCCAACAGGTGCCGCATCGAAAAATATTCTGATATTCTAACATTCTACCGTTCTAATATTGACATGGGGAGATACCAAAGTGGCCAACTGGGGCTGACTGTAACTCAGCTGACGTACGTCTTCGTAGGTTCGAATCCTGCTCTCCCCACACGAATGATGATTGATAAAAGATGATTGATGATTGAACTGCTTGAAAAAAAGCTACGATATTTTCAAATCATCAATAAAAAATCAAAAATCATCAATCAAAAGCGGGAGTAGCTCAGCTGATAGAGCATTAGCCTTCCAAGCTAAGGGTCGCGGGTTTGAATCCCGTCTCCCGCTCAAAAAGAGTCACCAACCGGTGGCTTTTGTTGTTTCTGAAAGTTTCCTTTTCTGGATATTTTTAAAATCTATCACACATCGTAATTATCGATTAAAGACCTGAGAACTATTGATTCGCTCCTTCTGTTTGAGTAGGGGAATGGGTAATGCGAAAAAGACATATAAATATCCGAAATGGGGCACATTTGAGAGCAAAAGGGGTGGTGCCGACGTTTCAACCCGTCATTCATTCAGCACATTAACACAGGAGGCTGGGCGATGAGGGCGAATACGCGTTTTAAACAGATCATCCGTTCGGACCGTCCGGTGTTGGTGGATTTTTACGCCGATTGGTGCCAGCCATGCCGGCAGGTTCCGCCTATCCTGAAAGAAGTGAAAAGCACCTTCAAAGAAAATATCCGGATCCTGAAAGTGAATGTTGATCAGAATCCATTGATTGCCAGCCAGTGCCGGGTGAAAAGCATACCCACCCTTGTTCTGTTCAAATCGGGCGATATTAAGTGGACTGTCGAAGGAATTGTTCAGGTTCCTGAATTGGCCGAAGTGATTACGAAATATTTGGCTGACAGTTAATTTGTTTGTTTGATTTTTCGTTAAACATCTCTATATTTACCGCGCTAAGGTAATTTTATGAGCATCGTTAACCATCCTGCTGAAAGGGATTCGCTTGACAAAATTCTGGAAAGCCGGTCTTCCATCGAAAATATCAAATATGTCAAGGACTTGTTGTCCGCCACGTCTTCTATCATTTGTATCCTGAACGACAAAAGCCAGGTTGTTTTTTCCAATGATATTTTGTTTGAAAAGTATGGCTTGGACCTTGAGCGTGATGTGCTTGGTTTCCGTCCGGGCGAGATTTTTAATTGTGTGAACGCCGATAATGATACCGGTGGCTGCGGCACTTCCGACAAATGTCAGTTCTGTGGGGCCAATACAGCTTTTTTGACCAGTTGGAAAGAAAAACGCCAGGTGATTAACGAGTGCCGCATCGTAAAGCATAACGGGGCGCATACCACACAGCTTGATCTCGAAATTACTGCTACCCCATTTTCATATGCGCAGGTGGATTATCTGATCGTTTCGATTGTGGACATTACCGAGAGGAAGCGCAAGGAATTGCTGGAACGTATCTTTTTTCACGATATCATCAATATTGCGTCGAGCCTGAGCGGGGTGTTGCAGCTTTATCCGCTGTTGGAAGAACAGGAAAAGGCGGAATATCTTGAAATTGCCCACTCGTTGAGCGATCAGATAATTGACGAAATCAAAGGACAACAGCAGATGTTGAAAGCCGAAAGTGGCGAATTGGACGTCAATCCGGCAGACTTGCAGGTCGAGCCGTTCCTGAAAAAAATATGCGATCAGATCCGCTTCAATAATGCTGCCTTTGAACGGAAGGTGCATACTTCGGATTTAACCGGGAATGCCCGTTTTCGTACCGATGAAATGTTACTGACCCGGGTGCTGATCAATATGGCCAAAAACGCGCTGGAAGCCATTGACAGGGGAGAGAAAATCACGATTACCGCAAAGAACGACACCGGCAGGCTCCGCTTCGAAGTACACAATAACAGCTATATCGAAGAAAGCGTTCAACTACAGTTGTTTCAGCGTTCCTATTCAACCAAAGGCAAAAACCGTGGACTGGGCACGTATTCGATGAAACTGATCGGCGAACGCTACCTGAAGGGCAAAGTCGGGTTTACAAGCACGATGGAAAACGGTACTACCTTCTATATCGAATTGCCTGAAAATAGCTGATCCTTACTGCAGTGCCTGACGAATTTTCTGTAACTGTTCTTTCGGATAATTTTCATTTGGGCGTAACGTTTGCGCTTTGTTGTAATAGAAGCGGGCTACGCTGTAGTTTTTCTCACCAAAGGCTTTGTCTCCTTCTGTAATTAGTTGGTCGTATTCGCGGGCTTCCTGATCTTTCTTTTCCTGATCCATAGCCTGCTGAATTTCCTTGAGCTTGATGGCTACATACTGGTCGTCTTTTTTGATGGAGAGCGCTCGCTGGAAATAGGAACGGGCTACAGCCAATTCCTTTTTGTAAAACGCTTCATCACCATTTGTTACCATGTTTTGGTATTCTTCTTCCTCGCGCTGCGACAAGAGGGAGTTGGTCAATCGACCGATTTCTTCAATTTTGTCTTTCGGGTATTGCTCCCATGACTTGGCCGTTAATGCCTGACTATAATAAAAGCGGGCGACGGTATAGTTGGTCTTTTCAAATTCGGAATCGGCCCGGGCGATGGCATCGGCGTAGGCTTTCACTCGTTCGGAGGTCAGCGACTGGTCAATGAGTTTGCTGATTTCAGCGATCCTTTCCTTGGGATACGGATTTTCCGGCTGAATGCCAGCTGCTTGGTAGTAGTAGAACTGGGCCACATTGTAGTCTTTCCGTTCGAAATTTTCATCGGCCTGCTGGATGACTTCCTGATAGTTTTCGTTGGTTCTTGAAGCTGCCTTTGTGCGCATGGCTTCTTCCTGCAAGGCCAATAATTTCTGATCAATTTCTTCAATCCGCCGGGTCGGGTAAGTTTCCTTTGGTTTGTAGCTTAATGCTTTTTGGTACGATGTGCGTGCGGCGCTCCATTCCTCCTGCCCAAACTGCTTGTCGGCCTGACTGATAGCTTGCTTGTACCCGGCTTCCAGTTGTTCGAGGATGCGCATCAGCTTTTCAACTTCGGCAATTTTTTCATTCACCTCGGCTGTTTTTGAAGGCAAAATGACAATTGCCTCCCGGTAAATCGTGATAGCTTGCGGTAACAATTGCTTTTCTGTGAGGTCCTCGGCCTGTGCCATTTTTTTGTTGAAGGCTGCCAGTTGCGCGTTGGCCAGCGAATCAGCCCGGGCATGCTGTTTCCGCTCCAGTTCGGCCTGTGCCAGCAGGGCCAGCTGCCGGTCAATTTCTTCGATGCGCTGTTTCGGGTAAGCTTCATTCGGCTTCAACCCGAGCGCAGTTTGGTAGGATGCTTTGGCCGGTTGCCATTCCTGCCCGTTAAACTGCTGATCAGCCTGGGCGATAGCCTGCCGGTAGTTGGCATCGAGCTGGGCCCGGGCCAGGGAGTCAGCCTGTGCTTGCTGTTTCCGCTCCAGTTCGGCTTGAGCCAGGAGCGCCAGCTGCCGGTCAATTTCTTCGATGCGTTGTTTCGGGTAAGCTTCATTCGGCTTCAATCCAAGCGCTGTTTGGTAGGATGCTTTGGCAGGTTGCCATTCCTGTTGTGCAAATTGCTGGTCTCCTTGGGCAATAGCTTGCCGGTAGTTGGCATCCAGCTGTGCCTGTGCCAGCGAGTCGGCTTGCGCTTGCTGTTTCCGCTCCAGTTCGGCTTGTGCCAGGAGCGCCAGTTGCCGGTCAATTTCTTCTATGCGCTGTTTCGGGTAGGCTTCATTCGGCTTCAACCCGAGCGCTGTTTGGTAGGATGCTTTGGCCGGTTGCCAATCCCTTTGTGCATATTGCTGGTCGCCTTGAGCGATCGCCTGCCGGTAGTTGGCTTCGAGCTGTGCCTTTGCCAGCGAGTCGGCTTGCGCTTGTTGTTTCCGTTCCAGTTCCGCTTGCGCCAGGAGCGCCAGCTGCCGGTCAATTTCTTCGATACGCTGTTTCGGGTAGGCTTCATTCGGCTTCAACCCGAGTGCTGTTTGGTAGGATGTTTTGGCCGGTTGCCATTCCTGTTGGCCAAACTGTTGATCGGCCTGGGCGATCGCCTGCCGGTAGTTGGCTTCGAGCTGTGCCTGTGCCAGCGAGTCGGCTTGCGCTTGCTGTTTCCGCTCCAGTTCGGCTTGCGCCAGGAGCGCCAGCTGCCGGTCAATTTCTTCTATGCGCTGTTTCGGGTAGGCTTCATCCGGCTTCAACCCGAGTGCTGTTTGGTAGGACGCTTTGGCCGGTTGCCATTCCTGTTGTGCAAATTGCTGGTCGCCTTGGGCAATAGCTTGCCGGTAGTTGGCATCCAGCTGTGCCTGTGCCAGCGAGTCGGCTTGCGCTTGCTGTTTCCGTTCCAGTTCGGCTTGCGCCAGGAGCGCCAGCTGCCGGTCAATTTCTTCGATGCGCTGTTTCGGGTAGGCTTCATCCGGCTTCAACCCGAGTGCTGTTTGGTAGGACGCTTTGGCCGGTTGCCATTCCTGTTGTGCAAATTGCTGGTCGCCTTGGGCAATAGCTTGCCGGTAGTTGGCATCCAGCTGTGCCTGTGCCAGCGAGTCGGCTTGCGCTTGCTGTTTCCGTTCCAGTTCGGCTTGCGCCAGGAGCGCCAGTTGCCGGTCAATTTCTTCGATGCGCTGTTTCGGGTAAGCTTCATTCGGCTTCAACCTGAGTGCTGTTTGGTAGGACGCTTTGGCCGGTTGCCATTCCTGTTGTGCAAATTGCTGGTCGCCTTGAGCGATCGCCTGCCGGTAGTTGGCATCCAGTTGTTCCCGTGCCAGCGAGTCGGCTTGCGCTTGCTGTTTCCGTTCCAGTTCGGCTTGCGCCAGGAGCGCCAGCTGCCGGTCAATTTCTTCTATGCGCTGTTTTGGGTAGGCTTCATTCGGCTTCAACCCGAGCGCTGTTTGGTAGGATGTTTTGGCCGGTTGCCATTCCTGTTGGCCAAACTGTTGATCGGCCTGGGACAGGACGGCTTGATAGTCGGACTCCAATTTGCGGCGGGCTGCCTCTTCTTCTGCCAGATGTTGCAGCTTCTCGTCAATCTCCCGGATTTTGTCTTTGGGATACTGCTCGGCAGGTTTTAATCCCGACGCAGTGGTATAGGCTGTTTTTGCCTGCTGGAAATTTGCTTGAGCAAAAAAATCATCCGCTTCCGTGATTTTAGCTTGATAGGCTTCGTTGAGCTTTTGGGCTGCTACTTGTTGGGCAAGTATCTCGTTGATGCGCAGAATTTGCATTTTTGGATAGCTCTCGTCGGGAAAATACAGCAGCGCTTCTTCGTATTTGGTTGCAGCCTCGGCGTAACTCTGTTGCTGAAAGAACTGGTCGGCAGCAGCAATAGCCGCATTGTATGCCCCGGTTTGCCGGGCGATTTGAGCCAGTTTGCTGTCAATAGCCTGGATTTGTGCCGGAGGATAAGTTTCGGCGGGCTTTAATGAGTTGGCCGTTTGATAGGCTGTTTTTGCCTGTTGCCAGGATTCGGTTTGAAACAGCCGGTCACCCTCGGCAATGGCTGCCAGGTATTTTTCATTCAATTCTTTTTGCTGTTGTTCACGGGCCGTTGCTTCTGCAGCAGCCATTTCTTTGGCGTGTTGGAGCGAATCTGTGCGGGCGATCATCTCGTCGGGCAGCGTTTCGTCGGGTTTTATTTCTTTTGCCTGAACGAAGGCCTGCCGGGCGGCATCAAATGCTTCCTGCCCAAGTTCTCTTGTTCCGGTTTGCATGGCTTCCAGGTATGCTTTGTCGATGGATTCGGCCTGTTCGCGGAGACGGTTCTGCTCGGCATCGATACGGGCCAGTTGGTTTTTGGGGTAATTTTCTTCCGGTTTCAGTTCCAACGCTTGCTGGTAGCCGGTTTTGGCTTGTCCGAACTGCTTTTGCGCATACGCCTTGTCGGCCAGCGTAATTGCCGAGGCATATTGCTGGTCGGTGGCTTGCTGTTTCAGGATTTGGTCAATCTCGGCCAACCGGTTTTTGGCCCGGACGTGGTCCGATTGAATTTGTAACACATCCTGGTAGCGCAATTTCGCCTGCATATATTGCTGGTTCTCGAACGCATTGTTGGCTTCGGTCAGCATTCGCTCCAGTTCCTGGTTTTGCTTTAGTTGCCGGTCGATCCTGTTGATCTGTTGGGTGGGATAGGATTCGTTTGGCAGAATGTCCTTTGCCTGGCTGTACAATTCGCGGGCCGGCTGCAGGGCGTTTGCGTTAAATTGTTGGTCGGCCTGCGCAATCAGTTCATTGTATTGAAGTTGGGTCTGCTGCTGGGCCAGGAGCCGGTTGGATTCGTTCAGACGGTCACGGGCGTATTTGTCGTTTGGTTTTATCCCCAAAGCCCGTTGATAGGCTTCGGCTGCCCCGTTATATTGTGTTTCGGTAAAAAGGCGGTCGCCTTCACGAATAGCTTCCTGGTAATTTTTCTCTACACCTTCGGTTAGTTGCAGGGCGGCCAGCACATCCTGTAGCTCGGCAATGCGATCTCTCGGGTAAGGCCGGTCGGGAAACAGGTTCAATGCCTCGCGGAATTTGTCGATGGCCAGCTGAAATTCTTTTTTGTGATAAAAGGCATCTGCATCGGCAATGGCTTCATCGTAAGCTTTTTCCAGGGCGGCATGTTCCAGTTCATCGGCTTTGCTGATGGTTTTCCGTTCGGCTGCCAACGCCAGGTTTTGCTGGATGGCTTCCTGGATTTGTTCGCGCAGTTGGGCGTCCGAAAAGTAAATTTCGGCATCAAAATTATCGATTCGGGCATTGTAAAATATACGGGCAACGGGCTTGATTGTGAATGTTTTATCAATTTCGTCCACTTCCTTGAACAGGTTCAGTACAAAAGGCAGGGGAGGGAACCGGTCGTTATTTTTCAGCACTTCATCGGGGACAAAGGTGGAAATGATCACAATTTTCTGGAAAAAACCTTCCCGGTTGAAGGTAATCCGGTATTCGTGGTTATAATCGAATTCGAAATCAAATTTGCCGCTTTTGGCCGGGACTACCGTTTCTTCTGTACCGCCGTCTTTCGATACCGAAATCGTGGCCCCGTCGGTTTTTCCATCATCAGAGGTCAGCCGTCCGTTTACAATGAATTTATTCTTGTCCTGGGCAACCAGCAGCAGAACCACTGCAACAGCAAATAATGCTAAAAGTATTTTTCTTACGGGCATGTCATTAGGTGATTGAAAAACTAAAAGTAAAACTATCTTCGCTAAATCGCTATATCCGGCGAAATATTATAACGATTTTGTAAATTGATTTCATGAAGAGAGAGCCTTATTTTGTAGAAGCTTTGTTGCCCATTTTGATTTTAGTATTGTTGCTGTCGCTGAATGTGTTGTTTTTCGACGATACGCTGGCCGGATCAAACCAACTGGCTCTGTTGCTGGCAGCTACGGTGGCCGGTATTATTGTACGCCGTAACGGACAAAAGTGGGAACACACCATCAAAAAGGTGGTGGCCACCATTGGGTCGGCCATGCCATCGATGCTTATTCTGTTGTTGATTGGCTCGCTGGCCGGAACCTGGCTGATCAGTGGTGTGGTGCCAGCCCTTATTTACTATGGGTTGGACATGATTAACCCGCGTTTGTTTCTGGTGACTGCGGTGGTGGTGAGCGCTGTCGTTTCGGTGGCAACAGGCAGTTCGTGGTCAACCATTGCCACCATTGGAGTGGCCCTGCTTGGAATCGGTAAGGCGATTGGTATGCATGAAGCGGTTGTGGCCGGTGCCATCATTTCGGGGTCATACTTTGGCGACAAAATATCGCCATTGAGCGATACCACCAACCTGGCGCCAGCCATGGCAGGCACGGATCTGTTTACCCATATCCGTTACATGGTTTATACTACCACGCCCAGCCTGATCCTGACCCTGGTGATTTTTGCGGTGATTGGCTTCCGGTACGATTTCGGTCATGCCGTTATTGATGTGGACAATGTGAAATCGGCCATTGACGGGGCATTCAATACATCGCCCTGGTTATTCCTGGTACCGGTGGTACTGTTGGGCATCATTATTTTGAAGGTGCCGGCCATCCCATCGCTGATGATTGGTACGCTGATGGGCGGAATTTTTGCTGTTGTTTTTCAACCTCATATAGTACAGGAGCTTGCCGGGAACTTGCCTAACTATGCCAAGGCCTCGTACATCGGTTTTATGCAGGCCATGTTTGGCGATGTGGCCATCGTTACGCCCGATCCGGATGTAAATGAACTGCTTTCGACCCGCGGGATGCGGGGGATGCTGGATACGGTTTGGCTGATTTTGTCGGCCATGGTTTTTGGCGGAATCATGGAAGCAGGGGGTTTGTTGGCGCGTCTGACAAGTCCCATTATTAAGTGGGCGAATTCAACCGGTTCGCTGGTTAGTTCGACGGTGGTAACCTGTGTATTTTTTAATGCCACCGCATCCGATCAGTATATTTCGATTGTTGTGCCCGGGCGCATGTTTCGCAAAAGTTACGAGGATAAAGGCCTCAAGCCCGAATTGTTGAGCCGTACACTGGAAGATGCAGGGACCATGACTTCTGTGCTGATTCCGTGGAATACCTGCGGGGCCACCCAGTCGCGCGTGCTGGGAGTGGCTACCGTCGATTATCTGCCCTATTGCTTTTTTAACCTGATTAGTCCGCTGATGTCCATATTTTTTGCGTATATGAATATTAAAATCCGGCGGATTTTGCCAAACGGGAAATGAGTTTCGTTTAATGGCTGATATGTATTGTGTTGGGTGAGTAATACGAATTGTATGCTGATTATTGTTCTGTTGGTGTTGTTTTATTTTGGGATTCCGGTAGTCATTATTTGGTTGACCCATCTGTCAAAAACGATTCAAAAGATTGGTGCGGTGGTATTGGCTTATATAACCGGCCTGGTACTGGGGAATGTGGGGATTCTGCCCAATGCCTCCGCTGCTTTTCGGGAAATCCTGGCCGGGAACACCAGCCTTCCTTCAGACGAATTGATGACGTATGTGGAGCAGGGCCTAATCCCTGGCTCAGACGTGCTTGTTAACCAGATTGCCGGCCTTCAGCAAACTTTGCTGAATGTGGTCATTCCGCTGGCCATCCCGCTGCTACTGTTTTCACTCGACCTGAAACGCTGGCTGCAGTTGGCCAAAGGGGCCATGTTCTCGCTGCTGTTGGGACTGTCGTCGTTGCTGGTAGTGGTGGTTTCCGGCTATTTTTTGTTTGGGAAGCAGATTGTGGAAGGCTGGAAGGTGGCCGGGATGCTGATCGGGATTTATACAGGGGGAGCGCCCAACCTGGCGGCCATCAGCACCGCGCTGGATGTGGAACCCAACCAGTACATTCTGACCAATACCTATGATATGGTGCTGGGCGCTTTTTGCCTGATTTTTCTGCTTACCTCGGCGCAGCGGCTGTTTAATTTGTTTTTGCCGAATTTTAATGATTCGCACCGCGAGCTGGTGCGGGAGCAAATTCTTTCGGAGC
Source organism: Mangrovibacterium sp. (assembly GCA_050178015.1). Classification (GTDB taxonomy): domain Bacteria; phylum Bacteroidota; class Bacteroidia; order Bacteroidales; family Prolixibacteraceae; genus Gaoshiqia. The sequence continues at coordinate 139,204 of JBFXGM010000004.1, forward strand.
AGGAGGATGTGGACAATTACCGGGGCATGCTGACAAAAAGAGGGACCCCAAAATTAGTGATAGCCCTTGGTTTGTCGGTGTTGATTGCTGTCGCCGGTGGTGGTCTGGGGCTGCTGTTCCCCGAATCTGCACAAACAACGGTTGCCATACTTTCCATCACCACCTTCAGCCTTGCGGCAAGTATGGTGCGGGCAGTCAACCGGCTGGAGAAGACGTTTCAGTTCGGGATGTATTTTATCGTCGTGTTTTCGCTGGTGGTTGCCAGTATGGGCGATTTGCGGAGCATGTTCAGCATCGAATTCCTAAACTTATTTTTGTATGTAACGCTGGCTGTATTTGGCTCCATGCTGGTGCATGTGTTCCTGTCGTGGGTGTTCCGGGTGGATTCGGACACGACGATCATCACCATCACGGCGCTGACTTATTCGCCGCCCTTTGTGCCGGTGGTGGCAGGCGCCCTGAAAAATAAGGAAGTCATCATTTCGGGGCTGACAGTGGGGATTTTAGGCTATGCTTTTGGCAACTACCTGGGCGTAGCTTTGGCTTTTTTGCTGAAGGGGTTTTGATGGGGAAAGCATGATCTCAGGTTGAAGAACATAGTCAATTCATCTGGTTGCTGGGCGAAAATCATCCTTTTTTGTTGGCGAAGCGTTTAACTTGAAGTCAAATCAAACAAAAACGTTATGAACCCTTTTGATCCGGCTTCCCGCATCCAGTTGTTGCGCCAGCAAGACGAATTTGGCGGCGTCAACCCATCCATCACCGATTCGTCAACCTACACGTTTCAGCATGGCGAAGATATGGAAGAAACGTTTCTGGGGCACATGGAAGGTTGCTTCCTGTACTCGCGTCATTGGAACCCCAGCAATAAGTTTCTCTCCAATGCGTTGGCGGCCATGGAAGATACCGAGGCTGCCTGGGTGACCGCTTCGGGCATGGCGGCCATCACCTGTGCGCTGTTGCAGCTTTGCAACACCGGCGACCATATTGTGACCAGCGTGACCACCTACGGCGGTACGTTCGCGTTCCTGAAAAACTACCTGAGGAAGTTTCAGATTGAGGTCACCTTTGTCAATATTACCGATCTGAAAAGCGTTGAGGAGTCCATCCGCCCCAATACCAAAGTCATTTACACTGAAAGCGTGACCAATCCCTTGCTGCAGGTTTCCGATATTCCTGAGCTGGCACGAATTGCCCGCAAGCACGGGGTGAAACTGATGGTTGACAATACCTTTACACCGATGATTATGGCCCCGGTCCGCCTGGGCGCCGACATTGTGGTGTACAGCATGACCAAATTTATCAACGGGAAAAACGATTGTGTGGCCGGGGCCATTTGCGGGAGCAGCCAGTTTATCAACGAACTGTCGGATGTGAACGTTGGAACGGCCATGTTGCTTGGGCCTGTGCTTGATCCCCTGCGCTCGTCGTCTATCCTGAAAAACCTGCACACGCTGCACCTTCGCATGAATCAGCACAGCAAAAATGCCTTGTTCCTGGCCGAAAAACTGGACGAACTGGGCGTCCCGGTCATTTATCCGGGTTTGCCCAAACATCCGCAGCACGAGCTGCATAAGCAATTGATGCACCCCGATTTTGGGTTTGGCGGCATGCTGGCCATCGATCTGGGTACGGTTTCGAAAGCTTATGCAGTGATGAACAAAATGCAGGCACAGCGGGTTGGCTACCTCGCGGTCAGCCTCGGGTATTTCAAGACCTTGTTTAGCTGCTCTGGCCACAGCACGTCTTCGGAAGTGCCTAAAGAAGTACAGCACGAAATGGGCCTTTCGGAAGGATTGGTGCGTTTTTCAGTAGGATTGGATAGCGATATGGAAAGCACTTTTGAAAAGATCCGGTCAATTTTGGAGGAAGAGGGATTGATTTCGCATCAGAATAAATAATTCAGGCCCATGTAAAAGCCCGAATTTCCGTCGCGCTTGTCGGCAGCCAGTCCGTAATCAAAAGCCACGATGAAGTTTTCGTTCATCACTACCCGTAAGCCGGCTCCGTACGTGAGGTGCAACTTTTCTGCCCCGGCATCAAAATAGTTGGCCGGATTGTTGGCCAAACTGAATTCGGTGAAGATATCCCCGCTGGGCTCCACCTTCACCTTTTTAGTTACCCGGCCAAAGTCGGCAAAACCATTCAGCCCCATGTAAAAGTTGTTGTTGCGGTATTGAAAGCGCTTGAATTTCCAGCGCAGTTCGGTGTTACCAAAAAACACACCGTCGCCCACCACCCGGTTGCGAAGTATCCCGCGCAGGGTTTTTGAGCCGCCCAGCCCTTCGGAGGTAGAACCTTTCATGATGGAGGTGATGATCTGCGACTGGTAGTAAAACGGCACATCGCCGCCCAGCGTGGTTTGCCAAGCCAGCCGGCAGGCAAACGACAGGTCGTTGGGAATGAGCGTGAAATATTGCCGGTGGGTGAGGCTAAGCTGCGAAAAGGAGCTTTCGGCACCTAAAATTTCCGGCGAAGCCTCAATTACGGCCTCTGTCCAAACGCCTTGCATCGGGTTGGGCCGGAAGTCGCGCGTGTCGTAAACCAAACCGGCCTTGAAGGTGGGCACAAAACCGCCGTTGGCTTCTCCCGCCGAAATGATCCCCCAATCCACATACTTATTGTACAGGTTGTCAACTTCAGGCAAAAGGTCTTTTTCGTCTTTCCTTTTATTAAGTTTTTGCAGGTTGAGGGGGCCGGTTTCGAAATTCTGCAGGTTGACGCCGGCAATCCAGCGGAAGTTTTCGTTGGTGAGCTTGCCTTGCAGGTCCACTTTCCAGCGAAAAAGTTTACGGTCGTATTTGTAAAACAGGCGGGTAACGTAATCCGGGGCGTCCTCGTCGGTCCAGCTTTCGTTGTAAACCGCGTCGTAGCCGTTAAACCCGTAAAAGTCGTAGGCCATGTCGGTGAGGTAACTCAGGTCGAAGGAGGTTTGCAACCCCCGGATCAGCCGGTCCGAGTCGTAGCTGAAGCGGTACACGCTGCTGCCCTTGGTATAGCGCGAAACCTCGAAGTAAAGCGAATGGTTGTAGGCCGGGTAGCGGCTGCCATCGCCGTAATGGAACAGGTTGACAAAGCCCCCGTACTGGATGCCCAGGTCGGTGTCGAACGTCACCGCGGGCAGGGCGCCAAAGTTCCAGCCGGTTTTTACTACCGGTTGTGGCGTTTCTGTTTGGGCGAAGGCCGGGAGAGCACCAATCAGGAGAAGCAAAATGAGGACAACTGGTTTCATTACAGATGAATTTGGTTAGGTGCGAAGATACAGTTTTTGCCATGATTTGCATTTCGATCCCATCAGAGAAGGAGGCTCCCACTTTCCGTAAAATGAAAGAGGGAAGCCTCTGTTTTAGTTTCTTATTTACAAATCAGTGTTTGTGTTCTTCTGCTGCTTTCGGGGCAGCCTTTGCCCGGTCGTACTTGCAGCATCCGGGAAGTTTGTTGTAGACTTCGTCTTTCGCTTGGTGCAGGTCAGTGTCGTGTCCAGCGTTGGCAATGGCCATGTGCACTTTGTGCAGGTCGGTTTTGCTGTCGTCCAGCGTTACTTCAATCAACTTGGTTTCCTTGTTCCAGTCGGCTTTTGAAACGCCTTCAACCGACGATGCAGCCTTCTCGATGCGTTTTTCGCACATCCCGCAGTTTCCGAAGACCTTGAATTTTTCGGTCTTTTCTTTTGCTGAAAGAGTTCCGGCGCCCATCATGATCAGGGCAGCCATGAGCATTACTTTTGTTTTCATCTTTTTGAATTTTAAGTGGTTAATAAAAAATGGTTACTGAATTAATGGTTGTGACCTCCGGCTGAGTATGTTCTGTCCGGTGCATTGATGTCATACACCGGCTGGCCTTTGCGGTAAGTTTCTGTCACTTCCCCGCAACGGAGCATTTCATCGCCAAAATACGGGTTGCGGATTTCTTCGACCTCGCTCAGCCAGTAGGCACCTTTATCGTCAAAAGCCATCGGGCAAAATTGTTTGTAGGTTTTGTCCATTTCCAGTCCGAAAGATTCGGTCATTTCCAGGATATGTTCCGACAGTCTTTCAAAATGCTTCCGTTGAGAGTCAATATTTTCTGTATTCTCAATCATCCCCGCTGCCTCCGACAGTTGTTTTTCCAAGGCCATCCAATGGTGGTGCGCCTGTCCTTGCAGTAAGGTCATATCCACTTTTGATAACGAGTTATTTACTGTTCTCGATCCTAATCGGGCGGCTTTTGCATCGTCGTCGGCCAGGGCATTCTTTACTTCGAAATAAGCTTCGGCCACCGCCGTAATTTGCTGGCGGAATGCCCGGGGTGTTTCCATGGTTTTTTTCTCCGGGCGCATCAGCATGCTGTAGTTGCCCGAAAGCTGGGCGGCCGCATCGATGGCAAAAACACCGTTGGTCACGATTTCTTCGCCAGCTTCCAGTCCTGATTCCACCAGCCACCTATCACCCATCCGGGGGCCAATCGTGATTTCCCGCATCTCATAAGACGGGTATTCCGTGTCGGGAACTTTTACATAAACAATCGACCGTTTACCGGACCACAACAAAGCCGTGCGCGGGATCGACAACGATTGTTTGCCTGCACTCGCCGACGACCGTACACGGGCATTGACGAACATTTCTGGTTTCAAATCCAGGTTCGGATTGGCAGTTTCGGCCCGGACGGAAGCTGCCCGCGTGTTTGGATTGATGACCGGATCGATGTAATCAACTTTGGCGGTGAACGTTTGTTCAGGATTCCCTGCCACCGTAAAGGAAACTTGGTCGCCCCTTTTTATGGATTGCAGGTCGGATTCATACGCGTCCAGCATGATCCAGACCCGGCTCAAATCAACAATATTGAACAACACCGAGCCTGTATTTACATAATCGCCTGCAGCAATGTTTCGCTGAATGACGACGCCTCCCCGGTCGGCCAGCACTTCCATCTGGTCCCTGACCTTGCCGGTCGTTTCAATCTCTTCAATTTGCTGTTCCGTCAGCTTCCAAAGCCTTAATTTTTCGCGTACCGCCCCGTACAGTTCCGGATAGGTCTTTTTCATATTGACAGCTTCCAGCAGTTCTTTTTGCGCGTTCAGCAATTCGGGCGAATAAATGGTAGCCAGTCTTTCCCCTTTTCGCACCACCTGTCCGGTAAAGTTCACAAACAGTTGCTCGATGCGCCCCGGGTATTTCGCCGTTACCGAAGCCAGCCGTTGTTCATCGGCTTTTACTTTTCCGCTCAGGAAGACTTGCCCTTCCGAGGAAATACCAGCGACCCGCGAGGTATGGATGTTCGCCATCGCCACGGCTTCGGGCGTCATTTCGAGCACCAGCCGGTTGGCATTTGCCGGTGATCTCCAGGAAGTTGCCGGTATTAAATCCATGCCGCAGATGGGGCATTTGCCGGGCTCCGGCTGCCTGATTTGCGGGTGCATGGAGCAGGTCCAGACTTCTTCGGACGGTTCATCATGTTGATGTGCAGAAGTTTCAGTTTCATTCTGTTCTCCGGATGAAGGTTTTGCCAACCAGCCAATGAATACTCCCAAAACCAAAGCCAAAAGGATGGTCAGGAGTGCTTTTTTATTTTTAAATAGTTCGTTCATTTTAGTTCATTTTTATTGTTCCGGTTGATTTAACTCAGTAGCTGCCAGGTTTTCGAGCAGGGCTACTGCGGTATGTTGATCGACAACCGCCGTGACCAGTCTTAACTGGTAATCCAATAACTGTTGCTGCATTTGCAGGACTTCTTCAAAGTTTCCGCCATCAGCTGTGTAGCCCGTCATCAACAGGTTGAGGGTTTGTTTTGCCAGACCGGTTTGTTCCCGGTAAAGGACCGTTCTCCGGACGGCATCGTTCAGATCGCGAACTGACTGGCTCCATTGGGTTGCCAGTTGGTTCACCGTATTTTCCCTTCGGAATTGTACGGCCTGCTGTTTTAACTCCGCTTCTTTGTACATGGCATCGTACTTTTTCCTGAAAATGGGAATCGTCAGGCTGACCATCGGCATCACCATATCCTTTCCGCCCATGGACATCCCGTCTTCGGTGCGCGGGCTGAACGGCATGTAATTTACCCCTGCACCCAGCATCGGCTTTCCTTCGAGGCGCGCCATTTTCATTTGCGCTTCATAAGCGGCTCCTTCGGCGTCCAGCATTTTCAGCATGGGGTTGTTTTTGGTTATGCTGTCCAGCAAAGCCAGTTGTTCCATTGGTAACGCTGTGCCTGTCAAGGTATCGGCTATTTCAACCGGTTCATTACGGTTGCGGTTAAGCAGTTGGTTGAATTCCGCTTGCAGCGGGATCCGGTCGTCGTTTAACCGTGCCAGGCTGCTTTCCAGTTCCCGGATTTCCATGCGGATCCGGAGCACATCGCTCATGCCCGATTTGCCAGCGCTCATTGACGTTCCGGAAGAACTCATGGTAGCGGAATTGCCCGAACCAGAAGAACCGGAACTTTTTCCGGTGTTCATGCTGCCTCCCATATTTCCCATGGACGAGGCGGAAGAAGTTCCCGGATCATTGCTCATGGAACCACCGCCCGGCATATTTCCAGGAAATGAACTGACACCGGCGTTTTGAAACCGGACCAATGCCAAGCGTTCGTAAGTTTGCAGGATTTTCAGGTTTTCTTCCGTGATCCTGATCCTTTCTTCCAGGCGGTACATCTTGTACCAGGTATTTTTAACCTGAAAGAACAGATTGTTTTTGGTATCCTGAAATACTTCATATTTCGCCAAAGCCATTTTACCGGCTTCATCTTTGCGGGTGCGGAGCATACCAAACCAAGGAAACATCTGCATCAACCGGATATCGGCCTGTTGGCGGCCCATCAGCCGGTCCATTGGTTGAAGAAAAAAGCCCAGGCTCAGCTCCGGATCGGGCGGCGGGCCCACCTGCGGGATCTTTTCCATTGCCGCCAAATAATCGTAGAAGGATGCTTTTACTCCCGGATTGTTTTCGGCGGCAATTTGCAGGTATTCGTTTAGCGTTTGGCCCGGCGACATTCCGTTCAGCCCAACTAAAATGAAAAATATAATGGTTATTCGTTTCATCCTGTTTCTATTTTGATTCTGAAGTTTTCTTCACTTTACGTTCTTCCCACCAACTGTATAGTACCGGCACAACCAGCAGGGTGATCAGCGCGATGGTCATTCCCCCGAACGATGGGATGGCCATGGGGATCATGATGTCGGAGCCGCGCCCGGAAGACGTCAGCACCGGCAAAAGCGCCAGCAAAGTGGTAGCCGTGGTCATCAAACAAGGGCGGACCCTTTTTTTACCCGCTTCCAAAACTGCTTGCCGGACTTCCTTTACATTTCCAGGCCGGTGTTTTTTGAAGCTTTGCATCAGGTAAGTTGACACAACAACGCCGTCGTCGGTGGCAATTCCGAAAAGGGCAATAAAACCGACCCAAACCGCCACGCTGAGATTATAAGTTCCCATTTGAAACAACTCGCGCATGTGGGTGCCAAACACCGAAAAGTTCAGGAACCAGTCTTGTCCGTACAGCCAGAGCATCATAAAACCACCGGAAAACGCCAGCGCGATGCCTGAAAAAACAAAGAACGTGGTTGATACCGAACGGAACTGAAAATACAGGATCAGGAAGATGACGATCAAACAGAGCGGTACCACAACAGCCAAGCGTTTTTCAGCCCTGATCTGATTTTCGTAACTGCCCGAAAAGATGTAGCGCACCCCGGCCGGGACCACCAGCTCCCCCGAATCGATCTTTTCTTTCAGATAACGTTGGGCATCTTCCACCACGGTCACTTCGGCAAAACCCTGCTTTTTGTCGAGCAGCACATAACCCACCAGGAAGCTGTTTTCGCCGCGGATCATTTCCGGTCCCGGCCGATACGTGATGTCTGCCAGCTGGCCGAGTGGGATATATGAACCCGTTGGAACCGGCACCTGCATGGTTTCGATGGCCGACGGGTCGTCGCGCCATTCGCGGGCATAGCGGACCCGGATGGGGAAACGTTCCCGTCCTTCTACCGTCGTGCTGACCTGCATCCCGCCAATGGCCGTCTCCACGTAATCCTGCACATCGCGGATGCTCAGTCCGTATTTTGCAATTTCAGTGCGGTTGATGTCAATTTCGAGATAGGGTTTTCCCACGATCCGGTCGGCAAAAACGGCTTCCGGTTTTACCGAAGGCACTTCCTTCAGGTATTTTTCCAACTGCAAGCCAAAGGCTTCAATGGTTGGCAGGTTGGGGCCGTAAACTTTGATGCCCATGGGCGCCCGCATCCCCGTTTGCAACATCACCAGCCTGGTTTCGATGGGCTGTAGTTTAGGCGAAGAAGTGACCCCCGGTAGGTTGATCACGCCAACAATTTCGTTCCAAATGTCGTCCGGGGTTTTGATATGGTTGCGCCACTGACGGAAATATTCCCCGTTGGGATCGGGCACCAGTTGACGGGCATCCACCTGTTCCGGCGACATGGTCCCGGGATCGTAAACGTCACCGTTTTTCAATTCAAAATGGCCTTGTTTATTTACTTTGAAGCGAAGTTTATGGCCATTGATATCCGAAGCATATTCACTTTTGTAATTGATCACATTTTCGAACATGGAAAGCGGCGCCGGGTCGATGGCTGTTTCCGCACGGCCTGCTTTGCCCACCACCATGTCCACCTCGGGAATGGCCGTCACCAACATATCCAGTTTTTGCAGGATTTCCCGGTTCGCTTCTACCCCTGAGTGGGGCATCGAAGTGGGCATCAGCAAGAAAGAGCCTTCATCAAGTGAAGGCATAAACTCCTTGCCCAAACCAGGGAAAGTTGCCTTCATCGCCGACCATCCGGAGCTTTCCCTGATGTTCCATCCTATTTTCCCGGAAGCTTTCGGAATAAATCCGAAGAACCGATCGAAACCCATCCAGACATTCAGCCCAATCAGAATAATAATAGCCGGGATTGTCAAGAACAACAGTTTATGGTTTAAACACCACATCAGAATTTTGGAGTACACCCGGATAAACAATGCAAAGCCACCCAACACGATGGTTATAATCAGTGCGATAAAAAGAAAGTTGACCAGCGTGCTGTTGGAGACCCCCAGCGGAACCCACTCGATGGTCAACAGCCAGGCAACGGCCGCTGCGGTCAAACTAACCAGCATGAGGTTGCGGTGCTTCCCAAACCGTTCCGGAAAATGAAAGAGCAACACGTTGACCAACCCAAAGCCAAAAAGCGCCCAGCCAGCCCAGTGCCACACCGCAAAAGCGACAACCGGCCCGGCGATCAGCAGCAGGTAGTTGAAGTATTTTTCAACGTGGCCCTTTCCTTTTTTCATCGAAAAAAACCAATGCGCGAAGGCAGGCATGATCACCAGGGTAAAGATCAAAGCTGATACAAGGGCAAATGTTTTGGTCCAGGCCAGTGGCCCGAACAGTTTCCCCTCGGCGGCCTGTAAGGTGAAAACAGGCAGGAAGCTGACAATCGTGGTGCTTACCGCCGTCAGGATTGCCGAAGCCACCTCGGTGGTCGCATCAAAAATGGTTTTCAGCTTTACCTGGCCTGCCGGGGCTTCGTCCAAATGGCGCAGGATGTTTTCATTGAGGATGATGCCCAGATCGACCATGGTGCCGATGGCAATGGCAATACCGGACAAAGCCACAATGTTGGCGTCAACCCCAACATATTTCATGAAAATGAAACACATCAGCACCGCGAGCGGCAACAAAGCAGAAATCAGCAAAGAAGCCCGCAGGTTGTAAACCATCACGATGATAACAATAATGGTGATGAGGATTTGCAGGCTGATGGCATCGTACAGGGTGCCGAGCGTTTCGTAAATCAGTCCGCTACGGTCGTAAAAAGGTACGATGGTGACCTTCGAAACGGTGCCATCTTCCAACGTTTTGGAAGGAAGCCCGACTGCAATTTTGTCGATTTCTTCTTTTAAGCTGTTAATGATTTTCAGCGGGTTGTCGCCGTAGCGGGCAATCACTACGCCGCCGACCGCTTCGGCGCCCGATTTGTCCAGGATCCCGCCCATGTTGCGAGGCTGCGGCCCGATATTGACCACTCCGATGTCTTTGATGCGAAGCGGCACATTGTCAATCACTTTCACCACTGCCAGGTCCAAATCGCTCATATTTTTCACGTAGCCCAGGCCGCGGACAAAATAATCGACCCGGTTGACTTCAATGGTATTGGCGCCAACATCGATGTTGCTGTTTTTCACGGCCTGCATCACGTCCATCAGCGAAACGCCATGGGCTTTTAACGCAACCGGGTCAACGTCCACCTGGTATTCTTTCACATAGCCGCCCACGGAAGCCACTTCGGCCACACCCTCGACACTGGTAAGGGCATAGCGAATGTAATAATCCTGGATGGTGCGAAGTTCGTGCAGGTCCCAGCCCCCGGTGGGGTTGCCGTCCTTGTCCTGCCCCTCCAGCGTGTACCAGTACACCTGCCCAAGGGCCGTGGCATCGGGCCCAAGTTTGGGCTGCACATCGTCGGGCAACTGCCCGGCGGGGAGTGAGTTGAGTTTTTCCAGCACCCGCGAGCGGCTCCAGTAAAACTCGATATCTTCGTCAAAAATGATGTAAATGCTCGAAAAGCCAAAGGCTGAGCTGCTACGCACGCTTTTTACCCCGGGTAAACCCAATAAAGCCGTGGTCAGCGGATAAGTGATCTGGTCTTCCACATCCTGCGGCGACCGCCCCATCCATTCGGTGAAGACAATTTGCTGGTTTTCCCCGATGTCGGGGATGGCATCCACGGGCACCGGGTCGCGCGGAAGAAAACCGACATTCCAGTTAAATGGCGCGGTAATGATGCCCCATGCTACAATCAGCAGTAAAATGAGAACGGTAACAAGTTTGTTCTCAAGAAAAAAACGTATGGTTTTATTCAACATGACAACTGATTTATGATTTGTGAATAAAATTTTCGGTGAGTGCATATCACCTTATCGTTACATGCGGATGCAACGATAACTGCCGGATTTAAAATAGTTTAAGCCCGGGATTTATTCAGAAATCATAAACGGTAAACCTGGATGTCGGAAAGCAGGTTGGTTACTTCGCGGGGGGGCGGCGGTTCGGCAGGGGTAAAGGCAAAATTGGTTTCCTGAAAAAAATGGCTGCTGACCGCCGGGACCATGAATTCGGCAAAAACGACCGGGAAATAAGCAACATGTTCCTGCAGCACCGGCGCGGCATAGTCCTCATCCAATTGAACGACCTGGTGCTCATTCTGGCAACAACCATCTGTTTCGCAGGCCATTCCGCCTTCGGCACATGACGATACTTCGTTTGAAAAAAAAGATACATTTACCAAAGTGCCACCGCAATAATGCCTGGATACGGTAAAGCCCAAGGTCAGGATCAGAAACAGGGCCGTGATGGTAATATGTTCTATTTTTCGGATCATCTTGAAGTAATCACTACAAAATAAACGGTTTTTGGGCTGAAATGGTTTATGTGTTTTGTGAATGATTGTAAATCAGGATTAGTTTTCCACGTCAAATGGTTGTTTAATCCAGGAAACTCTACCATTCCCCAATTGTCCGTTAATTCAAAATCTTACCGGATTTTTGCAGCTGTTCCTTGAATTGGTAAGGACCCAGGCCGGTAATCTTTTTAAACTGGGCACTCAGGTGCTGTGTGTTGCTGAATCCCAGTTTTTCGGCAATTTCTTTCAATGGTAATTCGTTTTCGCAGAGCAGTTTTTTAGCCTTTTCAATTTTTTGCTGAAGGATATACTTTTCAATGGTGGTTTTTTCCAGGCGCATGAACAGGCCGTTCAGGTAGTTGTATTCACGTCCCAAGACAAAAGGCAAATAGGTGGAGTAGGTTTGGTTGGCCGGCAGTTTTTTGCCGTGGTGGATGATTTTGATGATCTCAATTTTAACCGACTCAATCAGGCGGATAAATTTGTCGGTGATGATTTCGAAACCGTGTTTTGTAAGACCTTCTGCAAGCAAGTTTAGTTGTTCTTCGGTAATTCGTTCTTCGAGAGTAAGTTTGCCCAGCTTGACTGTTTTTACCTGCAACCCGGCTTTTAGTGCTTGCTCAAGCACCGTTTCGATACATCCGGGGTGGGCCATGTTTTTGATGTGCAATCGTTTTTTCTTATAAGGTTTCATGCCGAAATCCTTTTGTTTAAGTTGTCGGTTGATTGGGATTCAGTTGTTTGTGTTTCTTGGTGCCGTTTCGCAACCCGGTCGGAAAAGGCGGATGAAAATTACCGATCTTTTTCCTCCGTACTAAATTCATTTTGATATTATATTTCTGTTGTACAGCAATTTTAAAAAATTGATGATTACCCGGGGATTGACTATTGGCAATCATAAAAGTATTTTTAACCTTTGTTGAGATGAAATTTAGAAATTCAAATTCAATTTAACTAATACATTCAACTTATGAAACGACTTGCAATGGTCTTTCTGGTGGCTGGTATTGCCTGCCAGCAACCTGTTAAAAAGGAAGAAGCGCTTTACACAAAAGCCGATTTTGAAACTTCGGTAGATGGTAAGCAAACGACACTATTCTCCCTGGAAAATGCCAGTGGAATGAAAGTGACCTTGACGAATTACGGTGGCAAAATCGTATCGATCATGGTGCCGGACCGCGAAGGAAAGCTGGCCGATGTGAATCTGGGGTTCAAATCGATCCAGGAATATCTGGACCTGCACAACGAATACGGAGCTATTATCGGACCTTATGCCAACCGGATCGGTAATGCCACTTTCGAAATCGACGGTGAAGTTTTCCAGCTTCCGGCTAACGACAATGGGAATTGTCTGCACAACGGCCCTGTTGGTTTCAAAAACCGGGTGTTTGATGCTGAAGAAACCGTGACTGCCGATGGACCGGCAGTTGTGTTGAGCATCCACAGTCCGGATGGCGAATTTGGCTTTCCGGGAAATAAGGATGTGAAAGTAACTTACACGCTGACCGATCAAAACGAACTGAAAATTGATTATGAGGCAACTACCGATAAAGCGTGCCCGTTCAACTTAACTAACCACGCTTATTTTAACCTGAAAGGGGAAGGAAACGGCGATATTCTTAGCCATGTTATGGTTATTGATGCAGACTCAACCACCGTTATCGATGATGAATTGATCCCCACAGGCGAGATTGCATCGATCAAAGGAACGGATCTGGATTTTACCAGCCCTTATGCTATTGGTGATCGGATCAATTCTGACTATGCGCCGATGATTATTGGTAAAGGATACGACCATAATTATATCCTGAACAAAGACCAGCACAGCAACGAGCTGACCTTTGCCAGCAGTGTTTACGAACCCGAATCGGGACGTTTTATGGAAGTGTTTACCACCGAGCCGGCCATTCAGTTTTATTCGGGTAACTTCCAGGATGGCACAATCACCGGAAAATACGGTAAAAAATTCGACTACCGGACCGGTATTTGCCTGGAAACCCAGCATTATCCCGATTCGCCCAATCATCCTCATTTCCCGAATACGATTTTGCAGCCGGGCGATACCTTGCGTTCAACAACCATTTATAAGTTTTCGGTAAAATAAAACATTCATATTGAGGAAGAAAGAGGGCGCTCCGACATGATCGGGGCGCCCTTTTCAATGTTTAAAAATCAGTTGTATGAAAACTGGATATATAATGAATCATCGGGAACAATCAGCAGCCAGCGGTTGTATTTCCACTCGTGTTTCAGCAAAAATTGCTGATTTTGGTTGGTTAGCACTTTAAAATAATCGGCTGCCGGAAAATCGGGATGTTGGTCGCTTTGGTACCAGCGGTCAACAATTTGCCGTATGTCAATCCTTTTATCGTACAGGTAGAAACACGTCGGGTATTCATCGGCCTTATGGCCCGAATGGCATTCCACTTTCACCGGTATGATTTTGATGCGTTTCATTTTTCATCCTGTTTCGCCTTTCGTTTCCTTGTTTAAAACCTGTTGGCGTATAAAATTTGTCATGCTCTCAAAGTGAGAGCCTTTCCAGAAAATTTGGTCGCAACCCCGGCAGATGAAAAACTCCTGATAATATGCTGCCGTTCGTGGCTCCAGACGGTGTAGGATGGCTTGTTTCTCAATGGTTTCAATCATTGAGTTACAAGTCAGGCAGCGGGACAGCGGGTTTAGTTGCCGGTACAAATCCAGTTTTTCAAACAGGTTCTTCAGCTGTTCCTTCGGATCGGCCGAGCGGACCCAACAGGAGCGTTTCACCTGCGGATGGGTAACCAACGCATAACTCCGCGATAGCAAAATTCGTTTTTCCCGTAGCGATGCTTCTCTAAGTGCATCTGGATCGTAGCGGGAGGAATACAGGGTGTCGAATCCTAACATGCGAAGAAAACGGGCCAGTTTCCCCAGGTGGACGTCGCAGCAAAACGTGGTACTTCGCAGGGGATTTTCATGCACTGTGCCCACCGGCTCAATATCAAACCGCTCAAATACCGGGTACACCGATATCCGTTCGCCATCCTGTAACTGGTAACCCAGGTTGCGCGATTGCTGATCCACTAAAACCAAATCTACTTCCTCTGCCGGTATGCCCATTATCTTAAGCATGTCGCTGATGGTTGTTCCCTCGGCAAGCGGAAAGCTGAACCACACTTTTCGCATCTCCTCGGGCAGATGGATGTTCAGCTCTTCATAAAACCGAAACATGGCTTGTTTCATGGCGTTTGATGTTTTGTTGCAGGCCTTCATGAAAAGCTTTTCGACCTTTCCATGGAACGTTCTTGCTCATTATTTTACGTCAGGAAAGGATAAACAGGTTCATCAAGAGCTCAGGAAGGCAGAAGCGTTGATATTGGAGGGAGTATGGACGGCAACTCACTCAAATCTGCCAAAAAAGAGTGCGTAACATTTCAGTATTCCCTTACACGGTTCCAGTTTTTTTATGGGCGAGAGCCCGTTTTTTAACCGGATCTGGTTGACGAAATTCAGCGTCGGTTCGTTCATCCGTGTTTTTTGACTGGCCCTGATCAGGCAAACCGTTTTTAGGGTCGAACCTTTAAAGCGGATGGTAAACTGCCCGGTGCGGGCCGGATGAATGTGGATGTAACGTTCCGGATCCTCTCCCTGGCGGACAATCCACTGTGACTGGTCAGAAAGTTCAATTTGCTGATACCCGATTTTTAAGGTCAGCCATCGGGCAAAGTCACCGGGCATAAAAGCTTGTCTGCTTTGCAGTTCCTTGATGATGGCCCTGGCAATCTCAGCAGGCGTTAGCATTCCGGTATAAAGGTCGATGTAGTTGTTGCAAACGGGGTCCCACAAGGCTGCAAACTCTTCCGGTGGCATGTTTTCCAATTGGGTGAACAGATAACCCAAATGGTGTTTAAACGGGTTAAATCGGATGGGCAACGGTATGTCGGTGTTTTCTTCCATCTGTTTTTTTGCCGTGTCGTTATTGTGTAAAGTTAAAACGAATTTGAAATCCTGACGTACAGCAGCTGGTTTGCTGCCCAAAAATTTGTAGTTTGGTCTGTTCAAAACAAGTTCGTCGTTAATTTATATCAGTATGAAAAAATATAGCTTTCTTCTTGTGTTTTTGCTGATGAGCACGATATCTTTTGCTCAGCAATCCTATCAATATGTGATTATTCCAACTGGTTTTTCGGATATTGGAAGTGGTTTTAATCCGCACGGGGTCAGTTCTGCCTTGCAGCAACTGTTTGATTCAAAATCCATCAAAACGGTTTTTGAAACGGCTGAGCGTCCGGCTGATTATTGCGAGGCGCTGACCGTCGATCTGGAAAAAGTGCCCAACATGTTTCAGAACCGGTTGCTGGTTAAGCTGAAAGATTGCCAAAACCGGACAGTATGGAGCCAGGAAGGCAAAGGCCGTTCGAAAGATTTTCAACAGGGTTATGCCGAGGCATTGGCCGATGCTCTTAGCGAACTAAAGGCGCTGCCTGAAAATGTAACGGTGCAGCCCGGCATTGTTGCTCCGGTAAGCCAACCGGAAGCACGAGTGCAAATGCAGTCACAATCTCAGGTACAATCGTTGGTATCGACCCCAGTTGGAAATAGCTCGGCTGATGACGAGATCTATCGTCCGCAGAATTTATACTACAACTTCACCTACTTTGTAGATGTTGTGGCTGTTGAGCAGGGAAAGAAGCGTTTGGTGCTGGTCAACAGCGAACTGCTGGGATACGAAAACCTGCAGTCGCTGGCCATGCTGACCCCCTCCGGCTTGAATGATGTTTACACCGTGGAGTGGACACGGGCTGATGGCACCATCGCTACCGGGGTGGCCAATCTGACGGCTGCCGAGTTAAAGATATCGCTGCCTGCCGGTCAAGAAATGGAGGTGATTCGCTTGATTAAGTATTAAGGGATTACAGCTATCGTTATCAGAACAGAGAGAGGCCGATTTTTCAAGAGATCGGCCTCTCTCTGTTTCTTCCTGTTTCTGATTATTGCAGCGAAACTTCAACCTTAAATTCGGGGCGTTTGATTTCTTCGGGCAGGTTGCGCAAATCAGCAGTTGACACCTGTACCGATGTTTCCGGGAGGCCCTTGCTGGTAAAGTAGTCACGAATGAGTTGGTTGCGTCTTTCCAGTAGTTCACTGAATTCGGCTTGAATACGGATTGCCGGAATCAATTTTGGACAGGCTTTTTCAAGGCCAATGGAATCCAGCTCCGGGATTTTTTCCCGAACGAACGACAGAAAGGCGGTATCCGTGTTTTCCGGAAGTTCGGTTATCTGTCGCAGTTGCATGAAATCTGATTTGGCCAGTTTCATGGACAGATGGTTCTTTTCAGCGGTTGCATCTGTGCGTTGGGCCATAATCAGCACCAGTTCTGGTTTTTTGCTGAGTATCCTGGCCAGTGCATCCAGCGTAGTATATTGCTCTTGCATCAGGCTGTCCTGCGCATATTCAAACCGGACCAGCTCCATTTTTTCAGGATTGGTACCGGCCAGGCCCGCCAGTGCGTTAAATGGCGAAAGTGCCGTTTTTTCAATTAGGTTGACAAACGTTTTCCAGATCAGTTTGCCCACTTTAAACTGCGGGTCGGCCGTGGAACCGGAAACCGGCATGTCGATGGTAATATTGTCTTTGGCATCTTTCAGGATATACAACGCCAGGCGGATGGGCACTTTTACGAAAGGTTTGTCATCTGTCCGTTTCCCAAATTCCAATTCTTCTACCTTGATTTTATTTTGGTTGGTCAGATATTGATCTGCAATTTTTATTTGCAGGTCGTAGTTAAACCAGCCTTGTGTGAAGGGCGAAGCAATGTAAAACTCCGAGTAAGGTGAGAAACTGACCAGGTCGAGGCGTTTCAGGTGGCCTTCAAATTCAAAATTCATGGGGTCAACCATGTTTAATACCGCCGTTCCCTGAATGTCCCCGCCATTGTTCAGATTTGCCGAAAAAGTGACGGGAATAGCGGTCGAGTTTTCCGAAAGTTCCGAAACGTTGACATCCAAGTTGCTGATGCGGGTAATGGCTTCGCGGTTGAGGGTTTTGTCGGCAAATAAAACCTGACCATCCTGAATCTTTAGGGTGTCAATCGCATAAGTCGTTTCGGGTCCGGAATTATCGACCATGCTGATTTCAATCACTTGAACCGTGTCTGTCTGAAAAAGCGGCAGGAAAAAACGTTCGAGGTTGGTCATTTCCTGATTGCGTTCCACATACAGGCTGGGCTGATCGAGTTCAATACTTGAAAAGCCGAAATGAAAATTTTTCAGGTTGATATCTTTCAGGCCGATGCGGGTTTCCGGTGCAGTCAGGATTTCTTGTGAAGTGCCGTCCACGATAGCCAGGTTATTTATTTTTGCCTGCCCCGAAATCCTGATGTTCATGATGTCATCCAGGCTCCCGGCAATTTGCAGGTTCGAATTCAGCAGCCCGTTCAGCGTGTCCACATCCATGTATTCTTTCAGGTAGCCGGTTACCGGATGCAATGGTACTTCGGTAGTCTGCACAGTTATATCGTATGTGTTTTCTTCGTTGTCAACTGTCGCATTAAGCACAACTTTTCCCAGTTCGCCAATATTGAATTCGGCACCGACATTAGATTGCTGGTTGTTCCAGGCAATCAGCGGAAGATTGAAATTCAGCTTGTTGAGTTCAATGCGGTTTCCTATTTGAAGATCGGAAAAGTGAACTTTCCAGTTTGTCAGGTTTAAATTATAGATGCTGAATTTGAGTTCGTTATTTTTTGGTTCAGCTTCGGCAACCAAGGAACTGTCACTCTCGGGCAGCATATCGCTGAAATTGAAAAGGTCGCCGTTTTTTTCCAGGTTTACACGTGGGCGGTCTAAGCTGATTTCCGAAAACGAATACTCTTTTCCCAGTAATTTCCAGGGGGCAAAGTTGATATACAGTTCGCTGAACGAAATAAAGCTGTCCACCTGGTTGGCCTCGTATAATGTCACCTGCCTGGCGCGAACAGCGACTTCCCAATAGTTGAAATGAAGCTCGGCTACGGCCAGTTTTCTACCGGTTAATTCTTCACTGTTTTTTACCAACCAGTTTTTAGTCAGGGTAGAGAGGAAAAACAGGCCGGTTGCGATTAGCAGGATTAATAGGATCAGGATCCAGTAGCGCTTTTTCATACCGTTCATTTTGTTTCTTTCCACAAAGTTACGAACTATCCTTTTTGCATACCCAATGTTCGAAAAAATGACCGAAACTTTCTACCCGCTGCTGGTTCTTCCTGATATTTCCTAAAAATTGGTTCCCGTCAGTTTTTCTGAAAGAGGTTAGCAGGTTTTGTTTATTTTTGTTGAAATTTTAAAATTTCATGGGAAGAAGCCGAAAAAATAAGCCTTTTTACGAAGGCGTGACGATAACAGATATTGGAGCCGAGGGAAAGGCCATTGCACGGGTTGAGGATCTGGTGGTGTTTACGACGCATGTTGTTCCGGGTGATGTGGTTGACTTGCAGGTTACCAAAAAACGAAAAAATTACGCGGAAGCACGGGTGGTCCGCATCCTCGAAAAATCGACCGACCGGGTGGATGCCTTCTGTGAACATTTTGGTGTGTGCGGGGGCTGCAAGTGGCAATATCTCCCTTACCAAAAACAGTTGTTTTACAAGCAGAAACAGGTGGCCGATCAGCTTCTCCGCCTGGGACGGATTCACCTCCCTGAGATTAGTCCGATACTGGGTTCGGCCAAACAAACCTATTACCGGAACAAGCTGGAATTCAGTTTCTCCAATAAACGCTGGCTTACTCCCGAGGAAATCGGGGAGGGTACAGAACCTGTGCAAATGAATGCGCTGGGTTTTCATATTCCCGGCCTGTTCGATAAAATTATTGATATTGATACGTGCTGGCTGCAGCCTGCGCCGTCAAACGAACTGCGCAACTTCATCCGAAGCTGGGCGCTGGAACATCAGCTCGATTTTTTCGACATCCGCAATCAGCAGGGTTTTCTGCGGAACATGATTGTGCGGACGGCCTCAACCGGCGAAAATATGCTGATTGTGGCCTTTTACTACGAAGACAAAAACAAACGGGAAGCGCTGCTTCAGGCCGTGGTCAACGAATTCCCGGGGCTGACTTCCATCATGTACGTCATCAATTCAAAGGCCAACGACACGATTACCGACCAGGATATTCATGTTTTTCATGGGCGCGACCATATTTTTGAGGAAATGGAAGGTCTCCGTTTTAAAATTGGACCGAAAAGCTTTTATCAAACCAACTCCGGCCAGGCTTACGAATTGTATAAAGTGGCACGCGAATTTGCCGAATTGACGGGTAACGAGGTGGTTTACGACTTGTACACCGGTACCGGTACCATTGCCAATTTTGTGGCAAACCGCGCCGGCAAAGTTGTCGGCATTGAGTATGTCCCCGAGGCCATCGAAGATGCGAAAGTCAATTCAACCATCAACAACATCGAAAATACCAGCTTTTTTGCGGGTGATATGAAAGAGGTGCTGAACGGGGATTTCATCCGGGAGCATGGGCGCCCCGATGTCATTATAACCGATCCGCCACGTGCCGGGATGCACGACGACGTGGTTAACATCATCCTGGATGCCGCTCCCCAACGGATTGTATATGTAAGCTGCAACCCGGCTACCCAGGCCCGTGATCTGTCGTTGATGGATGCTGCCTATGAAGTCAAACGCGTTCAGCCGGTGGATATGTTCCCGCATACCCATCATGTTGAAAATGTGGTGCAACTGGTTCGCCGGAAGCCCTGAATTTCAGGTAAAGAAATTGTTTGTCAAACTAAAACCGATCGGAATGATTGCTGTTATTTCGCCTGCCAAATCGCTCGATTTCAAGTCGAAAGCCATTACCAACGTTTATTCATTGCCTGCGTTTTTGCCCGAGTCTAAAAAGATCAACGAACTATTGCGGGAAATGAAGACATCAGACTTGATGTCAATGATGAGTATTTCGGCTAAATTGGCCGAGCTGAATGTTGAACGCAACCTGCGTTGGGAAACTCCCTTCACCCCGGAGAATGCGAAGCAGGCTATTCTGGCCTTTGATGGTGATGTGTACGAAGGACTGAATGCGACGTCATTTTCGGAGGCTGAATTTGAAGTGGCCCAGCAAAAAATACGCATCTTGTCGGGATTGTATGGCATATTGAAACCGCTGGACCTGATTCAGCCCTACCGACTCGAAATGGGTACCCGCCTTAGCGTGGATGGCAATAAGGATTTGTACTATTTTTGGCGCGATAAAATTACGCAAACGCTCAACCGGGAGGTGAACCAAACCGGTGGTGTGTTGATAAACCTGGCCAGTCAGGAGTATTTTAAGGCCATTGACACCGAAAAATTAAACGGACAGGTGATTACCCCGGAGTTTAAAGACAACAAAAACGGAACCTACAAAATTATTTCGTTTTACGCCAAAAAGGCCAGAGGATTGATGGTACGTTTTATGGTTGAGAATAACCTCTCGGACCCCGAAGACCTGAAAGCTTTCGATCTGGAAGGTTACTATTTTAACAGCCGCCTCACGAAGGGCACCAACTGGGTATTTACGCGCGACAAATGATTGTTTTTTATTTGGAGAAGATAGTTTTACCTTTGTAGGTTCATACCGTTTACAATCGCACACCAGCACTAATGCATTAATTATGGAACATAGCTTTAACGGAGACCAGAGTGGTTATCAGCGGATTGACCGTTTTGATAAAGATTCGACAGAGAAAATAAGTGAGCATTATGCAGGGATATTGGAGTTGCTGGGGGAAGATGTTCACCGGGAAGGCTTGGTGAAAACGCCGATGCGCGTGGCCAAAGCGATGCAGTTTCTGTTACAGGGCTACGAACAGGACCCCGAAGCCATGTTGCGGGCCGCCATGTTTAAAGAAGACTACCGGCAAATGGTGATCGTGAAAGACATCGAAATCTATTCCTTGTGCGAACATCACATGCTGCCTTTTATCGGGAAAGCACATGTAGGCTATATCCCCAATGGGTACATTACCGGACTCAGTAAGATTGCCCGGGTGGTGGATGCTTTTGCCCGTCGCCTGCAAGTTCAGGAGCGGCTAACCAGTCAAATCAAAGAGTGTATCCAGAAGACTTTGAACCCGCTGGGAGTGGCAGTGGTCATCGAGGCCCAGCACCTGTGCATGCAAATGCGGGGCGTGCAAAAGCAACACTCCATCACCACTACTTCCGATTTTACCGGTGCGTTTGAACGGGTTGCCACCCGCGAAGAGTTCATCCGGCTGATCAGTTCAAAATAGTAACTTTAATTTTTATTGTAACCAGATTTGATTGGACGACTGATGCCGTGTCCTTATTTTTTGGTAAATCAGTCAAACTTGCCCTGTTCACTTCAAATTAACTTTGTGAAAAAATCAGTTTCATTTTCATAGGAGCCAACATTTTTATATTATTTTAGCTAAAAATTTACAACGGCCTGACAGAACCACTTTTTTATTTCGAAAGGAAGGGAGCCAGGCGTTTGTGATGGTGGAAATTCAACTAAGATTAACAATAAAACAAAAACAAATGAGAACGAACAAGGCATATCAATTCATTTCTCTGGCTATTGTAGCAGGAATATTTTCAGCCGGATTTTCATCCTGCACCGGAAAAAGCTCCAAAAAAAGTTCACCGGTGGCAGAAGAAACCATCAAGCTGGAAATTGAAGAATATGCTTATCCCTTGCCGTCAGCGTTTGAGGTAACCAACATGCTGAATGAAATTGAAGCCAGTTATATTGTGGGCATTGCCAACGATCCTGAAAAAGCCGCCAGCTATCTGAGCGAAAAGAGCAAAGCTATCAATCTGGGAATTTATACCGCCGATTTGGCATATGCTACTACTTATAATCAAAAGACTGATATTCAGGCATTCTTTAAGGCCAGTGAAACGCTGGTGCGCGAGTTGGATTTTACCTCAGCTTTTGATCAGGATTTGGCTGACCAGATTGACGCCAGCATGGACAATAAAGACAAATTAGTTGAAATTGTTACCGATATGTTCCAAAATGCTTATTCGTATCTGAATAAACAAGGACGAACCGAGCTGTCGTACCTGGTATTGTCGGGAACAGTGATCGAAGGCCTTTACCTGACCACGCACATTTCTGAAAATACCTTCCAAAACCCCAAAATTATTGAGGCAATCCTGTTCCAAAAGGAGCCGTTGGCCGAACTGGAAAAAATGCTGGCCTATTTTGAAGGTTCAGAATTGCTAGGCGATGTGCAGGAAGATATTAAACGGATCAACGCCATTTATGCCCAAGAGGAAGGAACAACGTCCATGACGGAAAAACAAGTTCTGGAATTGACTGAAACACTGACAAAAATCCGTGAGAACCTGGTAAAATAAGTTATTGTGGCGTGGATTTGAACAGCGGGTTTTTGTAACCGGACGGACGGCTACAGAAACCCGTTTTTTTTATCCGTTGAGGCTCGTCTCATCGTGATCGCTCTTTAAAAACTCCGGTACATGTACGAAGGAATAATCGAAACACTACTCAAGCTCTTTGCTATTGTCACCGACTTTCGCAGCAAATCGTCAACCGAAAGCTCAGTGTTGGTAGAGTCGTACCTAAAGGAAAATTTTAACCGTGAGCTGGTGGAGAAATATTTAGTTCTCTACCGCAATTACGTGAATTATTACCACCTCGAAAACCGCGAAATTTTTTATGAAAACGGAGGTGAGGGCAAGCGCTTCATCAACAAAAATTACCTGAACGACATTTGTAATGGAATTGTCGATCATTTCGACCTGAACACCCGGTTTATGATTGTGTCGCAGTTGTTGAATTTTATCAACCGCGAAGAAGGGGTGAACATCGAAGACCTGAAGATGGTGAACGTGGTGGCCCGAGGACTGAAAATAGACCCGCAGGAATACGATAACCTGTACCGTTTTTTTCTGTTCTCCATCGATAAGGTGAAGGACAAAAGTTGCCTGTTTGTTGTAAACGGCAATCTGGAATATCACGATAAACAGATCAATCACCTGTACCGCGAAAATCAGCAGGTTGAGCTGGAGTTGATCCGCATTCAGAGTACCAATACCCTGTTTTTCAAATACTGGGGTCCCCGAAACCTGTACCTGAACGGCCACCGGCTGGAGCAGCAGCGATTGTATATTTTTCCTCCGGGTGGTATTTTGAAGACCTCGCGTATCATCCCGATTTATTACAGCAGCGTGATGACGCGCTTCATTCAGGAAAAAGGGAAAGCACGCATTGTGCTGAATGCCGAAAATATTGAATACCGATTCAGCAAACGGGTGTATGGTCTGCACCCGCTGAGTTTTCAGGAACGCTCGGGCGACTTAGTCGGTATCCTGGGGGGCAGCGGTGTTGGCAAAACCACTTTGCTGAATGTGCTGAATGGAAAGCTAAAACCCAGCGCCGGAAAAATCACCCTCAACGGGTATGATTTACACGATCCGCAAAATGAAGACATCCTGAAAGGGGTGATTGGCTATGTGCCACAGGACGATTTGCTGCTAGAAGAGTTGACCGTTTACCAAAACCTGGAGTTCAACGCGCGCTTTTGCTTCGGGAATATGACCGATGAGCAGATCGAGGATATCATTCAGCAAACGTTGGTTGATTTCGACCTGGTTGAAGCGCGTGATTTGGTCGTGGGAAACCCGCTGAAGAAAATCCTGAGTGGTGGGCAGCGCAAACGGCTCAATATTGCGTTGGAGCTGATGCGCGAACCCTCGATCCTGTTTGTGGATGAACCTACTTCCGGCCTTTCTTCCGCCGACTCGGAAAAGGTGATGTACCTGCTGAAACGGCAATGCCTGAAAGGGCGCTTGGTTTTTGCCAATATTCATCAGCCCTCCAGCGATATTTACAAGTTGTTCGACCGCATGATTGTGATGGACAAGGGCGGGCGCGTGGTTTTCTTTGGCAACCCAATGGAGGCCATCACGCATTTTAAGCACCTGGCCAATTATGTGAACCCCGATGAGAGCGAGTGTATGGCTTGCGGTAACGTGAAAACCGAACAGCCCCTGCGCATTATCGAAGCGCGCATGGTTGACCCCTTTGGTGAGAGCATTCGTCGGCGGAAAATTGCACCGGAAGAATGGTATCAGCATTACAAGGAAAAAGTGGAGCCGCGTGTGGTGGAATTTATGCGGGCCAACCCGGTGGAAGAAGAGAAATTCCCCGAGGTGATCTTTAAGACCCCGAGCTGGTTTCGGCAGCTCAAACTATTTGTCCAGCGCGATTTTGCCTCCAAACGTTCCAATAAACAATATTTGGCCATTGCCCTGCTTGAAGCGCCCATCCTGGCCATCATCCTGGGCTTCTTTTCCAAGTTTTCGGATTCCGGCCGATATCTGGTTAGCGAAAACGACAACATTCCGGCTTTCCTGTTTATGAGCGTGGTGGTCGCCCTCTTTATCGGTTTAAGCATCAGTGCTGAAGAAATATTTAAAGACCGGAAAATCCGCAAACGCGAGGAATTTCTCGATTTGAGCCGGGGTGCTTATTTCGCCTCAAAAATATTGATGCTCTTTATGCTTTCGGCCATCCAGGTGATTTCGTTCGTCCTCATCGGTCATTACATGCTCGAAATCCGCGAACTTACTTTTTCAACCTGGGCTATCTTGTTTTCGACGGCTTGTTTTGCCAACCTGCTCGGCCTCAACCTTTCGGCAGGGCTCGATTCGGCGGTGGCGATCTATGTCCTCATTCCACTGATGCTGGTACCCCAGCTTTTGTTGAGCGGCGTAATTGTTGATTTCAATAAAATGCACTATTCGCTTAGCAGTTACGATAAAACACCGCTGATTGGTGATGTCATGGTTTCGCGGTGGTCGTACGAAGCGCTTGCGGTCAACCAATTTAAAAACAATCCCTACCGCGAATATATTTTTGATGAAGAACTTGCCAAAAATGACATGGGTTTTTGGGCCTATTACTGGCTTCCCGAAGTGGACAAATATCTGAAAAACTATCAGCGGTTGTTGGAAAATCAGGAGCCGGAGGAAGCCCTTCTTTTGGAACCCGTATTGAAAAATTCGTTTGGCGATTTGCGCGAATCGGTAACACCAACCAACGATTCAGTGGACCAGGCTATTGCTGCCATCGGCCAGCCACAATTCTCTGCCCGGGAGGGACGCTTGCTGAAAGATTATCTGGGGCAGGCAAAAACGAGCTACCAGAAAGGTTATCATACGGCTTCGGCAGCGCTGGATGACAAGTACGGTCAGCTGCTTGCCCGTTTTGATGGTGATCAGGAACAGTTGCTGAACTTTAAGAACAAGTACGTCAATAAGAAACTGGAAGCCTTGCTGCGCGACAAATATTCCCTGCACAAACTATATGTGTCCGACAACCGGATCCACCAGGGCGACGAGCCCATCCTCAGGCGGCCTGTATGCAACAATGGGCGCTCGCATTTTTATAGTGCCTACAAGTATCTGGGTTCGTTGAGGATAGAAACCCACCTGTTCAACATGTTGGTGATGTGGGTTTTTACGGGTTTGCTGATGGTGGCGTTGTACCTTGATCTGCTTCGCAAAATTATCGCATATGTCGAACGCTGGAGATTGACCCGTCAGGCCGAATTGCGTGACCGCATTTTCTATAACCCGATGGCTTTTATGAAAGGTGACCGGAAGAGGAAACAGAATCCTTCCCGGGGCGACCGCTAACAGGTTTTGTTGGTAGCTGGTCGAATTTAACCAGCTGCCAACAAAACTTACAGTCATATTTTTCAGGAGGTAATTTCTTCCCGGAATCTATTTCACCGGAACCAACTTCAGTATCTTTCCCGGATTTTCAATAGCCACATAAATAAACCCGTCGGGGCTCATCTCTACGTTTCGTACCCGGCCAATTCCTTCCATCAGTTTTTCGTGGTGCGTTACCTGATGATCATCCAGCGCCACCCGCTCAAGGTACTGAAAGCGCAGGGAACCTATCAGTATGTTGTTTTTCCAGTTTGGGTAGCGGTCGCCTTTTACAAAGGTTGTTCCGCATGGGGCAATGGAGGGTACCCAGTAGGTGATGGGTTGTTCCATTCCTTCCTTTTCGGTCAGTTCGGTGAACTTAGTTCCGTTGTAGTTAATTCCATAAGAAATCACCGGCCAGCCGTAATTAATCGCCGGTTTAATCAGGTTTAGCTCATCGCCGCCCATCGGGCCGTGTTCGGTTTCCCAAATTTCGCCGGTTTCGGGGTGCATGCAGGTGCCTTGCGGGTTACGGTGGCCGTAGGAGTATATGCTTGGCATGGCGCCCGGCGTGTAAATAAAGGGATTATCGGACGGGATAGAGCCGTCATCTTTGATGCGGTGGATTTTTCCGGCATGGTTACCCAGGCTTTGCGGGTTTTCGTCGCGGTTGCCCCGGTCGCCAATGCCAAAAAACAAATAGCCTTCGCGGTCGAACTCCAGTTTACAGCCCCAGTGTTGACCCCGGTCGGAGTCAGGTGTTCCGTTAAAAATCTCTTCCTGGTCCACCAGTCGGTTGCCATCCAGACGCGCCCGCATGATGTTGGTGCAGCCTTCCCGTTTATTATCATCGGCAAAGCCAGAATAGGCCAGGTATAGCCAGCCGGTGTTTTCATAATCGGGGTGAAGTTCCAGGTCCATCAAGCCACCCTGTCCTTTTACCATAATTTCGGGCAGACCTGCGATTTCCTGTAGCTGGTTGTTGGTAAACCGATAGAGTTTGGCCGAGCGTTCGGCAATCAGCAAATCGCCGTTGGGCAGGAACTCCAGCCCCCAGGGAACCTCCAGTCCGCTCACCACGGTATCGACAATGAAGTTTTGCACCTCGGATTCAACCCGGTTGTTGGCCGAAAGTGCCGGTTGCAACGATTCTTTGTCATCGGGCAAACCGGTTTTCACATAGCTGGCCAGGGCAATAATCTCCTCCGTTGAAAAAGTTACTTCAAAGGCGGGCATGCCCATCTCTTCCTGTCCGTAAGTGATCGACTGGATGATATTATGGAGGTCGTCGCCATACATCCAGTCTTTCTTTTCGAATTTTTCGAGCTTGTCGCCATGGCAACCGGCACAGTAGTTTTGGTAGTTTTTGGCAGCTAGCTGCATGGTTTTATCATCGTGGCGCCCATTGCCGGTGGAACATCCCACCAAAATAAGAAAAACGGCTAAAAGGAAAGTTGATACGATGCGATCGTGAGAGTTCATAATTCAGGCGTTTTAAGATTTGTTCATCCTAACAATGTTTCACAGAAAAAGTTAAGGCCTTTTTGTTAATATACCCAAATATTTCTGACTCAATGTGATGATCCTCCACCAATCTTATTTCACCAAAAACTTCAGGCAAACCGGGCTGGGCAGTTCCGTGCTTTGTCCTGTGAAGGTAAGCTTGCCGTTTTCCTGATCAATGGCAAACGCCGTGATGTTATTGCTGCGTTGGTTGGCAACCAGCAGGAATTTGCCATCGGGGTCGATCACGAAATTGCGTGGCCAGTCGCCCCGGACAGGCTCGCTTTGTACCAGTTCAATTTTCCCGCTTTGGGCATCGCGCGAAAATACCGCAATGGAATTGTGCCCGCGATTGGAAGCATACACAAAACGTGCGTCGGGGCTCAGATGAATATCGGCGCTGGCTTTGATCCCCTCAAAACCGGCTGGCAGGCTCGACACCGTTTCAACTATTTCAAAACCATTTGCAGTCTTTTGCAATACGGTAATAGCCGCACCCATTTCATTCATCACATAAAGGAACTGTCCGTCCGGCGAAAAGTCGAAGTGGCGCGGTCCGAATCCGCCCGGCATTTCAACAAAAGGCTGGCTTGCCGGTTGGTACATGTCATTATCTCCGCGTTCATAAAAATAGATTTTATCGGTGCCCAGGTCGGCGGCAATCAACAGTTTTCCATCTTTCGTAAATTGGGCAGAATGGGCATGTGGTCCCAGTTGCCGGGTACTGTCCGGGCCGCTGCCTTCGTGTTGGATGAGTTGTTGCATGGCATGCAGGCCGCCAGTTGCGTCCACCTCGTAAATGCTGAGGCTCCCGCTGGTGTAATTGGAGGCGACAACAGTTTGTCCGTCAGGCGAAACGCACACATGGCAGGGATGGTTGCCCAGGGTAGCTTCCTGGTTGATTTTTACGAGTTCGCCGTTTTCGCTAATTTTATAAGCCGTCACCGAGCCGCTGTCCAGCTGGTTAAAGTCGTTCACTTCGCTGACAGCGTACAGATGGGTGCCTGCCGGATTTATTTCGAGGTAGGATGGGTTTTCCTGGTTGGGCGTGACAAATTTTTGCGTCAATTCGCCGGTTTCCGGGTTGTAGCTGAAGCCGTAGATACCTTCGCTACCTTCAACTGAGTAGGTTCCCGCATACAGCAGATATTCTTTTTTTGAAGGGGAACAGGCCAGAAAGAAGATGGATATCAATGCGATAAATAAAGAGGAAGTTTTCATAAAATGGAGGTTTAAGTCAAACTAAAAAGCTGAATTATTGTTTAAATGACAAAATATTCAAACTTAAAATTAATCGAAATGAACCTGAAAAAATCACTTGTTGCTTTATTTATTTTACTTTTTGCCGGATTCAGTTACGGGCAAAAGTTGGTTGAGGTATGGCGTACTGGCCCTACCCTGAAAACTCCCGAATCTGTTTTGTACGATGCTGCCAGTGGAATCATTTATGTGTCGAACATAAACGGAACTTCTGATGCAAAAGATGGGAATGGATTTATATCACAGCTCATGCCGGATGGTTCGGTGAAGCAGATGGAGTGGGTGAGGGGCTTGAATGCGCCCAAAGGTATGGCCATTTTCAACGGGAAACTTTATGTGAGCGACATCGACGAACTGGTGGAGATTGATATCGCCGAAGCCAGGGTCGCAGCCCGTTATCCGGCCCCCGGTTCAATTTTTTTGAATGATGTGGCCGTTTGCCAAAACGGGATGGTATTTGTGACCGACAGCCGTACCAATAAAATTCATGTATTGAAAGACGGCCAATTTTCGGTATGGATGGAAGGCGAAAACCTGCAAGGCCTCAACGGGCTTTACACCGAGCAGGGTAAATTATATATTGGTTCGCAGAAAATCCAGGTGGCCGATAGAAAAACGAAAACCTTGAGCGATTTGCAGGACGGTTGTGGCGGGATTGACGGTCTGGAAAAGGACAATGCCGGCAACTTTGTATTCTCAAATTGGGCAGGGCGCATCTTTTACCTTGAAAACGGGAAGATGACCAAGCTGTGGGATTCGACCGAAGAAAAAATTAACACCGCCGACGTGTTTTTTGCTAAAGCATTGGATTTACTGTTGGTTCCTACCTTTAACGACAACCAAGTAGTTGCGTACAAAATTGAAAAATGACGCATTATGAAGAAAGGTAAAATAGCAGAAAAAAGTCCGGTAATGATGGAAATGGAGCCCGGCACGTATTGGTGGTGTGCTTGCGGACAAAGTAAAAACCAGCCGTTTTGTGACGGATCGCACAAAGGAACAGAATTTTCACCCAAAGAAGTGAAAATTGAAGAGAAGCAAACCGTTTTCTGGTGTCGTTGCAAGCAAACCGATAATCCGCCGTTTTGCGATGGTTCGCACCGCGACCTGTAAGATTTTGGTTGAATAATTTGATATCGCCTGGCTGGAAAAGGTCAGGCGTTTTTATGTTTGGTAGTCTGGGTTCCTATTGCCCGGAACTGTTAAGCAAGCTCAAATTTTCTTAAAAAACAGGACCGGGAAATCCGTTCACGGGCATATTTACTAACTTGCCGCATCTTTCCGCAGGGTGAATCTTAATTCTTTTCGGAAAGGCAAACAGAAACAATTTATGAATAGGATGAAACAGTTATTGGGCGCCTTCCTTTTTATGTATATTTTGGCTGGGACGGCATACGCGCAAGTCATGCCGGAGGGCACGGATTATTACGTGGAAGATTTTAAGTGGTATATTACCATTCCCGACCAGTTTGCGGTGGTTGAACCGCTGGAATGGGATCGGTTGAAAAACGACAGTGAGGCTGCCGTTGAAAAAACGACCGGGGAAAAAGTGGTCAACCTGGCGAAAACGGTTCTCGCTTTTAAAAGCAGCGATTATAACTACTTCGAATCCAACTGGCAGCCCTTTGACACACTTCGCGGCGATTACCGGCTATCGTGCCAAGCCGTGAATCAGGCGCTGTATGAGACGTTTCGCACACAGGCGCCCGAAGCGAAGATCGATACTTCCTCGACTACCCAGATGATTAGCGGGCTTCAGTTTCAAAAGTTTGTGGTAGATATGGAGCTGCCCAACGGGTATGCTCTTCGCGCGTATATGTTTAGCCGTTTGTTTGGCGACCGCGAATTTTCAGTCAATCTGTTTTACCTCGATGGGAAACAGGGAAACCTGATGATGAATGCCTGGCTGAATTCAACCTTCGAATAGACTGGATTTAAGTGGCCTTATTACTCCCCTCAAAGTCCCGATGATTCTGTTATCTTTGCACTTTCAATTTTCAGATTATGGTTTCGGTT
The DNA here is from genome assembly GCA_050178015.1 of Mangrovibacterium sp. Taxonomy (GTDB): domain Bacteria; phylum Bacteroidota; class Bacteroidia; order Bacteroidales; family Prolixibacteraceae; genus Gaoshiqia. The sequence goes on from JBFXGM010000004.1 coordinate 170,013, forward strand.
GATCAGTTAGTGGTTAGTTTTGGAGGTTTCGACCTGTTTAAGGGGATTTCATTTTTAATTACGCCCAAGGACCGCATCGGTTTGGTAGGCAAAAACGGGGCAGGAAAATCAACCTTGCTGAAAATTCTGGCAGGACAACAATTGCCCTCCGAAGGTTCGGTAGCGCTTCCCAAAGATGTTCGGATTGGTTACTTGCCTCAGCATATGGTGCTTTCGAATACCAAAACGGTTTTTGAAGAAACGCGAAAAGCTTTTGATGAAATCCTCGACCTGAAAAAGGAAATCGACCGGCTCAACCACGAAATTGCTACCCGTGAAGATTATGAAACGGACGGATACATGCAGCTGATCAATCGGGTGACGGAGCTGAATGATCGCTACCACATGATTGGCGGCAGTAATTTTGAAGCTGAAATTGAACAGACCCTCAAGGGCCTTGGTTTCGAACGGAAAGATTTCACCCGGCAAACCTCCGAGTTTAGTGGCGGCTGGCGGATGCGTATCGAGCTGGCCAAAATTCTGCTGAAAAGGCCGGACATTTTTTTGCTGGATGAGCCAACGAACCACCTGGACATTGAATCGATCCAGTGGCTGGAGGATTTCCTGAGTTCTTACAGCGGATCGGTAGTACTGGTGTCGCACGATAAGGCCTTCCTCGATAATGTCACGAACCGCACGGTGGAAATTTCGTTGGGCCGGATTTACGACTACAAGGCCAATTATTCGCGTTACCTCGAATTGCGAAAAGAGCAAAAGGAAACCCAGCTGGCAGCCTTCCGCAATCAGCAAAAACTGATCGAAGAAACCGAGCAGTTTATCGAGCGGTTTCGCTATAAAGCCACTAAGGCCGTGCAGGTGCAGTCACGCGCCAAAATGCTGGACCGACTGGATCGCATTGAGGTGGACGAAGACGATAATTCACGCCTGAATATAAAATTTCCGCCGGCCATCCGTTCGGGCACGGTGGTGGTGGATTGCAAGCACTTGTCGAAAAGCTACGGCAGTTTGCTGGTGCTCGATGACATTCACCTGATTATTGAACGCGGCGATAAAGTGGCTTTTGTCGGTAAAAACGGCGAAGGAAAAACAACGCTTGCCCGGGTCATCCTGAATGAACTGGAGTATTCGGGCGAAATGAAAATCGGCCATAATGTGAAAGTGGGTTACTTTGCCCAGAACCAGGCCCAGTTGCTCGATGAAAATCTCAGTGTGCTCGAAACCATCGACCAAATTGCCGTGGGAGATGTGCGCACAAAAATCCGCGATATTTTGGGCGCATTCATGTTTTCGGGCGAGGATGTGGACAAAAAAGTGAAAGTGCTGTCGGGTGGCGAACGTACGCGCCTGGCCATGATCCGGTTGATGCTGGAGCCGGTGAACTTTCTGGTGCTTGACGAACCCACTAACCACCTCGACATGCGTTCGAAAGAAATGTTGAAACAGGCGCTGGCCGAATATGACGGAACGGTGCTGGTGGTGTCGCACGACCGAGAATTTCTGGATGGCTTGGTGAAATGTGTGTACGAATTCAAAAATAGAAAGGTGAAACAGCACCTGGGTGGCATTTACGATTTTCTGCGGAAAAAGAAAATGGACTCGTTGAAAGAATTGGAGCAGAAAAATAAACCGGCTGGCGGCACATCCAAAGAAGAAAAGAAAGCCGTTGCCGACGAAAATAAGCTGAGCTACGAAGAACGAAAGGAAATCAACAAAAGCATTTCAAGGCTCGAAAAAAGTATTGAGCAGTCGGAAACGGAGATTTCGCGGCTGGAAGATGAGATTGCCCGGATGGACGAACTGCTGGCCGACCCGGCTTTGCTCGACGACCACTCGGTATTTGAAAAATACGAAGCCCTCAAAGCCAACCTGGAAGAGGTGATGGCGCAATGGGAAATACAAAATGAAGAGCACGAAGCACTCCTTCAACAAAAAACATGGTAAAATGAATCAAGGACAGAAAAAAAACGACGATCTGATATTTGGCATCCGCGCCGTAATTGAAGCCATCAACTCCGGTAAAGAAATCGACAAAGTTCTGCTGAAAAGAGGGGAGGGCGGAGATTTGTACAAGGAATTGTTTGATCTGATCCGCGAGCGCCAGGTGCCTTTTCAGTTTGTACCTATTGAGAAAATTAACCGCATCACGCGCAAAAACCACCAGGGGGTGATTGCTTTCGTGTCGCCGGTGACCTTTTATGATATTGAAAATTACTTGCCCACGCTGTTCGAGGAAGGCAAAAATCCGCTGATTTTGGTGCTCGACCAAGTGACTGATGTACGCAACTTTGGCGCAATCGTGCGTACGGCTGAGTGTGCCGGGGTGGATGCTGTGCTGATTCCCGAAAAAGGGGCTGCCCGCATCAATGCCGATGCCGTGAAAACATCGGCAGGAGCGTTGCACCTGGTGCCTGTTTGCCGTGCCCGGGATTTGCGAAAAGCAGTACTTTATTTGCAGCAATCGGGTTTGAAACTGGTGGCCGCCACAGAGAAATCGTCTGAAAATTACATTCTGAAAGATTATACCGGCCCGGTGGCGATTATGATGGGTTCGGAAGAATTCGGGATTGACCGCCAATTATTGGATATGGCCGACGAACGGGTGCAAATTCCAATTCTGGGCAAAATTCAATCCCTGAATGTTTCTGTGGCAGCCGGCTTGCTGGTGTACGAAGTGGTTCGGCAGCGGGCAGCTGTTACAGATTAATGGGCACCTGCCGTTTAAATGTTTCTTCCAGCGAAATAAAGGTTTCGGTGGAAGAAACGCCTGAAATTTTCTGAACTTTGTCGCTCAGGATTTCTTTCAGGTGTTCGTTGTCGCGGGCATATACCTTCACAAAAATGGCATATTGCCCGGTGGTATAGTGGCATTCCACAATTTCGGGGATCTCCTGGAGCAGTGCTGCCACATCCTCATAAAAACCACCTTTTTCGAGAAAAATTCCTACATACGTACACGTTTTGTAATCTACTTTCTTCGGATCAATGTGATAGCCTGACCCCGTGATTACGTTCATTTCAATCATCCGGTTTACCCGCTGGTGTACGGCCGCGCGCGAAACGCCAACCTCGGCAGCCACATCTTTGAATGGGATGCGCGCGTTATGGGTGATGATGTTGAGAATGTGTAAATCAGTTTGGTCCAGATTGTTTCGTAGTGTCATTTTTATTTCAGCCTTTAAAATAATATGATCTAAAAGTAGATAAAATTTAGCAGATAGCGATAGAACGCCGTTATAAATGAAACAATTGTGTTGCTGAAATCCGATTCTGCATATAATCTGCATGTTTTGAGGATGATGATTTCCTGAAATAATCTGTCATTGTTAATGGATTGTTTTCTGAATGAATAAAAAAGTGACAAAATGCGGTTATAATTTTGAATTGTATTTTAAAAAGCTATTTTTGCACATATTATAGTGTCAAATTGGTATTGGCTGAAGATATTATTTTGACGTTCTCTTGTAATTGTAGGTAAACTAAATATTTTGACATTATGAAAAATGCTAATCTGAGTTGGCTTTTAATGCTATTACTCTTGATTGTCGTGAGCCTGGTCGGGGTATTGATGCCCAGCGATTTTGGTGGCTTGGACGATCCGAACATTAATCCGGGCGATGTGGCCTGGATGTTAACGGCAACCGCTCTGGTGCTGTTAATGACTCCCGGACTTGCTTTTTTCTACGGGGGGATGATTCATCCTAAAAACATTTTGTCCACCATGCTGCAAAGTTTTATTGCCATGGGCTTGGTGAGCGTTCTCTGGGTGGTGGTGGCCTTTAGCCTGGCTTTTGGCGACAGCGTTGGCCCGGAGGGCTTTGGCCTGTTTGGTAACCCGGCTACATTCTTTCTGTTTAACGGCGTCAACGGTGCTACCAATCCCGATTTGAGTCCGACGATCCCACTGGCGCTTTTTGCCATGTTTCAGCTGAAATTTGCCATTATTACGCCTGCGCTGATTACCGGTTCGTTTGCCGGGCGGGTACGCTTCCGCTCGTACATGCTCTTTATGGTTTTGTTCACCTTATTTATTTATGCGCCTCTGTGTCACTGGACCTGGCACCCGAACGGCTTTCTGCGCAACTGGGGCGTTCTCGACTTTGCAGGGGGTACCGTCGTACACATGTCGGCTGGTTTTGCAGCCCTGGCAGGTGCGATTTTCCTGGGAAAACGAAAAGATTTTGGAAAGGAGTTCAAACCGGCGAATATACCGTTTGTGCTACTAGGTGCCGGCATGCTTTGGTTTGGTTGGTTTGGCTTTAACGCCGGTTCGGCACTGGGCGCCAACTCGGTGGCCGCGCTGGCCCTGATGAACACCAATACGGCATCGGCTGCGGCCATGCTGGCCTACTTGTTCTTCGATATGGCCAAAGGGAAAAAACCTTCCGGTATGGGAGCAGCTATTGGCTTGGTGGTTGGCTTGGTGGCCATTACCCCGGCCGCCGGTTTTGTCAACGTTGGCTCCAGTATTTTCATTGGGGTGGTGGCTGCCCTGGTAAGCAATTATGCCATTGAGCTACGTTCCAAAGCCCGGCTCGACGACACGCTGGATGTATTTCCGGCGCATGGCATGGGCGGTATTGTTGGTATGTTGCTCACCGCTGTTTTTGCACAGGAGGTTGGCTTGGTTTATGGCGAGTTTACCACCTTCCTGTACCATTTACTGGCGTTGGTGTTGGTTAGTATTTTCACTTTTGGCGGCTCGATGTTGATGTACAAGATTACCGATATGATTGTGCCCCTGCGGGTTTCTGCCCAAGCCGAAAAAATCGGGTTGGACATCAGCCAGCACAACGAATCGTATGATTTTGAATATAAAAGCGACGAATAGCTTTAACGTGGTCGCTCTTTTATATGCTCGAAACTCCCCTTGTCTCCGGGGAGTTTTTTTGTGTCTTTGAAAATTCAGGGTTGTTTAATAATTTTTGGAACCACAGAGAACACCAAGTAGCCTCAAAATTTCACAAAGATCAGTTTGCTGTTGTAAAAAACGTAGTGATTCCTTGTGATGTTAACGTTGTGATCGTGGTGGTTTGTATTTAGAGAGAAAGCTACGAGATGGCTCCCGAACCGATCAGCTCATCGCCATTGTACCAAGCGGCAAATTGCCCTGCGGTAATGCCGCGCTGTTCGTTTTCAAACAGGATGTAAAGGCCTTCTTCGTGTTGGTACAGGGTCGCTTTTTCCAAGGGTTGACGGTACCGGATACGGACCTCATAGTCGCGCACTTCGCCAACGTTCATGGCCAGGTCGGGTCGGATCCAGTGAATTTCTTCCTTCGCAATAAAGAGTCCGGGGCGGTATAATCCGGGATGCTCGGAACCCTCGCCCACATAAATGATGTTTCGGTTCACATCGGTGCCAATTACAAAAAGCGGTTCGGTATATCCGCCGATATTTAGTCCTTTTCGCTGGCCAACCGTATAGAAATGGGCGCCGCGGTGCTCGCCGATTACCGTACCGTTCCAGGGTTTGTAAGGGAAAGGGAAGCACAGTTTTCGAAAGTTTTCGGGCGTTTTTTCCACCTGTTTTTTCTTTTCCATGAAGGAGGCCGGTACTTCGATTACATTACCGGTTTTGGGTTCGAGCTGTTGTTGCAGAAAAGTGGGCAAATCGACTTTCCCCACAAAGCAAATGCCTTGCGAGTCTTTCCGGGTGGCTGTTGGCAGTTGCTGTTCGGTTGCAATTCTCCGGACTTCAGGTTTTTCCAGATGGCCGATGGGGAAGAGGGCTTTGCTGAGCTGTTCCTGGCTCAACTGGCACAGGAAATAGCTTTGGTCTTTGTTGTTGTCGGCTCCCGCCAGGAGTTGAAATATTTTTTGCCCGTCTTTTTCAATTTCACTTTTTTGACAATAGTGGCCGGTGGCAACAAAGTCAGCGCCGTGTTTCAGGCATTCGTCCATGAAAATATCGAACTTGATTTCGCGGTTGCAGAGCACATCGGGGTTGGGGGTGCGTCCTTTGCTGTATTCGTCGAACATGTAATCCACTACCCGCTTCTTGTAATGTTCGCTCAGGTCAACAATGTGGAACGGCATGTCCAGCTTTTTCGCAACCATTTCCGCGATCAGGGCGTCATCTTCCCAGGTACATTGCCCGGTAAGTGTGCCGGTACGGTCGTGCCAATTGATCATGAACAATGCAATCACATCGTACCCTTGCTGTTTCAGCAGGTAAGCGGCCACGCTTGAATCTACTCCACCTGATAATCCGATAACTACCTTCTTCATTTGTCGATTTTATTGAGCGACAAAAGTAGGATGAAAAATGGACACTGGCAATTTCTGCGTACGCTGGTTCGTTCAAATACAAACAAAACGAAATGTTGTCAAACGACTTGTCTAAAAAAGGAGGCCATTCCTCCGGCAGGAATGGCCTCCTTTCTGATCTTGAAAATCAGGGTTGTTCTCTTTTCGATTGTACCCAGTATCCAGCAATAAGTCCCAATCCGCCAAAGAGGAAGATCATCGACACATAGGCCGTCCCCTCTTCCAGTCCCGTGTACAAATCGAGCACGTTGCCAAATAAAACTCCCAGCGCAATACCCATGAAAAACAGTCCCATTTTCAGGGTGAAAAAACTGCCTACCTGAGGTTTTGTTTTAAAAAGCGAGGGATCGGCCCCTTTCTCAATCAGCGCCATCCTTTCTTTGTTACGGGTGGTGAGGTACACATACAGCATCGCAAAAACAAATGCGAAAAAACTAACCGGGATAATAATGTCTTCGTTCATGACTTTTATTTTTTAGTTTGTTATTGATTTCGAATTCGATCTTATGACGCTGACCCGGCAGAACGGTTACAAATTCTACGTGAAAATTTTTTTCGGGAAGGGTGTAACCCGGACAGGCAATTCTCGTCCTATGGTTAGCATGGAGCAAAAAGATGACCATTATTATATTGAGCAGGTGCTGAAAGGAAACGCGGCAGCCTACTCGTACCTGGTTGAAAAATACCAGGATATGGTATATGGCCTTGCTCTTAAAATGCTCCGAAATGCAGAAGACGCTGAAGAATTGGCCCAGGATAGTTTTGTGAAGGCCTATCGTTCGTTGAGTTCGTATAAGCAAAAATCGAAGTTTTCGACCTGGCTGTACAGTATTACTTACAACGGTTGTATAACGATGCTCCGGAAGCGGAAAATGGAAATTCGCTCGCTCGACGAGCAGCACTTGACCGAGCAGGATGAAATACGGATCTATGATCAGCTTCAGGAAATAAACAAAACCGAACTCGAAAAATATTTGCAGGAAGCACTTTCGAAATTGCCCGAATTAGACCAGGTATTGGTTACTTTGTATTATTATGAAGACCAAAAGGTGGAGGAAATTTGCCAGATTACCGGTTTGTCGGAGAGTAATGTGAAGGTGAAAATACACCGGGCCCGAAAGAAGATGTACGAACTGCTGAGCAGTTATTTTAAAGAAGAGATTTACAGTTTATTTTAAGGTCACGGACCTATTTGTTATTTAATAGAATAATACCAGCAGAGATGGAAACACGTGATAAGCAATTCAGGGAGATTATGAAATCGTACCGGCCCGGAAAGGCCCCGGTTGATTTTACAAAAATGGTGATGGAAGAAGTGCACCGCCAACCGGTGCTGGGTGCTGCCTACGAACCGGTTTTTGGCAAGTGGTTTTTGCGTTTGCTGGGGATTATATTTGCAGCATTTATTGGTTATGCATCTTTTTCAACGGTTCCCGGACGTTCGGCCGCAGAACCAAGCCGGATAGGTTCCTTGTTTTCCGGTGTTCCCAAGCCCGATCTTACCGGGTTAAGTGCCGCTGGCGAAAATGTAGCCGGCTGGTTTGGCCAGGTGCCATCGGTTGTCTTTTTTGCACTTATTGCGGCAACTTTGTTGCTGGGCTTCGACTGGCTGTTGCAACGACGCCATCAAAGCAGTTACCGATAAAAGACAAGAGCGGAAGTTGAGAATCCGCTCTTGTCTTTTAAATCGCCACTGGCTAATATGTTTTCTTCTTTTAGAAAGGAAGATCGTTGCCGTTGTCCATTGGTTCCGGCGGAATGTCATCAGCTGTAAATTCCGGGCGGTAACCTCCCTGTGATTCCGGGCTCAGGCTGTCCACTTTCCACGCGTTGATATTGTGGTACCATCTGCCGTTAAACTCACGCGATTCAACATTGAAAGAAACATTCACTTCCATGCCGGCTTTCAGGCCATCAATCAGGTTCACCTTATCATTAAACACCGTAAAGCAAACTTGTTTGGGAAATTGTTCATCGATGGTGTCGATCACGAATTCTTGTTTTTTCCACTCGTTTCCGGCTTTGCTGACACCGGAACTGACGGGTAAAATCTGGTTAATTTTTCCTTTTATTTCCATATTATTTTTTCAAAAACTTTCCTGGACTCAAAAATACAGATAAAAAAATCCCTCCGGCAAAAAATCGCGGAGGGATTATAAAAAGTTATCAAGAACCGGGGATTATTGTACAATCTCCAACAATTCAACTTCGAAAATCAAGGTAGTGTTTGGGCCGATATCCTGACCTGCGCCACGTTCGCCGTAAGCCAATTCGCTGGGCAGGTAAAGTTTCCATTTCGAACCTACAGGCATCAGTTTCAATGCTTCTGTCCATCCGGGAATTACCTGGTTAACATTGAAGGTTGCGGGTTCGCCACGCTCAACAGAACTGTCGAAAACAGTACCGTCGATCAACGTACCGTGGTAGTGGCATTTTACTGATTGTCCGTCCACCGGCATAGCTCCGTTACCTTCGTTCAGGATTTCGTACTGCAAGCCGCTTTCGGTTGTTGTAACACCAGATTTTCCCTTGTTGGCAGCCAGGAAAGCAGTACCTTCTTCCGCATTTTTAGTGGCTTCTTTTGCCGATACCGCTTCAAAGAATTTTTGGATCACCGTACGGGCCTCCTCAGCATCCATTTGAGATTCTTCGCCTTTTACTTGTTTTTCGAAAGCGTTGATCAGGATGTTCATGTCCAGATCTTCGGCACCGGGAGAAGCGTCCAGGTTTTGTTTATTGTTTTGGCCGATAAGCACACCAAGGGCATAACTGGCCGAATCGTTTTCTGAGTTCAGGGTAACAGTTTTTGAGCCTTTTGGCTGACAGGCTGCTAAAACGACTAAAGCAGCAATTGCGAAAAATACAGGTTTAAAATTCATGTTTAAGATTTATTGAATGGATTAGACAATTTCTAAAAGTTCTACATCGAAAATCAGGGTTGTGTTTGGTCCGATGGAGCCACCGGCGCCACGTTCGCCGTAAGCCAGATCGGATGGCACGAAAAGGCGCCATTTTGAACCGACCGGCATCATCTGAAGGGCTTCCACCCAACCCTGAATAACGCCGTTTACCGGGAAAACAGCCGGGGTGCCGCGCTGCACAGAGCTATCGAAAACAGTGCCGTCAATCAGCGTACCATGATAGTGACATTTCACTTCATCGGTAAGCGAAGGGCTTTCGCCGTCGCCATGCACCAAAATTTTATATTGAAGGCCGCTGGCCGTTTCTACTACTTTTTCGTCATTCAGGTTTTCCGAAAGGAATTTCAATCCGGCCTCCAGATTACTGCCGGCTTCGCCGCTTTGTTGTTCTTCCATAAATTCCTGAAGAATCCGGTTGGCCTCATCAGCCGACATGTTGGGTTCTTTACCGGTAAACAAATCTTCCAGGGCACGGATAAAGCTCGAAGGATCAATAGTTTTTACGCCTGACTGGATTAAATTACTGGCAATGCTCAATCCGAGAGCATAGCTGAATTTTTCGAGCCGGTCGTTCATTTTTTGTTCTGACATATGATATTTTTTTAAGCGCTACGAAGATAGGGGATTTTTTGAAATTGAATTAACAGATGAAAGTTTCTGCCCGAATAACATTTCCTTTTTTCCTGGCGGGCCCGGCAGGCGGTACATGGTAAAACCGCAACGGGCCAGCGAGCGACGGACTTCGCCTTTGGCACAATAAGTTACAAAAAGCCCTTCGGTAGCTGTATGTAAAGCGATTTTTTCAAAAATATTTTCCTGCCACATTTCCGGTTGCTTGCTTGGAGCAAACGCATCGAAATAGATTAGGTTGAACGCGGGAAATTGGTCGAAACCGATCTCCAGCAAATCTGCATTTAACTTGGTCAGGAAAAAGCCGGGTGCGATCTCAATCTGTTGTTCCCAAGCGCACCGGTGCATGTTTTCAAAGGCTTCGTGCAGGTTATTATTTATAAGCCGGGGATAATTCAGCTGAAGGTATTCCTCTCTCTTCAACGGAAATTTTTCAATGCTGATGTAGCGGATGGTTTTATTGCCTCTGTTTGCCAGGGTAAGCAGGGCATTCAGCCCGGTGCCAAATCCTACTTCCAGGATGGTTATTGTTTGAAGCGGGCATTTCAGTAAACCTTGTTGAATGAAGACATGTTCCGATTCGCGGATCGCTCCGTGCGTGGAATGAAAATGCTCCTCCAATTCGGGGACATATAAGGTGTGAGAACCGTCTTCTGTTGTCGTGATTCTTCGCTCCATAGGCTGTATTGAACAGGCGAATTTCGCTATTTTATTTCAGGCATCCATAAAATTGTCCTACTTTTAACAGAATTTAAAGGTATTGCCATGCTGGTGAAAATTTACGAAGAAAACCCAAATGAGCGCGAAATCCGCAAAGTGGTTGACCTGCTGAAAAATGGCGGGGTAATTATTTATCCTACCGATACGGTTTACGGCATTGGTTGCGATATTACGCAGGCGAAGGCTGTTGAACGCGTTGCCCGTATCAAACAGGTTCAGGTCGAAAAATCGAACTTCTCCTTTATTTGCAGCGATTTGAGCCAGCTGTCGGATTATACCCGGCCGATTTCAAATCCTGTGTTTAAGTTGATCAGGCGTTGTTTGCCAGGCCCTTACACTTTCATCCTGAATGCCAATAATAATGTACCCAAATATTTCAAGGGAAAAAAGAAAACGGTGGGGATACGTGTTTCGGATAATCGCATTATTACCAGTATTGTCCGTGAATTGGGCAATCCGATCATGTCCACCTCGGTACACGATGAGGATGAAATTATTGAATACACCACTGACCCTGAATTGATCCATGAAAAATTCAGTGATTTGGTCGATTTGGTCATTGATGGCGGCTACGGCGGAAATCTGGCGTCAACCGTAATTGATTGCACCGATGAAATACCGGTTATCGTGCGTCAGGGTAAGGGTGAACTGGAACTCTGATCGTCATTTTGCATCTGTGATGCCCTGTTATTATTTCGCAAAACTAACAGTAACAGGCATTTTTATCGTGACATTATTTCTTCCAGAAAGCAGGGGAGAACAAAACCAATACGGTAAATAATTCCAGCCGGCCCAGCAGCATCAAAAATGCCAGAAACCATTTACCAACCGGGTGCACCGCATAGAAATTTTCGGCCGGTCCAAATTTGCCAAGTCCGGGGCCAATATTCCCCAGTGAGGTGGCTACGGCTCCCATCGCCGAATCCATATCGGGTTCAATCAGTGTGAAAATGATGGTACTGATGAAGAAGATGATCAAGTAAATCATGAAGAAGGCCAGCACGTTGGTGATGATGTGCTCGGATACAGAACGTTTGTTGAACCTTACCGGGATGACGGCGTTTGGGTGAAGCAGGCGACGAAGCTCGTAGTAGCTGTTTTTCAGCAATAAAACAATGCGCATGATTTTTATACCTCCGCCTGTTGAACCGGCGCTGCCACCAAAAAAGAAGAGGGCAAAAAGCAGAATAATCAGAAAAGGAGTCCAGGTGAGAAAGTCAACCGTGGCAAAACCAGTGGTGGTGATGATGGAAACAACCTGGAACAACGTGTCGCGAAAGGCTTGTTCAAAACCCAACCGGGTGGAAAGCAACAAGCCGCTGAAAATGATCGCAGTAAATGTGACGATGAACAACACGTAATATTTAAACTCCTCATTTTTGTAAACTTTGTCAAATTTTCCGGTCAGCGCACTGTACGACAAGGTAAAATTGGTTCCGGCAATAAACATGAAAAAAGTAATCACATATTGAATGTAGGCCGAGTCCCAGTGGGCGATAGAGGCTTGCTTGGTTGAATATCCCCCGGTTGCCATGGTGGTAAACGAGTGGTTTATTGCATCGAACAGGGTCATCCCGCCTACCCACAGAAGTACGGTTTCGACAAGGGTAAACAGTACATAGATGGCCCATAGGTTTTTAGCAGTTTGCTGGATCTTGGGATTTAGTTTGTCGGGCACCGGGCCAGGTACTTCGGCAGCAAACAGCTGCATCCCGCCAATGCCAAACACCGGCAAGATCGCCAGCGACAGGACGATAATTCCCATCCCGCCCAGCCATTGGGTCATGCTCCGCCAAAACAGGATGCCGTGTGGCAGCGATTCGATATCATTGAGAATAGAGGAGCCGGTGGTTGTGAAACCCGACATGGTTTCAAAAAAGGCGTCTGTGAGATTGGGAATAGATCCGCTTATCAGGTAGGGCAAACTCCCAAAAAATGAAAAAATGACCCACACCAGGCTGACAATGATAAATCCGTCGTTTTTGCTGATATTTTTTTGTGCATTGCGGGTGGCAAATACGGTTATGCCACCAATAAAAATACTGAGCAAGGCTGATTTCAAAATAGGAATCATATCGTGTTCCTGGTAAATCAGGCTGACACAAAAAGCCAAAAGCATGAAAGCACCTTCAACAATCAATAAAAAACCAAGAATCTTTATGATGGCTTTTATGTTGAACATAGTCAGTAGTCCTATTTAAAGTATTTATCCAATTTGCGGATTGCTGAAGGTAGTACAAAAACCACCACTTTGTCGCCTGGCTGGATCACAGTGTCTCCCTTGGCAACAAAGGACATGGAGCCTCGGATAATCCCTCCGATGGTTGCATCTTCGGGGAATGACAATTCTTTTATAGGCTGCTGGGTGATTTTCGAATCTTCTTTGGCGATGAATTCAAATACTTCGGCTTCTGATGCCGTCAGACATTTGGCTTGGGCAACTTCGGCCCCCAGCGTGTATTTGTAAATGTAGCTGGCGGCGATCAGTTTTTTATTGATCAGGCTACCAATGTCCATGCTTTCGGCAATGCCCATAAAGTCAATGTTTTCAACCTCGGCAACAGTTCTTTTCACCCCCATTTTTTTGGCCATGTGACACGACAGGATGTTGGTTTCCGAATTGCCTGTTACGGCGATAAAGGCATCCATCCGTTCAATACGTTCTTCCTTCAGCAAATCCAGGTTGCGGCCGTCTCCCTGAATGACCAAGACATTTTCGAAACGATCGGCTATTTGCTGGCAGCGGTTTTTGTCCCATTCTATAATCTTGATATTGTAGTGATCGCCCAGTCTGTCAATGGTTTTTTGTGCAATACGGCTCCCTCCCAAAATCATGATGTTGCGCACCGGGAAAATTTCTTTGCCGGTCAGTTCAAATACTTTGTTCTGATAGGCGCGGGTGGTAATAAAGAAAATGATGTCGCCGCTTTTGATGTAATCGCGTCCATGAGGAATCAGTGTTTCGCTGGCCCGGTTGATGGCTACAGCCCGGATTTCGGATTCGATGTAGGATAATTCTTCGAAAGTTTTGTTCAGGATGGGGGCATTTTCCCGGATCTTGATGCCCATCAGGATTAATTTTCCTCCTGAAAACTCTATCAATTGCCTCGTACCCACTTGTTTAACCGAGGAGGCGATTTCTTTTCCGGCCAGGCTTTCGGGGAAGATCAACTCATCAACACCCAAGCTTTTGAGTTTTTCCTTATTTTTTTCCAGTAGATATTCGCCATTGTTTATTCGCGCTACGGTCCGCTGCGCCCCCATGTCTTTGGCCAGGATGCAGGCTACAATATTTCGTTCTTCGTATGGGGTAACCGCAATGAATAAGTCGGCTTTGGCGATGCCGGTTTCTTTCAGATCATTAAAAGAATTGGCATATCCTGTAATAGTCAGCAGATCGACCTGGTTTGAAAGTTTGTTCAGTCTCTCGGTATCATCATCCATCAAAACAATGTCGTGATCTTCCCTACTCAACATTTTTGCCAGGTGTGTCCCAACTTCTCCGGCTCCAACAATAACAACCTTCATGGTAATTCTTGTTTCTATCAGTTAAAAAATAAGCATGGCAAAGTAAGGTATAAAATCAACAATTTCAATACTTACAGATTCTTTTTTGGGTTAGCTGTTATTCATGATTGAGTTGATAGAGTTGGATGTTTCTGTTAATCAGAAAGCATGGGTTGATTTGTCGTTTTTGTTCTTCGTTTGATTTCGTGTGCTTTGCCATCCAAAAGTCAGGTGCAAATCCTTTTGCTGAATATTTTTCAGGTTTATGACCTGTCCCGTATTCGGTATTTTGTGATTTACAGTGTTGGGATTTGTTGCCAGTGGTTGAAGAATAAGGGAATACTCTGTAAACTGAAGATGTGTTTTGGTGACGATCAGATCGGAAGTTTGCTCGGTTGGCAGGTTTTCCAGATCGATAAACTGTGGCGGATTTAACCGAAGTTCGCGGATAACATTCTCGTAGAGGTATGGACTTGGTTCAACATCGTTTTGGGTTAGCAGGTAATTATGACGCCCGTTGATCAGGTGGATAAGTGGCGTTTTCGATTGATAAACAATTAGTTTCTGCTGGTTCAACAGACTTAGCTTTTGGGTGAATCCGCTAAGTTGAAATAGGACGACCAACATCAAGCCTACAAATAAATAAATGCGAAGTCTGTACCGGATAAAAAACAGCAGGCTGCCCAGCAGACAAATCAGGCAAATCAGTTGAATGGTAGAGATGGAAATGCCTTCGATGAGCGCAAAGGGTAACTGAACAATTAGCTTTAATAGCCACAAAGTCAGTTTGGTGACGCCGGTCAGTAGCCAGGCCATGATAGTGGAAAGCTGACTTACTGGTGTAAATATGAAAAAAGCGAAAGTAAAACCCAAGATGAGGTAGGCCGCCGGAACAACGATAAAGTTGCTCAGCCAGAAAAATACGGGAAACTGGTGAAAGTAATAAAGCGCCAGCGGGACGGTGCCAATTTGGGCGGCCACCGAAACGCATATTAATTGCCACATCGATTTGATCGCCTTATTTTGCGGGTCCAGCATTTTTTCGAACCTCGGATAGAAAAAAACAATGCTGATAACAGCCATGTAGGAGAGTTGGAATCCAACTTCGAAAAACAAACCGGGATTTACCAGCAGCAGGAAGAAAGCGGAAGCTGCAATGGAGTTGTAAATAGGAGTGGGGCGCGAAAGGCTGTTTCCAATAAGAATGAACGAAAACATGACCGTTGCCCGTTGAACCGACGGTGAAAAGCCGGTGAGCAAAGCATAGCCCCATAAACAGGAAGCAATTAGCGACACAAAGAAAAATTGTCCCGCAGGTGATCGTTTCAAGAAACTGAAAAGCCGGGTCAAAAACAGGAAAATCATACCTACGTGCAGGCCGGAAACAGCCAAAACGTGCATGGCCCCGGTGGCAGTGAAATACGATCGCGTTTCGGGGCTGAGTTCTTTGCGGTAACCTAAGGTTAATGCACTCACTACTTGGAGAACTTCGTGGTCGTGCAGTTTTTCCTTTAGCAGGGAAAGTAGTTTTTCGCGGAAGCGTTCGGCTACAGTAAATAACGACCAATCATACTGCGGCGTTAATTTTAGGTTTTTTGCTGTGATGTACGTGCTGAAAAAAATATCTTGCCGGGCCAGGTAGCCTTTGTAGTCAAATTCAAACGGGTTTCCTGAATTTTGGATGGCATTGATTCTGCCCAAAGCAATTATATTGTCACCAGGCAATAATGTTTCGGCTTGTTCGCTTTTTGTAAAATAGGCGATGAGTTTTTTGCGGTCGAACTGGCTTGAATCTGCCTGATTAATACGGATCAGCGCCTGGTACGAATTTGTCTTTTCACTCGGTTTTTCAAGCAATGTAGCTGTGAAATGGATCGGCTTTTCGGGAGCCGACGGTATTTCTTTGCTGTTCAGCCCTACGTTTATCATGGTCAGCAGCACGATAACGGTGCCCTGGATAATTGAATGTACTGAATCAACTGAATATCTGCTTTTCGCGCTTTGCCGGCCTGCCCAGCCAATCGATAATAACAAAAGAAGCAGAAACCCCCAGCTGGAATACGGACAGTAACCGGCGGCCAGAATACCCAACAGTACCAGGCTGGTGATTTTTATAAACGGATTGCTGGAAAAGAAACTCACGGTCAGGGTTTTGGTTTTTCCGAAATACGGCAAACCAACTGATAGGGTTTCTTTATTTAATTAAATTTTTAAATTTGATCGTAATTTTTTGACAGGTGATGATGCCAACCACAAGGTTTATTTTTTCCCGGGGATCACAATGCGATAGGCAGGGTGCACTTTCCCCTTCGAGATGGCCGTCAGCTTACCTTTCAGCATTCTTTTCCGCAGTGGGCTCAGGTAGTCGATAAATAAAATACCTTCCAGGTGATCGTATTCGTGCTGAATGACACGAGCGGCAAAACCGCCGTATTCTTCCACGTGCTCCACAAAGTTCTCATCCACGTATCTGATCTTTACGAACTCCGGTCTGGACACGTCTTCCCGAATTTCGGGCAGGCTAAGGCAGCCTTCGTTCATCACCCATTCGTCGCCGCGCCGCTCAAGAATTTCGGGATTGATAAAGGCTTTTTTGAAACCTTCCAGTTCGGGCTCATCATCATCAGCGGCAGAGGAGGCATCAATGACAAAAATACGCAGGGATTTACCAATCTGTGGCGCAGCCAGGCCAACCCCGTCCGAATGGTACATGGTTTCAAACATGTCGTCAATCAGTTGTTGC
>JBFXGM010000005.1:0-181468 GCA_050178015.1 Mangrovibacterium sp.
AGTCGTCCCGATTTCTCCGAAGGAGTTGAATGTTCATCACCGCCAGTTGCACTGGCGGTAAGCGGTAGATTTTCTCCGGAACTCTGGTGGAGTTCTAGGTTTTCTGAGTTAGTTCCACCCGCTTCGGGGTTGAGGAGAGTGGTTGGTTGTCGTATTCCCCCAATTGGATTGGGGGTGATGAATGGTTGGATCACTTCGTGATCGGGGGGCTTCGAATGAGCTTGTCTTTTCTAGTCGTCCCGATTACTCCAAAGGAGTTGAATGTTCATCACCGCCAGTTGCACTGGCGGTAAGCGGTAGATTTTCTCCGGAACTCTGGAGGAGTTCAATGTTTTCTGAGTTAGTTCAACCCGCTTCGGGGTTGGGGGAGTGGTGGTTGGTTGTCGTATTCCCCCAGTTGGATTGGGGGTGATGAATAGTTGGATCACTTCGTGATCGGGGGGCTTCGAATGAGCTTGTCTTTTCTAGTTGTCTTGATTACTCCGAAGGAGTTGAATGTTCATCACCGCCAGTTGCACTTGCGGTAAGCGGTAGATTTTCTCCGGAACTCTGGAGGAGTTCAAGGTTTTCTGAGTTAGTTCAACCCGCTTCGGGGTTGAGGAGAGTGGTTGGTTGTCGTATTCTCCCAATTGGATTGGGGGTGATGAATGGTTGGATCACTTCGTGATCAATACCGAATCCGTTCTGGTTTCATCTCTCCAAAATTTGCGCTACCTGCGTCTCGTATTACCGTGGCCGTTTCGTAAACCTTCCGTATAGGTTCCGTAAACTTTCCGTATAGCCTCCGTATAGGAGTGAAAACTAAAATGTCATCGATTATCTCTATGGCGGACGGGAACTCCCGCTGCGCGCGGTTGCTGGCATTTTTCTACTGTGAAAGCCATAATCAACTTGTTTAGTAGAATTTGCCTGCAATCGGTAAAGTATCCGAAACATTTCCCCGCTCGCGCCGGTTTGTAACCGGTGTGCCATTAGGCAGAATGGAATTTTATCTTTTCAAGATAAGGCATGAATTGAATTTGCACCAGCGGGGAAAATCGGCATTTGAGCAAAATCCAGTTAAAATATTTTGAATGAGTTATCTTTTGAGGTAACTTTGCATGATGCCAAGAAAGATAATTTTTCATGGGGAACATTTTATTGATTTTTACAAAGAGCTGGATGCTAATGTAAAATCAAAGATTCAGTATGTTTTTGAGTTGGTTAAGCAGGTGGAAAGAGTTCCGTTGAAATTTTTATCTCCAATGACGGGATACGATGGATTGTTTGAAATTAGGGTTGAGTACCAATCGAACATTTATCGGATATTCTGTTGTTTTGATGAAGGGAAATTAGTGGTTTTGTTCAATGGATTTCAGAAAAAGACTCAAAGGACACCGAAAAATGAAATTGAAAAGGCAATGAGATTAAAACAAGAATATTTTGAACTAAAAAAGAAAAAGTCATGATTGATTATTCAGAGATTAGGGATTTTGACGAATTGATTGAGCGGGAACATGGCAAAATTGGTTCAGAAAGTCGCAATATTTACGAAGAGAGAGCCCAAATGTTTATTGTAAGCGAAATGCTTAAAGAAGCAAGGAAAGAAGCGAATTTAACACAAGAGCAACTCGCCGAGCGTGCAGGGACTAAAAAAAGTTATATTTCTAAACTTGAAAATGCCAAAGGCAATGTTCAATTATCTACGCTGATCCGGATTTTTGAAAAAGGATTAAATAGAAAAATTGGATTGACCTTTCTGTAAATACAATTACGAAGGAGCCGCCTCATCTGCATCCCATTTTCCCGGCGCTGTTCCGTATAGGCTCCGTATAGCTCCCGTATAGAAGTGAAAATTAAAATGTCATCGATTATCTCTATGGTTGCTGGTAGCTCCCGCTGGGCGCGGTTGCCGGCATTTCTTCCGGGTGAAAGCCATAATCAACATGTTTGATAGAATTTGTCTGCAATCGGTAACGTATCTGAAACATTTCCAGGTTCGTCATATCGCGTTTGGAAAATACGGGGTAGCATGCTGAATTCCCGGTGAAGCTGCACGTGGTGTGTGCCCGAAGGAACAGGTTTGCGTTGCCTGTCCGAAAGATCAAAAAAAAGCGACTGCCTTTGCGGGACAGTCGCTTTCGATGTGATATCTCTACTTTTTATTCCCTTGTCAAGGAAAATGGATAGGTAGTAGTATAATCTATACCAGGAATTGAAATGGTAAAAATCATATTATAGTTTCCTTCACAAGAGTTAAATGTTCCTGTACCCTCGTAGTGTATTGGCCCATAGCCCCATGCATCAGATGAAAGAATTTGATTTGCAACAGTCACATTAAAAGTGGCTGGATCAATAACCATTTTCAGAGGTCCTTGATCTTCAACTAATCCTTCGCCACCGGTCACTTCTAGTCCAGAAACATATACAATGTATGGGTCAGTTTCATCGATAGCAATCGAAATCTTACCTCCGCCTGTTGCATACCAGTCACTAGTGACTGCGTATGAACCGTAAGCAAGGCCTGGGTCATATTCACAAGGAAGTTTGATCTGGATACTAGCGAGAGAACGTGTTGAAAGTCCTTGGGAGGTTGTAATTACATAGATGTAAAAAGATGTTCCAAGACTTACATCACTTTCAGAAATACCCAATGCAGCTAACATTTCCGGAGCAGTTATATTAAAGCTGGCCGGGAACGATTGAATTTTATCCATGATGCCGGTTTTCCCTTCATATACGACTTGAATCTCTGCATCATCAACAACATCCCCTTCCATTAAATCAACAGTGAAGGTTACAAAACTACTTTCTTCCAGATCAGAGAAGACAGGAGATTCGGGTGTTAGCTCTGAAATAACAGGTACAACGGCTATTCCCCGCGAACCCACCAAGTTTTCGTTCGTGTCTTCGCACCCCCCAAAAAGTAGAGTAAGTGCGAAGAAGAATGCTAATATATTTATCTGTTTCATAGTTGTTTTTTTTAAAAATGAAAATTAACTAGCGTGTACCTCCGGCCCACCATACGTTTTCAGAATAAACATAGTTGCCGTCACCGTAAGCAGCTCTCACATTTTCGTTTGTGGTTACATCCTCAGAGCCATACGTGAATCGCAAGGGGAATTTATTCTGAGCATTGAGGGGATTGCTTAGCTGAATGAAATTATTACCCATAGCTTTTAATCTCCGGATATCATTGTATGCTTCGATTGCTTCTTCTTCGAAGAAAGCCAGGTATTTTTGGATCATAATTTCCTGTATAGCTGCAGTTTGGCTGGATAATCTTGGAAGTACCTCATCTTCATAATATGTTTCTGCCTCTTCAGCTGATACTCCGATGTTTACTTTTCCAAGAGCGGCAACGATAGCATTTTTTAATGAAGTTTTGGCATTGTCGAGATCATTTTTCCGTGCGTATGCTTCTGCTTTTAAGAATTCTACCTCATGATAGCTCATTAAATACGTTGGTGCAGTTAGTGAGCTTATTCCAGAGATACCGTAAAGACCTTGTACTTGTTCAGGTGTACCATTGGGAGCAAAGAGCAGGTCGCCACCGGAAGAGTAAGGTGCAAAGAAGATCGCATCTCTTGGATCGTTTCGTTCTGTCAATTTATTATGAAGGCTGGTACTTGCTCCAAAATAATCCCTGTCATCGAAAAACATCTGGAACGGACTTTTGGTTGTCGTTCCGTTGTACGTGAACTGGCTTTGTTCGGATGCAGCTTCAAATGAATTGTTGGCATAACTAATTACAGCATCGTAGTCTGGAGATTTATGAGATAATCTCATCGTGTACCTGGCCTTCAATCCGTTCGCAAATTTGATCCATTTGTCTATGCTGGCCGCGTTGCCACCATAGATGAAATCCTGTTTTCCAAGAAGAGGAAAGGTGGTTTCTTTGGCCAAATTTGTTGTTGCGTTATCCAACAAGGTGAAGATTTCATTGTAGATATCTTCTTGTTTATCCAGTTTAGGAGTAAAAATAACACCAGGTTGCAAGGCTTCTGTCCAAGGGACATCACCCATTACATCAGTCAGGATAGCCAGATTGTAAGCCGTTAGAATCTGAGCGATACCAAGGGTATGGTAATTACCTTCCTCGGAACCACCTTCAGAACACTTCCCAACAATTGTTTTCAGGTTTAACAGATTCTGGTAGATTGAATTCCATGAATTGTTGTAAGTTGTACTACTGGTTGGTTCATTAGTCCTGATTTCAGCATTGTACATTTGGCCATAAACACCGACATTGTGTTCTACATAACATGATGCGTAGAATGCCAAGTCGCTGCTAGTCACGCTAAAAGCTGTGCTCGTCATTACATCGGTTATTATTAAGTTCGAGGCGACATCTGTTGGGTCGTTGACATTCTTGTTGATATCATCCATGGTATCTTCCGAACAAGAATAGACAAGAACGGCACAGCATAGGATTACTAATTTATAGATATATTTTTTCATAACTTCTGCCATTTTTTATTAGAATTTCACTTCCAGTCCAAATCCGTAGCTAGTAGCTTGCGGTAATGTAAACCGTTCAAAACCACCAGCAATGTTGTTATTTCCTTGAGAGCTTTCTGGATCAAAGTTGTCCAATTCAGTCCACAATAAGATATTCCGGGCGAATGCATTAATGGAAACATCCACTTTTGGAATTGTATTTTTTGGTAAGAAATATTTCAACGACAATTCCCGTAGTTTTACAAACGAGTTTCCGTGGATATAATGTTCATCAATGTTTCCAAGTACATCAGAGAACAGGGTTTGATAAGCTAAGGCATCGCCGGCTCCGCCCCGGACTATATCGTTCGGTGTTCCGTCTGCTTTGTATCCTTGGTAGATGAAGGTTGATTCACGATCTTCAGTTCTTTCTGACATCCCGTAAAGGTCCAAAAGGCCATTGGAGCCGGAATACATGTGGCCACCATTTTTCCATTCAAAAACAGCGCTCAGGGAGATGTTTTTATAGCTGAAAGTTGATGATCCTCCAAGGATGAAGTCAGGTGAAACGGCGCCTAATACTCCAGGTTCACCCGACATTGGCATACCATAGTCAGCTGCATTCGGATCTTCATTTACCAATATCTGACCCTTTTCATTTTTTGCGAATTGAGCACCGTAAATTACAGGGTAGGTGTCACCAATTCCGGCACGGACCTGCGGGGTTACAAAACCTCCCAGGAAGATACTTTCTACACCAGGAGCAAGTTCATCAACCACGTTATCAATTTTTGAATAGTTCACATTGATGTCCCACGTGAAATTCTTGGTTGATATTGGCGTTAAGTACAACATTACTTCGTGTCCATTGGTGTGAACCCTTCCGCCGTTCATCATTAAGCTAGCGGCTCCCGTCGAACCGGCCAATGGAACCTGGAAGATTTGATCTTCAACATTTTGTCTTGAGTAGGTGTAATCAATCCCAAAACGGTTGTTGAACATTTTAAGATTTACACCGATTTCATACGACTTAGTGTTCTGAGGTTTTAGAGCGGGATCATATAATACATTGTTCGGAATATAACTGTTTACACCGCCAACTGGATATGAAATAGGTTCCCCTGTCCAGAAGCCTCCGCCATAAGCTGGTTTGGTATAATAGTTCTCCAAATAAGTACCGGCTTGTCCAACCTCGGCATAAGAACCTCTGATTTTAGCAAAATTAAGCCAGTCTATTTCTTTTATGAAGTCCAATTCAGAGGCTACGAAACCAAGTGAAACGGATGGATAAAAGAACGAGCGATTGTCTCTGGGCATCGACGAAGCGATGTCATTTCTTCCTGTTGCATTCAAAAATAACATATCCTTCCAGGATAATGACAGACTGGAAAAGAAACCTACCGTCCTGTTTTGGTATTGAGCTTCGGTAGCAGTTACCGTATTCGCATTGGCAATGTGATTCCAACCACCAAAGTTGAATTCTTGTCCATATTCATCGTAAGTTTTCTGACGGTTGTGATCCAACTCATTACCGACAATTACGTTTAATTGGAAGTCGTCATCAATTTTCCAGTCATAGTTGGCTGTTAATAACGAGTTGTAAGTCATATCGGTAATTCCGTAGTTGTTTATTTCCCCACTTCCTCCTTTGCGTCCATATCCGAAAATGTCTTGAAAATGAGTGGTGTAAGAGTCAACGCCAAGTTGATATTTTACCGTCAGGTTCATGTCTTCCGTAAATGTGGCTTTGTATTCTACATAGCCATTTCCAAAGAAACGATTTGTTTCTTCATTAAATGTATTGTTCTTTTCGATCCAATACGGGTTGTCAAAGGTAAGGCCCCTGTAGTATATTTGAGTGTAAGGATCGCCTGGGACATGATACGGAATTCCCTTGAGGTTATAACTTGAAGGGGCAGCCAGAACACCAGCCAATGCGCCATCGTTGGCGCCGGTTAATTTGTCAATAACAGTCTTGGCGTAGTTTGCATTGAAGCCAACAGAAAAATTATTGTTGAGTTTTCGTTCTGCTGTGGCTTTGGCATTCCAGCGTTCCATGCCGGTATTTAAAGCAATACCTGTTTGATCGGTATATCCCAATCCCAAGGAGAAATTACCGTTGTCGTCAGCTTGGCTTACATTTGCCGATGAAGTTGACGTAACACCTGTCTGGTAATAGTCATCCCAGTTATTATAAACTTGTGGTGTAACCCATGGGTCCAGTCCAGCTTGTTCAAGTTGGGGTACACGGTACATACCTTGATGACCGTTGGCATTTCCACCATAAGTTGGATTATTTGGCAGATCAGTGATTTTAGGCCCCCAAGACATCGAACTGTTTGGGCTGAAAGATCCAGAGTAACCCTGTGCCCAAGTCGTCTGATAATCGGGTGTGCGGGAAACTTTTTCAAAACTAGTTGTCTGATTGATTGTCACAACCGGAACACCTTTTGCTCCTCCTTTTCCACTTTTTGTGGTAATAATAACAACACCATTCGATGCCCTTAACCCGTACAAGGCAGCAGCAGCTTGTCCTTTCAACACGTTAATGCTTTCGATATCATTTGGGTTAATATCGAGAGCCCTGTTTGAGATGTCAGCCCCTGTAACCCCGTCACCCGTACTATAAGAAGCTGTGCTGGCTACCGGCATGCCATCGATTACGTACAGCGGAGTATTATTTCCTGTGAAAGAACGAGAACCCCGGATAATGATTTGCGAAGATGCACCGGGCATACCACTCGACACTTTAATGTCGATACCGGCAACTTTTCCCTGAAGCGCCTTGGCAAGATCTGGAGAGCCAGTTTTCATCAATTCTTCCGAGTCAACGTCTTGCACTGCATATCCAAGGGCTTTTGCATCTCTTCGGATACCCATTGCCGTCACGACAACTTCGTTGATGCCCACAACATCTGGCTCCATAACCACATTGATGGTATTACCGGAAATGGCAACCTCTTGTGATTGCATACCCACAAAAGAGAAGACCAATGTTTTAGCATCTGTTGGAACTTTAATAATATAGTTCCCGTCGATATCAGTGATGGTACCCAATGTGGTACCCTTGACTGAAACAGAAACACCAGGCAAAGTACTTCCGTCGTCGGCAGAAGTAACCGTACCTGTAATTTCCCTGGTTTGGGCCAGAACGGCCTGCAAACCAATGGCGAAAATTGCAAGTAGCAATACGACTTTTTTCATAGAAGATAATTTTAAATTAAACAGCATTTTTAGATATACTTAATAAGGACAGTAAAAGCCAAACTACACGGCATTCCAACCTGGGGACATGCCGGTTCCATGTTGTTGTTCTTGTATGTTCTTTCTCCTTCAAGAGATTTTATAAATTTTTAACTTTTGTGTTTAAAAATCTTAATAAGTACAAAAATAAGAAGTTTGTTGAATTATAAAAGTGATTTGCCAACACTCTTGTGAATATTTGAAACTAAACTTATGTTGGTCAGCAGGGTAGAGGGGGTTTTTGCAATCGGCAATAACAACAGGTGAAGCATAAAAAAAGAGCGCCCAACGACGCTCTTTTTATGTGAAAGCCAGGGGAAAGGCTAAACTGAAAAGTTCTATTCTTTGAAATTGAAGGAGAAAGAATACCGTTTCCCCAGGCTTAAGTTTTTATTGTGCCCACCAAAGTTTGGTTGACTGTTCGTCTCCTCCGATAGCCAAAGCTGCGGCTTTTACATTTTCCTCGTTAACACTTGCTTCGTTGAGCAAATATTTATTTCGGGCCGGAACATCTGTTAATCCACCGATTGGCAGGAATGAATAGGTAGCGGTTGTGTCTCTCACTACGCCATTTTTGATGTATTTCCAGGAGTAATTGTAAGGCGTATTAGGCCGAACAATGGTGTTGGGATATCCGGTACGACGGTACTCGCTCCAGGATTCCATGGGTTGCATGTACAGGGCAATATATTTCTGCATCATCACATTTTCTTCGGATGCGGCAGGCAGATTGTCGATGTAGGTTTCAATAACGGATGTAGCAACGCCCCATCTTTCCATTGAAGCACGAACGCCTTTTTCATACCAGGTTTGGTCCCAATTTTCCAATTCACTCCTGATGAAACATACTTCTGCATATTCCATATAGATTTCGGTGTAGTCAGGAGCACCTGTTTTTGTTCCGATGATGGCAGCTCCCGGGAATGATTCATGCTGGAAGCTGGAAACAATCCCGTTGCTGGCGGTAAGCGGCACACCCACTTTAAATCCGTCGGTGTTGTCGGCTACAAAGATATCCAAACGCGGATCTTCCGGGAAGTTGCCTCTTTTCCCCTGCAAGAGTTCTACAAATTGCATGGAGGGGGCAAAATCGGTTCTGTTGGACACATAATAAGCACGGTACATAGGAGAGCCATTTTCTGCATTTTGTTCGTATGTTACACCGGCGTTGTCGCTGTTCGATTCCATAATACCGGCAGCGATGGCTGCATCGATATGGGCTTGCGCGCCGGGATAAACATCTTTAATCCGGTTGGCAATACGTAAGCGCAGCGAATTGGCAAATTTCTTCCATTGGGCAGCGTCACCGCCAAAGAAATTATCTCCTTCAATCACAAAGTTTCCTTCAATACTGGATTGAGCCTGATCCAGTTCATTCAACATGTCGGGATAGATATCCTCTTGGCTGGC
The DNA here is from genome assembly GCA_050178015.1 of Mangrovibacterium sp. Lineage (GTDB taxonomy): Bacteria > Bacteroidota > Bacteroidia > Bacteroidales > Prolixibacteraceae > Gaoshiqia. Next base: position 9,073 of record JBFXGM010000005.1, read on the forward strand.
ATAGGCTACGTGCATAATATCCTTGCTTTTAAGCTGATTGGCCTGGAACGATTCGTTTGTTCCGGCATACGAAGCGTAAGGTACATCCCCCCACAATTCAACTGCTTGCAGATAGGTGTAAACCAGCATAATACGGGCGGCGGCAATTTGATTTGCATTGGGACCAAACTGAGCCATGTCTCCTTTCGTCGCTTCATCGGTATTCAGGGTGATAATATCCCATAAATCCTGAGCTACGGCATAGATATCTTCCCAAGCTGCTTTGTTTACTGATTCACGATATTGAAAACGGTCTTCTTCGGTGTAGTTTACCTGGTTCCAGTATTGAACCCAGAGCGACATTTGTCTTCCCGAAAACCATTCATCGCGTGTAACATCCATCAGGTTTTTTTGAGCTCTGTTGATGATCCCTGACGTTGGCGCTACTTCCGGTTGATTCGGGTCACCGTAATAATCTACTTCGCAGGAGAATAAAAGGATCCCCGCAAGCATTAGGGTTAAGTATTTAAATCTTTTCATTGCTATTCTTTTAAACGTGTTTATAAAACAATTTTAAGGTTAAAACCGAACGAACGTGTTGCCGGGATAATACCCCCTTCAAGGCCCTGAATGTTGCCTGAACCTCCAACTACTGTTTCGGGGTCAATACCCTTGTTGTCCAATCCCCAGGTAGCCAGGTTGCGTCCATAAATTGAGAATCGGATAGAACGAATAATGTCGGTAAACTGAGGCAGCGTGTAACCCAGGTTAACCTCTCTCAGTTTTACGTAGGTAGCGTCAAAAACGCTGGTTGCACTTGGCGTTCCGTACCCGTGGTAATGATTTTCGCCGTATTCTACTGCTGAGATGGTGATGTCATTTTTTTCACCGGTAGGAAGAACGCCATCGAGCACGATACCATCTTCGCGGATCGTATTGCCGTTTGATGTAGGCGTAGCCGTTTCTTTGGCCATACCCGAGTACATACCCCACATGTGTGTGATGGAATAGTAGTGACCACCAACTGAGGCATCCAACAATGCGCTGGCATCAAAGTTTTTATACCGGAAGGCATTTCTGAAGCCCAGGTTGTAGTCGGGCAATACCGAGCCAACATCAGACAGCTCGCCCGAAGTGGCATAAAAACCGGTTGAAGGATCAATGATTTTATTTCCATTGTCATCATACATGAAATCGTATGCATAGAGTTGTTGGAAAGTTTTTCCTTCAACGGCATTCAGGTAAGCCCCACTGAAGGGTGCGTTCATCAGCTGGATTTTGCCGAGTTCTTCCGGTAAATCGAGTACCTTATTTTTGTTTTTCGAGAAGTTTACGCTTGTTTCCCAAGAGAAATCTTTGGTTTTAACGGGAGTTCCGTAAACCAAAACTTCAATCCCCCGGTTTCTGATTTTCCCGGCGTTAATCATCTTTTCGATATAGCCGGCAGCTCCACTAACCTCAATCGGTACAATCTGGTTTTCGGTGTTCCGGTTGTACCAGCTAAAATCAAAACCAACTCGGTTTTTTAGAAAAGCACCTTCTAAACCAAATTCAATTTCTTTGGTTTTCTCCGGTTTTAGATTCTGGTTTTTCAAACGAACTGAGTTGGTAAACTGAGGTGTTCCGTTGAAAGGAGTGCCAATTACATAGGTGTTATATACCTGATAAGGGCTTGTTCCGTTACCGGTTTCACCATAGTTGGCACGCAGTTTCAGGTTGTTGATCGCAGCTTCGTCCAATAGCTCGGAGATAATAAGGCTACCCGAAACAGAAGGATAGGTATAGCTGTTGGCCCCATTCGGAAGAGAAGAGTCAAAGTCTTTCCTGAAGGTTGCATCGATATAGGCGAATGATTTATAGCCAACACTTGCCGAAGCAAAGTAGCTTCTGATTTCTTTTTTCCGGTCGTAATCGTCAAGTGTAGGTTGGTTAACCGAGTTGTTCAGGTTGTACAAGCCGTCAACTACCAAGCCGCCACTGGTTTCGCCTTCAAAACGAGAATAATCTTCCTTGCGAACGTTACCGCCCACCATTGCTAACACACTGAAGTCGCCGAATTCTTTGTTGAAATCAATCTTGCCTTCGAAGTTTGTTTCCGTGGCTTGACGATTGATTTCTTTGTACATGGACAAAGCCTGAGATCCTTTGGCGACACGTTCGTGTTGGTTAAAGGTATAGGTATCCAGGTACACAGTTCCCGTTGCATGCAGATAATCCGTGAAGTTAACACGAGCTCCTGCTTTTCCATAAACACGGGTGCGATCATCGTCCTGGTAATTTTTATAAGCCGTCCAGTATGGGTTGTCGGAATATAGGGGAGCCGGATTGGTTACCGATCTGCGGTTCCATACTCGTTGTGTACCGTCCGGGTTGATATAGTTCTTCAAGCGGTCCATGTCCAGCTGTCTTTGTCCCCACTGGAAGAATTTTTGTGATTGGGAGTTATCTCCATAACCGAATTGAGGACGACCTTTCGTGTCGGTTCTGACAAAGTTCACGTTCGAGGTTAATTCAATGAAGTTATCGAACAGGTTGATGCCTCCATTGATGTTAAATGTGTTTTTGTCTTGGGAAGCATTTGGCACAATGCCGGTCATGTTTACATTGGTATATCCAATGCGGATAGCCGAGTTTTCGTTAGAGCTGGTAATATTCACCGAATTCTGGTATGAAACGCCGGTTTCATAGAACGATTTTACATCGTTGGGTGATGCTACCCAGGCACCTGTTTGCGGGGTGGCTGTAATTCCTTGTTCGTAATCGGATAATCCCCACCAGTGTAATACCTGCGTGTTGGCATTGAAACGAGGTCCCCAGCTTTCGTCCATTCCGTAGTCAACCAGTTTGTAGGTTTGTCCTTCGATGGTTGCTTCGGCAAATCCGTTATTGTCGTAAACACCGGTATCCCAATCGTAAACATAACCCCCGCCATACATGCGTTGTTGCTTGGGCAGGATGGAAACCCGTTCGAAATTGATCCCTGAGTTGAGTTCCACTTCAAAATCTTTTTTTCCCTTTTTCCCTTTTTTTGTCGTAATCATGATCACACCGTTCTGGCCACGGCTACCATACAGGGCTGATGCCGCACTACCTTTGAGTACTTCAATGCTCTCAATATCGTAGGAGTTCAGGTCGTTGGTCATGGAACCATAGTCGTAACCGCCCCCGCCTCGTTGTGTTTCGTTATCATTGAAGTTTTCGTTGCTGATCGGAACTCCGTCCACCACAAACAAGGGTTGGTTATTTTGGCTGAAAGAGCTACCGCCACGAATCATGATGTTCTGGGATCCGGCGAAATTTTGTCCGGAGATGGACAAACCGGCTACTTTGCCCGACAGGGCTGACATCGGGTTTAGGTTGTTTGCTGCCATGATTTCTTCAGCGTCAACTCCTTGGGAGGCATAACCCAGGGATTTTTTCTCTCTGGAGATGCCCAAAGCCGTTACAACTACTTCGTTGATACCCACAACGTCTGATTGCATCACAGCATTAATGGTATTTCCGGTAATGGGCGCTTCCAGTGTTTGCATGCCCACAAATGAAAATACGAGGGTGGCGGCGTCCTGTGGTACTTTGATGATGTATTTCCCGTCAAGATCCGTGATGGTACCCAATGTGGTACCCTTAACTGAAACAGAAACACCAGGTATGGACATGCCGTCGTCGGCAGAGGTGACCGTACCTGTAATTTCCTTGGTTTGAGCCAATACTGACTGCAAACCAATTGCAAAAATTGCAAGTAGTAATGCGATTTTCTTCATAGAAATAATTTTAATAATTAAACAGCATCAATTCTTAAATTTCCAATAAAAGGATCGTAAAAAAACTATGTAGTGATTTTCCCCTTCCTAACTAGCATTTGTATTAAAAGTTCCCCCAAACGTTTAATACCTGGTTTTTAGATTGCACTTGTTATTTGAAACCGTCAATTACAATTTGTAATTTTTAGTGCAGTAATGTTAAAAAACCTTAACGATTACAAAAGTAAAAATTAAAACTTATCCTCAAAGAGGTCGAAAAGATATTCAACCAACACTTGTATGACAAATGTCATGTTTCTGAAATAGACTGGTTTACAGTACACATGCAATAACCTACATACTTTCCTTTTTTCCAGCTAATTGTGGAAAATACCCGAACTGTTTCCGGGATCTATAAAATATCCAAAAGTTGTGTTAAATTTTCGATAACACTGGTTTTGTTGGAGGGGGTGGTGGAAGTAATGTTATTTGTTTTTTGGCTTATGTTCTTTAAAGGAGGGGGAGTGGTGGCTAAATTCGTGTGTTTTTTGAGGTGGATGCTATCCATGCCGAATTGATTTGCTCCTAAAATGTCGGTTTCGAAAGAATCGCCAATCATGATGCTTTTACTTTTTTTGGCATTGCAGTTCATCAGGGCATGTTTAAAGATACGTTTGTCGGGTTTGGGAGCCTGGATCTCTTCCGAAATGAATACCCCTTCAAAATAGGGGGCCAGTCCGCAGGTGTTGATTTTTGCGTGTTGTACCTCTTTAAATCCGTTGGTGATGATGTGCAAATGGTACCGTTTCGATTTTAAATAGCTGAGCGTTTCGAGGGCGCCTGCTATCAGCTGCTTTTGGCGGGGCATAATTTTCAGGTACAGCTCGTTCATCTCCACCGGGTCAATGCCTTCGATTTGGAAGTGGGCCAGGGTGTCGGCGAAGCGCTTTTTGATGAGTTCGGGTTTGCGGATTTCCTGTTTCCGGTAAGCCTCCCACAGGCTGGTGTTTACTTGTTCGTAAAAGTGGTAAAAGCTGTCGAAATCGGGCAGTTGACTCTCCATTTTCAGCTGGGCCACGGTTTCCTGCATAGCCAGCCGGGCATTGGTGTCAAAATCCCACAGGGTGTTGTCGAGATCAAAAAACAGGTGCTCGTATTTTCGGCCTCCCCCCGCCCCTCCAAAGGAGGGGAGCCTCCCCCGATCCCCCTCCCGAAGAGGGGGAACATTGCCGTCACTTAAATGCTTGGGTTTTGACATTTGGGTTTATTTTTTGAGATATTTCCTAATTTATAAATCTTGGCTGCAAACACTTTTTCATGCGATTCTCCATGAAATCAAACGGATGGCTAACTCGTGAATAGTTCCGTTAGGAACTTGATATGGGTAGGATATACATTTGCGTCAATTCTGTTCCGTCCCGGACGGGACGGAAGAAAAGCTGAACCTTGCTTTTTCTACCCATATTTGGCGCCTACCGGCGCTTCTTAAACATCATCCATGTCGTATTCTACTGGTTTAAAGATGTATCGTTCGTCATGCGGTACTTGAAAACGTTCTAAAAATTCAAGATATTCTTCAACGAATGTTTTCTTATGATGATGGATTTCTTGTCTTATAATGTATTCAATAACAGGATTAACATGTGATTTACTGTACGAAAAAGCGCCATATCCTTCTTGCCATGAGAACCGACCCACAATAAATTTTTTTCATTGATCCATTGGGAGGAGCTTCCCTTGACATTTTGCATTAAATCAGATAATGATTGGGTGGGCCTCATGCCAAAGAATACATGGATGTGATCAGGCATGCCATTTATTGCCAAAATTTTATGCCCGTAATTTTGGATGATTCCGGTTATATATTGATACAATTCATCTTTCCAGAATTTTTTAATCAGACAAGAACGGTCTTGAACTGAAAATACTGCTTGAATATGAATTTGTGTGTACGTGTTAGCCATTTCTTATTTTTCTCATTGGTGTCCGGTTAATCTAATTTTAAAATGCTGTAGCCCCCGTTTTTATTGCGTCCGGCAGTTGCCGGACTTGGGGAATCAGGATTACTTTTTTTCTACCCATATAACGTCCCTAAAGGGACTGTCCGGCAACTGCCGGACAACATATTGGTAGAAACATGTTAGTAATTACAACAGAGTCCCGTAGGGACTTTATATCCTGTTTGCCGGGCACCAATGTTTTTTTTTAGCTGAACTCTTTTCCCCCTCCTTTGGAGGCTTTAGGGAGCGGCTTCCCTTCCACCACGATGACAATTTCGCCCTTGATGGTTTTTGCCTTAAAGTGTTCCAGAACTTCTGAGATAGTGCCTCTGGCATTCTCTTCGTGCAACTTGGACAACTCGCGGGAGACAGAAATCTGGCGATCGCCGAAATATTCCAGCAGTTGCTCCAGAGTTTTAATCAGCCGGTAGGGCGATTCGTAGAAAATCAGCGTGCGTTCTTCACCGGCCAGTGCTTGCAGCTTTTTTTGCCGCCCTTTTTTTACCGGCAGAAATCCTTCGAAACAAAACCGGTCGGAGGGCAGGCCTGAGTTCACCAACGCCGGGATCAGGGCTGTTGCCCCGGGGAGGCATTCCACGTCGATCCCGTTTTCGAGGCAATTTTTCACCAGCAGAAAGCCGGGGTCGCTGATGCCCGGTGTGCCGGCGTCGGAAATGAGCGCGATGTTTTCGCCGGATTCGATGCGCCGGGCAATGTTCCCAGCCGTTTGGTGCTCGTTAAATTTATGGTGCGAACTTAGTTTGTTTTGTATCTCAAAGTGGTTCAGTAACTTGGATGAGGTGCGGGTGTCTTCGGCCAAAATCAGGTCCACTTCCTTCAAAATCTTCACGGCGCGGAAGGTCATGTCGTCCAAATTCCCGATCGGGGTCGGTACCAGGTATAGCTTTGCCATGATTAGTTTGAAAATCTGCGTTTGACCAATTGGGCGAATTTGATGCTCATCTCATTTTTTTTCCACCTGAAATTGCTGCTCAGGTAGCTGACCGCTTCGGTCATGTCGTTCATCCGGTCGATTTGCGTGACGGTGGCATGGAACAGATTGGGATCGTTATTGAATAGTTCGCGGATAAACTGGAAGCGGTCATTCAGGCCGATGGCTGATTCGAGCCGCGCAATCGGGGTGCTGGCCAGCTGTTGGTCCAGTTTGTGTGCCCCCGAGAGCAGTTCGTTGAGTGACTTTCCCTGACTAAAGAACTCGCCCACAATTTTTTTGTGGTTTTCGATCACTTCTTCCTCCTCCTGTTCATCTGGTTGAAGTTCTTCCGCGTCATTTTTAACGGAAGGTGTAGTTGTCGCTACGGCAGCTTTTTCCGTTTCGTGAGGTGCTGGCCCCGGGATATCGCGGGCTGGCGGGGCAACGACTGCTTCCGGCTGCGTTTCCTGAATGGTTTCCGGTTTGGGGAGCTTATCAGCATGCCTATCCGCCAGGATGGGTGGTGTTGGCTCTGCTGGCCGGTCATCCCTTCTCTGTTGTCCGTTGATTGGTTCCGGGGCGGGCGCCGGTATCGGGCGTTCGGCCGGAAGTACCTGCTCGCGGAGCTGGCTGTTCATCTCTTTCAGAAACTCGTAAGCCTGTAAAATCAGCCGCGACTTGCTCAGGGCAAATTCAATTTCAATGCCGGTAAGCTGGTTTTTATCTGTCAGTTCCTGTGTGATTTCGTTCAATTCTTCCAGATCTTTCGCGATAATCCGAAGTAGTTTGTTTTTATCCATAATACTATTCCCAACAATTTAACCCAACAATTTCGTTACTTTTGTAAAAGTACTAAAATCTTAATTGAATAACGTGAAATGTTTCTGGAAAGGGATGTCAGTCACCGGAAATCTGGCGGTAGTATTGAGGTAATTGCCGGTTCCATGTTCTCGGGGAAAACCGAGGAGTTGATCCGCCGGTTGCGGCGCGCCCAGTTTGCCCGGCAGAAGGTAGAGATTTTCAAACCGGCGATTGATACGCGTTATTCGCACGAGGCGGTGGTGTCGCACGACGAGAATTCAATTCCAAGTACCCCTGTTGACAACTCAGCCACCATCTTGTTGTTGTCGGGCGGGGTGGAAGTGGTTGGAATTGATGAGGCCCAGTTTTTCGACAAAGGCCTGGTGGAGGTTTGCACCCGGCTGGCCGACCAGGGCGTCCGGGTCATCATTGCCGGTCTGGACATGGATTTTAAGGGAAAGCCTTTTGGTCCGATGCCCGAACTGATGGCCATTGCCGATCATGTATCCAAGGTACATGCTATTTGTATGCGCTGTGGAAATGTGGCCCAATTTTCCCATCGTTTGTCGGCCAATGAAAAGCAAGTGTTGTTGGGCGAGAGAAATGAGTATGAACCCTTGTGCCGGGTGTGTTTCAATAAAGTACGTTCGTAATGCCAATTATTCAGCTGAACCGGTTAGCCGCCATTATCAACGGTCATTTTCTGTGCGGAGAAGACGTTGCGGAACATGTGCCCGTTAAAACCATCTCCATCGACAGCCGCACCCTGGCCGATGTTTCTTCCTGTTTGTTTTTCGCCATTAAAGGGGTTCGCCACGATGGGCATGATTATCTGGAGGAATTGTACCGGAAGGGAGTCCGCAATTTTGTCGTTTCAACCGATGATACTCCCTTGGTCAGCTATGCCGATGCCTGCGTTGTTTTTGTTCCCGACACCCTGAAAGCGCTGCAACAGCTGGCTGCAACCGTGCGATGCAGTTTTCATTACCCGGTGCTGGCCATTACCGGGAGCAACGGAAAAACCATCGTGAAAGAGTGGTTGTTTGAATTGCTGCAGGATGAGCTGAAAATAATACGCAGTCCCAAAAGCTTTAACTCGCAGGTGGGAGTGCCGCTTTCGGTTTGGAACATGACCGAAAATTTTGACCTGGCCATTTTTGAAGCCGGTATTTCGCAGCCCGGCGAAATGGAGAAGCTGGCCAGGATCATCGTCCCGACGGTGGGGCTGATCACCAATATTGGCGACGCGCATCAGGAGAATTTTCAAAGCCAGGCCGAAAAGGCTGATGAAAAGTTGCAGCTGTTCGAATCGTGTGAGCTGATTATTTACCGAAAAGACCAGGAATTGGTGCATCAGCGTATTCATTCGAAATTTGGGGGCGAAGTAAGTTTATTTTCGTGGTCGTTTACCGATGACAGCGCAGACTTATTTATTCGTGCCGAAAAAGAGGCGACAGTAACAACCCTGTATTTTAAGGTCAACGGTGAAGGTACCTCGGTCGAAATTCCGTTTGGCGATGCGGCCTCCATCGAAAATGCCTGTCACTGCCTGGCTTTTGTGTTGGCCACCAACCGGCTGACGGAACAGGTGCAGCGGCGGTTCTCAAGCCTGCAAGCGGTGGCCATGCGGCTGGAGTTGAAGCAGGGCGTCAATAACTGTTCTCTGATCAACGACTATTATAATTCCGACATCAACTCACTCGAAATTGCCCTGCAGTTTTTAAACCGGCAGGCCAGCTTTGGGAAACAATCGCAAACGCTCATTCTTTCCGACATCCGCCAATCCGGTTTCACATCGGGCGAACTGGCCCGTGTGGTGGTCCGGCTGGTGAAGCTGTACCGGGTAAACCGGCTGATTGGCATCGGCGAGGAACTGTGGAAGCATCAGGCTTTGTTTGCTGCTGATGCTGTTTTCTTTCGAAGTACGGACGAATTTCTGGCACATTTCCGGCCGTCAGATTTCAAAAATGAACAGATTTTGCTGAAGGGCGCCCGTGAATTCCGCTTTGAACGCATTGCTGCCTTTTTGCAGAAAAAATACCATCAAACGCAAATGGAAATCAACCTGAACGCCCTGGTTGAAAATCTGAACCGGTATAAGGCTTTGTTGAAGCCGGAAACGAAGGTGATGGTGATGGTAAAAGCTTTTTCGTATGGCAGCGGAACGGTTGAGATTGCACGTGCGCTCGAATTCCAGCAGGTGGACTACCTGGCCGTGGCCGTGGCCGACGAAGGCATTGAGCTGCGCCAGGCAGGTATCGAAACCCCGATTATTGTGATGAACCCCGAGGAACATAGTTTTGAAATGATGCTGGAGTACCGCCTGGAGCCCAATCTTTATTCCACCGAGGTGTTTCAGCAGTTCGATGCGGCTGCCCGGCGTTTGGCCGTTTCGGATTATCCCATTCACCTGAAAATTGAAACCGGCATGCACCGGCTGGGGTTTTCATCGGCTGATGAACTGGCGGCGATTGCCCGGCGCGTTCCGGCAGAGGGGCGCCTGCGCATCCGGTCGGTATTTTCACACCTGGCTGCCAGCGACGATTCCATGCACGATGCCTTTACCCGGCAGCAGTATCAGCGGTTTAAAGAGTTGAGTGATGTGGTGGTCCAACTTCAGCCCAACCCGGTGATCCGCCATTTGCTGAACTCGGCAGGCATCGAACGTTTTGCCGATCTCCAACTGGAAATGGTGCGCCTGGGGATTGGTTTGTACGGTGTGCCCCAATCAACAGCTTTGCAGGTTGAAACCGTTGCGCGCTGGACAACCGTCGTGTCGCAGGTGAAGGACGTTGAGCCCGGCGAAACCGTTGGATACAGCCGGAAAGGGAAAGTGGAACAGCCGAAAAAAGTAGCCATCATCCCGGTAGGCTATGCCGATGGTTACGACCGGCGCTTAAGTAACGGCGCCGGCAACGTTTGGGTGACCGGACACATCTGTCCGGTCATCGGCAACATTTGCATGGATATGAGCATGATTGATGTAACCGGTTTGGCTGTTCATGCAGGCGACACGGTGGAATTGATGGGCGAAAAGATCCGGCTGGAAGACTTGGCCCGGTGGATGGGCACCATCCCCTACGAAGTGCTCACCGGGATTTCACAGCGAGTACACCGGATTTATATCCAGGAGTAATTATTTTTATCCTAATTTACTGATTCGTTCGAGTTTGTGCAGGTCAAGAATTTTGATTTTCCGGCCGTCGATGGCGATCACTCGTTCACCGGCAAAGGTCGATAGGGTGCGGATGGCATTCGAGGTGGTCATGTTCGACAGATTGGCAATGTCTTCGCGCGAAAGGTAAGCTTTCAGCGATACCCCGTCGTTTTCGAAGCCGTATTTTTCTTTCAGCAACAACAACGACTCGGCCAGGCGCCCGCGAATGTGTTTTTGGGTGAGGGTAACGGTCCGTGAGTTGGAGAAGCCAAGCTCTTGGGCCAGTTTGCGCAGGATCCGGGCGCTAAAATCGGGGTTGCGGAGCAGTCTTCCAAAAAAATGATCAGGGCTTACCATGCAAACCAGCGAATCTTCCAGGGTAACGGCCGATGCATTATGGATTTCCTCAGCCAATAGGGCCCGGTAGCTGACATAGCCCATGGGTTTGGTCATGCGGATGATTTGTTCGCGTCCGCCAACGCCTTCTTTGAAAATTTTCACTTTCCCGTCGATCAGGAAAATGAAAGCTGAAGGTTTGTCCCCTTCCTTATAAATGAATTCGTTTTTTCTGAAAACAGTGATCGAGGCGTGTGAAAGAAGTTCTTCCTTTTCTTCGGGGTTCAGCAAGCTGAAAACAGATTTAGGATTTTCAAAAATCTCTTTGATCCCCAGTTCTTGACTCAGCATAGGGTTTAGTTTACATGTTTTACAGCATCAAAGTTAATTAAATCCACGAAATAAGAAATTTTTTCCGGCTTTATTTTCAGCTGTTCTCCCGACGAATCAAAGGAAATCGATTGCACAAGCCCCGGTTGTCCAGTGAGGCTTTTTGTTCAGGAATACCTTGCGACGAGGGGCATTTTCCTTCCAAAACCAAAAGCTTTTGAGCTGACCCTTAAAATTGGGGGGGCCTGGAAGCGTTTATATTCATTTTGGTTGACCATGCGTACTGTTTTTAGTACCGTCTCCCGTTCAAAACCTTGTTTGATGATTTCTTCCGGCGACTGGTTTAGCTCGATATACTTGAAAAGGATGGCATCCAGGATTTCGTAGTCGGGCAGGGTGTCGGTATCTTTTTGGTCGGGGCGGAGTTCGGCTGATGGCGGCTTGATGATGCTGTTCTCGGGTATCAGTTCCTCATTCCGGTTGATGTACCGGGCCAGTTTGAAGACATCCGTCTTGTAAACATCACCCAGCACCGAAAGCCCGCCGTTCATGTCGCCGTAAAGGGTCCCGTAGCCCACCGCGCATTCGCTTTTGTTGGTGGTGTTCAGTAAAATATTTCCAAACTTGTTCGAAACGGCCATCACCAAAATGCCGCGCGAGCGGGCCTGGATGTTTTCTTCGGCCACACCGGGGGGCAGATTTTCAAAGATGGGGCTAAGTTCGTTTTCAAACTCATTCACCATATTTTGGATGCTGATGATGTCGTAGCGGATGTTCAGGTTTTCGGCCAGTTGAACAGCATCGGCAACACTGTGGTCGGACGAATAGCGGGAAGGCATCAAAATACCGCGGACATGCTCGTTGCCAAGCGCCTCGACGGCCAGCGCGCAAACCACGGCCGAGTCAATCCCGCCCGACAGGCCCAGCACCACATCCGTAAAATGCATTTTTTGGAAATAGTCGCGGATGCCCAAAACCAGCGCCTGGTGGATTTTGGCGATATAGTCTTTTTGCTCCTGTTTCTTTTCAACCGGATTTTCGGTGTCCACCACCACAAAGTCCTCGTTGAAGTAGTCCATCTCAACCGGGATACTTCCGTCTTCTTTTACAAAGCAGGAGCCGCCATCGAAAATCAATTCGGTTTGCGCTCCTGTTTGGTTTACATAGACGATGGGGAGCCGGTATTTCACCGCGTTTTTGACCAGGATATTTTTGCGCCAGTTTTCCTGGTTGTACGAAAAAGGCGAGGCCGACAGGTTAATGACCAAATCGGGCTGCTGTTTGCTGAGTTCTTCCAGTGGCGAAGTTTGGTACAGCTTGTCCTTGCCAAATTCGTTTTGGGTGGGTTGTTCGTCCCACAGATCTTCGCAAATGGTGACCGCCAGCCTTTTGCCGTTATATTCGATGATGTTGAACTCTTGGTTGGGCTCAAAATGCCGGTATTCGTCAAAAATATCGTAAGTGGGCAACAGCGATTTGTTGCGGATGGCCTCTACCTTGCCGTTGTTCAGGAACAACGCCGAGTTATACAGCTTTTTGCCCCGGCTTCCCGTGTTGATGCTGGGTGCGCCCACCAGCGCGGCAATGCCCTGGCAGGCCCGGGCGATTTTCTCCACGGTTTGGCTGGCCTTTTCGATGAACTCTTTCCGTTCCAGCAAATCGTGGGGATAATAACCGGTAACCGACAGTTCGGAGAAAACAACCAGCTCGGCGCCTTCGTCCTTCGCCCTGCTGATGGCAGTTATTATTTTTTCGGCATTGTCTTCAAAATTGGCGATATGGTAATTTAACTGGGCCAGCGCGATCTTCATAAAACGGTTGTTTTTGGATTTGATTTCGGCTAACAAAAATAAACGAAATCGCAGAAAAACAGGCCTTATTTTTAAAATAGCAGCCCTACCTTCAAATTGAGCGAGTTCACGGTCGTTTTTTCATCGAAGGCATTGTTGGTGGTCACGTCCAGGAAGCCGTTTTTGTAAATCAAGCCGATGACCAGTGCATTGCCGCTCCCCAGGTCGAATTCTCCCCCCGCGCCAATGTTCATGGCCAGGTTGAACAGGTTTACCTCTTTGTTGATGTCGTTTTTGTCGAGCAGTCCATCGCTGCTATCGCCTTTTGCACCAATGTTGATAAAGCTTGAAATACCAAATTGCCCCCAATAGGTCCATCGCTGAAAGTGGCTGGTCTTTAATTTGATGGCCATCGGTATTTCGAGGTATTGCAGGCGGTAGCGGATGCTACTGCCCGGTTTGATGGATTCACCTGCAAAAGCAAAATTGTTGGGTGAATAGAAGTCGAGTTCGCCCCCGGTGTTGGAGATCAATAGTCCGGTGGTGAGGGCGTACCGTTCGCTGGTATCGAAAAACAGGTCGGCGTTCAGGCCGAAGTCAAATCCCGCCGTAGCTTTTCCCCGCGAGATGACATTCAGTCCCGAACTCATCCAGTTCAGCGAGGGATGGGCCGAAAAAGAAAGGCGAATGGATTCGGGCCAACTTTTTTGGGCCGATGTCATGAGAAAGAGTACTAAAAAACCGGTAAGGAGTGTAATTTTTTTCATGCGCTAAGAATTTTCTGTTTGTTGAACGCTCGTAAAAGCTGGTTTTGTATGTGCAAATCTCGAATAATAATTTTGATTTACCAATCGTCCAGGGGAATCGCCTTTAATATAGTTCAGTTCACCCGTTCAATACGCACATGCCTCAAAAGCTCCTAATGCCTGATGCGTTTCCGGCAGATGTAGGGCAGGTTAATATGGGCTTTCCACAGTGCTTTGGCTTGTTGGTTACGACGTGTCGTGACCGTACCTGGCTTTCCTGTTTTGGGGCGCTTCGGATTTATTGTTGCGTGTAAGGCCACGGTATGGCGTGGCCGGACGGATGGTAACGACCTTGAAAGGGCAGTTTATATCTTCTACGAGAAAGACATAGCATATTAATTCTTAAAAGCGATTTCCCCGACCAATCCTTCCGGGTGTCGGTTAACCGTAAAATTAACCGGACTATTTCTTCCTGGGTCAGTTGATCTGGTTAGCTTGCGATGTCTTCTACTCATTCAAAAATAATTAAATAAAGAAATAAAGATAAAAAGGTATTAAAATGAATTGAATTTGTCGTAACTTGTATTTCATTGAAATTTAACAATTTAAATTGCGATTATGAAAAAACAAAGTTACACGGGAAAAAAGACAAGGCTGGTCGCTTTGATGCTGGCATTTGTTTTTGGAGCGATACCCATTTGGGGGTTTGCTCAGCAGGAACCGAACATTTTTGCGGTGGTTGACTACATGAAAGTAAAGCAAGGCGAGGAAGGAAAGTACATTGATCTGGAGAAAAATTTCTGGAAACCCATTCATCAGGAGCGCATTGCACAAGGCGAAATTATTGGTTGGATTTTGTACGGGGTGCGTTACACCGGAACGTCTGATGATTACAACTTTGTCACGGTCACGCTTTTTGATAATCCGGCCAAGCTGGAACATACCTTCAGCGTTGATCCTGGAAAGGTTCACCCGGGAAAAGATGTAAACAAGATTTTTAATGAAACCCTGGAGAGCCGGGATCTGGTAAAAAGTAATTTAGTCCGGCGGGTGGACGCGGTTTATCCGGAAGGCGGCCCCGGAAATTTTAAATACCTGCAGGTGAATTATATGCATGTAAAGCCCGGCAATGAAGGGATGTACGTGGAGGCTGAACAGAACGTCTGGAAACCGGTGCATCAGGAGTTCATCCAGGCGGGCACACGGGTAGGCTGGTCGTTCTGGCAGATGGTATATCCATCTGGATCCGGCGTGGATTCCCAATTTCTTACGGTGGACTATTTTTCCGATTTCTCCAAAATCGGGATGGCCGATCATGGCGCTGCTTTTACAAAGGCCCATGCCGGCAAAGACATGAATGCGTTGATGGAAAATACCGGCAAATCGCGGGAGATGATCCGTACCGAATTGTGGGAAACACTGGATGTGGTGATGAAACAATAAATAAACAGGCAGCTATTCAGCAGCTGGCTCAACGCTATTGCGCCTAATTTTAGGATCAGAAAAATAATTTTGGCCCCGGAATCATGTATTTCGGGGCCTTTTCTTTTATTTTTGGGAATTGAATGTGCGACAAATGCTTTTATCATGAACCGTTTCTTTTGGGCCATATTATTGATCGTTTTCTTTTTTGCCTGCAAGCACAACCCGCTGAAGGTGGATGTGTCAGAGGTAAAAATAGATTTGCAGCTGAAAAGTCTGGATGATGCCTTGTTTGGGGCGAGGGACAGGCTGCCGGAAGAATTGCCGTCCATCGAAGCTGAATTTGCGGATTTTTTACCGTTGTTCACCTATCAGATGATCCGGATCGGCGGTCCGGAAAACCCTGACTATACAGCGCATCTGCAATCGTTTCTGGATGATAGCCTCCTGCTGGAACTGAAGGAAAAGGTTGATCAAACCTTCCATAAAGAACGGCTGGAGCGTGAACTGACGGATGCATTTCGCCACTACCGGTACTATTTCCCCGAACGGCTGATACCGGAAGTTTACACCTGTGTGAGCGGCTTCAACCAGTCGCTGGTACTTACCGACAGCCTGATCGGCATCAGCCTGGATAAATACATTGGCGCTGATTGTGAGTATTACACGCAACTGGGGCTCCCCCGGTATAAAATACGAAACATGCATCCTGAAAAAGTGGTGCCCGATGTGATGTATGCCTGGGGATTGAGCGAATGGCCGTTTGAGGAAATCACCCCGCATTTGATTGACCGGATGATTTATGAGGGCAAGTTGCTGTATTTTGTGGATGCCATGCTGCCCGATGTGGCAGATTCGCTAAAGATTGGCTTCACCCATAAGCAGCTGGAATTTTGCCGGGCGCGCGAAGATGCCATGTGGACGTACCTGGCCGAGAATAAACTGTTGTTTTCAACCGAGCGGATGGACGTAAAACGGTACATCGACGATGCGCCGTACACGTCCAGCTTCACGGCCGATTCACCCGGAAGGACCGGCGCCTGGCTGGGGTGGCAGATTGTGCGGTCGTACATGAAGAAAAACCCGGGAACATCCTTGAATGAGCTGATGGCAGAAACCCATTATCAGGGCATCCTCAATCGATCGGGATATCAGCCCGGCCGCACCGGGAAATGACAGTGGAATTATTCGTTGATTTGCAGGATGAAGCCGCTGCTGTGGATGTTCCTGATTTCTACCGTAGTATCTTCTGATAAAAATTTTCTCAGTTTGGTGATGTAAACATCCATGCTGCGGGCCGTGAAATATCCGTCGTCGCCCCAGATCTTCTTCAGGGCAACTTCCCTGGGTAGCAGTTCATTTTTGTATTCGCATAATAATTCCAGCAATTCTGCTTCTTTGGGTGAAAGTTTTTTCACGTTGCCGTTACGCGTGATGCTTCTTTTTTTAACGTGGAACACGTAGCTTCCCAGCTGGTATTCTTCCGGTTTTTTGTAACCTGGCTGACCTCCGCGGTTCAGGATGGCCCCGATTTTACAGAGCAGCACTTCGGTGTCGAAGGGTTTGGTTACGTAATCGTCGGCGCCTGCGTGGTAGCTTTTCAGTACGTCCTCTTTCAAAGCTTTGGCTGTGAGGAATATAAACGGAATATGTTTGTCTATTTTCCGTATTTCCATACCAATGGTAAAACCATCCACGTGCGGAAGCATAACATCCAGCAGGCAGATGTTGAATTTTCCGTTGCGGAAGCGTTCCAGTGCATGTTTCCCGTCATCCACCCAGGTTACGGCAAAGTCATTCAGTTCGAGGTACGATTTAAGCACCGCACCAAAACTCAGGTCGTCTTCCACCAAAAAAATATGTTGACTTTCGCTCATGTCGCAGAAAAATTAAAGGTTCGTTAATCCCGGTTTTCCCGGTGAAACGGTAAAAACACATCAAAACGGCTGCCCTTTCCGGGTTCGCTGTGTACCGAGATGCTTCCCCGGTTGGCTTCCACCACGGCCCGCACGTAACTCAGTCCCAATCCGAATCCTTTCACGTTGTGGATGTTGCCTGTGGTTTGCCGGTAAAACCGTTCAAATATTTTTGCCTGCACCGATTTGCTCATCCCCGTTCCCTGGTCAGTCACCGAAATGATCACGCCCCGGCTGGTACTTTGGGTTTCCACCCGGATGTGCGGTTTGTCTGGTGAATATTTATTGGCGTTGTCCAGCAAGTTATAAATCATGTTGGCACAGTGGTTTTTGTCGGTGGTGATGATTGGGTTCGTTGCACTCAGGGCAGTGCTGATTTCTCCGCCACGTTTTTCCACCTGGAGGACGATGCTTTGGATAACGTCCTCAATCAGTTTATGAACATGAACGGGCACCCAGTTAAACCCGAAGTCCTTTTTGTCGAGCCGGGCAATGGTCAGGATGTCTTCTACCTGTCGGTTCATGCGGGTGTTTTCTTTTTTGATCATATCAACGTAGAAGCCAACTTTTTCTGGCTGGCCGATTACCTTTTCGTTCAGGATTGAGTCGGCGGCCACCGAAATCGTGGCGATGGGCGTTTTAAATTCGTGCGTCATGTTGTTGATAAAGTCCGATTTCATTTCGGAGATTTTTTTCTGTTTCAGCATGAACCATACACTCAGCGTAAAAGTAAGCAGGATGATGAGCGAAAAGACCAGCGATGCCAGCAGTAGCCACGATACCGACCGGTAAATGAAACGGCTTTGACCGGGAAAATGAATGACCAGGTAACTGTTGCGGGCAAAAATGGCATGGGGGAACAGGCGGGTTTTGTAGGGACTGGCGGCCAGCGCCAGGCTATCGGCTTGTGCGGTTGTTTCGCGGAGGGTATCGTTTTCGGCAATGGCCAGGTCAAAAGCAATCGGAATGTTTCGGTCGGCAAGGATTGTTTTTACCAGTACATGCATTTCTTCAATCGGCACATCGGTGTGGTTGAATGTGGTAATTTCGGCCATCACCTGGTTGGTGAATTGCCGCAGCTTTTCGGTTTTCAGATGAACGCGTTGCCGTATCTCCGGCTTCAGGAGGTCGAGCGAGTCGGCCAGCAGCTGCATCGAATCCAGCCTGGATAAGCTGGCATCTATAAACGTGCGGGTGTCGGTCAGCAGGGTGTCTTTTTCGGAGATGATGATGCGTTCCGTCTGCATCTTTTTCCCGTTTCCCAGGTTGAAGGTGAACACATGCACTTGTTTGCTGCTGTCGGTTTTCACCTCAAAACGGGTGTTGGCGGGGTTCTGTCGGTCGCGGATAATTTTCACCGGATGGGGCGGGGGAGGAGGAGCTATGTTTTTTCCCTTCCAAATCAGGCTGTCTGGGCCCGGAAAGCGGCTGATGAATTCGAAGTTTTGCCGGTCTTCCAGCTTCCGGGCTGCCAGGGTAAGCGCCTCGTTCACACTGCGATCGAATAATTCATTTTTCACCCGGATGGCATTGTCGATCCAAACCACCTGGACGACGATAATGCCGATAATCGACAATCCCATCAGGACCATAATGACTGTAAACGCGCGTTTGTTCATGTTCCAAAAGTACGGAATTCACCGGCAGGCTGTTTTGATTTTAACTTTTCCTTAACGGTTTTTAAGCAGGTGTTAACTCATTCTCAGTACACTTCGGGTATATCTTTGTTCAGGTTTTGAAATTTACCCAAAAAAGCGAATAGATATGAAGACAACTGTTAAATCGGGCTGGTGTGCCCTGGCTGCTATGTTATTCCTGCTGGCATCGGCTTTTGCCCAGACAGCCGACGGCCAGCCGGCACCGGGAAAGAAAAAACACCTGAAAATGGTGAAAATTGAAAACGGAGTGAAAACCGAATTGGATACGGTGATTGTTGGCGACGAGGATTTTGCCTGGTTCGAGGGCGATTTTCCGCATGATCTGGACTCCCTTATTCATTCTAAAATGAAACGGTTTGAGTTTGACTTGCAGGACGATGAAAGCGGAAATCCCCGGAAGTTCGTGTTTGTTTCGCCAGG
Organism: Mangrovibacterium sp.; assembly: GCA_050178015.1. Lineage (GTDB taxonomy): Bacteria > Bacteroidota > Bacteroidia > Bacteroidales > Prolixibacteraceae > Gaoshiqia. The sequence continues at coordinate 28,302 of JBFXGM010000005.1, forward strand.
AGGCGAGGATGAGTGGATGATGCACGAATTCGATTTTCCGGAGGTTGATTCGCTGCGCCGGATAATCCATCTGCACCACAAAAAAGCCTTGGGCGACAAGGATGTGATGATCTTTAAAGGGAGAGCCCCCATGCCGCCTCATCCGCCGCTGCCACCTATGCCGCGGGTAAAAGTAATGCGCGGTGGAAACGCGATTGATTTGGATGCACCCGAAATCATTTCGTACAAGAAAAAAGACCTGAGCGGTGATCGGGAGAAAATCGAAATCATTCGGAAGAAACGCCCAGAAAAGGAGATCCGGGTGGAAGAAGAAATTATCCTGGAAAGCCCGGATGAGTGAATCCGGCCCCGGATGAAAACAAGTAAACATTCCCTTTTGCAGAAACAGAAACAAACAAGCAACAAAGCCGACTGATTATTCACCGGCTTTGTTTTTGCTCAGGGCATCCGTTGTGCACCGTTTACGAATTAGTTGTTCTCTCTCGTGGTTTCTGCCTTGTTCAGGGTCATTTGCAGGGGCTTTATTTCGTCGCCCCAGTAAATGGTGTGGTGCGGGAACGGAATTTCAATGCCATGCTGATCAAAGGCTTCTTTTAAGCGTTTGCGATATTCGCGGCCCACGTTCCACTGTTCAATGGGGCGGGTTTTGATGCGGCCTTTGATGACCAGGGCGCTGTCGCCAAAACTGTCGAGCCCGAATATTTCCATCGGCTCCAGGATTTTTGGCCCAAAGGTGGCATCATTCCGTAATTCTTCCGACACCTCCCGCATGATGTCCATCACCTGGTTTAAGTCTTCTTTGTAGGCCACGCCAATGTCGAACACCATGGCCGACCAGCCCTTGGTCATGTTCGACACCGTGTTGATTTTCCCGTTTTGGAACACGTGTACCGTTCCCGACTGGTCGCGCAGGGTGATGGTGCGCAGTTCAATTTTCTCAACCAGTCCGCCGGTGCCGTTAATGATGGCCACGTCGCCCGTTCGGATTTGGTTTTCAAGCAAGATGAAGAAGCCTGAAATGAAGTCGCGGACCAACTCCTGTGCCCCAAAACCTACCGCCAGACCGATAATACCGGCTCCGGCCAAAATGGGCGCAATGTCGATGTTTATTTTTTTCAGGAAAATCATGATAAAAACGGCCCAGATCAGTATAGCTGTGCCTTTTCGGACGATGCCCATCAGTGTGTTCAGTCGCTTTTCAGCCTCCAGATCCGGTTCTTCCTGGTTGTAAACCGTCCGGTTGATCAGAATTTTCTTCAACTTGCGGATGAGAAAGGAACTGGTCCGCAACAAAACGATTAACAGTACAATGAGGATAATGATGGAGGGCAATTCGCTAATGGCCCAATCCGTAAGACCACTTGCCAATTTTCCCCAAAAATCAGTTGACAATATTTTCTCCATAGCATTTAATTTTTATGATTGATTTGATCTGAATACGCCTCTTTTATTGGCTTCATTAAAATAGTAAACAGAATGAAACAGCCAAGTTTTTGCTCGTTTTTTTTGTTTGTTTTTACAATTTGCCGGTTGTCAGGGCGCTGAATTCACCGGATATTGTATTCGTTCGTTCTAGAATTCGGCGCGTTTTAATAAACGCTTGTCCGCATATAACGCTTGTTGGCCGATAAAATGCGCATTCATGACAAATGATGTCTAATTTTAAGGAAGCGTTTTAAACGTTTTTCATAAATAAAAGTCTATCCACTGAACCAGAATCTGACGAACGTGAACATTACCATTGAAGGACTGAGCAAAATTTACCCGAATGGCAATCGGGCCATTCATAATATATCACTTGAAATACAAGACGGGATGTTTGGCTTGCTGGGCCCGAACGGGGCCGGTAAATCCACCTTGATGCGCATTTTGGTGACCCTGATGAAACCCAGCTCCGGGAAAGTAACCATCGATGGGCTCGACCTGGTGAAGAACCGGAAAGAAATCCGAAAGATATTGGGCTACTTGCCACAGGACTTCCGTTTCTTCTCTAAACTGACCACCCACGAATTTCTGGATTATGCTGCCCGGTTGGCCGGGATGAAAGATAGCAAAATACGGGCTTCGGCCGTTGACCGGATGCTGGAAGAAGTGGGGCTTTTCGAGGCCCGCGACCGGCAGGCCAACCGCCTTTCGGGAGGGATGAAACGCCGTTTGGGCATTGCACAGGCACTGATCAACAATCCCCGGCTCATTATTGTGGACGAACCTACCACCGGCCTCGATCCCGAGGAGCGTATCCGTTTCCGCAACCTGCTGTCCACCATTTCTACCAAAGATGTGATCATCATTCTTTCCACCCACATTGTTGGTGATATATCGAGTACCTGCAAAAGCATGGCCCTGCTCAACCGCGGGGAACTGGCCTACAGCGGTTCGCCCGATGAGCTGGTAGAACAGGCCGGCGATAAGGTGTGGCTCATTAAGGCTACCGAAGCGGAGTACCTGGAGATAAATGAAAAGTATCCGGTTATCTCGACCGTGCCCACCCAGGAAGGGTGGGAAATACAGGTGGTGGCCGACTCGATTAATGGCTATTCCGGAAGCCACATCGATGCCAACCTGGAACATGCTTATGTGTATTTTATGGAGAATCAATTAAATCAGTGGACAGCTATCTAACCTAAATTTCTGCATCATGATTTCCCTTCACAATATTCGTTCAATTGCCCTGTACGAAACCAAAACCCTGTTGCGAAGCTGGTTTTTTCGCATCTTCGCCATCCTCGCCATGGTGTTCCTGGCCTTTTTTAATTTTGGTGTACTTATCGAATCCAATGGTGGGGCAGGGCAATGGGAACTGAAAGGCTTGCCTTCGCTTATTCCGTATATCAACCTGTTGTTCTTAAACGTGGTGCAGGCTATTATTGCCATCTTTCTGGCCTCCGACTTTTTGAAGCGGGATAAAAAATTGGACACCACTGAGGTCATTTATATGCGCCCGATGACCAACGGCGAGTATGTGATTGGTAAAACGCTGGGTAACCTGGTCGTTTTTTTCGTCCTTAACCTGATTATTCTGGCCATTGCCATTATCTTCAACCTGATCACCAAAAACGTTACCGTAAACTGGATCGCATACGTTTATTATTTTGGGCTGATCAGTGTGCCCACGCTGGTTTTCATCATGGGATTGTCATTCCTGATTATGTCGCTGATTCGTAACCAGGCCGTTACATTTGTCGTTTTATTGGGGTATGTGGCCATTACGCTGTTCTACCTTCAGGACAAGTTTTACTACTTGTTTGATTATATGGCCTTTAATATTCCACTCACCTTTTCCGATTTTGTGGGTTTTGGCAATCTCGAAACAGTACTGATCCACCGCGGCATGTATTTCTTCCTGGGCCTGGCATTTATTTTTTACACCATCATTTTGTTACGCCGGTTGCCCCATTCGGAAGGGATGCGCTATTTCGCGCTGGTGTTTGGAAGCGTTTGCCTGGTTTTTGGCATTTACCTTGGCAGCCGCCATGTGGGGTCATTTTTGAGTGAGCAACGCTTGCGGCGGGAGCTGATCAGCCTGAGCGATCAGTACCTGGATGTGAAACAGGTACAGGTGAAAGATTACGAAATAAAAGTGGATCACCGGGGACAACAGCTTGTTTGTGAGGTCACGCTGAACGTAACGAATGAAAATTCAGCAGCACTTGAAAAAGTTATTTTCAGCCTGAACCCCGGGCTGAAAATTACCCGCATGCAGGTGAACGGCCAGGATCATGATTTTGAACGAAAACTGAACGTGGTAGAGCTTTCCGGCCTGAAGCTTGATGCCGGTGAACAGACCAGCATCTTTTTTTCGTATGAAGGAAAAATAATCGAATCGGCCTGCTATCTGGATATTGATGATGAAACCCGCATTGCCACCTACCGCAATTTTTTATATCAAATCGACAAGCGATACGCGTTTGTTACGCCTGATTACATCTTGTTGACCCGGGAAAGCAACTGGTACCCGGTCCCCGGGGCTGGCATGGGCGCCAAGAACAGTCAATGGCTGTCGCGCCAATTCAGCAATTATAAGTTGGAGGTAACCACAAAGCCCGGGCTGACGGCCATCTCCCAGGGGACTGTGCAGCAGGATGAAAACCGTTTTGTGTTTACCTCGTCGCACCCGCAAACGCAGGTGTCGCTCACCATTGGCGATTACGAACGCCAGCAGGCGGATATCGACGGGCTGGAATTCAATGTTTACGTGCGTAAAGGGCACGACTATTTTTCAGCTTTCTTCGAGGAAATAAAAGACACCATACCTTCGGTAGTTGCCGAAGCGTTGCAGGACTTTGAGCGGAGCGTGGACATGTATTACCCCTTTGAGCGGTTTTCGCTGGTGGAAGTGCCGATCCAGTATTATTCGTACGACCGGGTCCTGAGTGGCGCCCGCGAGCAGATGCAGCCCGAGATGGTGTTGTTTGCCGAGAAGGGTTTGCTGGTGGGCGATGCCGATTTTTACGGACGCATGGAAGGCCGCCGTCGTTTTGGACCCGATGCCAGTCAGGAGATGACCCCCCAGGAGAAAAAGATACAGGTGTTGAAAAATTTCCTTTCTTCCTTCACCCAGGAACAGGGACGGCCTGATTTTCAGCGTTCGCAGGGACAGGTGCAAATTGAGGAAAAACCAAATCCGTATTATATCTTTCCCTTGTTTTACAACTATGCCTATTATATCCGCTCCGAGCAGTGGCCGGTTACCGACCGTGTGTTTGAAAGTTACAAAATGCAAGGCACCGGCAGCCCGCGGATGGGTTGGATGCGCGACATGCAGGGCATGTCTGAAAATGAACAGGGCAACCTGGCCTTGCTAAGCCAAAGTTTTGAGGAAATACTGAAAGACCCGAAACAGCTGCAAATTGTGGACAACGTCATTCAATTGAAAGGAAAGGCGCTCTTTTCAATCATCAAACGGAAAGCAGGCGATGCCGAGTTTGAGGATTTCCTGTTCAACTATCTCAACGAAATAAAATTTAAAACCGCCACTATTGAAGAATTTAATGCCGCCGTGCATGAACGTTTTGGCATCGACCTGATCCCATACATGGAGAGTTGGTTTAGTAGCAAACGGTTACCTGCCTTCCTGATCGGCAATGTTAACGCGGTGAATGTGCTGGATGGCGATCAGTTGAAGACGATGGTTAAGTTTAAAGTGAGCAATACCGAAGATGTGGAAGGGATCATCTCGGTCGATTTCAGGCTGGGTGCAGCCGGTGGCCGGTTTGGCGGCATGGGCGGCTCGGCCGAAACCATCAGCAAGCTGATTCACCTGGAAGGCAACCAGACCAAAGAAGTCAGCTTCCTGTTGAGCGGTAGCCCGCGCGGGGCCAGCATCAACACACTGACTTCGCGGAATATCCCTTCTGAAATCAGGCTTCCGCTGGAGAACCTGGAAGAAGACAAAAAGGCAATTCCTTATGAAGGAGAGAATGTCGTGGATATACCCGTGCGTATTGCCGAAGAGAATGAAATTATCGTCGATAATGAAGACCCGGGCTTTGTGGTTACTACCAACGATGAGGGGAGCCTGCTGCGTAAGTTGCTGATTACCGAAGAAGAAACCACCAGTCGATATGCCGGTTTTTCGGGCTGGCGGCCTCCGCGCAACTGGACCTTAACGACCAACTCGGCCTTTTACGGGGCCTACATCCGTTCGGCGCATTATATTAGCTCGGGCGAAGGCGACCAAAAGGCGCAATGGAACATTCTCATCAGCGAAAGAGGTTTCTACGATGTGTATGCCTATGTGTACAAGGATACCCGCCGGGGCGGGCGGCGTGGCGGAGATTCCAATGAGGGAGAATATCACTACATTATCCATCACGACGACGGCGACGAAGATGCCACCATTGACCTGAAAACCGCCGAAGAGGGCTGGAACCACCTGGGCGCCTTTTACTTCTCGTCAGATACGGCCGTGGTGGAAATGACCAATCAGTCGCAGGCCCGCATGGTGGTGGCTGATGCTATTAAACTGATCAAACAATAATGACTACATATCTTATGAATACCGTAATTACCAAAATCAAACTACTGATCGTGTTTTGCCTGTTGCCGGGAAGCCTGTTGCTGGCCCAACAGCTGCTCGATCTGGAGCAGGCGCTGAACATCGCCATGCAAAACAGTCCCGACATTCGCCGGTCGCTGCTCAACCTCGAACGTTCGCAGGAGTCGCTCAACGCGCAAAACGCCGCGCTGAAGTCGCAGTTTTCGCTCAGTCTTGCCCCGGTCGATTTTAGCCGTACCCGGTCTTTTGACGACTTCAATTCAACCTGGTACACCAACGAAAGCTGGGGTTCGTCCGGAACCTTCACGGTGTCGCAACCCATTTTGCCTACCGACGGTACCATCTCACTGGTGAACCGCTTTGGCTGGCAACGAAGTACCAACGATTACACCAACCGGGAAGATAAGGCTTTCACCAACAACCTGTATGTCAACCTGGCGCAACCCTTGTTTACCTACAACCGCCTGAAACAACAACTGAAGGAATTACAGCTCGATTTGGAAAACTCGAACCTGAGCTATGCCATGCAGCAGCTTAACCTGGAAAAACAGGTCACACAGTTTTTCTACAATGTGTATATGGCGCAAATGAGTCTGAACATTACCCAGGAGGAATTCAAAAATACAGAGAAGAGTTACGAAATCACCAAAAATAAGGTGGAGGCCGGACTGGCAGCCAAAGAGGAACTTTATCAGGCTGAACTGAACTATGCATCGGCACGTTCCAACGTGGAAAATAAAAAGGTGTCGCTTGAGAATTATAAGGACCAATTCAAGCAATACATCGGGATGGACATTTTTGAAGAAATTGCCGTGATGGCCGATGTGGAAGCCCGTCAGGTGGACGTGGATTTAACGAAAGCCATTGATTACGGCTTGGGTTCGCGTATGGAAATCCGTCAGCGCGAAATCAACATCGAAAACTCCCAGTTCGACCTCATCCAGACCAAGTCGCTGAACGAATTCAGAGGCGAGATGAACCTGTCGATCGGGATCATCGGTCAGGATCGGGAGCTGAATAATATTTACGACAACCCAACCAATAACCCGCGCGTGTCGGTCGCTTTCAACGTTCCGCTGTGGGACTGGGGCGAAAAGAAATCGCGGATCAAGGCGCAGGAGGCGGTCATTAAAACGCAGGAGCTGAACCTGGATGAAGAAAAGAAACAGATTGTGATCGACATCCGGCAGGTTTACCGCAGTTTGCAGAACCTGCTCAACCAAATCGACATTGCGAAGCAAAACGAAAAAAACGCCCAGCTGACCTACGAAATCAACCTGGAACGCTATGCCAACGGCGACCTCACCAGTATGGACCTGAACTTGTTCCAAACGCAGCTTTCGGAAAAGAAAATGTCTTATGCGCAGGCTTTGATCGATTATAAAGTTGAACTGCTTAACCTGAAAATACAAACCCTGTACGACTTTGAATCAGGCGTTGGCATTGTGCCGGAAGAATTAATCAAGAAAAGTAAAAAATAAATTCACCCATGATAAAATCTGAACCCATGAAGATAAATGTTTTCCAATCACTGGCCTTAATGGCGGTACTTGCACTTGCAGGTTGTAGCAATCCGGCCAACAATGCCGAAACCGACCTGGCGATCCCGGTATCGGTAGAAGATGTCAAACTGAGTTCCATTGAGCAAACCATCAGCACAACCGGAACGGTGGCTGCTACCAAACAGGTGGTTCTAACCACGGAAATGAGTGGCGATTACCAGCTGGCAACCAACCCGCGTACCGGAAAACCATTTGCCTTGGGCGATGCCGTTGAGCAGGGAGTGGTGATTGTTCAACTTCAGGATAAAGAGTACCTGAATGGTATCGGGCTCGAAGCCAAAGAATTAAGTCTGAAAATCTCGGAACAGGATTACACCAAGCAAAAATCGTTGTATGATAAAGGTGGGGTTACGCTGAATGAGCTCAGCAATGCCGAAGTTTCGCTGGTCAATGCCCGCAATAATTATGAGATGGCCCAAATTCAGCTCGAAAAGATGAAGGTCCGTGCACCGTTCAAAGGCATCATCACCGAGCTGCCGTATTTTACGCAGGGCACCAAAGTGGCCAGCGGAACGCAGGTGGTCAACCTGATGAGCTACGAAAAACTTTTATTGGAAGTAAACCTGCCCGAAAAATACATCAATCAAATTGAAAAAGGACAGGAGATTCGGGTCATGAACTACACCCTGCCTAACGATACGTTGCATGGCTCTGTCAGTGAGCTGTCGCCGGCCATTAGCACCGAAACCCGCACCTTTAAAGGCAAACTGGTGGTAGATAACGATGCGCTGAAACTCCGCCCCGGCATGTTTGTGCAAACCGAAGTTATTCTCGATCGCAAGGACAGCGTGGTGGTGATCCCCAAAAGTGTGGTCATTTCCAACCAGCGTGGCAAGTCGGTATTTGTGGTGACACAGGGAACAGCCGAAGAAAAGCAGGTCACCTTTGGTTACGAAAACCAGGACAACGTGGAAATCACCTCCGGGTTGAAAGCCAACGACCGGTTGGTGGTAAAAGGGTACGAAACACTGCGTAACCGCTCCAAAGTAAAAATTATCAAATAGCGAGGGAGGTACCGTGAAGAAGTTAAGCGAATTTTCGGTCAATTACCCGGTAACTATTTTGATGATTGTGCTCGGCGTGTTGTTGCTGGGCTACATCTCATACGACAAGCTGGGGATCGACCTCTTCCCCAACCTGAACAATCCGCGATTGTTCATCGAGTTGGCATCGGGCGAACGTCCGCCCGAAGAAATGGAGAAGCAGTATGTGGAAAACCTGGAGGCCTTGGCCATCCGGCAGTCCGATGTGGTGCAGGTTTCATCGGTTTCCAAGGTGGGCAGCGCGCAAATTACGGTGGAATATGCCTGGAACAAGGACATGAACGATGCTTTTTTGGATCTCCAGAAGGCTGTTTCTTCCTTTGCCCAGAATGCCGGGCTGGATGAAATCAACATCACCCAGCACGACCCCAACACCTCGCCGGTGCTATTGCTTGGGCTGAGTCACGCCACCATCGACGATATGAACGAGCTGCGTAAAGTAGCCGACAATTACATCCGTAACGAGCTGGTGCGCCTCGAAGGCGTGGCCGAAGTGGAAGTGTCGGGCTCGGAAGACGTGGAAGTGCTGATCGAAACCAGCCAGTACCTGCTGGATGCTTTTGGGCTGACACTCGACGAAATCAGCAGCCGCATCCAGAGCTTCAACCAAAGTATTTCGGGCGGAAGCATCGAAGAAATGGGGCTCCGCTATGTGGTGAAAGGGGTGAGCCTGCTGACCGGTATCAGCGATTTCGAAAATGTGATTGTGGGCTACAAACAAGTGGTTGCCGAAGATAATACGGCTGCCTTTGCGCCCATCTTTCTGCGCGAAGTGGCCAACGTGAGCTTTCAAAATAAGGATCCCGAAAACATTGTCCGGCTGAACGGAAAACGCTGCCTGGGCCTTTCCATCTATAAAGAAACTAAGTTCAACACGGTGAAGGCCGTGGATGAAATAAAAAAGGCCATTGTTTCTGTCGAAAAGGCACTGCCCGGCTATCAGCTGACGGTGGTAACCAACCAGGGCAGCTTTATCAGCGATGCCATCAAGGAAGTTGAAAACTCCGCCCTGATGGGGATTGTGCTGGCTGTTTTTGTGCTGTTCCTGTTCCTTCGGAGGATTGGCAGTACCCTCATCATCAGCATTGCCATCCCGATTTCGATCATTGCCACCTTCAACCTGATGTATTTCAACGACCTTACGCTGAATATCATGACGTTGGGCGGCTTGGCGCTGGGTGCCGGTATGCTGGTTGACAATGCCATTGTGGTGATGGAAAACATTTTTCGCAACCACGAAAACGGGCTGTCGGTGCGCGAGGCGGCCATCGAAGGGACTTCGCAGGTGGGCGGCGCCATCACGGCCTCAACCATCACCACTATCGTGGTGTTTCTGCCTATTGTATATCTGCATGGCGCATCGGGTGAGCTGTTTAAAGATCAAGCCTGGACGGTGGCCTTTTCGCTGCTTTCGTCGCTGGTGGTGGCCATCCTGGTCATTCCCATGCTGTTCAACCTGTTTTACGGGAGGAAAGCCCGGCGCGAAATACGTTCGGTACAGATGAAAGGCTACGGCCGTTTCCTGGGTAAAACATTGAAGAAAAAGTGGTTGGTCGTGTTGCTGGCCCTGGCCTTGATTGCCGGATCGACCTTGCTGCTCCCGTTTATTGGCACCGAGTTTATGCCGAAAACCGAGACCCGCGAGTTCAGCATGGACATCAGCATGCAGGAAGGTACCCGCCTGGAACGCACGGCCTCGGCTGTTGAAAACCTGGAAGCAATCGTTGCCGAATTGCTGGGAGACAACCTGGAAACCCTGTACAGCCACATAGGCCCTTCAACCGGATTGAGCACTTCGGCCAGCGCAATTTTTGAAGGTGAAAATACGGCCAGCATGAAGGTGGTGCTGAAACCGGAAAGCAAACTGGCTTCTACTTCGGCCATCCGAACCATCAGTGGGGCGATCGGCGAAATTCCGGGCATGGAAATCAGCTATAAGCAAGACGAAACAGCACTGAAAAGCATCCTGGGAACAGATGAGCCACCCTTGGTGATCGAAGTGCAGGGCGCCGATCTGGACGTGATTGAAGAACTGACTGCCGAGGTAAAAAGCCGTGTGGAAGGGATCGCTGGCATTTACAACCTGGAATCGTCGATGGAGGAAGGTTCGCCCGAAGTGGAGATACTGGTGGACCGACTGCGCGCCGGGATGTATAACGTCAGTGTCAGCAGCATCGTTTCGCAAATTCAGGACCAGCTTACCGGGAAGGTGGCCGGACAAATGGAACGCCAAGGCGAAATGCAGGACATCACCCTGAAGTTGCCCGACAAAACACTGACCAGCTTGAACGACCTGCGCATTACGGGCGGCGGACAGGTTTTTCTGGTGAACGAATTGGCAGAGATAAACATTGGACAATCGCCCAAAGAAATCTACCGTACCAACCAAAACCGGATTGGCAAAATAACGGCCCAGCTCGAAAAAAAGATGCCGCTCGGCGATGCGGTGAAACAAATCGAAGCAGCCATCGCTCCCATGACCTTGCCTGTGGATTATCAGGTTCGCATCAGCGGCGAAGAGGAAAAACGGCAGGAATCGATGGACAGCCTCAGCTTTGCACTGATTTTATCAATTATCCTGGTGTACATGGTACTGGCTTCCCAGTTCGAGTCGCTGCTGCATCCTTTTACCATTTTGCTGACGATTCCGCTGGCGGTGGTGGGTTCGGTGATCTTGTTCTTCCTGCTGGGGCAGTCGCTCAACATGATGGCCTTCATAGGGGTGATCATGCTGGTGGGCATCGCGGTGAACAACTCCATCATTTTGATTGACCGCATCCTGCAATTGCGTAAAGATGGTATGGACCGGGTGGAGGCCGTTTTACAGGCCGGTCAGCAACGCATCCGGCCCATCATCATGACCAGTTTGACCACCATTCTGGCCCTGCTGCCGCTCACCCTGGGCTTCGGCGAAAGCGCTTCGCTGCGCTCGCCCATGGCCTTGGCTGTAATCGGAGGCTTGGTCACATCTACCTTGCTGACCTTGGTGGTGATTCCGTGCGTCTATGAAATTTTCGAAGAAATAAAAGAGCGGTTTAGCAAAGCAGGGGCTTAATGTCAAGTCTAAAGGCATAAGTCAAAAGTAAAAAGGCAAAAAAGGAACATGCTTTACCGGTAAAATAGTAAACGAATGAAGTTTATAATAGATAGAAAGATCCTGATCAGTATGCTGTTTATTGGGCTCACCCTTCTGGGGTACGTTTCCTACAAACAGCTGGGAGTGGAGCTGCTGCCCAATGCCGAGTTGCCCTTCCTGTATGTTCAGGCCTCATCCACACGCGAAGCCGATCCGGCTTATCTCGAAAGCCAGGTGGTTATTCCGTTGGAAGGCGCCATTGGTACGCTCGAAGGCATCGAATCGCTGGAGTCGAACATCAACTCCCGAATGGGCACCATCGTGGTGTATTACCAGAAGGATGTCGATTTCAACTTTGCCTACCTCAAGTTGCAGGAAAAAATCAACGAGATGCAGTCGAGCTTGCCCGAGGGTATCCGGGTGAGCGTAAACCGGGTTGACCTGGCCCGGATGAACAACCAATTTATGGAGCTTCAGGCCCGCGGAAGCGGGGGAGTGGACCGGGTGCGCAACGTGGTGGATGAAGAAATTGCTCCCAAACTGGAGAATATCGACGGTATTGCCGGGGTAAATGTGTACGGCGGTCAGGAAAAGTCCATCGAGATCATTCTGGATGAAGGGGCTTGTGAGGCTTATAACATCACCCCCGGAACGATACGCTCGTTGCTGTCGCAAAATGCACAGTCGCGCAGCTACGTGGGCAACCTGAAAGAAAAAGACAAGCTTTACTTTGTGCATGTCACGGCCGAGTACGACCGGGTTTCGGATGTTGAGAACCTGGTGGTGGCCAATGGCCCCATTTTGTTGAAAGATGTGGCCCAGGTGCGTTTCGGGGTGAAAGAGGAAACCAGTTACAGCCGCGTAAACGGGCTGGATGCGGTGACCATTCAGCTGATCAACGACTCGCAGGCCAACCAGATTGAGCTGTCGCACAAAACCCAGGAACTGATAGCCCAGCTCAACGACAGGCTCAAAACCAAAGAAGTGGAGCTGGTCATTCAGAATAACTCGGCCGAAACGATGGAGGAAAACATCGACCAAATTATCAACCTGGCCCTGATTGGCGGGCTGATGGCCGTGTTTGTGCTGTGGATGTTCCTGAAAAATGTCCGCATTGTGGCCTTCATTGCCCTGGCCATTCCCGTGTCGGTTTTCACGGCCTTCAACTTCTTTTATGCTTACGGCATCACCCTGAACAGCCTGACGCTGGTGGGTATGGCGCTGGCCATCGGGATGCTGCTCGACAACAGCGTGGTGGTGCTCGAAAATATTTATCGATTGGCCGGTAAGGGGGTGGATGCCGGCACGGCCGTCACCCAGGGAACCACAGAGGTGTGGCGCTCCATCGTGGCGGCTACGCTCACCACCATTACCGTCTTTCTGCCTTTCGTGTTTTCATCCAATTTCATGATCGAGATGCTGGGCAAAAACGTGGGTGTTTCCATCATTTCCACCTTGCTGGTTTCGCTGGTGGTGGCCCTGCTGTTTGTCCCTATGGCCATCCACTTCATTCTAAAAGGAAAAAGAAGCAGCTCCATCCATTTCGAAAAACTGACCACCAATAACCGCATGGTACAGGTGTACATGCTGTTGCTGAAATCCTGCATGCGTTATCCGGCGGCAACGGTGCTGGGGGCGGTTGCCGTCTTCTTTTTGACGATCTTCATCTCGCTGGCCATCAGCGTCAGTTCGCTGCAGGAAGTGGAAGAAAGCCAGCTCCAGCTGTATGTGACGATGCCTTCGGGGTCGAGCCTGGAAAAGACCGATGAGACGGTGCAAAAAATTGAGGAAAAGCTGGATGGTGTGAAGGAAAAGTTGGACGTGATCAGCCGAATCGAAGAGGAGGAGGCCACTGTGACGCTGAAGCTGGTGGAAGACTTCGAAAAGGTGGACGGGCGCAGCTTTGCCGAAATCAAATCCAGTGTCAACGACCTGGTGAAAGACATTCGTTCGGCCGAAATTTCGTTTGAGCAGGTGCAAACCAACCGTAGCTTTGGCGGCGGGAGCCGCAACATGATGGGCAATTTTCAGCGCCTGCTGGGAATTGGCACCGAAGAGGAACGGATTGTGCTGAAAGGGCAGGATTTCAACCTGATGCAAACAGTTGCCGAAGATCTGGAGTATTTCCTCGAAGACATGGACATTATTGACCGGGTACGGTTGAACGTATCGGACAACCGGCCCGAGGTGCATATGATATTTGATCCGCTGCTGATGACCGAATACGGGATCAACATGCAACAAGTATCGGGCGAATTGAACTCTTTCACCCGCGAGATTTCTACCGGGGTGATGTTTAACCAAGGGGTGGATGAATATGAAATAACCATCAAAACCGGCGAAACGGAGGAGGAGCAGACCGATGTCCGCACGATGGACGACCTGAAAAGGCTACAGGTGAGCGATGCCGGTGGCGGATTGCACGATTTGCAGGAGTTTACCCAACTGGTGTATGCCCGCGGCCTGGCAGGCATCAACCGCGTAAACCAGGAAAAGCAAATCGAAATTACCTACCGCTTGGTGAGCGAGGCTCAACAGTCGAAGGATTTGCTGGAGGCCTACCGGTACGAGATTGACGCCCTGATTGCCAACTATGCATTTCCCTCGGGCATTGCTGCTGAGGTGATCCACGAGGAAGATGAGTTGGCCGAATTCTACTTTCTGATCCTGGCCGCCATCGTGCTGATATTTATGATTTTGGCTTCGGTGTTTGAATCGATTGTCACACCTTTTGTGCTGCTGTTTTCCATTCCGCTCGCGGCGATTGGTTCGCTGCTGGCGCTCATCATCACGGGCAACAGCTTGTTCAATGCCAACACCATGATCGGCTTCCTGATCCTGCTGGGCGTGGTGGTGAACAACGGCATCATCCTGATCGACTACAGCAACATTCTGCGCAAACGCGGATACCGCCGCTCCCGCGCCCTGATGACGGCTGGCTTGTCGCGCGTGCGGCCCATCCTGATCACGGCCATCACCACCATTGTGGCGATGGTTCCGCTGGCGATGGGACAGGCCGAATATGTGAGCGTGATTGGCGCTCCGTTTGCCATCATTGTTATCGGCGGCCTGGCGCTCAGTACCTTGCTGACGCTGATTTTCATCCCCACCTTTTATTCCGGTTTGGAGAATGCGCTGCAATGGTTCCGTGGGCTCAACTGGAAATTGCGGGCCTTCCAGATTGCCTTGATGGCCCTGGCGCTCGTTTATATTTACCTGGAAGTGGACACGACCACCTGGAAAATGGTGGACACCGTGCTGGCCGTGGTGCTGGTGCCGGGCACTACCTGGTTTGTGCTGAACAGCCTGAAAAAGGCCGGTACTCAACTGATCGGGCCGGATGAAAAAGTTCATATTGTCATCCAAAACCTGGTGAAAATATACGACCGCCCCGGACGCTTCTCACGCGAGTGGACAGGCGGCCTGAACATCCGCCGCAGGGCCGGGTTGGAAAAAGAATACCGCTCCATCCGCGAGTTCGACCAGCTCATCTGGCAACTGCCGCTGCTGGCGTTTATGGTCTATTTCACCTTTATTTTCCTGAAGCCGGCCTTCTGGATCAGCTTCATGATGCTGATGGTGTATTTCTACCTCAACCTGATTTGGAAACCCGTTGCCATTTACCTGGAAAATCGCTACCAGGAAACCCAAAAGGGAATTTTCCGCTTTCTGAAAAAATATGGAAACAATTATTTTTTCTGGGTGCTGCCACTGGTGGAGTTGGCCATCCTGTACCTGAAAACCGAATACATTGGGCTGGTGGTTGCTTTTGCCGCTTTGTGGTATTTGGGACTGCTGATCTCTGTGACGGCTAAACGTCTGTATGAGGAGAAAGTGAACGTTGACCGCATTACCGGGCGTTTTGGGGCATTGAGGCGGACTGTTTTCCGGCTGGTGAAACAAATTCCGGTGATCGGGAAACGGGCTGTTCCGTTTAAAGCGCTGAATGGCGTGTCGCTCGAAATCGGTACCGGCATGTTTGGCCTGCTGGGGCCCAACGGTGCCGGGAAATCCACCATGATGCGGACCATTTGCGGCATTTTGGAACAAAGCTACGGAAAGATCTGGATCAACGGGATAGACACCCAGGAAAAGCGCGAAGAGTTGCAGGGATTGATTGGCTACCTTCCGCAGGAATTTGGCACGTACGAAAATATGCCAGCCTGGGATTACCTGGACTATCAGGCCTTGCTGAAAGGCCTTACCGATGTGGAAGAACGTAAAAAACGGCTGGAGTATGTTCTGAAGGCGGTGCACATGTACGATCGGCGGACAGAGAAGATTGGCTCGTTCTCGGGTGGGATGAAACAGCGGATCGGGATTGCACAAATCCTGCTGCACCTGCCCAAAATACTGGTGGTGGACGAACCCACGGCCGGCCTTGACCCGCGCGAGCGCATCCGTTTCCGCAACTTGCTGGTGGAGTTGAGCCGCGAGCGTATTGTCATCTTTTCAACCCACATTATCGAGGATATTTCGAGCTCGTGTAACCAGGTAGCGGTGATCATCCGCGGCCGGGTGAAATATCATGGTACGCCCATCAACATGGTTAACCTGGCCGAAAACCTGGTGTGGCAGTATGAAGTGCCGGCTTCCGAGTTCGATAAAATGCCCAACAAGCAAATGGTAGTGCACCACATGCGGGTGGGTGAGAATATCCGTGTTCGTGTGCTGTCAAAAGGAAAGCCTGCCGACGATGCCGTGGAGGCCAAGCCGTTGCTCGAAGATTCCTATTTGTGTTTGATTAAAGATTTGAAATAGAAACTGGCTGCCGGCGGCTGGCACCTTGCTGTCGGCTGCCTTTCCCGGATAAAGGTCATGCTGAACTTGTTTCAGCATCTCTTTGAGGAAAAGATTCCGAAACAAGTTCGGAATGACGTAAAAAAATATAATCGTTCAAAATGATGGATAAACGAAAAATAAAAAATACACTCAACCTGATTAGCCAAATGGTCCGCTACAATTTCCGGATCATTTTTGCCGGACGGTTTATCTGGTTTTTGCTGGCTGCCTTTGCCTTTTATGTGTTCGTCGCGGTGTCGGCGGTTTGGAACGGTGAGCTGCCCGACGAGGAGTTTGTTTACAACACCCTGCTTTTTCCGGCCATTTTATTGATTTTTTATCCGATGACCTTTGGCATTCAAAACGATGTGGATGCCGGGATTCTGGAAATTTTGTTCGGGATACCCGACTACCGCTACAAGGTTTGGCTGGTGCGGCTGGTGCTGGTGTTTGTGCTGGTATTTCTCATTCTGATTGGTTTCGCCGGATTGAGTTACATTTTTCTGACACCGGTCAATTTGTTCGAAATGACCCGGCAAATCATGTACCCGATCTTGTTTTTGGGCAGCATGGCCTTCATGTTTTCCACTCTCATCAAAAACGGGAACGGCACGGCCGTGGTGATGGTCATTTTGGGCGTGCTGGCGCTTATTCTGTCCGAATCGGTGGAGCGTACCATGTGGAACATCTTCCTGAACCCGTTTAGTGTTCCCCGCAACATGAATGAAATGATTTGGGAAGGCATTGCCTTGAAAAACCG
This sequence comes from Mangrovibacterium sp., assembly GCA_050178015.1. GTDB lineage: Bacteria > Bacteroidota > Bacteroidia > Bacteroidales > Prolixibacteraceae > Gaoshiqia. Next base: position 45,523 of record JBFXGM010000005.1, read on the forward strand.
GATCTTTCTAGTGGTGGGGGCGCTGGTTTTTATCCTGTACGGATTATTCAACTTGCAAAAGAGGGAGCGTTTTATCTAATGATTTAAAATTGTTAAGAAAAGCTAAAATTCACTTCTGATACAGTGAGTTATCAAACTTTTTAATGATCTTTGTCATCGTTAATTTTATCAGGAGGGTTGTATGAGTGTGGTTGCGATGTTGAAATTACTTCATGTTTATTTGTTGGCTTCGGTCAAGTATTTTGTTACTTTCCCCTATGCTTTGCTGATTGGTTTAAATTACACCCAGGCGATTATTGCGGTGACCGTTGGCGGCATCAGCGGTTTTTTCTTCTTTTACTACCTGAGTGGATTTCTGCTGCGGTATTATCACCAGCATCACCAAACAATTTATTGCGCGATCAAAAAATACATACGCGTGGATCTTTGCCACCGGTTGGCGCAAAAGGAGGAACGTCAGAAGCCCCTGTTCAGCAAACGCCGGAGAAATCTGGTAAAGTTGAAAACCAAGTACGGTTTCTGGGGCATTGTTGTCATGACGCCGATTTTGCTGAGTATTCCCCTGGGAGCTTATTTGCTGAATAAATACTACTCGAAGCAGAAATATATTCTGGGTTATATGATGATTTCAATTGTGGGTTGGGCGTTGGTGTTTTCAACAATCGTGGTCATCCTTCCGCATCATCCTCTTTAGCAGTTCGCTTTTGTTGATTTCAAGCAGGCGGCGGTCGGCTTCCTGCCAATTTAGTTGATCCAACCCATCGCGGGATATCCAGATTGAATGGTTGTGTTCTGTTAGGGTGATGTTCCCTTGCACCAACTGGCAAACGAACGGGATGAGCCGGATCGATTTTCCGGGATAGTTATATTCAACCGCTTGCAGCTTCGCCAAGGGCTGGATTTCAACCTGAAGTTCTTCCCGGATTTCGCGGACGATACATTCCGCGTAACTTTCCCCGGGTTCCACCTTCCCACCTGGAAACTCCCACTGATACGGATGGTGTGATCTCTCACCGCGCTGAACGGCCAGTACGCTTTCTCCCGAAAAAATGATGGCACAACAAACTTCGATCATAAACGGTTTTTCCTAATGTTGGGCTAAAATTATACTTTTGAATTCAATTAGCCTGATATGGAAACCGAAGATATCATAGACGTAATTCGGCGTTGGGAAAACCTGGATCTTTGCAAGCAACATTTTATTCATCATCCTGATCAACTTCAGTTGTTGCTCCGGGTGGCGTTTGATGATTCGAACCCGGTGTATTGGCGGGCGGCGTACCTGCTCGACCAGTTATCGGAACAGAACCCCGGATTGGTCCGTCCGTATGTTCCGCAATTGGTGGAAGCGTTGCCTGCTGTTTCCAATACCAGCAAACTCCGCCATTATTTGAAGATCATCAGCCAGTATCCCATTTCGGAGGATTCGATAGATTTTCTTTTCAACTTTTGTCTGGATGTTTTCACCAAGCCTTCTTATCCGGTTGCCGTGCGGGTACATGCCATGCAAATCCTCTATCATATTGCCGAAGTTGAAACGGGACTAAAGCCTGAATTAGTACAAATTATTGAATATGAACTGACGTTACATCCTACGGCAGGCCTGAAATCGCGTGGCAGACGCTTGTTGGCGAAACTATGCCGGTAGGTTTTTAAACTGAAGGAAAGCGAACTGATTTTTTTTTGAAGATCTATCCTTTTGATATTCAGTTTAGAGATTAAATATGGGTGGCGGGAGGTCAAAAAAAATTAAGAAAATGGTTTTGGGAATTGAAAAATTTTATACTTTTGCCGCTGTCTTTAAAGAAAAGACATGAATGATTGACCCGTGGTGTAATTGGCAACACGTCTGATTTTGGTTCAGAAGAGTCCAGGTTCGAGCCCTGGCGGGTCAACAAAAAAAAGCGCTTGGATCATTGATCTGAGCGCTTTTGTTTTTCCGGGTTTACAGCTCCCCGACGAGTCGCATCTGTTCTCCTTTCCCCTCGAGCCTGGTGATGCGGACTATTTGGAATGTGTTCTTTTGCAGCCCCTTTCCTTTGAACCTGACCGGCACATAATGCTGTCCGTATCCGGAGGCATAGCCTCGTGCATCGATGGCTTCAATCAAAACGGTTTGTTCTTGACCAATGAAGGAAGAAAGGTACTTTTCCCGGTTCTCTTCAGCTATTTGCCGGATCCGTGCCGAGCGTTCGTTTTTCATTTTTTCAGGGATGTGGTTTTCCATGCGTTCGGCGCGGGTTCCTTTGCGCACCGAATATTTAAAGGTGTGTACATGCCCAAATCCAAACGCGGTAACAGCTTCCAGGCTTTCCTGGAAGTCTTCCTCACTTTCATCAGGGAATCCTACAATCAGGTCGGTGGTGAAATTGAAGTCGGGGTATTTGCCCCGGAAACGTTCTACCAGGCTTTTGAAACGGTTATAGTCGTACATGCGGCGCATGCGCAGCAGCACCTTGTCGGAGCCGCTTTGCAGGCACAGGTGCAGGTGCGGCGTTAGTTTGGGGTGGTCGAACAAATCCACCAGACGGTCGCCAAAGCCATCGGGTTCGAGCGAGGAAATGCGCACGCGGAAATCGCCCGGCACATTCAGGATAGCTTCCAGCACGTCTTCAAAGCGCTTGTCTTCCCATTCGTAACGGCCAATATTCACCCCGGTGATCACCAGTTCTTTAAAGCCGTTGGCCAGCGTGTCTTTCACATTCTCGATGATTTGCGGCAAGGGGCGGCTCACCGCGCGTCCGCGCACGGTGGGGATGATGCAGAAGGTGCAGAAGTTATCGCAACCATCCTGTATTTTAATGGCGCTGCGGGTATGCAAGCTTTTATCCACCGTGTTGAACTGGAAAACGTCGGCCTCCAGCTTTTCGGGATGAAGCAGTTCGCCGCCAAAATGGGCATCCACCAAATTCAGGATCGATCCTTTCCGGTTGTTTTCAACCACGTAGGTGATCTTGTTTTCACTTTCCAGCGTTTCTTTGTAGTTGTTGGCCATGCAGCCGGTTACCACCACCACCGATCCCCGGTTGTTCCGGGCTGCCTGGCTGATCATGTTGCGCGATTTCTGGTCGCTCTGGTTGGTCACCGTGCAGGTATTTACCACCACCACATCGGCCTGTTCCTTAAAATCGACAATCTCGTAACCGGCCTTGTCGAAATCAGAGACGAGTGCATCGGTTTCGTATTGGTTAAGGCGGCAGCCCAAGGTCTTAAAAGCGATGCGTTTTTTTGTTGAATTCATTAGCTGTTTACTGTTTCTTCCTGAAGTACCAATTCGCCGCTCATGGAGAAGTCAGCTGCAGAGGTAATTATTACGTCCACGATCTTTCCCATCAGTTCGGGGGCTTTCTGGTCCAGGCGGACGGTTATTTTTCCTTCGGTGAGCCCGGTTGAGTGGCCGGTTTTGCGGTCGGTGCCGTTTACCAGCAAGCGGACGGTTTTTCCCACCAGGTTTTCGTGATACTTGCGGGTGTAAATTTTCAATACTTCCGAAAGTTTGTGCAAACGTTCCTTCTTCACGTCTTGCGGAACCTCGTCCTGCCAGCGGTAACTGGCAGCTCCCGGCCTGGGCGAGTACATGGCAATGTAGGCCATGTTGAAATTGAACTCGTGAAACGCGGCGACCGTATTTTCAAATTCCGATTCGCCTTCGCCTGTAAACCCGACAATAATGTCGGTAAACAGGGTGGCCTGAGGAATCAACTCGCGGATGTCGGCAACAATGCGCCGGTACTTGTCCATTGAGTGGCGACGGTTCATCTTGATCAGCACTTTTTCGTCGCCGCTCTGCATGGGCAGGTGGATTTGTTTGGCCAGACAGGGGTATTCAGCGATCACTTCAATCACTTCGCGAGTCATATCCTGCGGGTGGGGCGAGGTGAAATACACCCAAAACTCTTCTTCTGAAGCTTTTCCGTATTCGCCAATCCGACGCAACAATTCGGCAAAGGTGATTTCATTGCCATTTTTGTCCAGCCCATACGAGTTCACATTTTGCCCCAGCAGGGTGATGGATTTGTAGCCTTGGTTGACCAGGTGGCGCACTTCGTTGATGATGTCTTCGGAAGGGCGTGAAACCTCGCGGCCACGGGTATAGGGCACGGCGCAGAAGGTGCAAAACTTGTCGCAACCGTTCTGGATGGGCACAAATGCCTCGTAGGTGGACTGGTACTTCGGCTGGATGTGCCACAAGTCAACAATGTGTTCGTTTTTAGGCATCACTGGTTTGGGTGCCTGAAGCGAGGCCGCATTCACCACCCCGTAATTGCGAATCATCTCAGGGAGTTGGGCCAGTTCGCTCATCTGAAAAATCAGGTCGAACTGTTTCAATAGTTTTTCCCGGTCGGCCGCAAGTACGCAGCCCGAAAGGAACGTGATGAGGTTGCGTTTATCTTTCGCACGGTTCCATTGGGCTATTTTGTTATATACCTTGTCGATGGGTTTTTGGCGCACCGAGCAAGCCAGCATGCCCAGCAGGCTTGCCTCCTCTTCGTTTTCCGTGCGCACATAGCCCATCTGCTCCAACACGGCGGCAACCCGCTCGCTGTCCGACAGGTTCATTTGGCAGCCCAAGGTGATTAAGTGGTACTTCATATTGTGCGCGCTACTCCCAACTAAAAATAAACCTCGCAGTGGATCTGGTCGCGCTCAAAACCTTTGTCTTTCAGGATTTCGAGGGCGTCGAAAATCATGTTGCTGTTTCCGCAGAGGTAAAATTGCGTGTTTTTATCAAAGCTGACCTTCTTCAGATAGCTCGTCAACCTGCCGTGCACTTTTCCGGTTTTATCGCCCGAGGTGCACAGAATGTGGCGCTCGGGAGCATATTCGTGACGGTCGTAAGCTTCGTTTCCGTACCGCACCCCGTGGATGAGCTGGTAATCCAGCTGTGGAAAAGTGCGTATCATGCTGCGGAAGGGAGCAATGCCCGTGCCGCTGGCAATGAAGACAAATTTATGGTCGGCAATTTTTTTCTCGTCGATGCGAAACTTGCCGAAAGGCCCGCTCACCTCAACCAGGTCGCCGGGTTTCAGCTTGCTCAGTTTCGGGGTGAAATAGCCTTCTTTTACTTCCTTGACCAACACCTCCAGATGATCGTCGTTCTCCCCGCTGTAGATCGAATATTCGCGACTCTGATAATCGCCGCGGATGCCCAGCGAGATGTGCTGCCCGGCCCGGTAGTTAAAACGGCTTTTGGGCAGGCGCAGCGAGAATGTTTCGTCGGTCAGTTGCCTGATCTCTTTTACTTTGTAAAAGCTTTCATCAATTTTTATTTCCTGTTGTAATTCTATTGACATGGCTTATAATTTTGGGTTGCAAAGATAATGATTTTTCAATAATAAGATATAAATATCTGTTAATGCCATTATTGGCCGATTGATTTCCATCCTTAACCGATAACCGGACGGTTTGTTTGGAAGCGATCTGTTAATTTTGATCGAAAATATCCATCCAATGAAGACGTCCGTTATTTTTATGTCAACCCATGGCTGCACGGAAAATGCGGTCAACGAATTGGCCGCCAAGCTCTCAGGCGAGGTCTCCGTTCACAATTTGAAACAAGATAAAAAACCTGACTTTTCCCGGGCTGACCGGGTTATTATCGGCGGATCGATCCATGCCGGGCAAATCCAACGGAGGGTACGCGACTTTTGCGAAAGCCATTTGGACGTACTCAGCCGAAAAGAAATCGGTTTGTTTATTTGTTGCATGCACGAAGGTGAAGAGGCCCGGCAGCAGTTAAAAAATGCTTTCCCCGAAAGGCTGCACGAAATCGCCAAAGCCGAAGCCTTATTTGGGGGTGAATTCAATTTCGAAAAGATGCGCTTTTTCGAGAAACTGGTAGTAAAGAAAGTGGCCAAAGTCGATCGTTCGGTGAATAAAGTGGATCACGAAGCCATCGCTAAGTTTGCCATGCGGATGGAAAAAACCATTGCCCCGTTTCTGTTGCTCATTTAAGCTCAAAAGGCCAGGTAAAAATCTTTGGTCAGCTCACGATATTGGACCGTGTAGTTGCCGGATGCCGGTTCGCGGATGAATATTTCCGGGCTTTCTTCCAGCATGGGGGAGAAGGACAATTCGGCAAGGATCCGGTGTGGAGGGCGCGTTTCGTCGGGCGACACCCGGCTAAGGCGGTTCACAAACAAGCTGTTTTGGCGTGCCACCGACCTCAGCTTCTCTTCTTTTTCCGCAGGCAGGATTAAGCTGATCCGGCCTTGTTCGGTCAATAAACCTGTTGATTTGCCGAGCAATTCTTCCAGACTTAAACTATCCGAGTGCCTCGCCCTGGCTCGTTTGTGGTCGGCCGATTTGGGCGAGTTGTCGAAAAATGGGGGGTTCGACAGGATGTGGTCGTACTTGTATTCTGATTCAAACTTCTGGAAGGCGTCAACAAATAGACTGAGCCTGTTTTTCCAGGGTGAGGCCTCAAAGTTGTGCCGGGCATCTTCGGCGGCTTCGCTTTCCAGCTCTACCGCATCAACCTGGGCTGCCGATCGCTGGGCTGCCATCAGCGTCAGCAAGCCAGTGCCCGTGCCAATGTCGAGCACCCGCGAGGCCGTTTCCAGCCGGGCCCAGGCACCCAGCAATACTCCGTCGATGCCTACCTTCATGGCAGCTTTTTCCTGTACAATGCAGAACTGTTTAAACTGAAAAAAATGATTGCGGCCCATTTGTTTTCCGGATTTGTTCGCAAAATAGCAAGGAAAAACAATTCAATAAAGGCTGCCGGTATAATATTACCAAAGTATTAAGAAATCGAACAATGGTGATTCGTGAGAATTTCGTTTAAAGGTATTTTTTACTTTTGCCCCGCTTTTTAATAAGCAGATGAAGTTAGAACCCAAAAGTTGAAGACTGAGATGAAGAAAAGGGATTATTACATGTTGGGCTTACTGATTTGTCTGGTTGTTTTTGCGGCCTTCAACCGAAAAACCGAAAAGACACAAGCAAGTCCCGTAGAGCTGGCCACCCCATGCATGAGTTCGGAAACGAAAGCTGCACCGCCAGACTCAATCCAATTGGTTAAAGAGAAAGTAATAAAAGCAGGAGTTTAGTTAAACTTCTGCTTTTATTACTTTTATCACTTCTTTTTTGGCAGGCCTGAATTCAATAAAAGCATGGTGTAATCATTCTGAAACAAAAAATTAAGGTTCAGTTGATCACAAATCTCAGATCGCATAACTTTCTAACGAGTTGACAGATAGCGCTTAGTTGCATCGCATTAACGATGTGATAATATTTCACTCCCGCAAGATCATATTGGGTTAATCTATTCTTTTATTCGTAATTGTCAGTATTTCTGTTTGTTGTGTGATTCTTTTTCTCTTGATGGATTAACTATTCGATAATAGCCGTTTAATATAATCGTGGAGTGCTGGTTCTACATTTGCCTAATCAAAAATCAGAACCAAATCTCTAAAAATGAAAGCAACGAATTTTTTATTGACTATCTTAAGTATTGTCATTTTTCATTCATCTTTATTTGCAAATGTGGATCCCGAAGACGATTCAAAAAGTAACAAAGGCATCATCGCTGGGCGAATAATAGATGAGCAGAACCTGCCGCTTCCCGGAGCAACCATTTTGATTAAAAGTTTGAGCGAAGCAACTGTGTCCGATGAGAACGGATACTACCGGCTGGTTAAAATCGAACCGGGGCAATATGAGGTTATGGTTACCTATATCGGTTTTAAAGCACAATCGCAGCTGGTTCGGGTAGCAGCCGGCGAAACCACTACCGCCGATTTTCGTCTCGAAGCGGGTGTTGAATTGAATGAAGTGGTTGTCAACGGCGCTTTGCAAGGACAATCGAAAGCTTTGAACCAGCAGAAAAGCAGCGTAAATATCACCAACATCATCTCCTCGGACCAGGTCGGGCGCTTCCCCGATGCCAATATTGGTGATGCCCTGAAACGGATTCCCGGCATCAATGTGCAATACGACCAGGGTGAGGCCCGTTTCGGCCACATCCGAGGCACTTCGCCTGAATACAACTCAGTAACCATCGATGGCGACCGTATCCCTTCGGCCGAGGCAGAGATCAGAGCTGTACAGCTCGATCTGGTGCCGGCCGATATGATTCAAAGCATGGAAGTAAATAAAGTGGTTACCGCCGACATGGATGCCGATGCCATCGGGGGATCGGTAAACCTGGTTACCAGATCGAACCCCTACAAACAACGCTTGTCGGGAACTGTCGGAACTACCTATAATCTGTTGAGTGAAAAACCAACGGAGAATATATCACTCCTGTATGCCGACCGTTTTCTGAATAATAAGCTGGGCATGACCCTTGCCGGATCGTACCAGAACCATCAATTGGGGTCGGATAATATTGAGGCCGAATGGGATGAAAGTGACAACGGTATGATCATGAAAGAATTTCAGGTTCGTACGTATCATGTGCAACGCCTGCGCCAAAGTTACTCGGCAGCTTTTGACTATGCCTTCAACCCTTCCCATAAAATTGATGCAAAAGTGATGTATAACCACCGGAACGACTGGGAGAACCGCTACCGGACGGTTTATGCCGATTTGGACGAACCGGGAGAATCGACCGTTGAACGGCAGTTAAAAGCCGGAAAAGATAAAGATGCTCGCTTGGAAGACCAACGCACACTGCATGTATCGCTGAAAGGTGAGCACCAACTGGGTATGTTGGGGATCAAATGGAAAGGTTCTTACGCCAAAGCCAGCGAAGAGCGGCCAAACGAACGTTACCTGCAATATGTGTACGAGGATATTACCATTAACCAAGACCTGAGTGATACGGAAAAACCGAACGTTATCGTGGCTGAACCCAATGCAGTTGATTTCAACAGTAACTGGGAGTTTGACGAGCTGACCGAACAATACCAGTACACCGAGGATATTGACAAGGTTTTTGGTGTTGACTTCAAACTGCCTTTGTCGCAACAAGGTACTAACAGTGTTTTTCGGTTCGGGGGCAAATACAGAAGTAAAACTAAAAACCGCGAAAACGATTTCTACGAATATTCGCCCGAAGATGAAGATGCCTTTAACAGCCAGGCTTTCGGTCAAACCAGCGTTCAAACCAAGGATAATTTCCTGGCTGGCGACTATGTAGCAGGAACTTTTATCCAAAAAGAATTCCTGGGTAACCTCGACCTGGAAGATGCCGCGAAATTTGAGAAAGAACAGGACCCGGAAGAACTGGCCGGTAACTTCGATGCACAGGAAGATGTTTTGGCCGGTTATGCTCGTTTCGACCAAAAAATCGGCAAGTTGGATATCGTTGCAGGTTTGCGTGTCGAAAATACCAACCTGGAATATTCCGGTTACGAAATTGTGCTGGACGAAGACGGAGACTTCGAAAGCCTGAATAAAACCCAAGCGCAGGAAAGCAGCTATACCAATGTGCTTCCCTCTTTGCTCTTGAAATATGCCCTCAGTAACAATACCCAACTCAAAGCCGGTTGGACCAACACCATTGCGCGCCCGCGCTATTACGATCTGGTTCCCCACGTGGAAACCAATCGCGAAGACAACGAAATTACCATTGGAAATCCCAACCTTGAACCAACAAGCTCGATGAATCTCGATCTGATGCTGGAGCATTATTTCAAATCGGTGGGGTTGATTTCGACAGGTGTTTTCTATAAGGATATCAACGATTTTATTGTGGAAGAAGTCAAAGACGACTACTCGTTTATGAACAATACCTGGGACGAATTCTCACAACCTATCAATGCCGGAAATGCAACTTTGTTCGGACTTGAATTCGCTTTTCAGCGTCAGCTCGATTTTTTGCCCGGCTTCCTGCGTCAGTTTGGCATCTACGCCAACTATACTTACACTAAATCCGAAGTGAGCGACTTTAAAATTGAAGACCGCGAAAACGAAGAATTGTCACTGCCGGGAACCCCTGAAAACAATTTTAATGCCTCCTTGTATTACGAAGGCAAAAAGCTTTCCGCCCGGCTTTCGTTCAATTATGCCAGCGATTTTATTGATGAAGTGGGTGGTGAGGCGTTCGAAGATCGTTATTACGACAAGGTTACCTACATGGACTTTAACACAAGTTATGCCTTCAGTAAAAAACTTCGCGTGTTTGCCGAAGTCAACAATTTGCTGAACACCCCGTTGCGTTATTATCAGGGGGAATCAAAATACACCATGCAAGCCGAATATTATAATGCCAAAATAAATTTCGGGCTGAAGTTTGATCTGTAGCCATCCGATGAATCCCTGCCTCCGAGCAGGGATTCTTTCAATTAATAGTATCTTCGGATTTAATTAGGAATCCGAAGGATAATCCTGTAAAATTTATTAGCATGAAAAAGCGAGATTTATACATAGCCATCTTTTTATTCACCATGATTGGCTATGCCGCTTGCCAACGCGGGAGCGAAGGCTCAAAAAAGGCATCGGAGAAAATTACACTCTTCACTATTGCCCGGTACGAAACTCCCCCGATGCCGCAGACCAATGATGAAGATGCCGCCGATGACCCGGCCATCTGGGTGAACTGGCAGGACCCGGCTGAAAGTAAAATTATCGGTACCGACAAAAAAGGCGGGCTGGCTGTTTACAACCTGGAAGGTGAACAACTTTTTTACTATCCCGACGGAAATATGAACAATGTGGATCTGCGTTACGGTTTTGTGCTTGGTAATGATACCGTCGATCTCGTTTGCGCCAGCAACCGCTCTAATCAAAGTATTTCGGTATATAAAATCAACGCCGACGGATCGCTGGAAAATATTGCCGGCGCCTTGATGCAATCGGCCATGCAGGACGAAGTGTATGGTTTTTGCCTGTATCAAAGCCCCGTAACCGGCAAGTACTTCGCTTTTGTGAACAGCAAGGCCGGCGAAGTGGAACAGTGGGAATTGCTGGCCGTTGACGGAAAAATTGAAGGTAGCCGGGTGCGTATCTTTTTACTGGGCACTCAGGTGGAAGGCATGGTGGCCGACGACGAAAACCAAACCTTGTTTGTTGGCGAAGAGGTGGCAGGGATCTGGAAGTTTGATGCGGAACCGGATGGTAGCACAGATGGCACAAAACTGGCGATGTCCACCGAGGAAGAGAATGAAAACATCCGTTACGATTTGGAAGGTTTGGCTATTTATCACCTGCCAGGTGGCGAAGGTTATCTGGTGGCATCCAGCCAGGGGAACTATTCGTATGCGGTTTTCAACCGCCAGTCACCGCACGATTATTTGGGCAGTCTCCGTATTACCGATGGGGCAGTGGATGGCGCTGAGGAAACCGACGGACTGGAAATTTGCAGCTTTCCGCTGAACGACGACTTCCGGCATGGCTTATTGGTGGTGCAGGACGGTTTCAACAAAAATGAAACGGGGAAAGATGAGCCGCAAAACTTTAAACTCGTGGCCTGGGAAGATGTGGCCGGCCTGTTTCAACCGGCACTGAAGATGAATTAACAAAAGTAAAGACACTTACTGCAAAGAGGCTATTCGAACAGAAAGCCTCTTTTTGTTTTTCTGCAAGTAAACTATCAGATTGCGACCACCGGTTCTTCGCTCAACCCGAACAATTCCAGCGCATGGGCAATCTGCTCGGGGCGTCCCATGATGTAAACCATGTCGCCGGCATCCAGGCGGATGGAAGCTTCGGGATGCTCAATCAGCTTTTCGTTCCGTAAAATAGCCACCAGCGTAACGCCGAAGGTTCTGCGGAACTTGATTTCTTTCAGGGTTTTACCAATGACAAATGATCCGTCCTGTATTTTTGTGGCCGAGATCTCCACGTTGGGCAGTTCTTTAAATATCTGGCTCGAATCGGCGGTCCCTCCCCGGAAGATGCCGTAATGGTCGTTACGGATTTTGGCAATCACCAGGTTGATCTCGCGCTGAGGCACCAGCCGTTTCTGCAGTACGCGTTCAAACAAGTCGATAGCTGTTTCAAATTCTTCGGGAATGACCTGGTTGGCGCCAATTCGGTAGAGTTCTTCCACATCAAATACGTACTTGGTGCGTACGATGATAAAAATGTGCGGGTTCAGGTTGCGAATCCGTTCGGTGATCGACATGGCCGTTATCAAATTTCCAACCGAGATGACCGCAATATCGGCCTGATCGATGTGGGCTTTTTCCAGAATGGGATCGTTGGTGGCATCGCCGTAGATCACAGTCTCGCCCCGTTCCTGCATTTTTTTCACCGTGGCCGGGTCGAAAATGATCGAAATGTAAGGCAGTTTCAGGTACTTGGCCATGACCGACAGGTTGAGCGAGCGCGAATCTTTCCCGATAAATACCACGTGGTTTTTATACTCCGGAATTTCGATCTGGGGCAGGGGAAACAAGCCGTTGACCAGCGCCGGTGGCAGGGGGAGCTTTAGCAAGGCGTTGGCCACCGTTCGCGACGACATAATCAGCAGCGGGGTGACCGACATGCTGATGACAGCCACGGCCAGGAACAATTGGTAATAATAGGGTGGAATGATCTCATATTTCATACCCGATTGGGCCACGATAAAGGAGAATTCACCCACCTGACAGAGGGCAAAACCCACCATGATGGTGCCGCGAAAGGTGTGCCCCAGCACAAAGGCTGTTCCACCGGCAATCAACATTTTTACAAACAGGACCAGCAGCACGGTGGAAAAAACCAAAATCGGGTGGTTGGCCACAAAACCCAGATCGAGCAACATGCCGATACTCACAAAGAAAAAACTGGTAAACGTATCCTTGAACGGAATGAGCTGGCCGAAAGCGTTGTGGCTGTATTCCGATTCGGAGATCATCAGTCCGGCCAGGAACGCGCCAAAGGCCAGCGAGATGCCCATCTCGGAAGTAAGCAGGGCCACCGACAGGCAGATCACGAAAATGCTCATCATAAACAATTCCTGGTTTTTGGTATAAGCAATCCATTGCAGGATTTTGGGCATTAACCAGCGATTGCCGATATAAACAAGGCCTAATAATATTACGGTTTTGCCGGTCAGTAAAAGCAATTCGTTGCCTTCTCCTCCGGACTGCCCGGCCAGCATAGGCGTAAATAGTAATAAAGGAATTACGATAATGTCTTGAAAGATCAGGATGCCGACTACGGTACGTCCGAAGTTGGAAGTGATTTCCGACCGTTCCTGCATCAGTTTCAGTACCACGGCTGTACTGCTCAGGGCCGTCAGGAACCCGACAAACAGAGCGCCGTTCCAACTCAAATCGTACAGGCGGGCAATCAGCATGGTTATGCCTGTGGTGAGGATCAGCTGCATAAATCCTCCAACAAAGACAATCTTCCGGATTTTAAACAGGTGCTGCACCGAGAATTCCAACCCAATGGTAAACATCAGCAATACCACGCCAATTTCGGCCATCAGCTCAATCTGGTGGGGCGAACTGATCAGTCCCAGAAAATAGGGGCCGGTGACCACGCCGGTTAACAAATAGCCAATGATGGTGGGTATCTTTATCTTGGTAAACAGGAAGTTTACAAAGGTCGAAAGCGCAAAAATGGTGGCAATATCTTTTAACAGGTTGAATTCCATGGTGCCGTTTTTTCGGGTTGGGTGGTTTTTAAGTTTCCCGGAAAATTCGGTCAAGAAAACCACCGGTTAAGTTTACACAATTTCGGAAGAAATTTTTTTACATCGTGCACAAGCCGAAAAAAAACTTCCTGAAAAATTGCAGGGACGGGACTGTTTAAAACAACAAATCCGGCCCTGTAAGACGCCGGATTTGGGAATAGTATTACGGTTCGTACCGGTTAATCAAGTTTCAGTACCGCCAGGAAGGCCTTTTGCGGAACTTCCACGTTGCCCACCTGTTTCATGCGTTTTTTTCCTTTTTTCTGCTTTTCGAGCAGTTTGCGTTTCCGGGAGATGTCGCCACCGTAACATTTGGCAGTCACATCTTTACGCACGGCCTTGATGGTTTCGCGGGAAATAATCTTGGCACCGATGGCAGCCTGTATGGCAATGTCGAATTGCTGGCGCGGGATTAGCTCTTTTAACTTCTCGCACATGCGCCTGCCCAGGTTGTAGGCATTGTCGAAGTGGATGAGCGACGACAGGGCATCCACCATTTCGCCGTTCAGCAATATATCCAAACGCACCAATTTGGCAGGTTGGTAGCCAATCATATGATAGTCGAACGATGCATAGCCCTTCGAGATCGATTTCAGCTTGTCGTAAAAGTCGAAAACAATTTCGCCAAGAGGCATGTCGAAGGTCAGTTCTGCCCGTTCGGCTGTCAGGTAGTCCTGCTTTTTCAGCACGCCGCGTTTGTCGAGGCAAAGCGTCATCACCTGACCAATGTAGTCGGATTTGGTAATGATTTGTGCCCGGATGAACGGCTCTTCAATTTCTTCGATTTTGGTGGTTGCAGGCATCCCGCTGGGGTTGTACACCTGAATGGTTTCGCCGTCGGTGGTCTTTACCAGGTACGAAACGTTGGGTACAGTGGTGATCACGTTCATGTCGAACTCGCGGTCGAGCCGTTCCTGGATAATTTCCATGTGCAACATGCCCAGGAAACCGCATCGGAAACCAAAGCCAAGTGCTGCCGACGATTCCGGCTCGTAAGTGAGCGAGGCATCGTTGAGCTGGAGTTTTTCCATCGCAGCCCGCAGGTCTTCGTAATCCTCGGCATCAATAGGGTAAACCCCGGCAAATACCATGGGTTTCACTTCTTCAAAGCCTTCGATAGCTTTGTCACAGGGCTTGATTTTGTGGGTGATGGTGTCGCCCACTTTCACTTCCTTGGCCATTTTGATGCCGGAAATGATGTAGCCCACATCGCCGGCGCTCAGGCTGGCGCGTGGTTCCAAGCCCAGGCGCAACACGCCAATCTCATCGGCATTGTATTCTTTCCTGGTGTTGACAAACTTAACCAAATCGCCTTTGCGGATGGTGCCGTTCACGATCTTGAAATAGGCAATCACTCCGCGGAATGAGTTGAAAACCGAGTCGAAAATCAAGGCTTGCAGCGGCGCTTCGGGGTTGCCCTTTGGCGCGGGGATCACTTCCACGATGCGGCGCAGAATTTCTTCCACACCTTCGCCCGTTTTGCCGCTGGCCCGGATGATGTCGGAGCGTTTGCAGCCAATCAGGTCGATAATCTGGTCTTCCACCACTTCGGGCATGGCATTGGGCAGATCCATTTTATTGAGGATTGGGATAATTTCCAGGTCGTGTTCCAAGGCCAGGTACAAGTTGGAAATGGTTTGGGCCTGAATCCCCTGCGTTGAATCGATAATCAGCAAAGCGCCTTCGCAGGCTGCTATGGAGCGTGATACTTCGTACGAGAAGTCCACGTGTCCCGGCGTATCAATCAGGTTGAGCACATATTTTTGGCCGTCCTGCTCGTAGTCCATCTGGATGGCGTGGCTCTTGATGGTAATGCCACGTTCCTTTTCCAGGTCCATGCTGTCGAGTACTTGCTCGTGCATGTCGCGCTCGCTCACCGTTTTGGTGATTTCCAGCAACCGGTCGGCTAAGGTACTCTTCCCGTGGTCGATATGTGCAATGATGCAAAAGTTGCGTATTCTGTTCATCTGATCGGTCTTCAATATACTATAAGTCAATTACTCCGCTTTCGGATTGCCGCAAAGATATTCAATTTTTGGGAACATTTGCAGGCCCGCCCGGCCGTTAAAAAACTTTAATAATTCGCTAACTGTAGGGGATTTGATCCTGATTTTACGGTCCTGCCACAAGATTTGCATTATCTTTGCGGTGCCGAAAACAATTTTTCATGGAACATTATCTCGTTTATACAATCGGTTTTATCGCTCAGATCCTATTTTTCGCACGAACCATCGTGCAGTGGTTCAAATCGGAACACGAAGGGAAAGTATTGTCGCCCACCTTGTTTTGGAAGATCAGCTTGCTGGCTTCGGTGCTCATGCTGGTGTACGGTATTTTGCGCGATGACGCTGCTATCCTGATCGGGCAAATTCTGGTGTATTTTATATACATCCGCAATATTCAGCTGAAAGATGACTGGAAACCCATGTCCGTGCTGACGCGGGGCATCATCCTGTTGGCGCCGGTGGCCATTCTCGGGTACCTTTTCTTCGGCACTTCTTATTCGATGGACACCTTCTTTAAAAATGAAGATAACCCGCTGCCCTTGCTGATTTGGGGCATCGCTGCCCAGCTGATTTTTATCTCGCGTTTTTTCTACCAGTGGGTATATTCCGAAAACAAAAAAGAATCGGTGTTGCCGGTTGGCTTCTGGGTGATCAGCATTTGCGGCTCGGCCATGATCTTCCTTTACGGGCTGCTGCGTTTCGATTTGGTGTTGCTTGCCGCACATAGTTTCGGCATGTTCATTTATCTTCGGAATATTTTGCTGCACTACAACCAGAAAAGCCTTTTCAGCCGACTGGAAATTCCTGCACTCGATAAACTGATTGCCTTTGTTTCGGGCAAAATCAAATAAAACACTATGGCAAACATCATTGTTACCGGTTGCGCCGGTTTTATTGGTTCTCACTTGTGCGAAAAGCTGCTGGCAGAAGGCCATGCTGTTATCGGGATCGACAACTTCGATCCGTTTTACGACCGGTCGGTGAAAGAACGGAACTTGTCAGGTTTCAAGTCAAACCCCGGGTTCGAATTTATGGAACTGGACCTGGCCGATTTTGCCCTGTTGCAGAAAAGCCTGGAAAACAAGACCATTGATGCCATCATTCATTTGGCCGGGAAAGCCGGTGTTCGCCCCTCGATCGAAGATCCGCAGGGATACATCCGCGCCAACATTGTGGCCACGCAAAATATCCTGGATGTGATGAAAGAGAAAGGCATCCGGAAGATGGCTTTTGCATCCTCGTCGTCGGTTTACGGAAACACCAAAGAAACGCCCTTCCACGAAGAACAAGATGTGAGCAACCCGATTTCGCCGTATGCCTTCACCAAAAAAGCCTGCGAACTGATCAATTATACCTACCATGCCTTGCATGGGCTGGACATCATCAACATGCGTTTCTTTACGGTTTTCGGCCCCCGCCAGCGCCCCGACCTGGCCATTCACAAATTCACCAGGCTGATCATGACCGGCGCCGAAATCCCCATGTTTGGCGACGGCAGTACTTCGCGCGATTACACGTATTACGAAGATACGGTTGACGGCATCTACCGCGCCGTTAACTATCTTTTCGAAAACGAAAAGGTGTACGAAACCGTGAACCTGGGCAACAACCAACCGGTAAAACTCACTGATATGATTGGCGCCATCGAAGCAGCGACCGGCAAGAAGGCAAACATCAAACAACTGCCCATGCAGCCCGGCGATGTGGACATCACTTTTGCCAACATCGAAAAGGCAAAAGCGCTATTCGGTTATCAACCCAACTATTCGTTTGACGAAGGCGTGAAGAATTTTGTGGATTGGTACCGGGAAGTCAATTCGTAACGAAACTTAGAAATGACGGCGAGCGCATGAGTCACGTCAACCCGGATTTATTCCGCCTTCTGCTCCGGATAAAAGACAGGCCCTGGAAAGAATTCAGGGGACCTGTCCAATATTAAATCTATGCTTCCGTTTTACGGACCAATATTTCGCGCAATACGCCCCAGACAATCAGTGAAAAAATAAAGATTACAGTCCCGTAAAGGGGAGTGATCATACTCACTTTCAGCCCTCCGGCAATTAAAGCAGGTGAAATATCCCCGGCTGCTTCGATGGCATCAAAGGCTGCCAGCATGCCAATTGCCTGCCCGAGAAACCCGGTGACAATGGCCAGACTTCCAAAAAGCAAAATCAAACCAAGGCCGTTTTGGGTGAACTTTTGCTGCACAAAAAAAAGGATTATTTTCTGTACCGAAAAGACCAGCATGCCAATTCCCCATATGGTGATAATCGACATAAACAATGGTCCGCCTTCATAAAATAAATCAATCAGTTTCATCGCGTATAAATTTAAGTTTAAAAATCTTTAACAAGGTTACGGCAAGCATGTCTTTTTTGCAGTTTTTGTCGATAAACTGTTTATATCTAATCGGATACAACCAATTTCGATATGGGTCATGCTTCCAATGGCTTTATTGGAGAAACTGCCCGTTTTGATGTAATTCATCGATAAAATTTCACTGTCAAACGATAATTTCAGTAATTTGAACTGTCTAACAGCTTGACCAAGATGAATTCAGTCCGAATGGCACATCAGGGGATCTCTTCTGGCAGAAACTTAATGAAAGCCGGTCAGCACTTTGCCTTTTGGCTGGCTGCCTACTTATTCTTTATTCTTTTTTTCGGACGAGCCAACCGCGATTATCAAACCACTATCATATTTGCGTCCATGCTTTTTCCGCTGGCAATTTTCACCAGTTATTTTCTGAACTATTTTCTGATCCCCCGCTACCTTTATAAAGCGGATTACTGGCGTTTTTTGCTGTTTCTTTTTTACACGTTGGTTTTTACGCTGTGGTCTGAAGTGATGATCAGCCTGTTTGTTTTTATAATTGTCAGCGATTTTCAGGTTTCCAGGCTTGATCCAACCTCGTTCGACGTGGTCTTTCTGCTGGTTGGCTTGTATTTTATTATTATTGGTTTTATTGCCATTGAACAAATCAAACGGGCATTTGAAATGAAACAGGAAAATACCCGCCTGGAAAGACATCAGATGGAAACAGAACTGAAACTTCGGGAATCGGAACTGAAGCTGCTGCGGGCACAGGTCCATCCGCATTTCCTATTCAACACCCTGAACAACTTGTACGGATTGACACTTGAGAAATCCGACCTCGCGCCCGAACTGGTACTGAAACTTTCCGACCTGATGGATTATATGCTTTACAAATGCAACAAACCGCGAGTGAGTTTAAAAAGTGAACTGGAACACCTGAAAAATTACATTGAAATAGAGCGCATTCGGTATGGCGAGAAATTACATGTCGATTTTAAAACAGAAGGAAGCGTTGATCAACTGGAAATAGCCCCTATGCTGCTACTGGCCTTTTTTGAAAACGCCTTTAAACACGGTGTTAGCAAATCGATCAGCAATCCTTTTGTTCGCATCCGGATTTGGATTGATGGAAACAGCTTCCGGCTGAACATGGTGAACCGCTGCAACCCGGATACGCAAAATGAAGAGGATTACACCAAGGGTATCGGGTTGAAGAATGTCAAAAAGAGGTTGGAGCTGTTATACCCGGAACACCGGTTGCAGGTTATTTCCCAACCGGATATCTTTGAAATAGATTTGCAGTTAATCCTCGATAAGGGTTCAAACCAAAACAAGGAAAATCAATGGACGAATTAAAATATAACTGTCTGATTGTTGACGATGAACCCATTGCCATCCGGGTAATTAAAAACCACCTTTCGGAATTCAAAAATCTGGACTTGGCGGGTGAATGCAGCAATGCAATTGAGGCCATCGAAATGTTGTCAAAAACAAAGATCGATCTGATTTTTTTGGACATCCAAATGCCGCAAATCACCGGTGTTGAGTTTTTGAAAAACCTGAACCAGCAGCCAAAGGTAATTTTCACCACGGCTTATCGTGACTATGCCATTGAAGCTTTTGAACTGGATGTTGTGGATTACCTGCTGAAACCAATCTCGCTGGTTCGTTTTTCAAAAGCCATCAACCGGTTTTATCAGCGCATGAATGATTCACCACAGAGAATGATTCAACCGGAAACAAGTCAGGCTATTCCGGACCACATCTTTTTGAAAGTTGATAAAAAGCTGCACAGGGTTTTATTGTCCGACATTCTTTTTGCCGAAAGTTTTGGCGATTACCTGCATGTTTATACCGAAAAGGACAAATTTACGGTAAAGGAACGGATCAGTCACCTGGAAGACCAACTCCCCCGTCCTCAGTTCCTGCGTGTGCACCGGGGCTACTTGGTTTCGCTGTCAAAAATTACCGCCTTGCTGCCCGGACTGATTGAAATCGGGAAACACAAAATTCCAATCGGCCGGAATTACAAAGCGGAAGTTGATCGGGTAATTAAATAGCTGTATCGCACACCGAACCTGTTTCTTTTCTGTATTATCTCCCGATTTTTATATTTTTACCCCGAAAATCTTCCGCATGAAACCAAACAACCAAAAATACATCATTCAGGAAGGGTGGGTTTCCATTGTAGTGAATACCCTGCTGTTCGGGTTGAAGTATTGGGCCGGGATCGTTTCCGGCTCCATTGCCCTGATAGCCGATGCCTGGCACACGCTTACCGATTCCATTTCTTCGGTGATCGTATTGATTGGCGGCAAAATATCCGGCAAACCGGCAGATGAGGAACATCCATTTGGTCATGGTCGGGCCGAGCATATTGCCGCCATTATCATTGGCGTTTTGCTGGCCATCGTTGCTTTCGATTTTGTGCTGAGCGCCTGGGAGAAACTACAACTGCGCGAACCGGGCAATTTTGGCACCGTGGCCATCGTGGTCACCATCATTTCCATCGTGCTGAAAGAAGCTTTGGCGCAATATGCCTTTTGGGGCTTTCGCAAAACCAATTCATCTATCTTAAAAGCGGACGGCTGGCACCACCGCACCGACTCGCTTTCCTCCATCATCATTTTAGTCGGTATTTTTATCGGCAGGTATTTCTGGTGGATCGATGCCGTGCTGGCCTTTATCGTAGCGTTGATGATTGCCTATGCCAGTTACGAAATCCTGTCGAAAGAAATCAAATCGCTGCTGGGCGAAGAGGTGGCTCCCGAGTTGGTACTGACAATTAAAGAAGAAGTGGCCCTATTGCTGAACAGGGAAGTTTATATCCACCACTTTCACCTCCACCAGTATGGCCACCACAACGAGCTGAGCTGCCACATCAAATTGCCACCCGAGATGCCCCTGCACGAGGCACACCACATCTGTACCCAAATCGAAAAAATGATCCTGCTGAAATTTGATATGGTGGCCACCATCCACCCCGAACCGCTGGGGCGACAGCTTACCTGAAAGCGCAGAAAGTTTTTTGCGGGGGTTTGATTCCTTGTGAATATGTGTAAATTAGTGATCTGGATGATCAAGCTTATGAAACAGATCAAAATCATGTTGCTGCTGCTGATGGCTTTTGCAGCCTGCAAGGAAGTGTTCGAAACCCCGCCCCAATCGCTGGTTGAGGTTGCCGTTGCTTATTCCGACAGCAAACAAACCGGATCTCCGGCCATTTCGGTTCAGGGCGTTGATCGTGACAGCATCTGGATTTATCAGCTGCGAACAAAACAATTCAGACTCCCGCTGAGTAAGTACGACAGCTCCTCGTTCGTTGTCCTTTTTGACTCCATCCCCGACACGCTGACCATTTACCACGATACCAAACTGAGTTACGAATCGATGGAATCGGGCTTTTTTACCGAACATTTTATTACCGGCATCAAGCACAGCTGGAACCGGATCGACTCGTTGATGGTAGTGGACAGCACCGTAAACCAATTCTGGCATGAAAATATTCGGCTTTATATTGCTAATCTGCCTGCTGGTACAGAATAGCTTCGGGCAAGAAAGGGAACTGAAAAAAATGCCCAAACGGACCGATAAGTTTGTCCGTATGCAAGGCATCCGCCTGGGTATGGATGTTACCCGCCCGTTTCAGGATTTTTGGAACAAGGGCAAGCGTTACGGTACAGAGTTCAGTGCTGATGTGGAACTATTGCCTAATTTTTTCCCGGTGGTTGAAACGGGCTGGGAAAAATTTGACATGAACCACGATTACGTTTCGTACAGCGGTTCGGGTTCATACACCCGGTTGGGCTGCGATTACAACTTTCTGCCGGCCGAGCACAAAATGGATAAAGATATGCTGTACGTGGGACTTCGTTATGGTCTTAGCCTGGCCAAACAGCGGGTGTCGTCGTATTCCTTTGAAAACTATTGGGAACAAACCACCGGATCTTTTCCATCGCAGAACTACCATTCGCACTGGCTCGAATTTGTGTTGGGCATGAAGGGCGAAATTTTTGAGAATTTCTTTATGGGCTGGTCTATCCGCGGAAAAGTGATGTTGGCCCAGAAGGAGTTTGAAATGCCACCGGTTTATTTTACGCCCGGCTATGGGAATGCCACCAACAGCTTCAATTTCGATTTCACCTACAGCGTATATTACACCCTTCTGTTCGGCCAGAAATAAACTGCTCTTTTAAGGTTATCACCATCCGTCCGCTAACGGCATACCGTAGCCTTACACGCCGGATAAAATCTGAAACGCCCTAAAACGGGGAAGCCTGGTACGGTCACGACACGTCGTGACCGACATGCCATAGCCACGTGGAAAACCCCTATTAACTTATCCTGCCCCTACTGGAAATGCCTCAGCCATTGAAAGTTTTTGAGGTACATGCGTATTGAAAGCGAAAAATCCGTCTGATAAGACATTATCTATGAGAATATAGTTCGTTTGAAATAGTGAAGATGACCTTTAATAGGCTGTAAATGAGGTGAATTTAAAAATAAAAGCGGCATAGCCCAAGGCTACACCGCTTTTAATGTATAGAATTTTTTAGAAGAATACTTCTTCAGGCTGTGGCCGACGATTACATCATGCCGCCCATGCCGCCGCCCATTGGAGGCATCGCAGGAGCGCCTTTTTCTTCTTTTTCCTCAACCAAAACACACTCCGTTGTCAGGAACATACCGGCAATAGAAGCGGCATTTTCAAGGGCAACGCGGGTTACTTTGGCCGGGTCGATTACACCGGTTTCCAGGAGGTTTTGGTATTCGTCAACGCGGGCGTTGAAGCCGAAGTCGCCGGTACCTTCTTTCACTTTTTGCACGACCACGGCGCCTTCTTTTCCGGCGTTGGTAATAATCTGGCGAAGCGGCTCTTCAATGGCGCGTTTCACGATTTCGATACCGGTTGTTTCGTCTTCGTTATCACCTGTCATTCCTTCCAGCGAATCAATAGCGCGGATGTAGGCAACACCGCCGCCGGGAACGATACCTTCGGCAACAGCCGCGCGGGTAGCGTGCAGGGCGTCGTCAACACGGTCTTTTTTCTCTTTCATTTCCACTTCCGAAGCAGCGCCCACGTACAATACAGCAACACCACCGGCCAGTTTGGCCAAACGTTCCTGCAATTTTTCACGATCGTAGTCCGAAGTTGTCGCTTCAATCTGACGTTTGATCATGGCCACGCGTGCATTGATAGCTTCCTGGTCGCCGCCGCCGGCAACAACCGTAGTATTTTCTTTGTCAACGGTAATTTTCTCAGCTACACCCAGCATGTCCAGTGAAGCATCTTCCAGTTTCATGCCTTTTTCTTCGGTGATAACAGTACCACCGGTCAACACAGCCAGGTCTTCCAACATTTCTTTACGACGGTCGCCAAAGCCCGGAGCTTTCACAGCACAAACTTTCAACGAACCACGCAGGCGGTTAACCACCAGGGTAGCCAGCGCTTCGCCGTCAACATCTTCGGCAACAATCATCAACGGACGGCCGGTTTGAGCAGTTTGTTCCAATACCGGAAGCAGGTCTTTCATGGTGCTGATTTTTTTGTCGTGGATCAGGATGAAAGGATGATCCAGCTCAGCAGCCATTTTTTCGGTGTTGGTGATGAAGTACGGAGAAATGTAGCCACGGTCGAATTGCATACCTTCCACCACGTCAACGTAAGTTTCAGTTCCTTTTGCTTCTTCAACGGTGATAACGCCGTCGGTGTGAACTTTTTGCATGGCTTCGGCAATCAGGGCGCCAATGGATTCGTCGCCGTTGGCCGAAACTTTAGCTACCGATTTAATTTTGTTGAAGTCGTCGCCAATGTTTTGCGATTGGGCTTTGATGCTTTCCACCACTTTGGCAACAGCTTTGTCGATACCGCGTTTCAGGTCCATCGGGTTGGCGCCGGCAGTCACGTTTTTCAAGCCAACGTTGATGATGGACTGGGCCAATACGGTGGCAGTGGTTGTACCGTCACCGGCATCGTCACCTGTTTTGCTGGCCACTTCTTTCAACATTTGAGCGCCGATGTTTTCGTAAGCATCAGCCAATTCAATTTCTTTGGCTACGGTTACACCGTAC
Organism: Mangrovibacterium sp.; assembly: GCA_050178015.1. Lineage (GTDB taxonomy): Bacteria > Bacteroidota > Bacteroidia > Bacteroidales > Prolixibacteraceae > Gaoshiqia. Next base: position 69,430 of record JBFXGM010000005.1, read on the forward strand.
TTTGTAATTTGGGGAGCACCGAATTTCTTTTCGATCACCACGTTGCGGCCTTTCGGGCCCAGGGTTACTTTTACGGCATCAGCCAATTTGTCAACCCCTTTTTTCAATCGATCTCTAGCTTCGATATTGAACTTAATTTCTTTAGCCATTTTTATTCTTTTTTTTAATTGTTACCAAATAATTTATGCGATATACAACACATCGGTTTGTGACATCAGCAGATAATCGTGACCGTCGATGTTCAGTTCGGTACCCGAATACTTGCCATAGAAAACAGTATCGCCAACGTTGATTTCCATTGGCTCATCTTTTTTTGCAGCCCCAACTAAAACCACTTTTCCTGCATGTGGTTTTTCTTTTGCCGAATCAGGAATAATGATCCCACTAGCTGTTTTCGTTTCTGCTTCCTGCGGTTGAACAAGAATTTTACCTGCAAGGATTTTACCTTTTAAATCTGCCATTTTACAAATTATTTTAGTTAGACATATTTTTAAATTGACACCCTTCCTTATCGAATTTTGTGCCAAAGGATATACCGTTGAAAACCGGATGAAAGAAAGACAAATTTACATCTATTTTTTACGACGGTTGTACTCATTAATGGTCTAAATGTCTTGAAATTTGATATTTAATGCCCTGTCATTTTATCTGACAGGCTGACAGGGAATGCCGGGCCTGGCTTGATCGCGGAGGATTCTGCCGTTGGAAAAGGATCCCGGAATGCCTGTACTATTTTCCTGCCGGGCTTGCCTGAGCCCTAAAAGTACATCGTTAGGGTGGAACCTGCCGGTAGAATTTGTTTGTGGCAAAAGCCCCGACGTTCATTTTTTGGGGCGCTGGATTATTCAACCAGGAGGATGCGGGTATTCACCTTTATATTAGTGACCGGTCAACTCCGTATATTCGGATTTTATTCTGAGTTATTACACTGTTTCTTCTGTATATTTTAATACAGAAGAAACACAGAAGATATACAGAAGATATACAGAAGATCTGGATTTGACAGGAGGAAAGGAAACATTTGATCCGGGCCGAAAACAGGTTGGCTGAAGTGGGGGAGTACTGTTACGAAAGCTTTGTCAACGGGGCATTGCCTGCATGAGCCATTATTGACCGAACGGAGAACATGCCGGGGTAATTGCCCGTGCTGATCGGGCGGTAGCTGGGTCACAGGCAACGTCACCCTTGGGCTTACCGATTGCCGGTCTCCGGCGAAAGGGGTTGGCCTTGGTTGGCCTTGTGAAACTGATTGCGGTAATGCATCGGTGCAAAACCGGTTTTCTTTTTAAAACAACGGTTGAAATTGGACAGGTTGTTAAACCCGCTTTCGAAACAGATCTGCGAAACATTTTGACGTCCCTCCAGTAGTAGTTTGCAGGCATAGCCGATTCGCATATCGTTGACAAACCCCACAAACGATTTGCCTGTCTTTTCCTTAAAGTAGCGGCAGAAGGCTGTTGTATTCATGCCGATATGGTCGGCCACCTGGTTCAGCTTGATCGATTGCCGGTAGCTGGCGTTAATCACGTGCATCACTTTTTCCATCCGGTTGCTCGACCAGTCTTGCAGCTCAGCGCGGTAGTTTTCACTGGCCAGTACCCTGAACTGTTTGGTGCGGGCCAGTTTATCGAGCACCTTTAAAAAGTGCAGGGTTCGCTCAAGTCCTTTCCGTTTCAGTAATTTTTGCAGTTGCCCATCCAGCGAACGGGCCACTTGCGGGTTGAACGAAATGCCCCGGGCGGCGCGCTTCAACAGGTCGCTGACCGGTAAAAATTCCGGGTAATTTTTCAGTTGCTCCTGAAAGAAATTTACCGGGAAATGGATCACGATGGCATTCACCTTAAACTGCGGATCGTTTTGGAAATACGCTTCGTCGTTCTTCCAAAAGTGTGGCAGGTTGGGGCCAAGTAATACCAGATCGCCATCCCCGAAGTCATCAATATGGTCGGCCACAAATCGTTTCCCAAAACTTTTCATCACATAAACCAGTTCGTATTCCGAATGAAAATGCCAGGGGAAGGTGAAGTGGGGGCAGTCGTTCCACTTGATGTTGAAGGAATTGGTCCCCTGAAAATTGACTTGTTCGTGCATGATTTTCATAGCAGCATCGTTGAAAACTTTGTAAATATAGTATAATTTCACGCAAGGATAATACTGGAGGAAGTTCCCGGTTTTCTGTATTTTTGAAACGCTATGACGTGTAAATTTAAAGAAAGGCACTATGAATAATTTTAGTATTGAAGGACAAGTAGCGATTGTTACCGGCGGTGGCGGTGTGCTGGGAGGCAGCATCGCCCAAAGTTTGCTGGAAGCGGGCGCGAAAGTGGTCATCCTGGGCCGCAATGAGGAGCGGCTGTTGAAGAGGGTGGCCGAAGTGGAACATTTGGGCGACATTGTGGCTTTTTCCTGCGATGTGATGGACGAAGAAAAACTGCGGGAGGTACGGCAACGTGTCCTTGATAAATGGGGGAAAATCGATATCCTGCTGAATGTGGCCGGCGGAAACATTCCCGGAGCCACCCTCACCGAAGACCAGACCATCTTCGACATGAAAATTGAAGATTATAAGAAAGTGACCGATGTGAACCTGCACGGTACGGTGTTGCCAAGCCTGATTTTTGGCGAGGTGATGGCCAAAGCCGGACGGGGAAATATTATCAATATCTCGTCGATGGCCACTTATTCGGCCATCACACGCGTGATGGGCTACTCGGTGGCCAAAACCGGCATCAACATATTTACGCAGTGGATGGCGATGGAAATGGCCCTGAAATTCGGTGAAAAAGTGCGGGTAAATGCCATTGCACCAGGGTTTTTCATTGGCGACCAAAACCGCGCTGTGTTGATTAATCCGGATGGTTCATATACCGAACGCAGCAAGAAAGTGCTGGCCCGTACCCCGATGAAACGTTTTGGCGATATCAAAGAACTGAACGGCATCGTGCAGTTTTTGTGCTCGGATGCAGCTAGTTTCATCACCGGCGCCATTATCCCGGTTGACGGGGGGTTCAGCTCGTTTAGCGGCGTGTAGGGAGTGGGATTGATGATTGAAGATTAATGATTGGCGATTTACGATGGAATACCCGGAATTTGGAATTTAGAACCTGGAACTTGAAACTCAAAACTTCTTATGGGATTGGAAAAAACATGGCGCTGGTTTGGCGCCAAGGATCAGGTGAGCCTGGCCGATTTGCGGCAGATGGGCGTTGAGGGAGTGGTGACGGCCTTGCATCACATCCCGAACGGGGAGGTTTGGCCGGTGGAAGAAATCATGCGTGTGAAAACACAGATTGAAGCCCACGGCATGCGCTGGTCGGTGGTGGAAAGCCTTCCGGTATCCGAAGGCATAAAAACGCACAACGCCGACTATGGCCGCCTGGTGGCCAATTACCAGGATTCGCTGCGCAACTTGGGCAAGTGCGGCATCGACCGGGTGTGCTACAACTTTATGCCAGTGCTCGACTGGGTGCGCACCGATCTGCATTACCAGCTCGACAGCGGGGGAGAGGTCATGTTTTTCGACTTCCCCACCTTTGTGGCTTTCGACGCTTTCATCTTGAAACGCCCGGGGGCTGAACAGGATTATCCGGCCGACATTGTGGCGAAAGCCCGACGGCTGGCACAAACGATGAGCGTTGAAGAGCAAGAACGGTTGGCGTACAACATCATCGTGGTTACCCAGGGGTTTATCGATGGGTTGGTGGATGGCTCGGCGCCCGACTACAAAAAGCTGTTCCTCGAATTTATAGATACTTACAAAGAAATTGACGCTGACCGTTTGCGGCAGCACCTGGCGATGTTTTTGAACGATGTGGTCCCTGTGGCCGAAGAATATGGTGTGAAGCTGTGCATCCATGCCGACGACCCGCCTTTCCCGGTGTTGGGTCTGCCGCGTATTGTGAGCACACAACGTGACCTGGAGTGGATTTGCGACCAGGTGGATTCGGTGTCGAACGGGATTACTTTTTGCACCGGTTCGTTGTCGGTGAACCGCCAAAACGACCTGCCCGGCATCGTAAAAAAACTGGGGCACCGTATTCATTTTACCCACCTGCGCAACAATGTGTTCCTGCCCGACGGCTGTTTTCACGAGTCGGGACACATTTACGGCGACGTGGACATGTTCCCGATCATGAAAGCCTTGCTCGAAGAACAACAGCGGCGTGAGAAAGAAGGCCGCCCCGATGTACGCATCCCGGTGCGCCCCGACCACGGCATCAAAATGCTCGACGATTACGGCAAAGCGGCCAACCCCGGCTATCCGCTCATCGGGCGGCTCAAAGGCCTGGCCGAACTTTCGGGGCTGGAAATGGGCATCGAACGGATGCTGGCCAATTCGTAGTGGAATAAACCTGGAAGAAACAACAAAAGCCTGGCGGATAGCCGGGCTTTTGTGTTTGCTGACCGAAAAAGTTTATTTTTGTAAACACGAGGAAACTAATCTTTTATAATCGACACAAATGAAAAACCTATCCCACTATTCCCTGATCCTTTTGGTGACTGTAACGGCAGCTTGCGCCGGCAGCGGACAAAAAGCGACCGAAACGGAAAAAAACCAATCCACTTTTACCGGCGCTAAAGGCGAAGTGAAACTGATGACCCTTGATCCGGGGCATTTTCATGCCGCGCTGATTCAAAAGACGATGTACGAACAAGTGGACCCCACTGTATTTGTGTATGCTCCCGAGGGTTCGGATGTGCAGGACCACCTGGCCCGGATTGACGGGTTCAATACACGGGAGATGGATCCAACCCGTTGGGTAGAAAAAGTATATACCGGTGCTGATTACCTGGACAAGATGTTGGCCGAAAAGCCGGGAAACGTCATGATGGTTTCGGGCAATAACGCCAAAAAGACAGAATACATTAAGGCGGCGGCCGATGCCGGCATTCATATTTTTGCCGACAAGCCCATGGCGATCAATACCGAGGGTTTTGCTTTGCTGGAGCAGGCTTTTCAGTCGGCTGAAGCGAATGGTGTATTGCTGTACGACATCATGACCGAGCGGCACGAAATCACCACCATCATTCAGCGGGAGCTGTCGAAAGTGCCCGAGGTGTTTGGCGTGCTGCAGGAAGGAACGCCTGATGAACCGGCCATCACCAAGGAAAGTGTCCACCATATCTTCAAATACGTGGCCGGCAATCCGCTGAAACGTCCCGACTGGTTTTTCGATACCGAACAGCAAGGCGAAGGGATTGTTGACGTGACCACCCACCTGGTTGACCTGATCCAATGGGAAGCCTTCCCGGAGCAGCCACTTCAAAAATCGGACGTTGAAATGCTGAAAGCCAGCCATTGGCCCACTGAAATGACCTTGGATCAATTCAAAAAAGTTACCCAGTTGGATGATTTTCCGGCTTTCCTTCAAAAAGATATTGTGGACGGCAAATTGCATTATTTCTGCAACGGCGAGTTTACCTACAAGCTGAAGGGGAAATATGCCAAGGTATCGGTGATCTGGAACGTTGAAGCTCCCGAAGGAACCGGCGATACCCATTACAGTATTATGCGCGGGTCGTTGTGCGATGTGGTCATCAAACAAGGGGCCGAAGAAAATTATCAGCCCACCGTTTACATTCGCGCCACCATTGACGAAGGGCTGGAGACTTTTGAAGGCGGGCTGTCGAAAGCCATCAACCAGGATATTGCCACGATGTACCCCGGCCTGAAACTGGTGAAACTGGAAGATAAACTGTGGACGGTTGAAATTCCTGACCAATATAAAGTGGGGCATGAGGCCCATTTCGGACAGGTTACCGAAAAATACCTGCGCTACCTGAAATGGGGAAAACTGCCCGAATGGGAAGTGCCAAACATGATCACAAAGTACTATACCACGACCAAAGCGCTGGAAATGGCAAAACAATAGTGGCTGTGTTCTGTGGGATCACGAAGGCTGACTGAGAAGAAGCTGTCAGGTTTCTGTAGAAAGAGCCCCCAATCCGAAAATCACCGGACTGGGGGCTCTTTTTTGGGTGAACAGATGCAGAAGCAAGTTCAGAATGAGGTTGTCGTAAGCGCTTAAGTTGGCTACTGCGGATTGTTGATAGCTGTCAATCAGGCTTCTTTTCGTTTGAAATATTCGATGGTGCCTTCCAGCGCTTTTGTTTTTACTTTTTCGATTAACGCCTGTTTTTGTCCATCGGATAAGGAGCTGAAGTTGCGTGCCAACTCAATTTTTTCGCGCATAAAAGTAGCATTTTCACAACCTGCGATCAGTACGGAAACCGGTAGCGACCAAACAAAGTACATGGCTTCTTTGATGCTCAGGTAATTGGGGATGACCGGATCGTCAGTGGTCCAGTTGGCTTGTTTTTTTTCGGAGAAGAAACGACCGTCAGCCAATGATTTAATGGCCAAAATGCCCAGGTTACGGGCCAGGGCCTTGGGCATCACATTTTCAATGAAACTAAAGTACGACTGGTCGAGTACGTTGACAGGCATCAGCACGGTATCGAATACCTCCAGGTGGTTAGTCTGTTCCAACATTCGCAGGTGGGCAAAAGGATTTTGGTGTCCCGTAAAGCCGATATGCCTGATTTTCCCTTCTTTCCTGGCTTTCTGCATTTCTTCCAGAACACCCTGGCTGATGCGGTTGTCCACATCATCCGGCGTGCTGATGGCATGCACCTGGTACAAATCAAGCTGATCGGTCCGCAGGCGGCGGAGCGTGCCTTCCAGATGGTCGCGGACGGTTTTGGCGTCTTTGCCGGTTGATTTGCTCATCAGGAAAATCAGGTCTCGGTACTTGGGGGTCAAGTATTTGCCATACCGTGTTTCGCTGAGGCCGGCCGAGTAGCTTTCAGCCGTATCAAAAAATCGGACGCCGCCTTCCAGGGCCGCTTCAATCACTTCCTGGGCATCGCGCTCGGTGGTCCAGCCAATGTGGTAGCCGCCTGTACCGAGCATGGTCACCTGTTCGTTTGTCCGTCCCAGTTTTCGTTTTGGCAGTATGCTGCCCAACCGGTCAGACTCGCTGTTCTGCGGGTTGGATGAAATTCCCGGAGTCGCTGAAAGACCGGCAGTCAGTGCTGCGATTGATTTGATAAAGAAACGTCGGTTTGCCATTTGTGCTGTTTTTATTTCAAGATGAATACGTTACAAAGGGCAATTTGTTCAGGTTCGAATATGCAAAGTCTTGCCGTGGGTCTTACAACCCTAAGAAAGCTTTTGCCTGCTCCAGGTCTTCCGGCGTATCAATCCCGATGCTCTCAAATTCGGTTACAGCAACTTTAATTTTGTAGCCATTTTCGAGCCAACGCAATTGTTCGAGCGATTCGGCCAGTTCCAGGAACGATGGATTGAGCCGGGTGATCTCGTCCAATACCCCGGCACGATAGGCGTACATGCCCAGGTGCGCATAAAACGGATGGGCGTGCAGCCAGCTGTGTGGTTCCTTTCCGCGAATGTACGGTATGGTTGAACGGCTGAACAGCAGCGCATACTGGTTCGCATCGAAAACTACCTTGGGGCGGTTGGGATTAAAAAGAACCTCTTCGCTGTCGATCTTTTTTACCAAGGTGGCAATCTCGGTGGCCGGGTCGGCGAAACAGTCTTTCAGCGCCTGGAGTTGTTCGGCACGGACAAAAGGCTCGTCGCCCTGGATGTTGATGATCACATCAACGGGTTGCTTTTCCGACAGGAGGGCTGCCGCTTCGGCACAGCGGTCGGTGCCGCTTGGATGGTTGGCCCGGGTCATCACCACCTGCCCGCCAAAACTGGTCACTACAGCGGCAATCCGATCATCGTCAGTAGCCACGTAAACAGCATCGATGGCCGATGATGCATTTTCGTAAACGTGCTGGATGATGGGTTTCTCACCCAGCATGGCCAGCGGTTTGCCGGGGAAGCGGGTGGATTGGTAACGGGCCGGAATGATGGCAACAAATTTCATGTGCGTACTTTTTTGTTTTGCAAAAATAGAAAAGACCAGCTTTTTTAGCAGGTTGACACCTAAAATATATTCTTCCGGCGGGGTGAAATGCTCAATTCGTCCGTTATCGATTAATTTCTTCATTGGCAGGGATATATGCAAGGCTTTCATTCGAAGCAGGGACGGAGGTCTGTTCACTAGGTAATAAAAAGTCGAATTGAGCTGAACAATCGATCTGGCGGGGTAGTTAATGAGAATAAATTTTTCAGACTGTATTGGTAATTTCGTTCATTAATTATAATTTGGCACAATTATGATCTAAATTGTTTATAATCATTACCTATATAATATATTTGCTGGAATTGTCGGAATTGCTTAACCAAAAATCACTTTCATGAAAAAGATCCTTGTCGCGGAAGATAATAAACTTATTCTGGAGACGATCAATCATAAACTTTTACGGGATGGCTACGAAGTCATCAAAGCGCAGGATGGTAAAGAATGCCTGAGTTACCTGGAGAATAACGAGGTGGACCTGTTGATCACGGACCTGTACATGCCTTATGTGAACGGGCACGAAGTCATCAATACCCTGCGCAACGAATGGCAAAACAAAACCCCGATCCTGGTTTTATCGGCTGACGGCGCTGAAGACACCGTTCTGAAAGCCTTTGAACTCGGGGCCGACGATTACGTGGTCAAGCCATTCAGCCTTAGTGAACTCACCATACGAATCCGAAAACTTCTTCAGTAAATGAGACTACTTCTACTTTCCGTTTTCACGCTTTTGTTTGTTGTTCCGGCTTTTTCCCAGGAGGAAATACGTTTCGATGCTGATTCCTTATTCCTGGTGGCTCGCCAGAAATCGGTGGACGGGAATTATCAGGAGGCAATTGAGCTGACACAAAAAATACTGGAGGCCTATCCCGCCTATATCGATGCCCGGATCCTGATGGCCCGTTCGTATGCCTGGCAAAAGGATTATCCGGCTGCCCGCGAAACTGTTCAGCCGGTGCTGGACAGCGATCCCAAAAACTACGAAGCCAATAGTGCGTTGGTGGATTTTTATTTGTGGGACGAGAATTTGAAATCAGCCTTGGATCAGGTGAATAAGGCGTTAACCTTGTTTCCCGACGACGTGCCCTTGCTGACAAAAAAAGCCCGCATACAAATGGCTGACAGTGATTTTAAAGCGGCCAGGCAAACCCTGGGTACGCTGGAAGCGCTTGACCCTGAGCTGGAAGACCTGCCGCAGTTAAAGAAAGCCGCCGGAGCTGATTACCAGCACATCATCCGACTGGAGCATTATTTCGATGGTTTTAACCAACCTGGATATAACCGCCGTTGGCACATGAGCTCGCTGGGCTACGGGCGGCGTACTACCTTTGGCGACTTCTACGCGAAAGTGTATTGGGGAGATATGGTTGAATCCGGCGAAAGCCTTTTTTCCAACCAGGTTTCCACACAGTATGCGCTGGAATTCTATCCAAAGATCGATGAGCGCAATTACATGTTTCTGAATTATGCCTGGTCGGGCGATGATTATTTCCCGCAAAACCGCTTTGGTATTGAGTATTGGCATGTGTTTAAGTACGAGATTGAAGCCTCTCTCGGGTATCGGTTTATGAACTTCCCGCAACTTGGTGCTGACGACTTGAACATTCACATTTATACCGGTTCGCTGGCCAAATACCTGGGCAAGTTCTGGTTTTCGTTCCGCCCGTATTTCATTTACGACGGAACCGATACCTCTTCGCGCTACATGCTTTCGGCCCGGAACTACCTGAAGAAGGATGAGAGTTACCTGGAACTGGTACTGGGAACTGGAATTTCACCCGACAATCCGTATTTCTACACCAGCGGGCAGGCCATTCCCGACCTGAGCTCGTGGCGGGTAGAGCTGGAGTGGAAACAAAAAATTTCGAACTTTTTGCTTTTCGAAATCGAAGGGGGTTACGAAAACGCCGAATATCAGCATAATCAAAGACGCGACCAATTTAGTATCCGTACCGCCCTTTCATTTTTGTTTTAGCGTATGAAGAAGAAAATTTTATACCTATTCGCCATTTTCCTGATCAGTCAGCTGACAGTGTGGGCACAAGCTGCTCAGGAGCCTGTTCCTGAAACAGCCGTGGCTGGTCATGCCCGGGAAGCCGAGACGACCAACGTTGGCGAAAAAGCGACTTCGGTAAGTCAGGGGACGGCCATGTCAATCGTTGAGAAATACGTTGAGCAAAAAGCCGATAAAATTCCTCACCGCTCCTTCTGGTCGGAACGTTGCAATGAGTTACACCAGCTGTTACTGGCAGCCAGCGAGCGTGTTTTCTCTCCGAAAACCCATGAATTTTTAGCGTATGTCCTGGGGGTGGTGTTTGATATACCCGTGTTAATTCTGTTGATTTTTCTGAGTCTGACCTTTATCCTGAATATCATCCTGGTAGCGTTATTCCTGTTAATTACCACTTTCTACAAAAGTGGCCGTGAACTTTACCGGAAAAAATTGAATGAGCAATTAGAGCAGTTGCTTACGGATTACCTGTTCTACGATGTAGATGAAGAAGAAACCCTGCAAAAATTGAGAAAGGTGAATAGTCCATTGGGCAGAAATGTGCTGATTGATATGCTGTTCAATTATCAGCGGAACCTTTCGGGCGAATACCGCGACCGGATTCTGAACCTGTACAAACGACTGGATTTGCAGAAGGTTTCGGAAAAACGCATCTCCTCATTTTATACCCACCGCCGGGTGCGTGGCATCCGCGAGCTTTCCAATATGTATCCATCGGGTGCGCGTGAGCTGATCCTGAAATACGTTCGCGACAAGAACGACCTTGTCCGCAGCGAAGCCCAGATTGCATATGCTTATCTGGACAAAGAGGCCGCTTTTGATTTTCTGGACGATTTGAAAAGCCCGTTGTCTAAGTGGGTTCAGTTGAACATTCTGAACTATGTGAAATTACATGAAAAGGAAGTTCCTTCGTTTGGAGCCTGGCTTCATTCGCCCAACAAGGACGTGCAGGATTTTTCGGTGAGGATGATCAACTATTTTCAGCAAAACGAAAATGAGGAGCAACTGATAAAAATGCTGGACCATCCGAATGCAGAAACACGTTCCTATATCTATCAGGCTATCCGTAGTTTGAATTTGTTTGAGGCGAAAGCAGAAATTAAAAAACGGTACGAACAGGAAGATTACCAAAATAAAATTGAGATCCTGCAGGTACTGGAAGCTTTGGGCGATAAGTCGGACATCGACTTTTTGGCCGTAGTAGTTGCAGGTGACGATGTTCGGCTGAAGACTGAGGCCACGCGGGTCCTCTATCGCATGGGAGAAGCAGGAAAAGCCTTTCTGAAAGAATATAGCGAAGCAGAAGACATGAGCCTGAACAAATTTGTTGAACACATCAAAGACAAAAGAAACTAATGGATATCATCGCTAAAATCATATCGTTTTGGGTGGAGAGCTTTATTTTCTATTATGCGATTGCTATCTTTTTCGCATACACCATCCTGGCCGTAATTTCGGCGTTCGTCCTTCGCCGTTATTACTTGTCTGCCAAGGTAGCCGGGCAGGATGAGGTGCTTTCGTCGCCATTCGCCCCTTCGATAACCATCCTGGCGCCTGCTTTTAATGAGGGGCTGAATATTGTTGAAAACATCAAAGCGCTGTTGGCCCTGTATTACACCAACTTTGAGGTGGTGGTAATTAATGACGGAAGCACCGATGATACGCTGCTGAAAACCATCGAAGCTTTCGACCTGGAAAAGGTACCTTATGTGATTGATGAGCGGATATTCTGTACGGAGATCAGGGGTATTTATAAGTCGAAAAAAAGGGCTTTAAACAACCTCACGGTCATCGACAAGGTGAATGGTGGAAAGGCCGATGCGTTAAACGCCGGTTTAAATGTGGCCCGCGGAAAATATTTCATTTCCATTGATGCGGACTCGATCATCGATCCGTATGCCTTACAAAAAATGGTGAAGCCCTTCCTGGAAGAAACAGATACCAAGGTAATTGCAACGGGCGGGGTAATCCGGATTGCCAATTCGTGTGAAATTCAGGACGGGCATTTGGTGAAAATCAACCTGCCCAAAAAGCCCTTGCCGCTGTTCCAGGTGCTCGAGTACAACCGTGCTTTTTTGATGGGGCGTCTGGCCTGGAGCCGCTTAAACGGGTTGTTGATTATCTCCGGGGCATTGGGGCTCTTCGACAAAGAAATTGTTATTGCCTGTGGCGGATATCACCGGTTTACAGTAGGCGAAGACATGGAGCTGGTGGTGCGGATGCGTAAGTACATGGCCGAAAATAAAAAGGATTACCGGGTGGAATATATTCCCGACCCGCTTTGCTGGACCGAAGCTCCCGGCAAATTGAAGGTGCTGGTGCGCCAGCGAAACCGCTGGACCCGCGGAACCATCGAAACCTTATTTTCGCACTGGAATATTTTCCTCAATCCGAAATACAAAACCATGGGCCTGGTGTCCCATCCTTTCTGGGTTTTGTTTGAATGGATGGCCCCGATTGTTGAAATATTTGGTATTGTATATTTTATTACCATTGCCCTGTTGGGGTATGCAAACTGGCCTTATTTTTTTATTACCCTCTTTTTTGTGTATTTCTTTTCGGTGTTTTTTACCAGCTATGCCATTCTTTTCGACCATATCGCTTTTTACCGGTATAAAAAGAAAAGCATGGTGCTGCGGCAGTTAGTTGCAGCTTTGTTTGAGCCGCTCCTGTTTCACCCCATTGTGCTTTACTCGGCCATCCGGGGGAACTTCGATTATTTTGTGCTGCGGAAGAGAAGCTGGGGAAATATGGCGCGCGTTGGATTGCGGAATATGGAGGAACGTAATAACCGGCCCAAATAACATGTAATATCATTCAAACTGACAGCCCCATCCGAAAGAAAACCGGATGGGGCTGTTGTCTTTTTGAGGTGATGGCAGGGTTTCTTACAGCTTGATCAATTGTTTGGTTACCCGCCTGTTGTTCAGCCCGAAGTTGAGGAAGAAGATTCCGGGTTGTTGGTCATTCAAATCGATGGTTTCGTTGTTTGACAAGGTGTTGATCTTCCGTACCAACATGCCGGTTGAATTGGTGATGGTGATATCGGAAATCTGTTGGTTGTCCGAAAAGTTGACCATATATCTTCCGGATGAAGGGTTGGGGTACACCGAAACACTGCTACTGGCCACCGGATTGTTGGCGGAAGTGCCATTCGTATTGATCTGGATAGTTGCCGTAACCAAGCGGCTGTATTTATCGCCGTCGGTTACATAGTACATAAATTGGTCGGTACCGCTGGCCGTTTCGTAAGGCTCGTAGGCAAACGACCCGTCGGGGTGCACAAACAGATTTCCCTGCATGGTGGTGTAGCCATTGGGAATCACCACCTCCAGTGTTCCCCGGTCGTAGTCAAAATCGTTGGCCAGGAGGCCGTTACCATCGGTTGTTTCCAGGTATTCCCCAACATTCACCTGGTAGGTTTCGCAGTTGGCAATGGGCGCGCTGTTGAATTGCCCAAGTTGTTCTTTCAGGTAGTGTACCGACTGTTTTTCCCGTTCATATTGCGGGTTTTGGATGATGTCGATCGCATCCCAGTTGTCCCAGCTGTAGCGGCTGGTCTGAAGTTTCTCCGTTTGGTACAGGACGGTTGCGGCAATTCCGGTGGATGTTTCGTCGCGGGTAAGGATGGTCAGTACATCGCCCACTTTCTCCGAAGTATAGTGAGTGACTTTTTTCTGCGACGGATCGCGGAAATTGATCAGGGTCCAGGGTAATTTGATCGTGATGCTGTCAGAATTCCAGCTGACCGGCGACAGGAAACTGTACGGATCGCTGGCCGGGCTGATTTTTAACATCCCGATGTATTGAATGTCGTTTTTGGAATAGTTTACCTTCCAGCACACCTCGTTCCAGGGCTCGCCATCTGTCACTGTCGAAATGATGGTGTCGTACCGGTCGAGCAGTTTGATGCCGTAAGTATCATAGGCCTTGGTCACAAAAAGTTGGGCCATGGAGTCGGCCAGGTTGATTTTCAGTGCAAATTCGGCACGGAGTGTTTCGCCGTTGTTCGTAATGCTTTCTCCGTTTGGCAAAATCGCTTCACCCATGTCAGACCCGTAGGTGTCCAGCGCAACCCAATAGTCTTCGCCAAAGGATTTATGCGTTTTAGTGAGTATGTCCAGGTTGAAATAGGTTGGATCGGCTGATGCTTTGATCTCCGAAATAGCGGATGAGGCATATTTCCCGACAGACGTTTTGGCTTTGGGGGCGGGGGAGAAGGTAATGACCCCGAAATTTTGTTCCGGGTTTGTCAGGTTGTGCCACACAAATCTACGTTCGCTGTCCGACAACGGGTTGGTAATCCAGGCCTGCTTGAACCATTCATCCAGCCACGAAAACTGCATGCCCCCGGCAAGCCCGGCAGTTTCCATATTTTCGAACATCCGAATCGTGTAGGTCCCCTTTTGTTTTTCAGTCACCCCTCCGTGGTGCATCTTGCTTTGCGCCAGATGGGCAATCCCCCAACTGGTAGGTACGCCAAACTCGGCAATTACGAGAGGGATGTTGTGGTAATGATCTTTTAAATCGTATAAATAACCCAGGTAGCTGTTGGGGCCATAATCATCAGAGTAGGGGATATAATCCGGTTGGTCGGAAATAAATTCCGGGTAATACGGGTAGGCATGGTACGAAACAAAAAAGCCTGCCTCTGCCTTCGAACCATCTACTTTGGAAAGGTCGATTGACTCCCGGTCTTCCACGCCATCGTACCGGTTGGTTTCGGTGGGGTGGGTGAGCGGGTCAAGGGTTGGCCAACTGGAAAAGCAAACCGGGCGTTGGGTGGCATACTGCGCGTATTCGTAAGCAACCGTTTTATCCATCCGCGCACAAACCCAAGCCTCGGCTGGAGTGCTGTTGCTGATTGACAAAAAATCGCCTGCGAATGAATTGACACCGCTGTTGTTCGTGTTGGTCACGGTAATTTCGCCCGGAAAAACTTCGCGCCCGATGATGTAGCCAATTACCCAAGGTGAAACATCAACGGTATAAGTGCCATATGCCTTTCCGTAACGGAACCCGATCGATCTGTTGCCATGTACGCAATCAATCACTTCCTCAATTTCGGTGTTGAAAGCATTGGTTTGGTGGTACAAATCCAGGTCGGTTTCCTGTTCGTCGAGCCAGATTCCCTGAAACAGCAACAAGGGGCTCTCCGGGTGGGCTTCGTTATACTTGGCCAGCTCTTCGTAGAACCGGGGGAAGTGCAGCGTGTAAATACGCAAGTTGTTATACCCGATTGCTTTCATTTGGGCAAACCAGCGGGCATATTGTTCGCTGGTTGCAGCCAGTTCTCCCGGCAAGGTTCCCGGTACGGCAATCCCCAGGTTCATACCTTTCAGGAAAAGTTTGGTGTAATCTTTCCCGTCCCACACCGAAAAATAGTCCCCTTTGGCTTTAAACGGGATGAGGGTGTTTTCGGTACACGTGCTTAGCTCGGCCAGGTCTGCTTCTTTGTGGTCAGGTGCAGCCGAAAAAGAGTGAAAGCCTGATAAAAGCAGGAATGCGAATTGGATAAGTAGAATTTTTCCCATGTTCAATTGTTTTTAAGTTTCTCTGTTTCGAAGGGTGTCATGGCGCCTGTAATTTAGCAAGCGATATTGGAATCAGCAATATACTCCTGTCAAGAAATGATTAATATGCATGACGGATGAGTATATTTACTTCTGACAGGCTTTCTTAAGCAATGTTAAACACGTTGGTTTTATTCGTATGCCGCTTGATACGGCAACCAAAGTTAGCCTTAAAATTGTAACTTTGCTGAATTAATTAGGATACCGAAATATGGACGTTCAGGAAATAAAACAACGGTTTGGTATTATTGGAAATGCTTTGGGGCTGAACCGCGCCATTGAAGTGGCCGTTCAGGTGGCGCCTACCGATTTGTCTGTTTTGATTAACGGCGAAAGTGGTACCGGGAAAGAAGTTTTTCCGCAAATCATCCATCAGTTTTCGACACGGAAACACGGCAAATATATTGCTGTAAACTGTGGCGCCATTCCCGAGGGAACAATCGATTCGGAACTGTTTGGCCACGAGAAGGGCGCTTTTACAGGCGCTTTGGCCGACCGGAAAGGATACTTTGAGGAAGCTGATGGCGGTACTATCTTTCTGGATGAAATTGGCGAGTTGCCCCTTTCGACCCAGGTGCGTTTGCTCCGGGTTTTGGAGGCCGGCGAATTTATCAAGGTGGGCTCATCGAAGGTGATGAAAACCAATGTGCGGGTGGTGGCCGCTACCAATGTGGACATTCCTCTTGCCATCGAAAACGGTAAGTTTCGCGAAGACTTGTATTACCGGCTCAACACGGTGCCCATCCGGGTGTTGCCGCTCAGGGATCGGCCCGAAGATATCTATCTGCTGTTCCGTAAGTTTGCCATGGATTTTGCCGAACGCTACCGCATGCCCCCGGTGCGCCTGGATGAGGAGGCCCGCCAGGTACTCGAACATTTCGGTTGGCCGGGCAATGTGCGGCAGTTGAAAAACATTACCGAGCAAATTTCGATCATCGAACAGGAACGCAACATCACCGGGCCGGGCATGCGCAGCTATCTGCCCTCAGGTGGCAAGCCGCAGCTGCCCGCTTTATACCGGGGGGTCGATGAAAAAACCTTTTCCAACGAACGCGAGATCCTGTACCAGGTTTTGTTCGACATGAAAAAGGATATGAACGACCTGAAGAAGCTGGTGCTCGACTTGATGCACGAAGGAGCCAGTCCCGCTGAGTTTCATGCAGAAAATGCCCAGATCATCCGGAACCTGTATAGCAAAGAGCCAGCTCATTTTGTAGCAGAGCCTGCTCCGCAAAACCCGGTGCAGTTCGAATCTGTTGACCGCGATGACATCCAGGATACCGAAGAGTTTGTGGAAGAGTCGCTTTCGCTGGAAGACAAAGAGATTGAATTAATAAAGAAAGCCTTGGAAAAACACAAGGGAAAACGGAAATATGCCGCTCAGGAGCTGGGCATCTCGGAACGTACCCTTTACCGGAAAATTAAAGAATATGATATCGACTAAATCGTTCAGGAAAATTCTCCTTTATTCTATGCTGGCGCTGTGCTCGTTCCCACTCATACAGGGATGCCGGGTTTCGTACTCGTTTACCGGGGCGGCCATTTCCCCGGAGGTGCAGACATTCACCGTGTATTATTTTCCTAATCGGGCCCGGCTGGTGAATCCCAATCTGAGCCAGCAATTAACCGAGGCCTTGCAGGACAAGCTAACCCGTCAAACCTCGTTGGACATGCTCTCCGAAAGTGGCGACCTGGAGTTTGAAGGGCAAATTACCGGCTACGAAACCCGCCCGATGAATATCAAGGAAGGAGACGTAGCTGCCCAAAACCGGTTGACTGTCACTATAAAAGTAAAGTACACCAACAATAAGAATCACGACGACGACTGGGAGAAATCATTCTCGGCTTATGAAGATTACAACAGCACACAATCGTTGAACGAAGTAGAGGATGCCCTGATGGAGGAAATATTGGTGAAGCTTACTGAAGATATTTTCAACGCGTCAATTGCAAACTGGTAATGTTGTTTTCCGATTTCCATAACTACCTGCAACATCCCGAAGCCCTGGATGAAGACAGTTTACCGCTGTTGAAGTCGTTGGTGCAGCAGTATCCGGCATTTCAAGCGGCCTGGATGTTGTTGCTGAAAAACCTGAAAACGCTGAACGACCCGGAGTTTGACGACTACCTGAAATTAGGGGCGATCCGGGTGGCCGACCGCCGCCGCTTGTATTATTTCCTGATGCAGGAAGGGCAATCCGGGGATACAGCTCAATCTGCGGACGAACTGGATTTTCTGTCGAAGGAATATCTGGCGACCGGAGCTTATCAGTTGAACCGCCATGAAGAACAGGAGGAATCGCTGGCTGATTTGGTGAAATCGTTCCGCAAAAAGCAGGTTGAAAAAGAAGCGCTTGAACCGGAGGCAAGCGAGAATGCAAATTTTGATAAAAAAGCTGAAAGCGAATTTGTTACCGAAACGCTGGCCAAAATCTACGCACGGCAGGGATTGTATAAGCAGGCAATTTTGGCCTACGAAAAATTAAGTTTGAAATATCCGGAAAAAAATACTTACTTTGCCGGTCAAATTGAAGAAATAAAAAGATTAATGAACTAAATAAACGTAAATCATGTACACGCTGATCACGGTTTTAATTTTCATCACTTGCGTCCTTTTGATTCTGATTGTATTGGTACAAAATTCGAAAGGTGGCGGTTTAGCAAGCAACTTTCAATCATCCAACCAGATTATGGGGGTTCGTAAAACCACCGATTTTCTGGAAAAAGCAACTTGGTTTTTGGCTGGGGCCTTATTGTTCCTGTCGGTTGCCGGAAGCGCTTTTATCCCGCGTACCGCTGAGCAGATCAATCAATCGTCGATGAAGAACCAGATTGAGAATGCAGTTGATCCGAATGCAGTGCCAAATTTCCCGACTACCGTTCCGGAAACTCAGGATGCAGCTCAGGAAGAAACGCCTGCTGAATAAGCACAAACAACGCTTAATATATAAAAAGCTTGTTTCCACCCGGGAACAAGCTTTTTTTATGTCCCCAAGTGCCGGTTTCCGACAGCGATTCATTTGGGCGAAAGCCTGCCACACATAATTCCAGCCATTCTAAATACACCCGGGCCGAAAACATTCAACGCGAGTGCGTGTTACAATCTCCACAAGGGTAATTTTTTCCCTTTTTACTCAGATTATTAGAAGAATGAATGAAACTATTTTAACGGATACCCTCACCGTGGAGACCCAATTACACACTACAGAACCGATCCAACAATTTCTGGAAAAGCTGAAAACCAAAATGAGGCTGGTATATCACCAGCGTGGCGATATTAACCAATATGCGCAGCAGCGTGGATTACCCCCGTTTGTTTTGCGTGAGATCATGGAAAGCAATCCGCTTTCGATTGGCATTCCGAAAGAATACGGCGGCCGCGGCGCCCTGATGCACGAAAACCTGGCGCTGCTCGAAGCGGCTTCCTACGAGTCGCTGGCGCTTTCGCTCACGTTTGGTATCAACTCGGCTCTGTTTCTGCAGCCCGTTGGCAAGTATGCCTCGCACGAGGCCAAAGCCGAAGTTTTTAAACGCTTTCTGGAACAGAAAAACATGGGCGGACTGATGATTACCGAACCCGATTACGGAAGCGATGCCCTGAATATGCAAACTTCATTTACCGAAGAAGAAGACCACTTTCAATTGAACGGCAAGAAACACTGGGCAGGTCTTACCGGCTGGGCCGAATTCTGGCTGCTCACCGCCCGGCAAAAAACTCCGTCAGGCGACCTGCAACGCGATATCGACTTTTTTATTTGCGATGTCACCCAACCCGATCAGGGCATCAAGGTGGAAGAATTTTACGACAACCTCGGCTTGTACCAAATTCCTTACGGTCGGAACCACATTGATGTAAAGATTCCGAAAACCCATAAGCTGCAACCCCATAGCACCGGCGTGAAAATGATGCTCGATCTGCTCCACCGCAGCCGGATGCAATTTCCGGGCATGGGCATGGGCTTCATTCAACGCATGCTAGACGAAGGGCTGAATCATTGCAAGCAGCGTTTGGTTGGAGGGAAGAGCCTCTTCAGCTACGATCAGGTGCAGGAGCGCTTATCGAAACTACAAGCCTCGTTTACGGTTTGCTCGGCCATGTGCGCCAACAGCGCCAAAAATGCCGGACTGGATAAAGACCTGACGGGCATAGGCATCGAAGCCAATGCGGTAAAATCGGTCGTGACCGATTTGATGCAGCAAGCAGCTCAGTCAGTTACACAACTGGTGGGGGCAAAAGCTTACCGCAACAGCCACATTGCCGGCCGCGGGATCACCGACAGCCGTCCGTTCCAGATTTTTGAAGGCTCGAACGATATTTTATATGCACAAATCTCGGAAGGACTGGTAAAACAAATGAAACGGGTGAAGGAAACCAACCTGTTCCGTTTTCTGAAAGACAATGAATTGACCAGCCGCTCTGCCGACCAACTGAAAGACTTGTTCAACTTCAACCTAGACATGCAACTGCCACAACGTAAACTGGTGGAGCTGGGCCAGGTGGCAGGTCGCGTGATCTCGATGGACCTGGTGCATAAACTGGCCGACGAGGGCTTTCGCAGCGATCTGATTGACGGCGGCATCAACATGCTCCAGCAGGAAATCCGACAGCTGATGGGCACTTTTAACCGTAGTTCGCACGACCAGGTTGTAGAGGATTATCAGGAAAATAGCTCTTGGTTGCAGCTTTCGGTATAACGAACGATCGACCGACATAGCAATAAATTACAGAAGCTCCGCGATGCGGAGTTTTTTTGTTTTCAGACCAAATGAAAGATGCTCCGCTGCTGGAATGTCAGTATAAAAAACTGTCACAATTATGCCTGACCAACCGTTCCACCAAAGTATTTCTTAATTTTAGCGGTACAAGCAGCCCATTCCGATATGATGAATAAGCAATATGCCAGTTCCCCCAAATATTCACTTCAATTATGGCTTGAGGCCCGGCCGTGGTTTGAGCCACTGCACCGCGCGTTCTGGAGCAATCCCGATCGGCTGATGGCAGCAAAGGCCACAGTGTCGATAGCTTTGCTGGCAGTGCCACTTGTCCTGGCAGGCCAATCCTTTTTCGCGGTGACCCTGGCGCTGGGCGCATTGGCCGGCGCTCTTTCCGAAACCGACGACCATCCCCGGGGGCGTATCAAGTCGCTGGGACTGAAGGTGGTCAGCTTTGGTATTTCGAGCCTGGCTGTGGAGCTGCTTCGTCCCTGGCCGGTCATCCTGGGACTCGGGCTGGCTGTTTCCACCATCGTTTTCCTGTTGATCGGCGGTTTGGGCGAACGCTACCGCGGGGTGACTTTCGGCGCCCTGCTGGTGGGGCTTTATACTATGTTGGGCACCGAAATCAGTGACCAATGGTACTGGCAGCCCATTTTGCTTTCCGGAGGCGCTTTGTTTTACGGGATCATCTCCCTGGCGTTGTTGTATTACCGGCCCTGGCGACTGCTGGAAGAACAACTGGCACGGGGCTTTCAGGCTTTATCGGCCTACATGGATGAAAAGGCAAACTTGTTTCCGAGCGACGAAAAACGCCAAGGCGAAATCCGAAACCGGCTGGCCTTGTTGAATGTGGAACTGGTTGGGGCGCTCGACCGTTGCAAAGAAGTGCTGAACTCTTACGGCGACGCTCTGAAAGATGAAACGCCACTGAAACCCTACCTGCATTATTTTATGCTGCTCCAGGGCCTCCACGAACGGGCAGCATCGAGCCATGAACGTTACGACCTGCTAAGCCGCGACCCGGTGAACCAAGCCTTGCTGGAAGGGATTGGACAATTATTGCACCAGCTGGCCGGGGCTACCCACCTGTTTGCAGCAAGCCTGCTTTCCGGAAAGCCTTACCGGCATCCGGTTTCGCTCAACTGGTCCGTGAAGGCGCTGAATGATCAGCTCGAGAAAAACCAACCCGATGGAACCCACCCGCTGGCGCTGTTGGTGAAAAACCTTTCCGGTTCCAATGCCGCCCTTCAGCAAGCAAACAATAGGCAACAGCAAAGCCCGACGCCACGCCTGGCCAAGGACAAACGCTCCCTTGCGCAACGCTTCAAAGACCAACTCAACCCGAACCATCCGCGCCTGCGCCATGCCATTCGCCTCAGCATATGTTTTCTGATAGGTTTTGCCATCTCCGAAGGGCTTGATGTGTCCAAAGGCGAATGGATTATCCTGACCAGCTTGTTTGTTTGCCAGCCCAGCTACAGCGAAACCCGCCGCCGTCTGTTTCAGCGCATGTTGGGCACCCTCACCGGGGTGATTGCCGGGGTACTCGTCGTTCAGCTGCTCCCTACGGTACCCGGACAGTTGTTGCTGATGCTGCTGGCTGCCTATGCCTTTTTCGTGTGGCTGCGGCGCAATTACTCCGTTTCGGTGATCTTCATCACCATTTTTGTGCTGGCCGCCTTCAACCTGATTGCCGGGAAAGGAGTGGCCGTGATGCTGCCCCGCCTGCTGGACACATTTATCGGGTCGGCCCTGGCTTTTATCTCCGTGCGGTTCCTGTGGCCCGACTGGCAG
Organism: Mangrovibacterium sp.; assembly: GCA_050178015.1. GTDB lineage: Bacteria > Bacteroidota > Bacteroidia > Bacteroidales > Prolixibacteraceae > Gaoshiqia. Next base: position 91,458 of record JBFXGM010000005.1, read on the forward strand.
CACAAACGCATGCCCGCATTGCTGGCTGAGGCCTTGAGCAAAAACGCCGCTTACTTCCGGGCCATCATCCAAGAATACCGCCGGCCTGCTTCGGACGACGATCTGGACTACCGCATTGCCCGGCGGGAAGCCCATCGCGCCGACAATGCCCTGGTGCTGGCCTGGCAGGACATGCAGGTGGAGCCCCGCAAACGAAGGCAGTTCCGGGAGCAGGCTTTCACCCTCACTTACCTGAACCATGCCTTGCTGTCGTACCTTTCGGCCTTTGGCGCCCACCGCGAACAGGAAAGCGGGAAAAATGACGAGATACCGGAAATAGCCGGTCAACTACTCGAAATATTGCAGAATTGTGCTCAAGTTCGGTCGAAAGAAGATACCCGACAGGCTGTTGAAAACGTTTTGTCGGCCATCAGCCAAAAAACAGCAGTCCCCAACGTTGGAATTCTCCGCCAGCAACTCAACCTGCTGTATCATATTGCCGAAGTTTCGCTGAAAATTATCGAGCGATCGGCATTGTTTCAGTCGGAGAAAAGGTTGTTCTGAATTAACTTGCAACCATCCATCATTCAACCCCTTAAGGGATAGGTGCCTAAATGCACCTGGCCTACGGGGGTTTTGCATAGAAAACAAGGGAAGGGAATTGGGGTGGGTACCGGTAAGCGACCCTGTTTGAGGAGACACTCAACCTGATGCCAGGTAGGAACTCAGGGCCGAGTTGGGTCGCGCGGCATGACCGTCCCCGTAGTTTTCTTGCAAAATTCCCGTGAGCCTTGACTTTTTTTGATTCCTTTTTTGTGTCAAGACAAAAAAGGAATTGGGGTTTGGGGCAAAGCCCCATCATATACTTCTCCTCGGAATGATCAAAAATGCAGTTTAATTGGAATTTGTCGTGTACCCCATTCCCATTTTCCCCGTTCTTTTAAGCGGAAAGTCTTATTTTTACAGGAACTGAAAACTTTAAAATTTTATTGATGAACTACATTGAAAAATACATCGAAGAAAACAAGGACCGTTTTCTGGAAGAATTGTTCGGATTGATCCGGATTCCCTCCATCAGCTCGGTTTCGGCACATAAGCCGGATATGTACAAGGCAGCCGAATACTGGAAAGAACTGCTGCTGAAAGCCGGCGCCGACAAAGCCGAAGTTTTTGAGACCGACGGCAACCCGGTTACCTATGGCGAAAAGATGATCGACCCCGCGAAACCCACCGTTCTGGTGTACAGTCACATGGATGTGATGCCGGTGGAGCCGCTCGAACTGTGGAAATCGGCCCCCTTTGAGCCCGAAATCCGTGACGGCAAAATCTGGGCCCGCGGCGCCGACGACGACAAAGGACAAGGCATGATGCATGCCAAAGCGTTTGAGCTGATGGTGAACACCCATACGCTTCCCTGTAATGTGAAATTCATGATTGAAGGCGAAGAGGAAATCGGTTCACCCAACCTGGGCAAATGGTGCGAACAACACAAGGAAATGCTGAAAGCCGATGTGATTCTGGTATCCGACACCACCATGATCCGCCCCGACCTGCCCACCATCACTACCGGCCTGCGCGGACTGGCCTACTGGCAGGTGGAAGTGACCGGCCCTAACCGCGACCTGCACTCGGGCCTGTTTGGCGGCGCCGTGGCCAACCCGATCAACGTGCTATCGAAAATGATTGCCGGCATGATTGACGATAACGGGCGCATCACCATCCCCGGCTTTTACGACGACGTGCTGGACGTATCGGCTGAGGAGCGCGCCCTGCTGGCCGAAGCCCCGTTTGACCCGGAAGCATACAAAAAAGCCATCGATGTGGAAGAGCTGGCCGGTGAAGAAGGTTTCAGTACCACCGAACGTACAGGCATCCGCCCATCGTTCGACATTTGCGGCATCTGGGGCGGCTACACGGGCGAAGGCGCCAAAACCGTACTGCCTTCCAAGGCGTTTGCCAAAATCAGCACCCGGTTGGTGCCCAACCAAAACCACGAAAAGATGGCCGTTTTGTTTAAGGAGCATTTCGAAAGCATCGCCCCAAAATCGGTGAAGGTGGAGGTGAAATCACTGCACGGCGGGCAGGCCTACGTTTGCCCCATCGACCTGCCGGCCTACCAGGCTGCCGAAAAAGCGTATGTGGATGTGTTCGGACGGCGGCCCGTGCCCTTCCGCAGTGGAGGCTCCATTCCCATCATTTCCACCTTCGAGCAAATACTGGGCATCAAGTCCATCCTGATGGGCTTCGGACTGGAATCGGATGCCATCCATTCACCCAACGAAAACTTCCCGTTGGAGCAATTCTACAAAGGCATCCAAACCATCCCCTTGTTTTATAAGTATTTCGCGGAGATGGGTGAGGAGTAATTGAACCCCGGCTGGTCAGGCTGGTCAGGATTTGCGAATCCGATCCAGCCGCCGCCCGCCCGATTTAGGGACATCCGGGAGAGTAGGGAAACCGGTAGTAAAAATGGATGAAATGAATGAGGTGCAAGACACCGGTAACTTACTTTGATTTTTTTTTGACGTTTCCTGTTTCGGTGCGCTGCACCTTTGTTTGCGCTACATCCGTAGCTACAAATATCCCGCAGCGCTGCTGCTTTATAATTACCGAGTTGTAGGCGCAAAACATAAAAGCCAGGTGCAGCGCACCAAATATATTTGTAGAATGAATACCGCAATACAAACAGCAGGTGCAGCGCACCGATACATTTGTCGTTTGTAAATCAGGAATAAGGTAGGTGCATCGCACCGGTAATATTTGTAGATTTATATGGCATAGCATAGGGGAAAGGTGCAGCGCACCGATAACATTTGTAGACACCGATAACATTTTAAACAATCATAAAATGGCCAATACCTATTCGCAAGCCTATTTTCACCTGGTGTTTTCGCCCAAAAACCGCGATGCCCTGATCGACAAAACCTGGGCCGCTGGACTGGAAAAATACATTACCGGGATTATACAAAACAACAATCATAAATTGCTGGCAATTGGCTCCATGCCCGACCATATTCATATTTTTATAGGCTATAACTTAAACCAGCTCATCCCTGATTTAGTGGAAAACATTAAAACATCGAGTAACGCATGGGTGAAACAAAACAACTTATCGAGATCTAAATTTGAATGGCAAAAAGGATATGGGGCATTTACGCATTCACATTCACAAATAGATACGGTTGTAAAATATGTGTTGAGCCAGGAAAAACACCACCAAAAGAAATCGTTTAGGGAGGAATATTTAGAAATCCTGCATAAAAACGATATACAATATAACGACAACTACTTGTTTGATTTTTTCGATGATTAGTGGTTTCGGTGCGCTGCACCTTTTGTTCCAATGGTGATTTTATCTATAAATATCCCGCAGCGCTGCTGCTAATTACGCCCGTGGCTGGTCTGGATTTGCGAATCCGATCCAGCCGCCGCCCGCCCGATATAGGAACATCCTGAAGGGCAGGGATTGACGTAAGAATTTTTGCAAAAATTCAACCGGAAATAATTTTAACTTAGAAGAATGATTATTTTTAATTGATAACAATCAACACTATGAACCCACAAACCAATCAGCCTACAGTCAAATCGATCCGTTTCGTTTATTCTGCGCTAATAATCGGTTTTATCCTTTTCCTATCAATCGGCATTTTTTTAATAAAAAATACAGGAGCTTTCGGTGAATTCGATGGACAAACATCAACAATCATGCTAATTACCGCCGCTGTACTTTCCTTGTCAGCAATTCCCGCCGGAATTTCTATTGCCCGAAAAAAGTTTGAAAGCATTGAAAAATTACCTGTCAACGAAAAGCTGATAAAGTTCCAATCGTCGATGATTATACGTGCTGCCACCCAAGAAGGAAGCGGTTACTTGTTTGTTGTCCTCTTTTTACTCACAGGCTCAAATATTTTCTTGGTTGGAGTAGCTATCGTAATTGGACTTTTGGTTTATTTCTCCCCAACAAACATTCGCATGGCCGAAGAAATGAAACACAATTTACGGGAACTTGATAAACTATAATTCAACCCTACTCTTTCGGATTTGCACCAATACGGATGGACTGGCTGGTCAGGATTTGTATCCCATTAAAGCAATTGCCTTTGTCATACCAGTTCAATGTTGACCAATCCTTTTTCTCCAGCATAATCCCTTGCCGAACTATACAAATATTCCCCAGGCTGGCGCCGATTTATGATCGGTGCCTTGCTCATCAGGGCAAACTTTTGCTTACTCAACGCAAGACACGGGTCATTGCCCCACATCGGCAAGGGGTATTTTAGGTAACTAATGCCAAAAATAAGTTGCGGTTTCCGCAGAGGTGTTGTTTACATACATTACGCCAATCAAGGCAGGGTTTTTATTTATTCCAGTATTCACCTTCCCATTCCACATCATAGGAAGTTTCGGAGGTAAAGTGGCCTTTATACATTCCTCCTCCTTGCATGTTCGCAAATTGTCCGGTCGATTTTATCCACCACATAATTCCTGAAAAAGAGGTAATTGGTTTCCCGTCGGCAGATAGGATGGTTACAATTCTACCTTCCCATTTGGAAATAACCAAATCTCCATTTTTCTCCATTTTTGAGTATCCATGGTGAGGTCCGTTTCCCATAACCAAGTCATCGAATGAAAAGTTAAGTATTTTGGCTCCGTCAAAAAAATCATGTTGCCCCAAGCTAAGATTCATTCCTTCAGCTTTTCTCAACGAAATGATATGGCCTTCCATATCGCCAATTTCAAAGGTTTCATGCTGAACGAAATTCAAGGAAAATTTCCCCGCAACTTTTGTTTTCGCTGATACATTTGTTTGCATTTCTGTTCCTCCATTCTTTCAAAAAATTGATATCCGCAACTTATTTTAAATCATACGGAAATTGAGATGAACAGTTAAAATTGGTTACGGGATTTTGAATTACTTATCTTATCCTGCCGGGGGCCCATTTTCGCCGCTAAAGCAAAGATGCGGGAGGTGATTCACCCCGGATAAAATTGAAAATCCCCGATCGCGCAAAGCAACCGGGGACTCCTGTGTTATTATAAACTTCAGTTTTTCTTTAATAATACAAAAACCGTTTGATCTTTTGCGTAGGCGTTTTTTCGAAGGGTTCTGGCTGCAGAACAACGACCTGGATCCGCGAGAACTTGTTGACTTCGTGGTTCACCTTTTGCTGGATCTCATTCAGGATTTCATCCACCCGGCCGTTGATTTTCTGGACAGCTTCATCGTGCATCTCGCGGAGGTGTTTCATACGCTGCTCAATCTCTTCCATGTTCAGGTGGACCATCGCCACCAGCCGTCCTTTTTGCTGAACTACCAGCGATTCAAGCACATATTCCATGCGGTTGATGAGCGACTCAATCTCTTCCGGATAAATATTTTCGCCGCTAGCGCCCACGATCATATTTTTGATGCGGCCCTTGATGTACAAAAAGCCCGATTTGTCGAACTTGCCCAAATCGCCGGTGCGGAACCAGCCATCTTCGGTAAAAACATCGGCAGAGAGGCCCGGCTCTTTGTAGTAGCCTTTCATCACATTTTCGCCACGTGCCTGTACTTCGCCTTCGCCGGTTACGGGGTCGGCATTGGCAATGCGCAGTTCAACGCCCTGCAACGGAACGCCGGTAGAAAGGTAGCGCACATTTTTACCCACCGCGCCGGCCAGCAGGGGAGAGGTTTCGGTAAGCCCGTAACCAATGGCGAGCGGGAATTTGGCATCCATCAGGAAACGCTCCACCTGGTCGTCGAGCTTGGCGCCGCCGATACCGAAAAATTTCAGCTCGCCGCCAAATGTCTGATACAGCTTTTTCCCGGCAATCCGGCTCAGTATTTTTTGGAAAGGCCTTATTTTAAACAAACTGCGCGTAATCGCTTTATTATTTATCTGAGGAAGGATTTTGCCTTTATACACCTTTTCGATGATGAGCGGAACCACCAGCATGATGGTTGGCTTTACTTCTTGCAAAGCAGGCAACAACACCGGGGCGGTTGGCGCTTTACGCAGGTAATGTACCGAGCTGCCATGCATGATCGGAAAAATCAACCCCAGCGTATTTTCGAAGGTGTGCGAAAGCGGCAGTACCGATAAGAACCGGTCGCTTGGATCAATAAATTGAAAAGAGAGGCTTTGTTGGGCTGTCCACACCACGTTTTTATGGGTGAGCATAACGCCTTTCGATTTGCCGGTTGTGCCCGAGGTGTAAATAATCGACAGCAAATCGTCTTCCTCCACATTTTCATATTCGAAGGCCACCGAACGTTCGTTTGTTGAGAAGGACGGGTAATCTTCGCTGTTCACTTCCCGGAAGTTTTCGATACGGATGATCTTCATCAACGGGTATTCTTCGGGCTCCAGCTTGCTCATCAAACTATCCGAAACGAACACCGCTTCCACTTCTGCATGTTGCAGGATGTTGCGAATCTCGTTGGTATGGAAGTCGGGCAAAATAGGAACGGCCACGGCTCCTACCGATGCAATCGCGAAAAAGGCAACTCCCCAGTTGGGCATATTGGTACTCAAAATGGCCACTTTGGTGCCACGCTGAATGCCCATCATCCGCAGTTGATTTCCTAATTGCTCAACATCCGACTTCAGTTCGCCGTAGGTTTTGGCTTTCTCGCCTGCAAAAACCAGCGAGTTATTGTTTTTGAATCGTTCAAAACTCGCCTGCAACATCACCGGCAAGGTTAATTTTCTTCTTCCATCCATATTCTCAAGCTTCTAACTTCCTTTAAAACAAAGGAAAAGCATAAATGATCAGCAAAAATAGTTAAATCTGTGACACCCGGATGTTTTTTTAACATGTTTTAGCAATCAGAAGAATTGTGTAGCTTTAATGCAAGCATGAAAAAGCTATTTTACATACAGGAAACAGCCATGTATGTCCGGTTGAAATTTGAGAAGGAAAGCAGCGGGCACGATTGGTGGCACATTCACCGGGTTTGGCAGCTGGCGGTAAAAATTGCCAAAAAGGAAAAGGCCAATCTTTTTTTGGTGGAAATGGCCGCCTTGCTCCACGATCTGGACGACTGGAAGCTGGGGCCAAACGGGCAGGAAGAGCCGCGTGCGGTGTGTTGGATGAAAAAGCTGGGGCTGTCCGAAAAGGAAATTGAGCAGATTTGGAAAATCATCGGCGAAGTGTCGTTTAAAGGAGCCGGGGTTGACACCACACCCTCTAGCCTGGAGGCCGGCGTGGTTCAGGATGCCGACCGCCTGGATGCCATAGGCGCGATTGGTATTGCCCGGACTTTCACCTACGGTGGCTATAAAAACCGGTTGATTTACGATCCGGGCATCGATCCCGTATCACACCGGAGTTTCGCGGCCTATCAAAAAACATCGGCGCCAACCATCAATCATTTCTACGAAAAATTACTTTTGCTGAAAGACCGGATGAACACGGAAACCGGCAGAAAAATGGCCGATGCCAGACATGCATTTATGGAGCAGTACCTGGCGCAGTTTTTTCATGAATGGAATTTGAATTGAGGGGTACACACTAATAGTTGCGGAGTATGAAGATTTCACATGTTGCCATTTGGACCAACGATCTGGAGGGGATGCGCAATTTTTACATCCATTATTTTGATGCCAGTTCCAATGACGGTTATTATAACCATACCAAAGATTTCAAATCGTACTTCATTACCTTCGACGGGGATTGTTCGCTCGAGCTGATGCACATGCCCGGTGTCCCGCAGTCGAAAAATGATCCGAAAAAACAATTCATCGGGCTGATTCATTTTGCCATAAACGTAGGATCGAAGGCGCGGGTGGATGAACTGACCGAAGAGCTTCGCCGCGACGGATTCAAAATAGTAAGCGAGCCCCGCACCACCGGCGACGGCTTTTACGAATCAGTCATTCTCGATCCGGAAGGTAACCGTGTTGAATTGATGGCATAACCATAGCTCGGGAAAAACAGGGAGGTTTCAGTAAAATAGCGGGAAATAAGAGAAACTGATTTTCAGGCATGGACAATAATTTTGAGTTCACAAATGAACCTTAAAATTAAACTGCCATGAAAACGAACCATTTATTTTATTTCTTGCTGATGGTTCTCTTATCGGTTGCCTGCCAGGAAGAGGAAGACTTCGATTCGGAATTTTCAACCGGGATTACCACCAAAAGTGCGATCATCATTCCGGAAGGAATGACCGAAGGCACGCTGATAACAACGGAATTCTTCAGTCCTTCGCTTGAAGGAAATTTGCTGGGTGACCCTGCCGTGCGCCAGGTGAATATTTATTTGCCCAAATCGTATTTTTCCTGCCCGGGGAAAAGATTCCCGGTTATTTATTTTCTGCATGGATTCCCCGCGTGGGAAAGCATGCTTACCGAGCCTGCTCCTTTTGAAATCTTTCGCAACATGGCCCAATTGGCTATGTCGGTGGACTTTCCGGAGGATGGATTTGTAAACTGGATAAACGATTTGGTGACAAACGGAGAGATGAAGGAATCAATTATTGTGATGCCGGACGCACGAACGATGATTGGCCCAAGTTTGTACCTGAACTCGGAAGTTGTTGGTAACTATGACGACTACATTACCAATGATCTGGTAAACTTTGTTGATCAGAATCTGCGTACCATTCCCCATTTCAACTGGAGGGCCATCACCGGCCATTGTGCCGGAGCTTATGGCGCTTTAAACATCGCCATGCGCCATCCTCATGTTTTTCATTATGTTGGTGCGCTGTCGCCTGCCCATTTTACCGATCAGCACCTACTGGCAATGGCCCAGTACTCGGCTTACGAAGACCAGGTTTGGTCTGAGATGGGAATTCCACCCGGGCCAACGGCTTATGACCCGATGGCCCCGTTTAAATTTGCTACAAACTCGCTTTACATGCTTAGCCAGGCCTGGCTTCCAAACCCGGACAATCCGCCCTGCTATTGCGACCTTCCTTATGCGGTTATCGATGGTCAAATTGTGCTTGACCCTGAACGAATGGGAAAAGTTGATGCCCAGAACCTGTTGGCACAAACTCGACGAAATGAAACAGGACTCCGGCAACTTAAAACTGTTTACTTCGATTGCGGAGCGAATGATGAATTGTTCATGTTTCCTTTCAACCAACTGCTGGACAAGCAGCTGACAGAGATGCATATCAAGCACCAATTTGAGGTTCACGATGGAACCCATATCAGTCGCCTTTACGAAAGACTGGAAAAGATGTGGGGCGAACTATCCAATGATTTTCCTGAATACGATGACTAAAAAAAAGCGAAAGCGGTGGAGCAGAAGGTTAGGAGCAGCTTCTGCCCACCTTTCACTGAAATTTGATTCCAATCAAAAAAGCTGCTGCCCTCGTATAAACGGTCAGGCAGATAACCATTGAAAAATCAAAAGAAATGAATGCTGAGGGATTTAAAAAGAAACTTGGGCAATTCATTCAGCGACACGATTGCCGAGCAACCCGGAGTCCTGCCGAAGCAGCGCTATTTCAGTACTTTATTGCCGAATCTGCAGTTGCTGTTTTTCTTATGTTGACACTCTTGATCATCTCCCTGATCATGCGATCCCCCATTATGGTCGAATATAGCATAAGCCTGCTGCTGATTGCCGGTTTCTTATCCCATGCCGGTTTCTTTTTGCTTAAGAAAGTTGAACACTCCATTCTTGTGCAACAACTTTTAACCATTGCGATTGTTAGCTTCTACTCTGCCAAAATGGGAGGTCTGCTAACGAGCGGCGGGATCATAATTCTTGGAAGCGCACCTGTACTAAAGACACTCGTGTTTAAACGGTTTCGGAAGATGATTGCAGTTTACCTCTTTTTTCTGTTTTGCGTGGTTTTGCTGGCTGTTTTAGAGCCCTACTTTAATGGCAAAAACCTGTTATCGGCAACCCAAAACAAATTCTTTTTCACATTGAATTTTGCGGTAATAACGACCTATATTTTTCTTTTTGCCGGATATGCACAGCACTTGTTTACCCGGCTGGAGCGTCGCGAAGCCGAACGTCAAAAAGAAATCAACGATGCAAAAACCCGCCTGTACACCAATATTACCCACGAATTCCGAACCCCGCTGACCGTGATTCTTGGTCTGGCTGAATCACTGAAAGAAAACTCAAGTGATACACGCTATGCCAAAGCCGAGACGATCATCCGGAACGGCAAAAATCTGCTTCAACTGGTGGATCAAATGTTGGACCTGAGCAAACTGGAGTCGGGCAACCTGACGGTGAACAAAATCCACGGGAACATCATTCCTTTTCTGCGCTACATTTTTCAGCTTCAGGAATATTACGCACAGGAGAAAAATCTGCAATTTATTTTTGAGTCCGAAAGTCAGTCGTATGAACTCGATTTTGATCCGGAAAAGATCACGACCATCGTTTCAAACTTATTGAGTAATGCCATCAAATTCACGCCCCCGGGTGGACGGGTCAACATGAGGGTAAAGGCGGTGGGAAACTACCTGTCGATCGAAATCATCGACAACGGGATTGGCATCCCAAAAGAACAGCAGGAAAAAATATTCGAACGCTTCTATCAGGTTGACGACCAAGACACGCGAAAAGCGGGCGGGACCGGCATCGGCCTTGCCCTGGCAAAAGAATTGGTAACCCTGTTGAACGGAACAATAATCCTTACCAGCAATCCGGGAAACGAAACGGTGTTTACGGTAAAGTTGCCAGTCACTTCACTGGCCAAGAAGAAATTTGTCACGGAAGAAATGGTCGATGAAGAATCTGGTATTCAGTCGGGATACAGTACATCGGAGCAATCCATTTCACCGATAAACAATAATGGGAAACAAAAATTACTCATCATTGAAGACAACCTGGATGTAGTCAGCTATCTGAAATCCTGTTACCAATCCCATTTCTCCATTGATATCGCCGTGAATGGGAATGAAGGCTACGCAATGGCCATCGAAACCATTCCCGACCTGATTATCAGCGATATCATGATGCCCGGGATGGACGGTTTCACCCTCTGTAAAAAACTGAAGGAGGATTACCGGACAAGCCACATCCCCATTATATTGCTGACTGCAAAAGCGGATATTCCCTCACGCATTATGGGGCTGGAACAAGGAGCCGATGCTTATGTTGTAAAACCCTTTAACCAGCAGGAGCTTCTGGTCAGGATCAACAAATTATTGGAACTGCGCCGTAAATTGTACCTTCGGTATTCCAACGGAGAACCATCAGATATTTCGGATAATCCAATCCTTCAGCGCGAAGACCAGTTCTTTAGAAAAGTGACTGAAAATGTGAAAAAGAACTTGCATGATGAGAATTACGATGTTCGGGTGCTTTGCCGCGAAATGGCCATGAGCAAATCGCAGCTCTACCGAAAATTCAAAGCGTTGACGAATCTTTCGGCAGCAAAATATATCCGCAAATTACGCATGGAAAAAGCCCGGCAATTGTTGCTTACAAGCCCAATGAACGTCACGGAGGTGAGCTATGAAGTTGGCATAAAAACCTTGTCCACCTTCAGCGAAATTTTCAAAGAGGAATTTGGCCTCAGCCCAACCGAATACCTCCATCATAACCAGGAAAAACCACCTTTTAAAGGGCGTTAGGTAATAAATAACCCGCCTGGAACATTTCGGTAAACGTTTGGGAAATCACAGAAACTCGCTTTTTGATATTGGCTTTAATTTAGCTTACAAAAAGAGAGCGTTAAAAACCGGCTGGTCGTATAGCAAATCCTAAAAAACACCTCCGGTTCTTCTGATGTATATGAATAAATTAATGTGAAAGTCAGACGTTTTAAAACGAGTTGCCATGAAAACCACAACATTTATTTTAGCTATTCTTGCCTCCTTCCTCTTTGCCCCGGGCTGCGACAAAGATCCATTTTACACCGAACCGGAAACATACACCGAACCGGAACCTGAAAATGAACCTGGGGCAGACAATGAACCGGATGCAGGAACCGAAACAGAACCTGATAGTATTTTCAATCCCCAGGGGGATTTCTACCTAAGAAATAAATCCATTTATTCCCTGGCTGATGAGGGGAATTTTATGTGGGCCGTAACGGACAGCTTTCTGGTAAAACTGGATAAAAGCACTGAAGAACCATTTTTTTATCCTTTGCCGAAGATTGTTTATGGCCTTCATTATGGGTTAGAAATTGATAACAATGGGGTGAAATGGTTGCTTTGTATTGGAGTCGGGCTTTACCAATTCGATGAAAATCAGTGGATGAAAACCGGAATCGATGGGAATCAATGGTTTACGGGATTTGAAATTGATGACGAAAACACGATCTGGGGAGGCACAATAGGGGGATTATTCAAATTCGATGGTGACAACTGGACTCACTATACCGACAACAATTCTGGGTTGCCATATTATTCGGTAGGACATATTGCGATAGACAAAAAGAGAAATATTTGGTTTGTTGGCTCGAATGAGATTTTAACACCATCACACTCATTGGGTAAATACGACGGAACAAATTGGACTGATTACCCCAGGGGATTCGGGGAATCCTTTTTACAGCTTACGGTGGACGGTATTGGAAACGTCTGGGTGTTAGCTCGCCATTGGGAAACTGAGCGAAACAGTTTGTTAAAATTTGATGGAAATGACTGGTCAACAGTCTGCACTTTAGATCCGGATTTTTCAACCGGATATCAATTAAATCTGGCTATTGAAAACAATACAATATTCTGGTTTGGGTCCGAAAACGGAATCGCCAGATTCGATGGGCTTAACTGGGCGATATACAACACTGCCAACTCAGATATGCCTTCGAACAATGTTACGGTAATTGTGATAGATGAAGCCGGTAAAAAGTGGATCGGAACGGACAAAGGATTAGCTGTTTTTTAATTAGAAATCGCTAATTAAATGAAATTACTTCCATTTCATCCAAAAAGGATTACCAATGCTGGTGGTCCTTTTTTCCTGTTGCTATTCGGAAACTGCAATGCCTCATGATTCGTAAAGCTATAAGCCTCCCGCGAAAGATGGAACTCAACAACTTAATTGTTGTTTCAACGAATCCTTAATGAAATCACCATGAGTCCAATCCGAACACACCCGAGTTTTAAAGCCAGGCTAAACTATTTGCTGTTCGATCGGTTTGATGCGTCAGAAAGAGAAATGAGAAAATTCCACTTTGGCACACAAATAGGGCTTCTGGGCGGTATGCTTCTAATTCTGGTGGAATCTTTTATCTGTCATGTTCCAATTCTGGGGGATCTGGGGGTAACCGGAGTTATTTACGTCTTCGTATTGCTAATTGTCTATTTCTTCATAAAGGAAGTTAAGTACCTTGTATTGTTTAAAGAACTTGGATTACAGGCTATTGTATTCTATTTTGTTTATCATCTGGGGGGAATTAGAACCTGCGGGGGATTCATTCTTATGGGCATAATACCTGTTTTTGTATCGCTCAGTTTTAAAAATCACCGATGGATGATACTGGTTTTTTCTACCTATTTTATTTCTGTCAGTTACTTGGCAATTGTCGATAAACATCTTCCGGGCAAAGAAGCCTTATCACCAGATTTGAATCTGATTCTATGGGCTTTAAATTTATTGGTGATCACAACAGTTGTTTTCATTTTTGCCTTGCTGGCCCAACGAATCTACACGAACCTGGAACGAAGGGAAGCCGAACGTCAAAAAGAAATCAGCGATGCAAAGACCAGGTTATATACCAATATCACACACGAATTCCGCACACCGCTCACCGTGATCCTGGGCTTGGCTGATTCTGCTAAAAATAGTGAACAGAATAACATTCCCCGGAAAATGGACACCATCATAAAAAACGGGAAAAACCTGCTCCAACTGGTTGATCAGATGTTGGATTTAAGCAAACTGGAATCGGGTCGAATGTCGGTAAATAAAATAAGCGCCAACATCATTCCTTTCCTGAAATATGTTTTTCAGTTACAGGAGTTTTATGCTGAGGATAAAAATATTTCCATGCGGTTTTCTTCCGAAAGCCAGTCGTACGAAATTGAGTTTGATCCGGAAAAGGTGGCGTCGATTGTTTCCAATCTTTTAAGCAACGCCATAAAATTCACACCCGACGGCGGAGAAATCAGCATGAAAGTTTGCCGGAACGATGAAAGTATCTGTGTGGAAATCAAGGACAATGGCATTGGAATTCCGCCGGAGAAACAGGAAACCATTTTCGACAGGTTCTACCAGGTGGACGGTGATGCCACGCGAAAAGAAGGCGGCGCCGGAATAGGACTGGCCATAACCCGGGAGTTGGTTCAGCTGTTGGAGGGCACGATAGAAGTGCAAAGCCATCCCGGAGTTGGCACCGCTTTTACTGTAAAACTACCTTATATTCCTGCTTCTGAGAAACCAGTTGAAATGATCAACGCCGGTGATGAAACCGGATCGGGGGAACATGATGAGGCAGATGATTTTTTGCACATCGGTTCGTGCGATCAACAACGATTGCTGATTGTTGAAGACAACCCCGATGTGGTGGGATATTTGAAAGCCTGCTATCAAAATCATTTCTCCATTCATGAGGCCAAAGATGGAAAAGAAGGTTTTCAACTGGCCGTAAACGAAACTCCGGATATTATTATCAGCGACGTGATGATGCCCCAAATGGATGGCTTTGAATTGTGCAGAAAACTAAAAGAGGATTTTAGAACGAGCCATATCCCGATCATCCTGTTAACGGCAAAAGCCGATATTCCATCCCGGATTGAAGGTTTGGAAACCGGCGCCGATGCCTACATTGTAAAACCGTTTAACCAACGCGAATTGCTGGTTAGGATGCAAAAATTACTGGAACTGAGAAGAAAGCTATTTCAAAGGTACGCCACCGAAAAAAGCCCGGAAATTTCCTCCGATCCCGTCCTTCAGAAGGAAGACCGGTTCATCCAAAAGATCAACGAGATTATCGAGAAAAATCTTGGCGACGAGTTCTTCAATATCCACGCGCTTTGCAGCGAAGTGGCCATGAGCAAATCGCAGCTATACCGCAAATTTAAGGCGCTGACAAACCAATCGGCAGCAAAACATATCCGCACGCTTCGCATGAAAAAAGCAAAAGAGTTGTTGCAAACCACCTCGATGAACATCACAGAGGTCGGCTACGAAGTAGGGATGAAAAGCGTATCTGTCTTTAGCAAATCATTCAAAGAGGAGTTCGGCTACAGCCCTTCCGATTTCGTGCATCGGAATTCAACTGCCAATGGGCCAAATAGCATCTGAAAACACCTCTGGAAATGAGTCAATCTTCCATAAGTTGCGGAATTCAGAAAACCGTCATCCCGAATTTATTTCGGGATCTGCTTTCCATTAGCTCAAGATAATGAAACCACTTTGGGATGACCCCATTTTGCCGACTTTTGAGCATCCCCCTTCCTTTCGTTTCAATTGGGATAAACCGACAAATCTCCGGGAAAAACCGACAATTCGAAGCCGGAAATTCGTCCTAATTTTGAGAATGAAAGTCAATGTTTAACCTTAAATCGAAAAGCCATGAAACGAGTATTTTTTCTATTAATCGGAATGTTCATCATAGGATACGCGTGCAACGATGATGACTATATTCATGAGGAAACTTCACCTGCGGCAACCATCGAAGAGTCCGTACCAGACAGCACTGCTCAGGAACCGGACACAACAGAAGCGCCTCCTGCAGTTTCACCGGTTGAGCCAGTAACTGTTCCGGCAGGTTTATCAAATGTCTATCTCCTGGGGCAAGCCGTAAAAGCAATTGAATTTGAGAATGAGTATGTTTGGGCTGCTACTGACAGTTTCTTAGTCAGGTTGGATCGGCTAAACAATACCATCACTTATTATTCATATCCTTACATGGATAAGAATGGTAGTTCCTATAAATTAAAAATCGACAAAAACGGCCTAAAATGGATTGCCCGTTCTGAATATTTGCAGCACGGGAATAGTATTTATGAGAGCTATAGTAGCAGCATCTACAGTTTCAATGAAAATCAATGGACGAAAATTAAATCATTCGGTTATGGTGAAATTTCTTCATTGGCGCTAGATAAAAACAACAACAAATGGATTGCTAAATTAGGTAACAATGGGTTATATGTGGTCGAACAGGAACGTTGTGTGCAATATACACCTGAAAACTCAGGGCTTGTCTATAACTATGTAGCACAAGTTGCTTCAGATAAAGAAGGGAATATTTGGGTGGCCAATTATGGTAACTTGGGTGGTCTCATATCTGCGGATTTGGCATTGATGAAATATGACGGTAATACGTGGATTTCACATTTTTCGGTAAAAGGTACTTATCTTTTATACATGAGCATTGACAGCCACGGAAATCCCTGGATTCAACAACTTGCTGTTGTTTATAAACTGGATATGGCCAGCAATTCGTGGGCGGAACAAATTACCATGGATTGGCCAAGTTATCTACATCTGCATGCCATTGATAATGAGGACAGGTGTTGGTTCATAAGCAGAGATAAAGGTATTGCTGTTTATGATGGTTCGGATTGGCATAATTATACAACATCCAATTCCGAAATGCCTTCCAATAAGGTTTATCAAATTAAATTCGATTCAGATGGTACAAAATGGATCGGAACGGCTAATGGATTGGCAAGACTGGAAACATTGCCATAAATAGAAAGTTGTCCAGTATTATCGCTGTTCTCAGAAAAGCCTGTTCCGATTTTATTCCTGTTCGAACGTTGAAGTTTGCAGTGAAGATATTGAATTTGACTATTTTATCTCTCTTCCCAGGGACGTTGTTCTGCAGCAAAGCAAAGCTGCTCGTACCAGTCTTTGCCGTATTTGCGGATTAGCGGCTCTTTCAGGAATTGGTACAGCGGTAGTTTTTGCGCCCGGCCACATTCCCTGCCCGGCTTGCAGATGTCGAGTTTCTGATAGTTCACCGCATCAAACCGCTTGTACTCGGTAATGCGTATCGGGAATAAATGGCAGGAAACCGGTTTGCGAAAATCCACTTTCCCGTCGAGAAAAGCTTTCTCGATGGCGCATTTGGTGATGCCCTGCTCGTCCTTAAACGTGAACACACATTCGCGGTTGTTCACCAGCGGGGTAACCAGGTCGCCATCGCTGTCAACCATCGAGGTGCCTTGCATTTCAACCATCGTTTTGCCTTCCTGGGTCATGTAAGGCTCCACAATCGGATAAATCGTTTCAATCGTCAGCGCCTCCTCTTGTGTCAACGGGGCGCCCGAATCACCTTCCACACAACAAGCGCCTTTACACTTCATCAGGTCGCACAGGAAATGCTCTTCCAGTACATCAAAACTCACAATGGCTTTACCAATTTCCAGCATCACATTGTATTTCAGCGTAAAAGAATTGTGTTGAAAACCCTTCCTGGGTCCCGTCACCCTGAACTTGTTTCAGGGCCTGTTTCAATGAGCAGAAAGATCCTGAAACAAGTTCAGGATGACTTTCAAACCAGGGTTCTCAACACAATACTTCCAACAATTATTATCTTTCAATCAAATTTTTACCGGTCATTTCAGTCGGAACCTCCAAGCCCATTTCCGAAAGCAGGGTCGGGGCCACATCGGCCAAAATACCGTTGCTGATTTTGAGGTTTTTATCGTTGCTCACATAAATGCACGGTACCGGGTTCAGCGAGTGCGCCGTGTTGGGCGATCCGTCCGGGTTCACAGCATTGTCGGCATTACCGTGGTCGGCAATAATCAACACATTGTAGTTGTTGGCTCGGGCGGCTTCCACTACTTCTTTCACGCACTGGTCAACGGCTTCAATCGCTTTGTAAATGGCTTGGTAAACGCCGGTATGCCCAACCATATCGCCGTTGGCAAAGTTCAAACAGATAAAGTCAGCTTCGCCTTTATGCAGCTCGGGAACGATGGCGTCCTTAATTTTCGGGGCCGACATTTCGGGTTGAAAGTCGTATGTCGGGACCTTTGGCGAAGGGATCAGGATGCGTTTTTCGCCTTCGAACTCGGCTTCGCGGCCCCCGCTGAAAAAGAAGGTCACGTGCGCGTATTTTTCGGTTTCGGCAATCCGGATTTGTTTCAGGCCGGCTTTCGACACCACTTCGCCCATCGTGTTGGTGGGGTTTTCCTTGTCGAAAATGACGTTTACGTTTTTGAAATCGGCCTTGTAGTTGGTCATGGTGTACCACTGCAAGTCCATGGTTTTCATGCCAAACTGGGGCAGGTCTTCCTGGGTGAAGGCAATGGTGGTTTGGCGCAGGCGGTCGGTGCGGAAGTTGAAGCAGATCACCACGTCGCCTTCTTCAATCAGGCCAACCGGGCTGCCGTCCTCTTTCACCATCACAATGGGCTTGATGAACTCGTCGGTCACCCCGGCCTCGTATGATGCATGGATAGAAGCCAGCAAATCAGTGGATTTGGTTCCTTCACCTTTGGTGTACAGATCGTAGGCCAGTTTCAAGCGGTCGTAGTTTTTGTCGCGGTCCATGCCGTAATAGCGGCCAATAACGGAGGCAAATTTTGCGTTTGTTCCTTGCAGCGCTTCCAGGTCGGTTTTCAGGAAACCGTATCCCGAGCGCGGGTCAGTGTCGCGACCGTCGGTCAGGCCGTGAATGAACACATCGCTCAGCCCCAAGTCGGTGGCCATTTGGCACAAAGCAACCATTTGTGTGCTCAGTGCATGCACCCCGCCGGGGCCAATCAAACCAATCAGGTGTACTTTTTTATGGTTGTCCTTGGCGTAGTTGTAGGCTTTCAGCAGCTGCGGGTTTTGCCACAGCGATTTGTCGCGGATCGCTTTGGTGATTTTTACCATGTCCTGGTATAAAACGCGACCGGCGCCAATATTCAGGTGGCCAACTTCCGAGTTGCCCATTTGTCCGTCGGGCAATCCAACGTTTTCGCCCGAAGTAAGCAATTGTGAATTAGGATATTCTTTCAGCAGCGAATCCATAAAGGGTGTTGGCGCCGAAGCAATCACATCGCGTTCCGAACCGTCGCCGATTCCCCATCCGTCAAGGATCATTAAAAGTGTTTTCTGTACAGCCATAATGTATGTTGTTTTTAAGTCATTAACTTTTTGCCGCACAAAATTATCCTTTTTTTAGAAGGATTAAAAATAAGGAATGCCGGAATGTTCAGATTTAATGTTTCGTTGATACGTTATTACTTACTCTAACTTTTTTATTCGGATCGGAAAACGGCAATCGTATGACTGAAATTAGTTTTCGTATTTAATCAAATTCCTGAGCGAAAAAAAAAGTCATTCTGATGAACTTATGTCCCGGTTTTTTGTAGTAGTAAGAGATTTTCAAAACTTTATTTGTTTAGCGATTAAATGGAAAACATCAAACAAGATCGGAGCATTGAAAAATCATCTTCTTTTTTGATGAACCAAGCTGAATATCAACTGGTCATCGATGATTTTCGCCATCGGGTGTCAGCTGTTTGCTCACACGGCCCCGCTAAGGCAGTGGAGAAGCACCGCGAGCGCGGCAAGTTGTTGGCACGCGAGCGGATTGATCTGTTGGTGGATCCCAAAACAACATTTATAGAGTTGTCGTCGTTTGCCGCTTACGGGCAGTATGACGATGCGTTTCCATCGGCCGGGATTGTCACCGGCATTGGCGTTGTTGCGGGCCGCGAA
Organism: Mangrovibacterium sp.; assembly: GCA_050178015.1. Classification (GTDB taxonomy): domain Bacteria; phylum Bacteroidota; class Bacteroidia; order Bacteroidales; family Prolixibacteraceae; genus Gaoshiqia. Next base: position 110,961 of record JBFXGM010000005.1, read on the forward strand.
TGTATGATTGTGGCCAACGATGCTACCGTGAAAGGCGGCACTTACATTCGCGAAACCATCAAAAAGCATGTGCGGGCGCAGGAAATTGCCTTTAAAAATCAGTTGCCCTGTATTTATTTGGTGGATTCAGGCGGCATCTTTTTGCCCGAACAGGCCAACGTGTTTCCCGACCGCTTCGATTTTGGCCGGGTGTTTTTCAACCAGGCCAGACTGTCGGCCGAAGGCATCGCACAGATTGCCGTCGTAATGGGCTCCTGCACGGCTGGTGGCGCTTATGTGCCGGCTATGTGCGACGAAACCATCATCGTATGCAACCAAGGCACCATTTTTATTGGCGGCCCGCCCCTGGTGAAGGCGGCAACCGGCGAGGAAGTAACTGCCGAAGAGCTGGGTGGCGGCGAGGTGCATACCCAAATTTCTGGCGTGGCCGACCACCTGGCAGATGATGACGAACATGCCCTGGCAATTTGCCGCAAGCTGGTAGCCGGATTGCCCACACCCGTTAAGCAGGCCATCGACCTGAAAGATCCGGTTGACCCGCTTTATCCGGCTGAAGGCCTGTACGGTTATTTGTCCACCGACCTGAAAAAGCCCGTCAACGTGAAGGCGGTGATCGAACACTTGGTGGATGACAGCGATTTTCAGGAGTTTAAAGTTGGTTACGGTAAAACACTGGTCACCGGCTTTGCCCGCATCAAAGGCATCCCGGTGGGGATCCTCGGCAATCAAAGTTTTCTTACTGCCGAAAGCGCACGCAAAGGCGCTCACTTCATTCAATTGTGCAACCAACGTCAAATCCCGTTGTTATTTTTGCAAAACATCACTGGCTTTATTGTCGGCAAAAAATACGAGCACGAAGGCATTGCCCGCGATGGCGCCAAACTGATCAACGCGGTGGCCAATTCAACCGTCCCGAAAATTACGGTGGTGATTGGCGGCTCCTTTGGCGCCGGAAACTACGCGATGGCCGGACGTGCCTACGACCCTGATTTTCTGTTTATGTGGCCGCACGCCCGCATTGCGGTGATGGGCGGGGAACAGGCCACCGGCGTGTTGCAAACCATCGGGGGCAGCACCGGCGAAAACAGTTTAATCGAACAGTTTGAACGCGAAAGTACGGCTTATTTCAGTTCGTCCCGTTTGTGGGACGATGGTATCTTGGATCCGGCCGATACGCGCGATATCCTGGGGCTGGCCTTTTGGGTCACCCTCAATCAACCCGTTAACCAAGCCCGCTACGGCATTTTCAGAATGTAACGCATGGAAAAATTTAAATACATCAAACTCGAGAAATCAGGCGTGCAGGCAACCATCTTGCTGGACCGCCCGAAACAGCACAATGCGCTCAATCCTGAAATGATTGAGGAACTGCACACCGCCTTGGATCATCTGGCAGAAGACGAAACAGTGCAATTTGTGGTGCTGGCCGGGGAGGGGGAATCGTTTTGTGCGGGCGCCGACATCAATTGGTTTGCCGGGGCTGTTGATCGCGGCAAGGCAGAAAACTGGCAAGAGTTTCTGCGCATGGCCGAACTGATGAAAAAGCTGGCAACCTTCCCTAAAATAACTATTGCTGCAGCCCATCGCAACGTGCTGGGCGGCGCCAATGGCTTACTGGCCGCCTGCGACTTTTCCGTGGCTGAAAAATCAACCGGATTTGCTTTTGGCGAAGTGAAGCTGGGCATCATCCCGGCCACCATATTGCCGTTCGTGGCCAGGCGGTTGTCCACCCAACACCTGAAAAAGCTGATGTTCTCGGGCGAACGTTTTGGGGTGGTGGAAGCCCACGCCATCGGGTTGGTGGATTTTCTGGCGGAAGACGGAAAGCGGATGGAAGTGGTGGACAAGCTGATCGGTGAGTTAAAGGCCGTTTCGCCCAATGCGCTGAAAGCTTGCAAACAGTTGATCCTGAAAATTGAAACGGGTGAAGTTGGCCTTGACAGCAGTGAATATACGGCCGCGGTATTGGCCGAACTGGTGCATTCGGACGAAGGGCAGGAAGGGTTGCGTGCCTTCCTGGAAAAGCGCAAGCCCGACTGGAAGGGAACATCGTTACTGACCGGTTTGCACAAACAATAATATCAACGCACTTAAACCTTGAGAAAGACATTCCATAAAATACTGATTGCCAACCGGGGCGAAATTGCGGTCCGGATTATCCGCACGGCCCACCGGCTGGGCATCAAAACAGTGGCTGTTTACGCAGCAGATGATGCGCAGTCGCTGCATGTGCAACTGGCCGGTGAAGCATTTCTGTTGCCCGGTTCCGTGTTGGCTGAAACGTATCTCAATCAGGAAAAACTGGTTGAACTGGCCGTTCAATGCGGAGCTGAGGCCATTCATCCCGGCTACGGATTTTTGTCGGAGAATGCAGCGTTTGCTCACCGGGTGGAAGAAGCAGGCCTGGCGTTTATCGGGGCCACTCCCGCCCAAATCAGCCTGATGGGTGAAAAAACGCAGGCAATCAATTTGGTTAAAAACTTGGGCGTTCCGGTTATTCCGGGTACGCAAGGGGCCGTGAACGATATTATCCGGCAGCTGGCTTCTTTGCAGTTCCCGTTGCTGGTGAAAGCATCGGCTGGCGGCGGCGGGAAGGGCATGCAGATAATCGAAAACGCGGAAGATTTGCCACTCGCTTTGCAGAGAGCACAACGGCAGGCGAACGAGTATTTTGGCAACAGCGAACTATTTGTAGAGAAGTACCTGCCACACGCCCGCCACATCGAGGTACAGCTGATGGGCGACGGGAACGGAAACGCTGTGCATTTGTTTGAACGCGAATGCAGCATCCAGCGCCGTTACCAGAAACTGATAGAGGAAGCGCCCGCTGCATCCGTTTCTGCTGGATTGAAAAGACAGCTTTATGAGTACGCGTTGCGCATTGCCAAAGCAGTCAATTACCGGGGGGCTGGCACCATCGAGTTTTTAGTGGATGAACACGAAAACTGCTATTTCCTGGAAATGAATACCCGTCTGCAGGTGGAGCACCCGGTTACGGAAGCCATTACCGGGCTGGACCTGGTGGAATGGCAACTGGAAATTGCTGCCGGAAACGGCCTGCCAATGTCGCAGGGGCAAATTACCCAAACCGGGCATGCCCTGGAAGTTCGTATTTGCGCCGAAGACCCGGAGCATCATTTTGTGCCGTCATCGGGGAACGTGTTGGCGCTCCAGGTGCCGGAGCATGGTCGCTGGGACAGCTTTCTGGTTGAAAAGATGGCCATCTCACCGGCCTACGATTCCCTGCTGGGAAAGCTGATTGCTCATGCCCCCTCGCGTGCGGAAGCGCTGGCCGCGATGGAAAATTCCCTGTCGTCGTTGTTGATTGGCGGCATAAAAACCAACCAGTCGTTTCTTCGGACGGTGGTCCGGTCGGAAGCTTTCCGGAACAATTCAGTTCATACCCGTTTTCTGGAAAACCAACTTTCATTCATTTTAGATGAAATGAAAGCAGACAAAAAGCTGGTTCCGGTTGATATCTTGCTTGGCGCGTATGTCTTGCACCATTTTTACAGGCCTGCCCTCCATGCAGATCGTTGGGGCCAATCCGGTCACTGGCGGATGCAGCCTTCTTTTTGCATTGAATATGAGGATAAAACCTATCCGTTGACTGTACGGAAAGGAAACAATCATTATTTGTTGAAGGTCGAAAATGAACCCGTTGCCTTGTCCGATGTTCTTTTCACTAATAACCAACTTGCATGGAAGCGAAACGGGGAGGCACAGCTTGTCTTTGTCGTAGATGTCCCGGGGGCGACGCTGGTGCAATACGGCACCTGCCAGTTTGAACTGAAAAGCAGGCATGTGCCGGATCAAATAAAACTGAAAAGGTACACAGGTAACAAAAACGGTAAAGCACAATCGCAGATTTTTGCCGATTTGTTCGGAAAGGTAATCGACGTGCTGGTGGTGCCGGGCGACCGGTTGACCAAAGGGCAAAATTTACTGGTGATTGAATCGATGAAAACCGAATTTACCATACAAAGCCCGGTGGATGCTGTGGTTAAAACCGTTCATGTATCAAAAGGCAATATCGTTCAGGACAAGGAGATATTGGTGGATCTCGAATCTTAAAGAAAAGACAAAACCTATATGAATGCACTGTTGAAAAAAGTACATCAGGAAGTAAGGGCCAAAGTTCGGGCTTTTGCGGAAGAGAAAATTAAACCGGTAATCGGCGAGTTTGAAGCGCTGGAACAGTTTCCGGCCGACTTGATTAAATCCATGCGCAGTTTGAACATCTTTGGGATGCAAGCCCCCGTTGAATATGGCGGGCAAGGCAGCGATTATCTGTCCTTCATCATTGCCGTGGAGGAACTCGCCCGTATTGACAGTTCGGTAGCTGCCACGCTGGCTGCGCACAACTCGCTGGGGGTTGGACCCATTTTGGAGTTTGGCAGCGAGGAGCAAAAGAAAAAATACCTGCCCGGTTTGTGCACCGCGCAAAACCTCTGGGCCTTTGGCCTTACCGAAGAGAATGCCGGATCGGACGCGCAGGGGGTGGAAACGATCGCCGAAGAAAGAAATGGCGGTTGGCTGGTAAACGGCCATAAAAAATACATCACCAATGCGGCTTCCGACATGGCCGCCGGGATCAGTTTTGTGGCTCAAACCGGGATGCGCCCCGACGGGAAAAAGGAGTTTACCGCCTTCCTGGTATCAAAAGGAACGCCGGGGTACACCCGCGAATTTATGAAGCAGAAGTTCCTGTGGCGGGCAGCCGACAATGGGATGGTTTATTTAAAAGATTGCCATATCCCGGCAGAAGATCAATTGGGCGAACGTGGGCAGGGCATAAAAATCATGCTGAAAACCATCGATTCGGGTCGTTTGTCGATTGCTGCCATGGGGCTTGGCCTGGCACAGGGCGCTTACGAAATGGCCGTGTCGTTCGCTAAAAAACGCAAGCAGTTCGGCAAGGCCATTTCCGAATTTCAAACTATTGCTTTTCGGCTGGCCGACATGGCCATGAAGATCGAAACGGCCCGCACTTTCCTCTACCACGCTTGCTGGCTGAAAGATAATGGCGAGCCGTTTGGTACGCAATCGGCTATGGCCAAGCTGTATTGTTCGCAGGTGGCCAGCGATGTGGCCAGCGAAGCCCTGCAAATCTTTGGTGGTGCCGGCTTCTTCCGCAACGATGAATATCCGATCGAACGTTTTTTCCGCGACCAGCGCCTGCTTTCCATTGGCGAGGGAACCTCGGAAGTGCTGCGGATGGTCATTTCGCGGGATGTGCTGAAGTAGTCTTTTTCTTATTGTCAAGGACATGATTGGCCAAATGCTGAACAGATGCAGATTGAACACAAAGACACCAAGCCACAAAATTATATTATCAAGTATTTCTCTTCGTGACTTTGCGTCTTTGTGTTTATATTCGTTACTTTTTAGGATGGGGCTGTCTAAAGAGTCTTAAAATATAAATCAAACACAAAGATATAACGTAATAATAAGTAAACAATCTTCTTCGTGACTTTGTGCCTTCGTGTTTAAATTACTTTTGGGACACCTTCTTTTCTATTTTACCTTTTTACCTGATTTTATGGACAAAGACCGCAAACTCGAACACATACAGCTGGCGTTTGATTCTAAAACCGGCATTACGGAGCAGGATCGACGCTTTATTTACGAACCGCTGCTGGCCGCCCATCCCGATGGGAAAACGCCTGACTTTCCTTTTTTAGGAAAGCGTATGAAGGCGCCGGTCTGGGTTTCGAGCATGACCGGCGGAACCGGCGTGGCCAAAACCATCAACCGGAATATTGCCCGCGCCTGCCGAGAGTTCGGGTTGGGAATGGGGCTGGGTTCGTGCCGTAAAATCCTGTTCGACAAAACCCACTGGGAAGATTTTGACGTTCGCGACGAAATTGGGCTTGACGCCCCTTTCTGGGCCAACCTGGGCGTGGCACAAGCGGAGCAACTTCTTCACGAAAAGAAAGAACAGGCAATTGTAGATTTGATCGGCAAGCTACGGGCCGATGGCCTGATTGTCCATGTAAATCCTTTTCAGGAGTATTTTCAACCCGAGGGCGACCACATCTCCCAACCGCCGCTCGAAACTATTCAGGAACTTCTGGCAAAAATAAATGTGCCGCTCATCGTGAAAGAAGTGGGGCAGGGCATGGGCCGCGAAAGTCTAAGGCAACTGTTGCAGCTTCCACTGGTAGCCATTGAGTTTGGCGCTTACGGGGGTACCAATTTCTCGCGGCTGGAACTGATGCGCGACGATCCGCAAACCCGCGAATTGTTCGAGCCGTTTGCTTTTGTGGGGCAAACCGCCCGGCAAATGGTGAACGACATCAACTCGTTGCTGGATGAGGTTAAACCCGCTTGCGGTCAACTGATCATTTCCGGTGGTTTAAAAACGTATCTGGACGGCTACTACCTGGTTTCGCTCAGCCGCTTGCCGGCCGTTTACGGCATGGCCTCATCGGTTTTGAAACAGGCCACCGGCGACTACGAAACCTTAAGGACGTACATTTCAAACCAGCTGAAAGCGTATCGTTTGGCACAAACTTATTTACGGCTGAACCCCGATTATGAAGGACAATAAACCAATAGCGGGATTTTCGAAGCTAAGCAAAGCGCAAAAAATTGACTGGCTCACCGGTCAACTGGGGCTCGCTCCGGGAACTGCTGAATACCTGGCTTCATTTGAATTGAAGAATGAAATTATTCAGAACATCTTGGCTGAGCTGAGCGAAAATCATGTTTCCAATTACCATCTTCCATTTACCATTGCGCCCAATTTTTTGGTGAACGGGCAGTTCCGGGTTTTCCCGTTTGTGACAGAAGAAAGTTCGGTAGTGGCAGCCCTGGCCAAGGCAGCCGGTTTCTGGGCCAAACGCGGTGGATTTCATACCGAAGTGATCGGTACTGAAAAAAAAGGCCAACTTCATTTCTCGTGGAAGGGAAATCCGGAAGCGCTTCAGCTTTCTTTCCCTGAAATTAAAGAGCGATTGCTGGAAGAAGTTGCCCCTTTCACCCGAAAGATGGAAGAACGGGGCGGGGGAATTACGGCGATCGAATTGAAACATTTGCCGGAAATCCTTCCCGATTATTACCAGCTCGACGTGTCGTTTCAAACGCGCGACGCCATGGGGGCCAATTTCATCAACTCGTGCCTCGAACAGTTTGGTAAAACCCTGAAAAGCTGGCTGGCTGAACACGTTGAATGGCCCGGGGATGAAAAGGACTGCGAAATCATCATGGCCATTTTGTCGAATTATGTGCCCGGCAGCCGGGTGAAGGTTTGGGTGGAATGCCCGGTGGAAGCCCTTTCTGAATCGAACGACACAGCTGATTCAGCAAAATTTGCCGATAAATTTGTGCAGGCAGTACATATTTCCCGCGAAGATGTATCGCGCGCCGTAACTCACAACAAAGGTATTTTCAACGGGGTGGATGCGTTGGCCATCGCTACCGGAAACGATTTCCGGGCCATCGAGGCAGGCGGACATGCCTTTGCCGCCCGTAACGGGAAATATGCCGGGTTGAGCGAGGCCCGCATCGACAACGGCAAATTTATCTTTTCCATGGAATTATCGCTTGCCGTAGGTGTGGTTGGCGGGGTAACCGCCCTGCACCCCTTGGCCAAACTGGCCATGCAAATCCTCGAAAAACCGTCGGCTGAGGAGTTGATGCAATACCTGGCCGTTGCCGGACTGGCTTCAAACTGGTCGGCCGTGCGCGCGCTGGTTTCCACCGGCATTCAGCAAGGCCACATGAAGATGCACCTGAGCAATATTTTGAACAGTTTTCAGGCTACCGATGAACAAATGCAGGCCGCCCGCCTTTATTTTCAGAACCGGGCAGTGAGTTTTGCCGAGGTCGAGAAATTCCTGAAAGATGGCAGCAACTGACAAAAAAACATTTTATGCACACGGAAAGCTGTTGCTGACCGGCGAATATATGGTGCTGCACGGCGCCAAAGCGCTGGCGCTGCCGGTGAAATACGGTCAGCGAATGACGGTTTCGGAGGGAACAGAAAAGAACATACTGAATTGGAAAGCCTTTTCGCCGGAAGGATTGTGGTTTTGGTGCGACCTGCAATTACCCGATTATGCAATTTTGGAAAGCTCCGACAACGAAAAAGCGTTGGTTCTGCAGGAAATCTTCCGAACCATCGGGCAGCTCAATCCGGCCTTTCAACCCGGTACTTCACTGGAAATACAGACCCGCATCGACTTTAACCGTGCATGGGGATTGGGCAGCAGCAGCACGCTGGTTGCCAACCTGGCGAAATGGGCAGGTGTGGATGCATTTAAACTGAATGAATTGATCTTCAGGGGAAGCGGATTTGACATTGCCTGCGCTACGGCCGATGGTCCGGTTTTTTATCAGAAAAATCAGGTGCCGGAGCCGTTCAACCTCGAATATCCCTTCCTGGATCGTCTTTATTTTGTTTACTCAGGAGCGAAAAAAGGTACCCGCGGCGAAGTGGCCCGATTTTTAAGTGAAAAGGTGGTGCACCAAAACGAAGTGGATCAAATCAGCCACCTGTCGGGGCAAATTGCCCGGGCGAAAGACCTGCCTGAATTTCAGCGATTGATAGCCGGGCACGAAAAACTGGTTTCCGGACTGTTGGGCATGCCAACGGTCAAGTCAACCTATTTTGCTGATTTTGACGGCGAGGTAAAATCGCTGGGCGCTTGGGGCGGTGACTTTTATTTGGTGGCCAGCCAATTGGATAAAACAGCGGTGCGAAACTATTTCAACACGAAAGGGTTGAAGACCATTTTTTCGTGGAATGAATTGATTTTAAATGAACGATAAGAAAATGAATAATTTACAGGTCAGTTGGGTTTGCCCGTCGAATATTGCGCTGGTAAAATACTGGGGAAAAAGGCCGCAGCAATTGCCGATGAACCCCTCGTTGAGTTTTAGTTTGAAGAAGTCGCGGACGCGGACAAGCGTTCAACTGTTGCCAACATCTCAACAGCGCCTGACCTTTTTATTTGAAGGAGAACCTTCTACTTTTGCGGTCCGGATTGAGAAATATCTGGATACGCTTTCCATCGAAATTCCCTGGATCAACGATTATTCGTTCCGGATCGAAAGCGAAAATACTTTTCCGCATTCTGCGGGAATTGCGTCATCGGCATCGGCTTTCGGGGCACTGGCGCTGTGCCTGGCCGAACTGGACCAGCAACTTACCGGAACTGAAAAGGAACCTGAACAGTTTATACAAACCGCCTCGCGGTTGGCTCGTTTGGGGAGTGGGAGCGCTTCCCGGTCTGTTTGGCCCGGTTTTGCCTGGTGGGGGAAATCGGCGGCCTTGCCCGGCTCGACCGATTGCTATGCCTTGCCGGTTTCCAAAAACATACACGATTGCTATTTTCGTTTGTGCGATGCGGTATTGCTGGTCGATTCGGCCAAAAAGAAAGTGTCCAGCTCGGCTGGCCACGAGTTGATGAACAACCATCCCTTCCGGGATGCGCGCGTCCAACAGGCCAACAACAATATCGAAAGCTTGCTGCGAGTGATGCAAACTGACGACCGCCTCCGCTTCCTCGAAATCGTGGAAAATGAAGCGCTGAGCCTTCACGCCCTGATGATGAGTTCCACGCCTTCCTTTGTCTTGCTGAAACCCGAAAGCCTCCAAATCATTGAAAAAATCCGCACTTTCAGGGAGGAAACCGGTTTGCCGGTGGGATTTACCATTGATGCCGGCCCGAATATTCATCTGCTGTATTGGGACGAACACCGGAACGAGGTACGCAACTTCATCCTAAACGAGTTGCTTCCTTTTTTGGAAGACGGTAAGTGGCTGGACGACCGCATTGGGACGGGACCTGTAAAAGCATGATCATGAAAAAATTTCCTGCAAAGTTGTTGTTGTTTGGCGAATATGCCCTCATGTTTGGGGCTAAAGCGCTGGCCGTTCCTTTTTCAACCTTTACGGGTACTTTGATCAAACCGGATGAGCAAATTGTGCCGGATGAAACTCGAGAAAGCGCTGCCGAATTGAACCGATTTGCCTTGTGGCTCGGGCAGGAAAACCGGAATGAACAACTGAACTTTCCGCTCGATTTGGGACGATTGCAACAGGATGTGCAGGCGAAGCTTTATTTTCGTTCGGATGTGCCGCTGCAATATGGCGTGGGAAGTTCAGGTGCGCTGTGTGCCGCCTTATTTGATGAGTACAGTAACTATGTGGCTGATGCTACCAAGCCGCTTTCTGTTGGTGCCGCCCTGCTGAAGCAGGATTTCGCCTTGTTGGAATCGTATTTTCATGGCCGCAGCTCGGGCCTCGATCCGCTGGTTTCGTTCCTGAACAGGGCGGTATTGGTGGAAGGGAAAACAATCACGTTGCCGGAGCTGAAACTTGATCGATTGCCTTGGACGATGTACCTGATTGATACCAAAACGACCGGGGCCACGGCGCCGCTGGTCAGTTTATTTCTTCGGAAGATGGAACAGCCAGCCTTCTGTCAACTGTTTGAACAGGAATACTTGCCGGCCAACCATCGGGCGGTGGATGCTTTTCTTTCGCTGGATGAAACGAACCTTTTTGCCAACCTGCAAAGCATCACCCAATTTCAACTTGACTATTTCCAGGAAATGATCCCTGCCAATTTTGTTGCACCCATCCGGCAGCTTATGGAACAAAACTGCTATGTCAAATTACTTGGCTCGGGCGGAGGTGGATTCTTGCTGGCCTTTGTGCCCAGCGGGGTTTCGGTACTCCTGCCGGAAAACAGTTTACGGATCGTTTGGCAGACTGGGCTGTGAAATTTGTGGTTTTTATTTTTTCGTGACAGAAAAGAACGTGCTTTTCGGGCTTCCTCATCCATTCAGAAGTCAATGACCTTGAAATAGGATTTCTTGGGCCGGTAATCAGCATCGAAAAGCATCGGAAAGTTTGGGCTTCCCGGTTTGTTGAGCCACGATTTGGCATCATTCAGTGCCCAAAACGTCACGCTGGTGATGTCGGTTTTGTATTCGCGGAATTTGGTAAAGTAACGGCTGTACGCATTTGCTTGATCGTTTTCAACACTGGTGGTGTAGCTGCCGGCTGATCCGGTTGATACATCCATTTCGGTAATTTGCAACACCAGTCCCAGGCTTTTGTACTTGTCGAAGGCATCGCGGATATAGCTGTTGGACGGATTGTCGAGTTGCCAGTGTCCCTGAAGTCCGACGCCATCCACCAAAAATTCGCTTTTCAATAACTCCAAAAGTTCATAAATTTTGTTTCGCTTGATAGGCGAAGTTGCATTATAGTCGTTGTAAAACAATTTGGCATCCGGATCGGCAGCGCGGGCGGCACGGAAAGCCTCCACGATATAGTCAGTGCCGCAGATGTTGTACCAATTCGATGCGCGAAAGCCACCGTCATCGGCCACGGCCTCATTTACCACGTCCCAGGCATATACTTTTCCTTTAAAGTGGCCAACCACAGCAGTAATGTGGTCGCGCAGGCGTTGCAACACTTTTTCCTTGCTGGCGGTTTGCCCATCCTCTGTAAATATCCAGTCGGGCACCTGGCTGTGCCAGCAAAGGGTGTGTCCCCTCACTCTCAGTTCGTTTGCCTGGGCAAAACTGACTATCTTGTCGGCATTCGCCCAGTTAAAGTTACCTTCGGTGGGTTGCAGCGACGACCACTTCATGACATTTTCTGCCGTAAGGCTGTTGAAATGCCTTTTCATCAGCGTTACCGCAGCTGCATCGTCCAGGGCGTTGGGCTCAATCGCCACGCCAACGTCAAAATAACCTGACTGAGTATAGTAATCTTTCAGCCCATCGGTTGTCTGGTTGTATTCCCCGATATTTTTTGGGCGGTTATTTTTGGGCGGTTCCGGCTCCTCCGCGGGCGGGGCGATTGGATCGTCGCTCCCGGAGCTGCCACAGGAAAGCAGCAATCCGTTCACTCCGATCAGTACTAAGAGCAAAAATAGTTTGTTCATACCATGGTTAGTTTTGCTTTGTGAAAAAGGTAGAAAGAGGGTGCGTAACAACACAGCCCTCTTTCTGTTTGGTTGGGTTTAATTGGCCTCTAGTATTTATTTATGTTCAAAGCGCACGTTGTCGATGCAGAAATTAACGTTGGATGCACCATTATCGAATGCCATTCCAAAAGCGTTGTTCACCAGCGACAGGTCGGTTGGGCTGGCTGTTCCCCATCCCCAGTCATCTTTAAAGTCGGAGATTTCCACCGTGACGGTAATCCAGCCATTGGTTACTTCCACCACTTCAGCTATGCCAGCAGAAGGTGCAGCGGGCCCCCAGGCCCACCAGAAATCACCCTCATCGCCTTGCAGCCGGAATTTAATGTTTCCGTCGGTAATGGGCTCCAGTACATTAATGTCGAATTTGAGGACATAATCAGCCACATTTGTGCCTATCGTGGCCCCGGGGAAATTGTTGCTGCTGTTCCGCCAGAACAAATCAGCCCAGCCATTGAAGGTATTATTTAAGCGACCATAGCTGGTTCCGTTCAGACTGAGTGCCGGATCGTTTTCGAGAGAAACAGCTCCCCACCAGCTGTCTTTAGCGCCTGACCCGTCAAAATCAAAGAAAACCAGGTCCCAATCCTGAACAGGCTCAGCAGCTGTGATCACAAACTCGGGCGAAGTGGTGGTTTCGTTGTCAATAGTCACAAAAGTTAGCACTCCGGTTCCGGGCTGGGCATTCAGCGGAACATACACTTCCAGGTAAGTTGAGCTTTTTATGCCGTACATCGTGGCATAAATTCCGCCCGGGAAAATAATATCGGTGAAAAGATCCAGCTTTTCGCCCTCCATGGCCAAAATCGCGCCGGGTTTTACCGACTCGGGCATGGAGGTCACCACCGGAATGTTGGATGGCAGTATGGTGAGTTCACTTGCTGAAGTAACTGTCCCGCCGTTGGTTGTCAACAGATTGAAAGTTCCTGTTTGTGTCCCGCTGGGTACATTCACCGTAATGGATGTTTCCGTACCATTGCTAACCTGAACCGAAAGATCCACTGCGAAAACTACCGTAGTTACCAAATCGAGATTGGTACCCGTAATGGTTATTTCATTATTGGTTTTGGTTTCTGTTGGCGAAAACGTAACGATGGTTGGTACAACCAACGTGAGTGGTTGGCTGGTAGTAACACTGGTTCCGGCAGCGGTGTTCAGGGTCACCACTCCGTCCACAGCATCCATGGGTACTTTCGCCACCAGTTCTGTTGTGGTTTTGCTGACGATCTGACCGGATTTATCGCCGCCAAAAACAATGCCGGTCACCAAATCCAAATCGGTACCTGTGATGGTGATTTCGCCGCCGTTTTTGGCAGGCACGGGAGCAACTTCGGTAATGGTTGGTGCTACCAGTTCAAGCTCGGTCGAAACTTCAACCTCCACGCCCGACAGTGCTGACAAAACAAGCTTGCCTGCCTGTGCGTTTGCCGGAACATCCAGGTTAATTGCGCCTGCCTCCTGGCTGGTAAACGTTTCTACCCGAATGCCTCCGGGGAAAAGAACAGACTTCACCAAATCCAGATCAGTACCGGTGAGTGTCAAAGCTGTCCCCGCTTTTACCGGAACGGGGGTCATAGCCGTAGCAGCGGGCAAATTCACGTCCAGCAGGTTCTCCGACTCAACTAAAATGGGTTCGGCAGCGCCGTTTGAGATCACAATGGTACCCGATTGGGCATCCATGGGTACTTTGACAATCAGTTTGTCCTTATTTTGTGATTCGAAGGTGGTTACGGATTTTTTATCCGCGAAGATCACTTCCTTGATGAGGTTGAGGTACGTACCGTTGATGGTTACTGACTCGCCCGGTCGTAACTTCGCCGGCGAAAACGACGTGATCGTTATCGGCTCGGAAATGACCAGGGTTGTTTTGGTGGTAATATTGCCATCGGGGGTTTTTAGCACTACTTTACCGTTTACGGTTTCTTCAGGTACTTCAATAACAAGCAGTTCGCTGGTTTTGGTTACAAAGGTGGTCACTTCGACATTATCGGGGAGGACAATGGTGGAAACCTTGTCCAGGTTGCTTCCGATAAACTTGAGTTCCCCGCCACGCAGGGCTGGCGACGGCCCCCAGCTGTTTAGCATGGTCAATGCACCGCCTTCATCATCGTCATCGCAGGCGGTAAACAGAAAACCTGCCATAAGGATGATAAGGTAGAAAAAAGTTTTTATTTTATGTGTTGTATTCATATTCATCATGATTAGCTTGTTTAGTTTATAAATCGACAACACGGACATTATCGATACAGATAAATATATCGGTTGGGGACACCGGGGAAGAACCCCACAGGAAGATGGAAAGGCTTCCGCAACCATCCGGATAGTTCAGCGACAAGTTATTTAAATCCAGACCATGGTTGTACACAAATTCCGACAAGGGGATGGTTACGGTGATCCAGCCATCCGTTTTGTAAAGCCCGTCTTGTTCGGCGACCCAGGGCCTCCAGGTCCCTTTGGCAACGCTATTGTCTGTATGGCCGGAGTTGTTGGCATTTGACCAGGGCGTGAAGATGAAATACATACAGCCACCTGCCCAGTCCTGAACAACATTCGCTTCAAAACGTAAGGCCTTATCTGTTGTGCCGCCTTCCCATAGCGGGCCTTGCGGACGCCCTGCCGATTGTCCCCACAAGTCGGCTTCAAAATCCGCATCATTCCAGCCCCAATCACTGTAACTACCTTTGAAAATGACGTAATTCCCGGATACCCCGGCCGGTTCGTCAGATTGCAGTTTGCCCGGGTGCCAGCCACCGCCAGCCAGGTCGTCGAAGTTCCAAAACAGGCCGCGGGTGTCGCGGAAATGGAAAGCCGATTTGACCGAGCCAAACAGCGTCTTCACCGTGATTGGTCCGGATTCCGCTCCTTCGGGCACGGCTACCCGGATTTCTGTTTGGGTGAAGGAAACTACTTCGCCTGCCGCATCGCCCGAGAAAATCACTTCGGGATCGAAGAAGAAATCCCCTTTCAATACGGCGATGTCGCCGGCAGCTACATATTCGCAACCAATGGAGTTAACAACCGGGGCCGGAACGGTAACCTGGAAATCATACGCATACGTACTTCCGTCCCTCAAAACCAGGGTAATTTTGTTGGTTACGTCCTGTGGCGGCAGGTTCGGCACGTTTACCAGAATGGAGGTATTGGTGATGTAGGTGGAGGACAAAGCTGCCTGCTGGTCATTGAACCATAGTTCCACCACACCCGAAAGGTTCTCTCCGATTATGGCAATCAGGCTGCCCATGGAGGCTTTTACCAGTAAGGAGTCTGATTGAGCGGGATTGGTGACCCGCACATAATGGATGATCGGGTCTCCGGCTGTTTTTTCGTCATCACAGGAGGTGAACAGGGTTCCGGAGAACAGGGCCGGTAACAGCAGGAGAAGTAAATATTTTGTTATTTTTTTCATAGTAAAATTCTTTTTAATGATTTCTTATTCCTGGCTGGCGTAATAATCAACAGCTGGTTCTTCGGGGGCCAATAGCGGATTGTCGCCCACTTCACCCGAAGGGATGGGCAAGAACATGTCCAGCTCGTAAATCACTACCGGTGAGCTTGGAGGTGTCAGTTCATAACCTTCCATGGTATTCTCATCGGGTATGTTGTCGCCGGTCAGACGGGTATAGCGATATGCCCGTTCCTGTGCGTTCAGGTAGGCGATAGCCGCCTGCGGATCGCGGTAGTAAAAGCGTTTGATGTCGAACCAGTTCATGCTTTCGATGCCAAATTCAATCCGCCGTTCTTTCAGAATATCCATATATGAAACGGAGCTTTTGGGTGGCAAACCGGCACGGCTGCGGATGGCGTTAAGATATTCAAGCGCTTTGGCATCGGTGGTCGAGGTCCCGCTGCCTAACACGGCTTCGGTATAGATCAGGTACACATCGGCCAGGCGGAGCAAGTACTCGTTGATGGATACATCCTGGTTGGTCCCCACCCCGGGGCTGTCGTCCGAACTGCCGATAACGTATTTTTTCAGGTTGTTCAGCATCGGAGCAGCTCCTTCCAGTTGGTTGCCTTCGTCGTCCAGCGAAACGATGTTGTAGGTATAGCCTCCGTTTGCTTTGTTGATCTCGGGGTAATAATCGCCCAGCCGCATGTATATATGCGGACGGCGACGGTCACCCGGTTCCACATCCAGGATGAAGTCGTAGGTAACACTTTTTCCTCCGCCCCATGCCTGCGTATTCTGGGTAATCACGCTGCTTCGGGCAAATACTGCCTGGCGGCTGTTTCCGTATCCCCATCCTTGGGTAATCCATTGCAGGGCAAACAGGGTTTCCGGATTGTTGTTGTTTTCAATTTTGAACAGATCGCCATAATTGGTCATCAGGCTGAGTCCGCTGTTGGTGATCACATCCAGTGCATAGGCCTTGGCTTTGTCGTAATCTTCCGCGGCCTTGGTTCCCTGGGCAATGGTCAGGTGCAGTTTTGCCAGTAACCCTTTGGCCGACCATTGTGTTACACGGCCCGGCACATCGGTTGCAGGCAGGTTTGCTGCTGCAAATTCCAAGTCTCTTTTCATGAATTCGTAAATGCTGGACCTGGTGTTTTTTGGCAGCATCATGTTGTTGCTGGTCACCAACTCGGTTGAATTTTCGACGATGGGTACTTCACCCCAAAATTCCACCAATAAATAGTACGTCATAGCGCGTACAAACCGGGCTTCGCCCAGGGCGCGGTTGATTACATCTTCGGTTACATTGCCCGATGCGGCGCGGGGCATATCGTTAATGATGGAGTTGGCATAGGAAACTACCCGGTACAGGCCATTCCAGCCCTGACTGATGATCGCGTTTCCCGCGTTGAACGTCAGGAACATGAATTGGCCTTCCTGGTCCCAATCGTGAAAGATATCACCGGCCATTAAATCACCGGCGCACCAACTAAACTTGTCGTTGAACTCAAACCAGGGCATCCCGTACAACGATGCGGTGTTGGCCCTGACATCGGCCTCGGTTTTATAAAAATTGTCGGACGTAATGCTGTCCTGAGGCGGGGTGTCCAGAAATTCCTCCTTACATGCTCCCAGCGTTAGGAACAGTACAATGACTGCGAAATATTTCAATTTATTTTTCATAACGATTTAGAATCTTGTTGTTAGAATAAATAGTTGTCGGTTGTTGGTCAAAAATCAACATCGACGCCGAAAGTAATAACCCGTGGCGAGGGGTAACGTCCCATGTCAATGTTCTGGATCCGTGGGTCCTGGTTGAATGCGCCAATCTCCGGGTCATATCCTGAGTACTTGGTGAATGTGTGGACGTTCTGTGCATTTGCGTAAATTTTTAACCGTTCAACCCTGAATTTCCGGGTGAGTGTCTTCGGTAATGTGTACGCCAGGGTAATATTTTGGATTCGCAGGTAAGAGCCATCTTCAATAAAACGGTCCGACATGCGGTTGTTCCGGTTATTGTCGTTGGTGGCAAAGCGCGGAATGTTGGTGCCGGGATTGGCCAGGATGACATTGGACGGATCGGTGTCTGACCCGTTGGGGTCGAGCAGGGCATAGCGGGCCCGGTTGGCCACCACAGACGATTGGTTATTATAGATGCTGGTCATCCCTTCAATTTCAACACGCTGGTAGTTTAGGATTTCGGCGCCGTACGATCCGGTGAGGTAAATCGAAAGGTCAACCGGCCCATAACTGAAAGTATTGTTCATCCCTGCGGTAAAATCGGGATTGGGGTCGCCAATCACTTTTTGGTCGAACGTGTTGATCACGCCATCCGGATTCCCTTCAGGGCCGCTGATGTCTTTAAATCTCACATCCCCGATCCAAACCCCGTCGCGACGATCGGCCAGGTTTACCCCGTTTGGGTTTTCGGTGGTAATGGAAGATTGATCGACAACCTGAACGGCATGGGAAAGGATGTCGGCTTCGTTTTTGAACAATCCGTCGGAAACATACCCATAGAAAACGCCAATCGGGTATCCGGCACGCGTCATGGTAGCTGTCTGGAATTCGCTGTACCAGTAAAGGTTACCCCATTGAGTGGCATTTTCTGCCTCCAGTTCTTTAATCATGTTCCGGTTCAGCGAGAAGGTGATATTCGTGTTCCACGAGAATTTGCTGCGATTGATATTATATGTGTTCAGCGAAATGTCGATCCCTTTGTTTTCCATCCGCCCAATATTGGCAATGGGTGCACGGATATCGCGGAAGTCGGTCCCCCCCAGGTAACTGGGAACCGATAACTGGAGCAACATGTCTTTGGTGAATTTCTTGTACAGGTCCATCGATAGTTCGATGTGCCCGTCAAGCAGGGCGGCGTCCACGCCGATATTATATTGCCGTGTGGCTTCCCATTTCAGGTTGGGGTTCGCGATTTTTTCATTTTTATAGGCTGTCCCAAAAGCCGATGGAAAACTCTGCATGGATGAGCCGTACAGGTAGTTGCCAATAGCCTGATTTCCCACTTCGCCGTAACCGAGGCGGAGTTTGAAGTTGGTCAGGACATCCGATTCCGGCATGAAGTTTTCTTCAGTTACCCGCCAGGCAACCGATCCGGATGGGAAGTATCCCCAACGGTCTTCCGGTCCGAACTTGGAAGACCCATCAGCACGGAGCGTGAAGGTAACCAAATACTTGTCGGCGAAGTTGTAGTTGAAGCGGCCGAAGTAGGAGGCAATGGAGGATGAGCCTTTCCAGCCATCCGTTGTCGTTCCGGGCGAGCCGGCATCGTCACCTTCGCTTAGCACATGAATGTCATTGGAGGCGAAGTTGTATTTGGTCACAGTAGATCCTTCCCATTCTGATTTCTGGGCTTCGGTACCGATCATGGCCGTCAGGTTATGCACTTCATTGAAGGAAGTTGAATAGGTCATGTAGTTTTTCCAGATCCAGAAGAAGCTGCTCTCTTCGCGTTGGCGCAGCGAGTTTACATTATTGGAGAGCCGTCCCCAGTTGAAAGTCGGATTGAAGGCCTTGTTGAGGGAGTGGTTGTCGTCGAACCCAACTTCGGAACGAAACGTGAGGGTTTTGTGCAAGCTCAGGTCGGCATAGAAGTTTCCCATGATGCGCTGGCGCTTCAGGGTGTTGGTGCGCAGCAGGGCCAGGCCAACCGGGTTAAAGCTAATGCCGGCCACGTTGCTTTCCGGTCCGGCAAACTCGCCGTCCATGTTTCTTACCGGTAGGTCGGGTTGCATTTTCAGTGCATTCTGGATAACGCCGTCGCCGCCATCGTTCAGGGTAATAACTTCTTCGGTGTTGGCATACGACATGCTTGAGCCAACTTTCACCCAGTCGTTCACGGTGTGGTCCAGGTTGATGCGTGTGGTGAAGCGTTCGAAGCCTGAGTTGATGATGATTCCATCCTGGGTAAAGAAACCGCCGGTAACCGCATAGGTCGATTTTTCGCTGCCACCGGTTATGGAAAGCTGGTGGCTTTGCATACCTGCTTCGCGGAAAATTTCTTCCTGCCAGTCGGTTCCGGGGCCCAAAATACTGGGATCGAGGTATCGCTGGTTAGGCGTATAGCCCAATTCGGTATCAATTTGAACGCGGTAGTCGGCAAATTCGGGCAGGTTCATCATATCCAGTTTTTGAGGAAGTGACTGGATTGCATAATACCCGTTGTATGAAATTTTCGACAATCCTTTCGTTCCCCGTTTGGTTGTGATAAGCACTACGCCGTTGGCAGCACGGGCGCCATAAATGGCGGTGGCAGAAGCGTCTTTCAGTACTTCAATGTTTTCAATATCATTGGGGTTGATAGTTGACAGGGGGTTTACCCGGTTTTGTCCGTTGGCGCCGCCAGCCCAGTCGAAACCGGATACACCGGCTCCGTCGCCCTGGAAGGGTATTCCATCAATCACATAAAGCGGCTCGCTGGATCCGGTTACGGAGTTGGCCCCACGAATACGGATGGATGCCGCCCCACCGGGTTGGCCCGAATTTTGGGTCACCTGTACCCCGGCGATACGGCCCTGCAGTGCCTGGTCAACGTTGGTGGTGATGGAATTCCGAAGGTCTTCGCCGGTAACCGAAACAACGGCGCCGGTCAAATCCGATCGTTTCATGGTACCGTAACCAACCACAATTACTTCATCGAGACCGGTCACTTCGGTTTCCAGTGAGATGTTTAACGTGGCACGGGAACCAACTTGTACTTCCTGGGCCTGGTAGCCGATGAAGGAAAACACCAGGACCGATTGATTTGACGGGACATCCAGGGTGAAATTACCGCGGATATCGGTAATCGTGCCTTGTGTGGTCCCCTTCAAAATAACATTTACTCCCGGTATGGCTTCAGATGTTGTGGCATCCTGAACCGTACCTGTTATCCTCTTTTGGGCAAAGAGACTGTTGCTCAAAGAGAATAACATAAAAAATAAAATGAGATTTTTTTTCATAAAGAGTTGGATTAGAATTTAAAAATATAATGATGGGTTTATCAAGTCATCCAGGCCAGTATAATGATGATGGCGATGATCACCACGTAAATGAGGATTTCGAGAAAGAGGAACAGCAGCTTGGGCTTTCTTGGGTTCATGTCAGGTCGTTCGTTTTTTCCTTTGTTAAATTTCAGACTATTTTCTTATTCAGACGGGCCTCAGTTGTAAACAAAAGAACCGGGAATTGTCTTGCGAACGGTAAAATTTGTAAACAGCAAGGGGGTTATTTGTAAACCAACCAGCTATCCGGGACTAACAGAACCTATTTTATGGCATAGTTTGTCGCATGAACGCATTTATCTGGTATTTTTAGTGGGAACTGAGAAGCCTGACTTGGTCAAAACGAATGAAAACCTGTTTCAAATATCTCCCTTTGCTGTGCTTTTTGCTGCTTTATGCGGGTAGCCTGACGGCGGTCCGGCCAGTCTTTGATTTCTCCAACATCCATGTGGGAAATGGCATGTCGTCGAACTGGGTCACTGCCTTGTGCCGCGACTCGGACGGGGTGATGTGGCTGGGGACCAACCGCGGATTGAATCGGTTTAACGGCTATCAGATTACAGTGTTTGAACATGAGCCAGACAACCCCGCCAGCCTGAATGACAGTTATATCTCTTGTCTGGCCCAAGACCATGAAGCAAATTTGTGGGTCGGCACTTTATATGGATTGAGCATCAAGCCGATCGATTCAAATGACTTCAGGCAAATTGACCTGTTTGAGCATAATGCGTTTCAATGTAACGACATCAATAATATCACTGACATTTTCATTGCTGCCGACAGCACCGCTTATATCGGGACCCACGAGGGATTTTTCACCAGTAAAGAAGGCCGTTTCATTCATCACCTGATCGATTCCGCCCGGTTCGACCTTGCTGTAAACCATGTGATGGCTTTCGCAGAAGACCGGGCAGGAAATATTTGGGCCGGGACTGCTACCCGGGAGCTGGTGCGCTATTCACCCCAAACCGGGCGGTTGGAGCAGGTTACACTTCCAAATTTCCAGGGAGGAAAGTATGTAAACAGGGTACAGCGTCTGTTTGTAGATTCCGAGAACTTGTTGTGGGTGGGCACACAGACGGGTTTGTTCGTGTTCGATTTGGAAAACCATAGCTGGCACCCGGAGCTAAACCGGCTCCTGTTCTCGCAAATCGGGCATAATTTCATCACAGGAATCCAGGAAGACCAGCAGGGAACAATCTGGCTGACTACGGATGGGGCAGGGGTTTTTCTGTTCCGAAAACGGGAGGGGACTTTACAAAACATTGTGTATTCAAACAGCAACTCCAACAGTATCTCTACGAACGGTTTGTTTTGTCTGCTGATCGATACCGAGCAAATTGTCTGGTTGGGTACGTATAAACAGGGGCTCGACTTTTACAAGCCCGACTCAAAAGCATTCAGGTTGTACAAAAATGATCCGGAAACCCAAAATTCGCTGAGTTTGAATGATGTGAACTGCTGCCTGGAAGACGTGCAGGGTAATATTTGGATTGGTACGAGTGGTGGCGGAATTAATGTGCTGGATGCCGAAAAGGGTACTTTCAGTTATTACACGGTGAAGGACGGGCTGAGTAGTGATATTGTCGTTTCGTTGCATGAAGACCGGAACCGAAACATTTGGATAGGGACCTATTTTGGCGGTTTAAATAGATTCGACCCCCGCACGGGCAAGTTCAGTGTATTTATGCACGACGTAAAGGATTCGACCAGCTTGTCGGACGACCGGATTTGGACGATAACCGAAGATGGCAAACAAAACCTGTGGATCGGAACGCTGGGTGGCGGGCTGAATTGGTTCGATCCGCAAAAAAAGTCGTTCAAACGGTACACCAGCGAAAACTCGGACCTTGTAGGAAATTACGTGAAACATTTGTCGGTTGACCAGAACAACCGGCTATGGGTCGTTACCACCGACGGTGTGTCGTTGTACGATCCGGTGCGGGATAATTTTGAATCGTATATCAACAAAGACTCGGCAAGGGGAGATAAGGCCTTCGGAACACTCTTTTCTTCTTTTCATGACTCCCGCGGCTGGCATTGGCTTTGCTCTGAAAAAGGGTTGATTAAATTCAACCCGGCCAACAACACGATGGTGCGGATTGATCAGGAAAGAGGTTTGCAGTCGGACCCGGTTTACCGGATCGAGGAAGACCACCTGGGCAATCTGTGGGTGAGCAGCTCTCACGGGATTTCGAAAATTTGGTTTACTCAGATCGAGAATGACACCACATTCCTGGCCAATTTTCTTCATTTTGATGATACCGATGGCTTGCAGGGACGCGAGTTTTCCGAAACCGCTTCTTTAAAAGCCCGCGATGGAACGTTGTATTTTGGCGGGATCAACGGGCTGAATTATTTCAATCCGGGTGAAATTGATATTGACCGTTCGGTTCCCCTGTTGATGTTTACAAACCTTCGGATTTTTAATACGGTCGTGGAACCAGGGCAGGAATTCAATAAGCGCGTGATCTTGGAAAAGCCGATTCACCACACCCCGGAGATTGTGCTGAAACATTCTGAAAACCTGTTTTCTGTTGAATTTGCGGCTTTAACGTATTTGTTTCCCGGAAAGAACAAATACCGGTATCAACTCGAGGGGTTTGATCCGGGCTGGTTTGAAACTGATGGAACGACCAATTCGGTTACCTTTACCAACCTGAACAATGGCGATTACGTGCTTCACCTGAAAGGCGCCAATGCTGATGGTACCTGGAACAATGAAGGGATTTCGCTGAAAATTAAAGTATTGCCACCTTTTTGGAAAAGTTGGTATGCCATGCTGGGGTATATCCTGGTGCTGTCGGGCTTGCTGATGGGCCTGCGGTATCTGATTTTATTCCGCGAACGGATGAAGGTGCAATTGAACATGGAACGAGAGGAAGCCCGACGTGTTCATGAGCTGGATTTGGCTAAGTTGAAGTTCTTTACAAATATTTCGCACGAATTCCGGACCCCTCTGGCGCTGATCCTTTCGCCGGTTGAAAAGTTGTTGCCGCGCTTTAAGAATCAACCCGAGGAAAAATACCTGCACCACATCTATCAAAACTCCCGGAGGTTGCTCCAATTGATCAATCAATTGCTGGATTTTCGAAAGCTGGATGCACAAGGATTGGTTTATAACCCGTCGTGGGGCGATGTCGTTGCGTTTGTCGCCGAAACCGTTTCGGCCTTTAACGACCTGAGCGAAAACAAACAGGTGGAATTGAGATTGGTGACCAACCTTCGCGAACTGTACACCAGTTTCGATAAAGATAAGCTGGAGAAAATCCTGTTCAACCTTTTATCAAATGCATTTAAGTTCACCCCGGTGAGCGGAACCGTCATTGTTCAGCTTAACCTGGAGG
This sequence comes from Mangrovibacterium sp., assembly GCA_050178015.1. Classification (GTDB taxonomy): domain Bacteria; phylum Bacteroidota; class Bacteroidia; order Bacteroidales; family Prolixibacteraceae; genus Gaoshiqia. The sequence goes on from JBFXGM010000005.1 coordinate 134,650, forward strand.
GCGGAAATGCACAAGAAAACGAGAGCAGCAAGAAGCTGGTTATTCAGGTGAAGGACAATGGTGTGGGCATTCACCCCAGCAATTTGGAAAAGATATTTACCCGGTTTTACCAGGAAGATAACACAAAATCGACGCGTATAAACGGCACCGGCATCGGTCTTTCGTTGACTAAAGAATATGTAAACCTTCATGGTGGTGATATCAAAGTGGAAAGCGCCCTGAATATTGGGAGTTGTTTCAGTGTGTACCTGCCGGTAACCGGTGACGGGAATTTTAATTCACCCCACTATCATGGGAAGTTGATGGAAACCCGCTTCAATAATCTGGCCCGGTCTGGCCCCGGAGTTCGCTCTGGCCCGGCAGTTGCGAACAAGGAAAAACCAGTGCTTTTGGTGGTGGAAGACCATGATGAATTAAGGCATTACCTGAGAGAAAATATGGAGTGCCAATATGGGATCATGGAGGCAGAACATGGACGGCAGGCGCTGGCCTTGCTGGAAAAGAAATTGCCCGACCTGATCCTGAGCGATATCATGATGCCCGAAATGGACGGGATTGAACTCTGCCGGGCTGTGAAAGCAAGCAAGATTACCTGCCATATCCCTTTCATTTTTCTGATTGCAAAAACCAGTGAACAACAAACCATGGAAGGCCTTCAAACCGGCGCCGACGATTACCTGGAGAAACCCTTCAACCTGGACATTCTCCAAACGAAAATCCGGAACCTGATACGCCTGAAAGAAAACATTCGGGAGGTATTCCGAAATAAGTTGGAAATTGGCCCCAAAGACGTCAGCATCACGTCGCTCGATGAGCAGTTTATGGGCAAAGTGCTCGAAATTATTGAGAACCAAATGGCAGACGTCAACTTTTCGGTGGCCAAACTCAGCCGGCAATTAGGGGTAAGCCGTATGCAGCTTTATAACAAGTTAAGCTCACTGACCGGGCATTCCCCGCTTGAGTTTATCCGTATCATGCGGCTGAAGCGAGCAGCCCAGCTGTTAAATAACAGTCAGATGAACGTTTCGGAGGTGGCTTACCAAGTGGGATTTAACGACCCGAAATATTTCAGTATTCAGTTTAAGAAAGAGTTCCATGTGTTGCCGTCGAAGGACCGTCAGTCGGTACCCGTATCGTGACAGTTTAACGATTTGACTGCCCGCGGACAGGTTGGTTCCGGGGCTTGAAATTTACTTTCCGGCGTTTTTTTCCTGACTTTGCTCCGGTCATCAGCTCAATGTTGGCCGAGCCCACGCTCATTTCGTTTTCCTGTTTGGTCTCCGTGCCCAGGTATTTGTCCAGCGAAGGCTTTTGTCCGCGTTTGTTAAGCTGGATGATCGCTTTTACATCTTTTAGGTCGAGTACAATTGGTTTGCCGCCATACGCTTTTTCCAGGGTGTACCAGATTTTTTTGTTCAGGATTTCGGTTTTGAAATGTTTGGCCAGGCCTTTTTCGGTTTCCAGCGTAAGCAGTTCGTAGGGAAAATCATCCTGTGCTTCCAGGTAAGAATCCAGCTCATACATCAGGCAGCATTTCAGTTTGCCGCACCTGCCGGCCATCTTTTCGGCATTGGGCGAAAGTCCTTGCTGGATGGCGGCATCCGAGGTAACGCTCGAAAAGTCGGTTCGCCAGGTTGAGCAGCAAAGCTCGCGCCCGCACGAGCCGATCCCGCCAACACGTCCGGCTTCCTGGCGTGCGCCAATCTGTTTCATCTCCACCTTGATCTGAAACTCACGGGCGTAGCGTTTAATCAGCTCCCGGAAGTCAACCCGTTCATCGGCAATGTAGTAGAAGATCGCTTTGGCGCCGTCGCCCCGGAATTCGACATCGCCGATTTTCATGTTCAAGCCCAATTCCGCTGCAATCTGCCTGGAGCGGACCATCACCGGGTAGTCGCGTTTGCGCGCCTCTTCCCACTTTTTATTGTCGGCCTCGGTAGCTTTCCGGTAAACTTTGTGCCAGGTGTAGCGGTCGTGCTTTTTTATTTTTCGTTCGAATTGTTTTTGTGCCAGCGTGCCGGTTAGGGTAACCTGGCCTACATCGTGTCCGGGCGAACAGGCAACCACTACCAAATCGCCCACTTTAAGCGATAGCTTGTCTTCATTCCTGAAGAATTCTTTGCGAGTGCCTTTAAAACGTACCTCGATCAGATTGCTCAGATGAGAGGTGTCGGGTAAATCTTTTAACCAATCGTAGGTGGCCAACATGCCGTCATTGGCTGTTTCTGTATTTATTGTGCATCCATTGCATCCCATAATTTCTTGCTTTATTTCAGACAAAAATATCTAAAATTATCGGCACTTTCAGGATTAATTCAGTCTAAATAAGAAAAAAGGGGGAGGTAACTGATCTTTTACTGTCTGATGAAGTATTCACCCGAAGCGAATTTTTTGGCCCCGGAACAGGTGGCTTCGGTTGCCAGAAATAAAAAATCCCGGGAAAACCGGGATTGAATGTCAGTTAATGTACTTGCCTACATGACAAGTTTGTACCCTTTGCCGTGTACGTTGATGATTTCGACGGAAGGTTCGTCTTTCAGGTGTTTTCGCAATTTGGTGATGTACACATCCATACTGCGCGCGTTGAAGTAATTGTCGTCAATCCAAATGGTTTTGAGGGCGAAATTGCGTTCCAGCACTTTGTTGGCATTGTTGCACAGCAAACGCAATAGTTCCGATTCCTTGGTAGTTAGTTTCACGGTTTCTTCGCCTTCATCGAGCAATACTTGTTTGCGGGGGTCGAAGGTGTAACGCCCTAGTTTATAGGTCGCCTGCTCTGTGCCCGTTTTGCCGTCGGGGGTTGTGCGCCTGAGGATCGCTTCGATGCGGAAAATCAGTTCTTCCATGCTGAAGGGCTTGGTCATGTAATCGTCGGCCCCGGTGCGGAAGCCTTCCAGGACATCTTCCTTCAGGTTTTTTGCTGTCAGAAAAATGATCGGTACTTCCTGGTTGATCAGCCGGATATCGCGCGCCAGGGTGATCCCGTCCTTCTTGGGCATCATGATGTCGAGGATGCAGAGGTCGTATTCGTTTTTCTTGAAGCCGGCATAGGCTACTTCGCCGTCTCCGTACAGATCGGTATTAAATCCTTTGGCAATCAGGTATTCTTTTAATAACAGTCCGAGATTTTCATCATCCTCGGCCAATAAAAGTTTTGCTTTTGTTTCCATTTTCTTTTATATTAAGCGGGAAGTAGATGGTAAATTTTGTGCCTTTGTTAACAACACTTTCCACCTTTATTTTTCCCTGGTGCGAGTCTATTATTTTCTTGACATAACTTAAGCCTAGTCCGAATCCCTTCACGTCGTGCACATTGCCGGTGGGAACACGGAAAAAGCGTTCAAAAATTTGGTCGTGGTGCTCTTTGGCAATGCCAATGCCGTTATCTTTTACGGAAACCAACAGAAAGCCGTTTTTATTTTCTGTTTTGATGCTGATTTCCGGTTCGCTTTTGCTGTACTTGACGGCATTGTCGAGCAGGTTAAAGATAACATTGGTAATGTGGATTTCGTCTCCTTTAATCAAATCTTTTTCGGCCAGCAGTTCGGCGTCGAGCTTGCCTCCTTTGTTTTTTACCCGTAATTCAAAGTTCATCACCACGTTGCTCACCAACTGGTTGAAGTGGAATTCCTTGAATTTCAGTTTCAGGCGCCCCTCGTTGAAAACGGCCATTTGCAGCACCTTTTCAACCTGAAAGCTCAGGCGTTTGCTTTCCTGGAGGATGACGTTCGAGATATGCTCAATAGTTTTCGGTGTGTTGGTGATGCTGTTGTCGTGCAGCATCTGGCTGGCCAGCGAGATGGTCGAAATTGGCGTTTTCAGCTCGTGCGTCATATTGTTGATGAAGTCGTTCTTGATGATGGAAAGCTTCTTTTGTTTCAAAATAACGAGGATCGTATATACAAAAATAGCGATCAGCAGAAAGGTCAGGATGGCCGTTGGGATGACCATGATGCCGGTTTCTTTGAGCAAATAGGTGTCTCTTCGCGGAAAATAGACACGCAGGTAGTTTGGTTTGGGGTCGGGGATGTCTCTGGGGAATAGTACATCGCGGTATTCTTTCCGGTTTTCGGGGCTGTAATCTGCATCGCCAAATACAAATTTCTCTTCGCCGTGAGGATAGGTTTTTACCGCATATTTAAAGTCAAGGTCGATGCCGTTTTCACGAAACTCAGTTCTCAGGGCCCGTTCGAGCAGTTGTTGATTGATGCGGTCCTGTAGGGGGAGTTGGGCGAAGATGATCTGGTTTTGGATGATCCGGTACATTTCGGCCCGTTCGTCCAGTCGTTGCTCGTATTGCTGGCGGATGTAGCTGTCGTAATCGTGGAACATGTCAAAAGCAGACGGGAACTCTCCGGGGCGGCCGCGTTCTGTTTGGAGAATCGCCAGCGAGTCGGCATAACGGATGCTGAATTCATCGCGGTAGGTAGTTGTGCCATTGCGTTGCGAGAAGCGAAAGGAAATGTTGATATCACTTTGGGCCTGTTGCTTGGAGAGCAGTCCGGCACTTCTTCCGTTATTGGGAAAAAGGCTGGAGGCATTGGGCGAAGGTGAATAGTTCCCGCTCACAATCCGCGACACTTCGTCCCGTTCCAACCGGTCCACTACGCGGCGAAGAATCCTGCTTACGGTTTGGTCAAATTGTTCTTCACGAATTTCGAACGCTTTTTGGATCGAATTGGTCTGCACCAGGATCAGGCTGGTCATCACCAAGGCCATGAATACAATCAAACTAATGATTACCTTTCTGCTCATTACGCAAAGATAACCTTTAAAAAATACCGTAAATCAGGGCTTAACAATATTTAACATTGGCTGAATAAGCAGGGGCGGAAGTGAAAATTAAAAATGTTAACAGGCTTTAACATTTGTTAGTATCCCTGACGGCAGCTATTGCGTATATTTGTGCAAAGACGTAAATAATTAAGTCTTTTTCAAATTTTGGGGTTTAACTGAGTTTTTTACAAGGTGAATTTAGGTTTTGGTTTTTTGCGGGGTCTTCGGACCCCGCTGTTTTTTATATCACCTTAAAATGAGGACGGATCATTCTTCTTTAAATGAAGAATTGCTTCACGCGAGGCATTTTGCTGCGATTCCTTTTTCGAATTTCCTTTGCCTTGCCCGATAATCTCTTCATTCACACTGATCACGGTAATAAAACAAGGAACGCGGCTTTCGGTAGTCAGTCGTTCGGTTGTTTCAATGTTGACTTCCTTTTTGTTTTTTTGGCTCCACTCGATCAACTGACTTTTATAGTTGGTGTTGGTGTGTTGAATTTCGTTGAGGTTAACATACTCCAACAGCAGCTTTTTGGTAATGAATTCTTTGGTGATGGCGTATCCTTTGTCAAGATAAAGTGCCCCAATCAAAGCTTCCATCGCATCGCCGTAGATGTGGCTGTTTTCTGCCGTGTTGTTGGTGTTCGACTTGATGTAGTTGTTCAAGCCGGTTTGGTAAGTAAGTTCGGTCAAAAAACTGCGGTTCACCAATTTCGATCGCATTTGGGTGAGAAAACCCTCGTCTTCGTTCGGAAAACGGTTGTACAGGAATTCGGCAATTACGGCGCCCAGAATGGCGTCGCCCAAATATTCGAGCCGTTCGTTATTGACCCAGTTCCGCTGCGAGTCCATTTTGGAGGCGGATTTGTGGATCAGGGCCGTTTCGTATAATTTCAGGTTTCCCGGGTAACGGCCAAGCAGGGATTTAAGAAATAAATAAAACTCTTTTCCGGGAGTGGAAAAGAGTTTTATTTTATGAACCAGCGTTCTTATCACGATATCAGTATTTCTTGAATACTACTGTTGCATTGTGTCCTCCAAACCCGAATGTGTTGCTTATGGCGTAATTGATATCACGTTTTTTGGCCACATTAAAGGTAAAATCAAGATTATTGTCGATCTCAGGATCGTCGGTAAAATGATTGATTGTTGGAGGTATAATTCCGTCTCTCAATGCCAGGATCGATGCGATGCCCTCAATAGCACCAGCTGCACCCAATAAATGGCCTGTCATTGATTTTGTGGAACTAATACTCAGCTTATATGCATGATCGCCAAATACTTTAATAATTGCTTTTGGCTCGGCAATATCTCCCAGGGGAGTAGAGGTTCCGTGAACATTGATGTAGTCAATGTCTTCCGGTTTTAAGCCGGCATCTTCGAGGGCCCATTTCATGACCAGCGTAGCGCCTTTACCATCTGGATCCGGGGCAGTCATGTGGTAGGCATCAGCAGACATCCCGCCACCGACAACTTCAGCATAAATTTTAGCACCACGTGCAATAGCATGTTCGTACTCTTCAAAGATAAGAGCTCCTGAGCCTTCACCCATGACGAAACCGTCACGGTCCTTGTCGAATGGACGGGAAGCTGTTGCCGGGTCATCATTTCGTGTTGAAATTGCGCGCATGGAATTGAAACCACACAGGCCAGCTTCATTGATGGCTGCTTCTGATCCTCCTGTGATAAACAGGTTGGCTTTGCCCATACGAATGTAATTAAACGCTTCGATCATGGCATGTGAAGCCGATGCACAAGCAGAAACCGTTGTGAAGTTTGGTCCCCGAAATCCAAAGCGGATGGATACTAATCCACCGGCAATGTTGGCAATCATCTTGGGAATAAAGAAAGGGTTGAACTTGGGACGGGACAAATCGTAAGCCTTCACTTCTTCGTAAAAAGTTTGAAGACCGCCGATTCCTGCACCCCAAATTACACCTGCCCTGTCCTTGTCAATCGCGTCCAGGTCGAGGCCCGAATCGTCGATGGCTTGCTGGGCAGCGGCAAATGCATATAAAGTATAAGGGTCGTGTTTGCGAACCTCTTTTTTCTCTACATATAAAGTAGGATCAAAGTTTTTTACTTCACATCCAAACTGGGTTTTGTGGAGCTCAATGTTCATTCTGGTGATCCTTGCGGCTCCGCTCACCCCGTTTTTTAGCCCTTCCCAATATTCCTCAATAGAATTACCAAGCGGGTTTACGGTTCCAAGTCCGGTAATAACTACCCGTTTTAATTCCATAAATTCTGTTTTATTACTTTTTGATGTTTGCTTCGATGTGAGCGATTGCTTCACCTACTGTGCCAATTTTTTCAGCTTGATCGTCGGGGATAGCCAAGTCAAATTCTTTTTCGAATTCCATGATCAACTCTACAGTGTCAAGTGAATCAGCGCCAAGGTCATTTGTAAAAGAAGCCTCATTGGTTACTTCACTTTCGTCAACACCTAATTTGTCGACAATAATTGCTTTTACTTTAGATGCAATGTCAGACATAGTTCTAATTTTAAGTTAATATTCAATTTTATTTTTTAAAAAATCCGGTGCAAAGTAATAAATTTACCCAAAATATTTCAAACAAAATTTGAAATAAATAGCTGTTTCGGGGAGGCAGGCCCTAGCTGATGCAGCTATAATTGAATCGAATAGTCCAATATTCAAATTTGATATTATAAAGAACAGAAACATGAAGAGGATCGCTATTTTTGCCTCAGGCTCAGGCACAAACGCCCAAAATATCATCGAATATTTTCGTAATAGCAGGGATGTTATTGTGGATTCCCTGTGGTCGAACAACGAAAATGCCTATGCCCTGATCCGGGCAGAAAGGTTGGGCGTTGATACATTTACTTTTGGAAAAGAGGAGCTTTACCATAGTATTGAGGTGCTGGAGGCGCTGAGTGAGCGTAAAATTGATATGATTGTACTGGCCGGGTTCTTGTGGCTGGTACCTCATAACCTTACCGAGGAGTTCACCATCGTCAATATTCATCCGGCCCTGCTGCCCAAATACGGCGGAAAAGGCATGTACGGGAAGTTTGTACACGAGGCTGTTATTCGGAATAAGGATAAGGAAAGCGGCATTACTGTCCACTATGTGAACGAACGATACGATGCCGGCAATATTATTTTTCAGGCCAAATGCCCGGTTTCCCAAGGCGAAACGCCCGATTCGCTGGCCGAAAAAGTTCACAAGCTGGAATACGAACACTTTCCGCGGGTGATTGAAGAAATATTGTTGAAAGAAGAACCGGAGACGGATTATTAAAGGAAAAAGTTAAAAGGAAAAAGTCAAAAGGCGACGAATACCAGGGCGGGGATCATTCTCCGTCCTTTCTGTTTGCGGACATCAAATTGCTGCGAATCAATCCAACCTTTGGGGCGTGAAGTCAATCCGGGTCAATTGCAACATCAGTGAGTCTTTCAATGTTGTAAATTCAGTCAGGAGGTGTTCATGCACCGGCTCTACGGGCGGGGCTTCCACTTTCAGCGGGTTGATGGGCGAGCCGTTGCGGAACACCCGGAAATCGAGATGGGGGCCCGAAGCCAGTCCGGTTTTGCCGACGTAACCGATGAGTTGCCCCTGCCGGACACGGACGCCGGGCGCCATGCCCGGGGCAAAGTTATGCAGGTGCATGTAGCAGGTTGTATAAACCGAGTTGTGTTTGATGTACAGGTAGTTTCCACCACCTCCTGCCTGATACCCTTTACGGGTGACCACCCCATCGCCTATAGAAACCACGGGCGTACCGGTTGGTGCGGCATAATCAATGCCATGGTGCGGGCGGGAAATCTTCAGGATGGGGTGCATGCGGCTATGCGAAAAGTGCGAGCTGATGCGCGAAAACTTCAGCGGCGCTTTCAGAAACGCTTTTTTCAGGCTTTTACCCTTGTCATCGTAATAACTTAAGATGCTGTCCTGTTCAAACTGAAAGGCAAAAAAATCTTCCTTCATGTGCTGAAACTGGCAGGCATGAATGGTGCTGATGCCTACCGATACACTGTCCACGAAACTTTCTTCGTAAATCACCCGAAAACGGTCGCCTTTCTGAATACCGAAGAAGTCGATGGTCCAGGCGTAAATTTCCGAAAGTTCGATGGCCAAGACGGGGTTTAGGTTGTTGTGTTTCATCGTATTCCAGAGCGATGAAGTGATAACGCCCGAAGCGGTTCGTATTTCGCGGGTAACCGGCTTTTCCCCTTTATATATATGCAGACTGTCGTTCAGCTGATAGACCACATAATTGATGGCGTCAATCTCATAGACAAAATAGGATGGATTTCGCAGGCTGTCGCGCGAGTAAAAGAAATAACAATTGTTGCCCTGCCGGAGCCGGCGAACATCGAAAATGGGTTTCGAACTTCGGGCAATCTGGTCGATGGTTTGGTACGAAACGCCTTCCTTCACTAAAATGTCTGACAGGTTTTGGTTTTTTCGGATGAAGGTTTGCTCAATAATAAATGAATCGACTGGTAATCCAAACTTTAGTACTGGCTCAGGAATAAAAATGGGTTCGGGTTCGCTTTCCGGCGTAGTATCCGAGGGGCCCTGCCAAATCACCCAGGTTACTACTACTAAACTCACCACCACAAAAATCCCTTCGGCCAAATACTTCTTCATGCTAAATTTTAATCTTATCAAACCCTTGCCCGTAAACGCCCATCACGCTACTCATGGATATAAACGCGTTAGGATCAATCTCTTTCAGTTTTCTGAAAATTAAACTGGATTCGCGCTTACGGACAACCGTCATCACTATTTTTACTTCTTCTTTGGTGTACCAGCCGGTACCGTCCATCACAGTAACGCCCCGACCTGCCTGATTATTGATATAGTCGGCAATTTCTTCAAAATTTTTCGAAAATATAAAAATTTGCGCAGATGCGTTGGCCCCACTCAAAAAAGCGTCGATCGTATAGGAAACCACCCACATGGTTACATAGCCGTACACCAGTTTGGCCGGCGACTGAAAAACAAAATAACTCGAGGCAATGATGATGACATCGCAGTACATGATGACGCGTCCCGGGCTGATGTTGCGGTACTTGTTGACAATCATGGCGATGATGTCGGTTCCGCCGGTGCTGCCCCCGCGGGTAAACACAATGCCGATGCCGATGCCGCCCATCATGGCGCCCAGTACCGCCGACAGGAAGGTGTCGTCGATCAGCGGTTCTTTTATCAGGCCGGGGGTAACCCAGAAAAGCAGCGTGGCTACCAGCATGCTCCAGATGGTTTTGATGCCAAAACTGGCCCCCAACACCCTGATGGCAATCAGGATGAGGAACACGTTGATGATAAAATAGGAGATGGCTACCGGGATTTTGCTGCTGTAAAAAATGACAGCCGACAAACCGCTAATCCCGCCCCCGGTGATTTCGGCCGGGATCAGGAAGATGGTCCACGAAAGGACATACAAGGCCATACCAAAGGCAATAATGATATAATCGGTAAAGGTGGTTTTTAGTTTTGCTTTGCGTTCTTCTGTCATCGCTTGTTTATTAATGTATTCAGTCTTGATTTTGCCGGTTGTTGTCCCGGTAAAATCGGCTGCAAAAAAATAGCTTTCGCACCGAAGAAACTATGTGAAAAAGTCATCAGTAGCCCGATTAACGAAAATTTGATCAGAAGGTCATCTTTCGCTCATGGCGACTTGCCATAACATCAGATTTTGTGTTTCCGGGGATTGGCGAAATGCCACGGGCTCACTTTTTGTCAGGTGAGGCTTTGGCGGGATGCCGAGCCCCCAATTTTTAGTTTCCGGAGGAATGGCATTGTGCCAAGCCTTAACTTTTCGTTTAGGCGGTTAATGGCGAAATGCCGCGGATTACATTTCATTTCTTTGGATTAGGCTGAATGATAACCAAGGGGAAGATATGTACAGAAGAATGGCAGCTCAGTATAACAAAAAAGACGCCCGAAACGGACGCCTTTTTTGTTGATGTGAATATATCAGTTATAACTACATCACCACATTAATGATCTTTTTTGGGACGATGATGATTTTTTTCGGTGTTCCGCCAGCCAGCCATTTTTGGGCGTGTTCGTGGGTCAGCACCGTTTTTTCAATCTCATCTTTAGCGGCGTCAACAGGCATGGTTAGCTTAAAGCGCACTTTGCCGTTGAACGATACCGGGTATTCGAACGAATCTTCCACCAGCAGACTTTTGTCGGCTACCGGCCAGGGTTCGTAAGCCAGTGTTTGCCCGTGGCCGTATAGTTGCCACAGTTCTTCGGCCAGGTGAGGGGCGTAAGGAGACAGGATTTTGGCGAAGGTTTCAGCAGTTGCTTTGGTTACTTTGCCTTTTTTCATAGCCAGGTTATTGAAAACCATCAGTGCCGAAATGCCGGTGTTGAATTTCAGGTTTTCAATGTCGTCGCCCACTTTAATAATGGTCTGTTGTAACAGTTTCAGCACTTCCTTGTCTTCTTCACCTTCGGTCAGGTTGTCCAGGTTTCCGAAGAAGCGGCAGGCACGGCCCAGGAAACCGAATACGCCTTTCACGCCATTTTCGGCCCAAGGCTTGGTGTCGTCGAGCGGCCCCATGAACATTTCGTACAGGCGGAGGGAGTCGGCGCCATATTTTTCTACCACATCATCGGGGTTGATCACGTTTTTCAACGACTTCGACATTTTGGCCACAATCTGGCGCAGTTCTTCGCCGGTTTCGGTGTGAAAATAGCTGCCGTCTTTTTCTTCCACCAGGTCCGAAGCCACTTTGGCGCCGGCTTGCGTTTCGTAGGCAAAAGCCAGGATCATGCCCTGGTTGTAAAGCTTTTTAAACGGCTCGTCGGTTGATACAATACCCAAGTCGAACAGTACCTTGTGCCAGAAACGCGAGTAAAGCAGGTGTAGCACAGCGTGCTCGGCGCCGCCAATATACAGGTCAACCGGCATCCAGTAGTTTTCTACTTTCGGGTCGAAAATCTGTTCGTCGTTTTTAGGATCGATGTAGCGCAGATAGTACCAGCACGATCCGGCCCATTGCGGCATGGTGTTGGTTTCGCGGCGACCTTTGCGACCGTTTTTGTCCACCACGGTCAGCCAATCGCCAGCGTTGGCCAGGGGCGATTCGCCACCTTCACCCGGTTCAAATTTTTCCATGTCAGGCAGGGTAACAGGCAGGTCGTCTTCTACCAGACTGATTTCGCCGTCTTCCCAGTGGATGACGGGGAACGGCTCTCCCCAGTAGCGCTGGCGGCTGAACAGCCAGTCGCGCAGTTTGAAATTCACGGTGGCTTTGCCGATTTCTTTGTCTTCGAGCCAGCCAATTACCTTTGCGATACCATCTTTTTTGTTGAGCCCGTTGATGTCGATCCCGGTCAGTTCGCTGGCCGAATTGATGTAAGCGCCGTCTTCGGTCCAGCAAGCTTTGCCGGCCAGCACTTTTTCACGGGTTTCAGTGTCGGCATCTTTCGGGTCGAGGATGCAAACAATCGGGATATTGAATTTTTCTGCGAACTCAAAGTCGCGGGTGTCGTGCGCCGGAACAGCCATAATGGCTCCGGTTCCGTAACCCATTAACACATAGTCGGCCACCCAAATGGGGATTTGCTTTCCGTTAATCGGGTTGATCGCATAGCGACCGGTAAACACGCCGGTTTTCTCTTTGTTCAGCTCGGTGCGGTCCAGGTCCGACTTCAGCGAAGCGGCCTGGGTGTATTTTTTTACGTCCTCTTTCTTCTCACTGGTTACCATGTTATCCAGCATCGGATGCTCGGGCGAAACCACCATGTAGGTGGCGCCAAACAAGGTGTCGGGGCGGGTGGTGTACACGCGCAGTTTCTCTTCCAGTCCGGCCAGCTCAAAATCGACTTCAGCGCCGGTCGATTTGCCGATCCAGTTTTTCTGCATGTCTTTCACGCCTTCCGGCCAATCCAGCTCGTCCAGTCCTTCCAGCAGGCGCTGGGCATAGTGCGGAATACGAAGGAGCCATTGTTTCAGGTTTTTACGGGTTACCTGATGGCCGCATTTTTCGTGCGATCCGTCGGTCAACACTTCCTCGTTGGCACAAACCGTTTTGCAGTTGGCGCACCACCAAACCTGGGCGTTATCGTAATAAGCCAAGCGTTTTTTGCTGATGTATTCATTTACAGCAGCCTTGCCTTCCGCTTCAACTTCATCCGGGATGGGCAATTCACTGATGGGACGGCCTTTCCCTTGCTCGTAATCAAACCAGGTATTATATAGTTTGGTGAAAATCCACTGTGTCCACTTAAAATATTTTGGGTCGGTGGTGTTTATTTCGCGGTCCCAGTCGTAGCTCAGCCCCAGCGTTTTAATCTGGCGGCGGAAATTATCGCAGTTCTTTTGCGTTGTAATGGCCGGGTGCGTTCCGGTTTGAATGGCGTACTGTTCGGCGGGCAATCCAAATGCGTCCCAACCCATGGGGTGCAATACGTTAAAGCCTTTCATGCGTTTGTACCGGCTGATGATATCGGTAGCCGTGTAACCTTCGGGATGCCCGACATGCAAGCCGGCCCCGGATGGGTAGGGGAACATGTCGAGGATGTAATATTTTGGCTTCGAAAAGTCGTTTTCTGTTTTGAAGGTTTTCTGTTCCTCCCAGTATGCCTGCCATTTCGGCTCAATTTCCCGGAATTTGTAGTCCATGGTATCGGTTGATTTTAAGCGTTCTAAAACTGAGGCGCAAAGATAGAAAAATCCGGGAAGAGTGCACAGGTTTTGGCGTGATGAGTTTCGCATTGAAGGCCTGTGGAGGCCAATTGTTACCCGTTGATCAAACGATAGACATATATTCCGATTGTAAAGCTGAGCTTTTCTCAGGTAACAGGTGCATTACGAGTTATAGTATCCTATTTTTTATATTAATTGGGGTTTCCTGGCTCGGAGATAAAGATGTTTCGGTCATTTGCTTGGATGAAAAATGGAGTGGAATGTGTCCTGTTTTGGTCTGATTCGTGTTAAATAATTACTAACAAGCCGTATATGAAAAGTTTAGACGGCACATCGCAAGGTGATGTCGTTTAATTTTGGTGGTAGTTAAATCCATTATTTAGTTTGAAAAAGTTTTGCTATGAGTTTAAAGAAACAAATTTTGAAATCGAAACCGGTTTGTAAGGTTACTTTCCGGGTTTCAAAAGAGATGGCTAGTGATGCTGAAACGGTTGCTCTGGTTGGTGATTTCAATACCTGGGACGAGACTGCCTGTCCGATGGGGAAACTGAAAACGGGTGAATTCACCTGCCAGCTGGAGTTGGGACAAGGACAAGCTTATGAGTTCCGTTATTTGGTCAACGGAATACATTGGCTGAACGATCCTGAGGCTGATCGCTTTGTTGCCAACAGCTTTGGTGGCGAAAACAGCGTTGTTGAAGCCTGATAATGTTGGATACGCCTGAACCAGCTTGTTCAGGATGCTGTGCTCTTCCGGTTATTTTTCATGTTAACCGGATTTTTTTTTGCCCGGAAATTTGCGGATACTGGTACGAAAATCGGGTACCGAAAATAAACGATCAACTAAATAACTATATTTAGCGCGGGCATTTGGCGGTTTATCCGCTTGCGAGTTTCTATATGCAGACACTTCCAACTGAGCAAAAGTTGGTAATTTATTTTAATATGGAGGTTGAAGAATTAATCCGTGAGCTGATGGTCATCCGGCAGGCTATTTTAGATTGCGAGGCCGGTTATGAATCTCAAATTGAGTCCGTTCATCCGAATTACCGGTATTCGGCCCGCAACTTTATTCGCTACCTGAAACTGCGTACGTTTGAGCTGCGCCACATTCAGGAACAGCTTTCGGCTATGGGCTTGTCGTCCATCGGGCATTCGGAGCGGTATGTGCTGGCCAATATCGAAAACATTCTCTATTTTCTTCATTTGTATGTTGGCCGAAAATTTCAGGGACGGTTCGATTTGGGCGAGCATCCGGTGAATTATTATAAAAGTATCAAGGTGTTGGAAGAAAACACCGAGCGCTTGTTGGGGAAAACCAATCAACCATTCCATACACGCATTATGGTTACATTGCCCACTGAGGCGGCAGATGATGGCGCTATGATTGAAGCGTTGTTGCGTTCGGGAATGGAAAACGCGCGGATCAATTGCAGTCACGACTGTCCGGCGGTATGGCTGAGGATGATTGCCAATATTCGGACCGTGTCGGCAAAAACCGGTCGCGATTGCAAAATCTACATGGATCTGCCTGGCCCCAAGTTGCGGACCGGCAGTGTTGAAAATACAAACAAGTCCGGCAAAAAAACACAGGATTTTATTCGTTTGTCTGCGGGGGACCTGTTGCATGTGTGCCGCGAGGATGTTCCGGGAACAGGCGCTGGCTACGATGAAAATGGCCAGTTGCTGGAACCCGCTAAGATATCAATTTCGATTCCTTCGATATTTCAGGATGTGAAGGTTGGCGAGCACATTTGGTTTGATGATGGGAAAATTGGTGGAACCATACAGGAAGTGGCCGGCGATCATCTGGTTATTCGGATTACAAAAACAAAACCCAGTGGAAGTAAGCTTCGCGGAGAGAAAGGAATCAACCTGCCCGACACTCGGCTGAACCTGCCATCCCTGCCGGATGAAGATCTGGCCTATTTGCCTTTCATTGTCCAACATGCCGATGCGGTCGGTTACTCATTTGTTCGCACATCAGCCGATGTAGAACTGCTGCAAGCCGAACTAAAACGTCTGAACCGTGAAGATATTGGGCTGGTATTGAAAATTGAAAACAAGGAAGCTTTCACCAACTTGCCCGAGTTATTGCTCACGGCCATGCGAAGCCCCAATATAGGCCTGATGATTGCCCGTGGCGACCTGGCTGTTGAGTTGGGTCCGGAGCGGATTTCAGAAGTGCAGGAAATGTTACTGTGGTTATGCGAATCGGCTTTCATCCCGAATATTTGGGCAACACAGGTGCTCGAGAAGCTGGCGAAGGAAGGTATCGCGACCCGGTCGGAAATTACCGATGCTTCCATGGCGTCGCGTTCGGAGTGTGTGATGCTGAACAAGGGCGAAAACATCCTGGAAACGGTTGAAATTTTGGCCAACATCCTGCAGCGCATGGAAGCCCATCAGTACAAAAAGAAGGGAACCCTTCGGCCGCTGGCTGTGGCAAGCAAGTTTTTCAGAAGAAACAAAGTATAACTGGCTTGTGCTTTTCTGGATTGGCCTCAGGATAAAAAAGAAAAAAGCCGGCTGAAACCGGCTTGTTTTGCTATTCTTCGATGATGACGATTTTTTCGATCAGGTCGCCTGCCCGGATGGCATCAATCACTTCCAGCCCTTCGTAAACCTTGCCAAAGCAAGTGTGGTTACGGTCGAGATGTGCCGTATTTTGCCGGCTGTGGCAAATAAAGAACTGTGAACCACCGGTATTTCTTCCGGCATGTGCCATCGAAAGGACGCCGCGGTCGTGGTATTGGTTGTTGCCGGAAAGTTCGCACTTGATGGTGTATCCCGGACCGCCGGCGCCAGTTCCGTCGGGGCATCCGCCCTGGATCACAAAGTTTGGGATTACCCGGTGAAAGGTCAACCCGTCATAAAATCCCGACTTGGATAATTTGACAAAGTTTTCCACGGTTCCCGGAGCATCTTCTTCATAAAAGTTCACTTTCATGATCCCCTTGCTGGTATGGATTTCTGCTTTTCTCATGATGTTTTCTGTTAAAATTACCGCACAAAAGTACAAATAACTTGCGTGAACTAAAATGGTTGCCCCAGCCACGCAAGTTGCTCCTTGTGAATATGGGGCGCACTTATCGGGGATGGTGAGGCTCTGGACCGGTAAGTCGCCAGGCTGATTATCCGCTTTTTTTAATAAAAATGATTTGCAGGGCTCTTTGTTTCCTGAGTCGTAACCTGCTGGAAAACAGCTTTAGTATGTGCTGTGTATTCCCGAACTTATTCTATGAAAATAAAAGCAACCATCATGGAAAATTCAGTTGACCGGTTTTGTAATGACTTCATGGCTTTTGTAAAAGCCAGGGACCCAAACCAGGTTGAATTTCATCAGGCAGTCCACGAAGTCGTGGAGTCGCTTGCTCCCTATTTGCTGGATAACCCCAAATATTTACGGATGAAAATTTTGGAGCGCCTTGTGGAGGCCGAGCGGATTATTCAGTTTCGTGTGCCTTGGTTGGATGATCAGGGAAATGTGCAGGTTAACCGGGGCTTCCGGGTCGAAATGAATTCGGCCATCGGGCCGTACAAAGGTGGTCTGCGCTTCCATCCAACCGTAAACCTGAGCATTATGAAATTTCTGGCTTTCGAGCAGGTTTTTAAAAACAGTCTCACCAGCTTGCCCATGGGTGGCGGCAAAGGGGGCTCCGATTTCGACCCGAAAGATCGTTCCGACCAGGAAGTGATGCGCTTTTGCCAGAGTTTTATGACGGAACTGTACCGGCACATCGGCCCAAATACCGACATTCCTGC
The DNA here is from genome assembly GCA_050178015.1 of Mangrovibacterium sp. Classification (GTDB taxonomy): domain Bacteria; phylum Bacteroidota; class Bacteroidia; order Bacteroidales; family Prolixibacteraceae; genus Gaoshiqia. The sequence goes on from JBFXGM010000005.1 coordinate 151,831, forward strand.
CGGAGATATTGGTGTTGGCGGCCGCGAAATCGGTTTTTTGTTCGGTCAGTATAAACGGCTTCGCAACGAGTTCACCGGAGTGCTCACCGGCAAAGGGATTGAATGGGGCGGCAGCCTGGTCCGGCCGGAAGCTACAGGTTATGGTCTGGTTTATTTTGTTGGTGAAATGATGAAAGCCCGGCAGGAAACGCTCAGCGGGAAGGTAGTTTGTATCTCCGGCTCGGGAAATGTGGCCCAGTATGCGGCTCAAAAAGTGATTGAGCAAGGCGGGAAGGTGGTCACCCTGTCCGACTCATCAGGTTTTATTCACGATCCGGAGGGGATTGACCGGGAGAAGCTGGCTTTTGTATTTGAGCTGAAAAATATTCAACGTGGACGCATTCGGGAGTATGCCGATAAATATGGATGCGACTATCAGGCAGGTAAGCGCCCTTGGTCGGTTCCTTGCGATGTGGCCTTGCCATGTGCCACCGAAAATGAAATCCATCAGGAAGATGCAAACCGTCTGCTGGAAAATGGGTGTCAGCTGGTGGCCGAGGGGGCCAACATGCCATGTACTCCGGAGGCAGTGCATGAATTCCTTCGTGCTAAAATTTTATATGCGCCCGGAAAGGCAGCCAATGCCGGTGGTGTTGCCGTTTCGGGGCTGGAGATGGCCCAGAATAACATGCGCCTGAACTGGACCCGTGAAGAGGTTGATGGCCGACTGCAAACCATCATGAAGACCATTCATGAAATGTGCGAAAAGTACGGACGTCAGCCCGATGGTTGGATCAATTATGTGAACGGAGCTAACATTGGCGGATTTGTAAAAGTGGCAACGGCCATGTTGGCCCAGGGAGTAGTTTGAGCTTTCCATGTAATGAGATCAGAAAGCTGCCTTTTAGCCGGGGCAGCTTTTTGATTTAGTCACGCTGCTTTTAAACATTCGGCCATATCGGAAAGTTGTCATAAAATCAGTTTTTAATACTCAATTCATTTTTTCCTTTGTCGGAAGAATGAACATTCATTTTGAATCAAAAAGAGCAAGATGAGAACAGACATCAATGAATTTATGGAGGCTTTAAAGGCCAGGACACCCGGTGAACAGGAGTTTCATCAGGCTGTACATGAGGTGGTCGAATCCATCTGGGATGTTTACCTGAAAAATCCAAGATATCAAAAAGCCAGGATCCTTGAGCGGATGGTTGAACCCGAACGTGTGATCATGTTCCGGGTGCCCTGGATTGATGATCAGGGAGAAGTGCGGATCAACCGGGGCTACCGGGTTGAGTTTAACTCGGCACTTGGACCGTATAAAGGAGGGCTTCGTTTTCACCCCACGGTAACGTTATCTATATTGAAGTTTTTGGGATTCGAACAAACATTCAAGAATAGTCTGACCACTTTGCCCATGGGAGGCGGAAAAGGTGGGTCTGATTTCAGTCCGAAAGGAAAATCGGATAATGAAATAATGCGTTTTTGTCAGAGTTTCATGACAGAACTACAGCGCCACATTGGTCCTGATACAGATGTTCCTGCCGGCGATATTGGAGTAGGTGGCCGGGAAATTGGCTATTTGTTTGGTCAATACAAACGAATCCGCAATGAGTTTACCGGAGTGCTCACCGGAAAAGGCCTGGCATGGGGGGGCAGCCTGATCCGTCCTGAAGCAACCGGCTTTGGGGCAGTTTATTTCGTCAGCTATATGCTTGAACGTTTGGGCAAAGAAATAGCCGGGCATACGTTTGCCGTTTCCGGCTTTGGGAATGTGGCCTGGGGGGCTATCGCCAAGATTAACGAGTTGGGCGGGAAGGTGGTTACCATTTCCGGGCCCGACGGTTATGTTTATGATCCGGCTGGCATAAAAGATGAAAAAGTGGATTACTTGCTCGAATTAAGGGCTACCAACAATGATGTGGTGGAACCGTATGCGGCTGAATTTGGGGCCGAATTTCATCCGGGGGAAAAGCCTTGGGGGCAAAAAGTGGATATCGCCATACCCTGTGCTACGCAGAATGAAGTTGACATTGACGATGCCAAAATGCTGGTGGCCAATGGTTGCTTCTTGTTGGCGGAGGCCTCGAATATGGGCTGCAGAGCTGAGGCTGTTGATTATCTGGTTAACCATTTGAATTACGCACCGGGTAAGGCGGTCAATGCAGGGGGAGTGGCGGTTTCGGGACTGGAAATGACTCAAAACAGCCAGCGATTGAACTGGACCCGCGAAGAGGTGGATGCCCGTTTGCATTTGATCATGCGCGAGATTCATGAAACTTGTGTTCTTTATGGCAATAACGGACAGCGCATCAATTATGTGAAAGGAGCCAATGTTGGCGGTTTTGTTAAGGTTGCCAATGCCATGTTGGCACAGGGAGTGGTGTAATTTTTTATATTTTTTGTGAAGGCCGGAGAGGAAAAGCAGATGTCCTTTCCGGCCTTTGGTTTGAATTATCAATTAGATAATATTTAAAAAAGGGTGATCTGACAGAGAAGTATTTTCTTTGCAGGAAATTTCTTTCTATGTTGATTGATACGCATTCCCATATTTATTCGGAGGAGTTTACGGAGGATTTGGATGAAGTGGTGCAGCGCGCCTTTGAGAACGGTGTCCGGAAGATTCTCCTTCCCAATATTGATAGTTCGTCGGTGAAAAAGATGCTTGACCTGACAGACCAATATCCGCAAATTTGCTATCCGCTGATGGGTTTGCACCCTACCTCGGTGAATGAGGACTACGAGGAAGAACTGGAGTTAATTGAATTTTGGCTGAAAAAACGAAAATTTTACGGGATTGGCGAAATCGGGATCGATTTGTACTGGGATAAAACCTTTATTCACGAACAAACAGAAGCCTTCCGCAAACAGCTGCAACTGGCCAAAAAGTACCGGTTGCCTGTGGTGGTGCATGTACGCGATTCGTTTCAGGAAGTTTTCGCGGTGCTGGAATCCGAAGCAGGTGAAGGCCTGGCCGGTGTTTTCCATAGTTTTACCGGTACCGATGAACAGGCCCGGCAAGTGGTTGGATTAGGTTTTAAATTGGGAATAAACGGGATCGTCACCTTTAAAAACAGCGGATTGGATCAAGTGGTCGCCAATATTGACCCTTCTCATATTTTATTGGAAACGGATGCCCCATATTTGACCCCTGTTCCGTTCCGGGGAAAACGTAATGAAAGTTCGTACCTGATTTATGTAGCCCGGAAAATTGCCGAAATCTATCAGCTTCCGGTTGCCGAGCTTGCCCGGATAACGACTGAAAATGCTGAGAAACTATTCGGCATTTAGGAACAAATTAAATTACCTTTGCTCCGTTTGTTTAATTTATTGTATGGATCTTCAAAAACGATCGATCTTACTCATTTATACCGGGGGGACCATTGGCATGGTTCAAAAATCAGGTACCGGAGCGTTGAGCCCGGTCCGGTTTGATCAGATATTGGATGAAGTGCCCGAGCTAAACCGGTTGGGCTACCACTTGGAATCCATTACCTTCAATCCGCCCATTGACTCTTCGGATATGACCCCCAAAATATGGGGGAAACTGGCCCGGACTATTCAGAATAATTACAGCAAGTTCGACGGTTTTGTGGTTTTGCACGGAACCGATACGATGGCCTACACGGCTTCGGCGCTCAGTTATATGCTCGAAAATCTGGATAAACCGGTGGTGATGACCGGTTCGCAGCTACCAATCGGGATCCTTCGAACCGATGGTAAAGAGAACCTGATCACTTCAATTGAAATTGCGGCAGCGCACGAAAACGGGCAGGCTATCGTCCCGGAGGTTTGCATTTACTTCGACAATAAATTGTCACGGGGAAACCGTACCAGTAAGCGTCATGCCGATCATTTCAGCGCATTCAGTTCCACCAATTACCCGCTGCTGGCTAAAGCGGGCGTGGATATAAAATATTACCACGAGAATATCTATCATCCCCAAAATAAAGGAATACTGAAGGTAAGGACCAATTTTGACGAGCATGTGGTTGTGCTGAAAATATTTCCCGGGATGAGTCAGGCCGTTTTCGAGCAGATCATTAATATTCCCGGATTGAAAGGAATTGTGCTTGAAACCTTCGGTTCTGGGAATGTGCCAACTTCTCCCTGGTTGATACGTCTGATAAAAAAGGCCATCAGGCAGCGGATTATCATCTTAAATGTTACCCAATGTGAAGGCGGGGCTGTAAAAATGGGTCATTACCAGGCGAGCCGCGAGCTCTTGAAAGCCGGCGTGGTAAGCGGAAAAGATATGACCACCGAAGCCGCAGTGACCAAATTAATGTTCCTGCTTGGGCAAGGCTTGAGTGATGCTGACACAAAGTTACATTTGAATAAAAGCCTGAGCGGTGAAATAAGTGAGTAGGAATTTTTTTTTCACAATTTTTTTGTATTTTGCGGCCTGAAAATGCGACGCCAAAAACAAAGGAGAGGTGCAGGAGTGGCTGAACTGGCACGCCTGGAAAGCGTGTGTACCTCAAAAGGGTACCGAGGGTTCGAATCCCTCTCTCTCCGCAAAAAACGGTCGGTTAAGTTCATTAACAAACCTTGAAAGAAAATGTTTTGAAAATGATCGGGAACCAAATTCCTAATCATCAGTAAGAATAAAAAACAAATAGTATAGAATTAAATTAAGGAGATTTACTAATTAAAATTAAAACCAATGATGAAAAAACTATTTGCGTTTATAGCAGTTCTTGGGATGCTTTATTTGGGAGCATCGAACAATGCCGTCGCTCAGGATCAAACTGAAGAGGCAACTACAGAAGTAGCAGCTCAGCAAGCTGCGCCTGCTGTTGACATGACCGCCGATGCTGAAGAAGCAGCCGCTGCTGCCTCTGAAGAAGGCAAATCGCTGCACAGCCAGTTAAAACAAAAATTTATTGAAGGTGGTGCCGGTTTCATGTCAACTGTATTGATCTGTTTGATTTTAGGTCTTGCCATGGCATTGGAACGGGTTATTTACCTGAACCTTTCTACCAGCAACAACAAAAAATTATTGGTGAAAGTTGAAGAAGCCCTTGCCAGCGGTGGTATCGAAGCAGCTAAAGAAGTTTGCCGTAACACACGTGGTCCGGTTGCCAGCATCTTTTATCAAGGCCTTGACCGTTCGGATGAAGGTATTGATGTTGTTGAAAAAACCGTTGTAGCTTACGGAGGTGTTCAAGCCGGTTTGTTGGAAAAAGGTTTGAGCTGGTTGGCTTTGTTTATTGCCTTGGCTCCTATGCTTGGGTTCATGGGTACTGTAATTGGTATGATTGCAGCTTTCGACGCCATTGAAGTTGCCGGTGACATTAGCCCGTCATTGGTTGCCGGTGGTATTAAAGTGGCCTTGATTACTACCGTATCTGGTCTTGTTGTTGCGATCATCCTTCAAATTTTCTACAACTACTGTGTAGCCAAAATTGACGCTATCGTTAACAGCATGGAAGATGCTTCTATTTCATTGATCGACCTTTTAGTAAAACACAATCTTAAAAAATAATTGACTTATGAAGCTTGAAAAAGTATTAAACATTTTGATGTGGGTACTTTTGGCAGTTTCAGCATTTCTGATTGTGTCTTTAACGATGAATCTCAGTGATAATGAAGCTGATCCAACTATGGGTGCCTGGATCAATACAAATCTTACCTGGTCGTATATTCTACTGGGTGCCAGTGCAGTTGTTGCTTTGGTGTTTGCCGTGTTGCATACTGCTACTGATAAAGATGCTGCCAAAAAAGGTTTAATTGCATTGGTTTTTGCCGGCGTTGTTCTGGCCATATCTTATGCTTTTGCCTCCGATGTCATTCCTCAATTTCATGGTGTTGACAAGTTTGTTGCCGACGGAAGTTTGACCCATTCTGTTTCAAAATGGATTGGAACAACACTGTATGCAACTTATATTTTGCTTTTCCTGTCAATCATTGCAATTGCGGTTTCATCGGTATATCGTATTTTTAAATAATTCAACGTGGTTTGTAACACAGGAAAAAATTAAATTATGGCTAGAAAAATTCCCGAAATACCTGCAGCATCTTTGGCTGACATAGCCTTTATGTTGCTGATCTTTTTCCTGGTAACCACCACGATGGATGTGGACAGCGGTCTCGAACGCAGACTTCCCCCTATGCCACCAGAAGAACAAATAGATGATGATACGCCTCCAATTAAGGAGCGTAACGTTTTCGTGGTTTTGGTGAATGCCCAGAACCAATTATTGGTCGAGGGTGAATGGATGCGCGTTGAGGAGCTTCGTGAGAAAGCCAAAGAATTTATGGCTAACCCGTATGATGATGAAAGACTGCCCGAAAAGACCCCGAAAGAGGTTCCTTATTTCGGACAAGTTGGAATTACCAAAGGGGTAATCTCTCTACGGAACGATGTTGGAACCCAATACGGAACTTACATTGCTGTTCAAAACGAGTTGGTTGGTGCCATCAATGATTTACGTGTAGAACTTGCCAAGCAAAAGTTTGGTAAATCTTATGACAAGCTTGACAAGGATCAACAAGACGCGATAAAGGAAATTTATCCTTCAAGGATTTCTGAAGCTGAACCTAAAAAAGTGGGAGGAAAGTAGTATGTCAAAGTTTAGAAAAAGCGACTCTAAAGAATTACCACCGATTTCGACAGCATCATTGCCTGATATCGTGTTTATGTTGCTCTTCTTCTTCATGGTAAGTACAACGATGAGGGAAGTTACTTTGAAAGTAAAAGTAACGGTACCTGAAGCCACTGAACTTTCCAAATTGGAGAAAAAATCATTGGTAAGCTATATTTATGTGGGAACCCCGCATAAACAATTCCAAAACGTGTTTGGTTCTGAGCCTCGAATTCAGTTGAATGACCAGTTTGCTAATACAACGGATATTCTCGATTATATTACAGCTGAGCGTGAAGCAAGAGATGAGGCTGAGGTGCCTTTCATGATTACTTCCCTGAAAGTTGATGAATATACCAAAATGGGTATCGTAACCGATATCAAGCAGGAACTGCGTAAAGCTTCGGCCCTGCACATTAACTACTCTTCGAGGAAGAAAGCTACTGAAGAATAATCTGAGGTAATAATAATTAAAAAAGGGAAACTGGTTGGTTTCCCTTTTTCATTTAAACCAATTGCTATGGCAACTTTATTATTTGAGCAAACACCGTATGAAAAAGTACGGGAAGGGCTGGAACGGAAGATTATTCACACCAATAACTTAATGACTGTTTTGATTGACTTTTCTGATGGTCCCTGGAGTGAACCGGAGCCACCACACAGTCATCCGCACGAACAGACTTCGTATGTCGCTTCAGGTGAAATCATCTTTTTTTGTGAAGGCGAGGATCCTGTTCGGTTGAAAGCTGGCGACATGTTTGCGGTTGCTTCCGGGAAGAAGCACACCATTCAGTTATTGTCGGAGAAGGCCCGGCTTGTGGATAGTTTTAATCCAATTCGCGAAGATTTTTTGAAGTAGGGTATTAAAAAAAGGGAGCTTTACAGTTCCCTTTTTTATGCGATATGTTTGCGATCTCAACGATCGTTTAAATCCAGTTTAATACGAAGTTCTTTCAGCTGGGCCCCGGCTACCGGCGAAGGAGCATCGTTCATCACATCGCGGCCGGAGTTGTTTTTAGGGAAGGCGATCGTATCGCGGATACTGTCCAGCCCGGCGAACATAGATACCAGACGGTCGAAACCAAAAGCAATGCCAGCGTGGGGCGGTGCGCCGTATTTAAAGGCGCTCATCAAAAAGCCAAATTGGGCCTGTGCTTCTTCTTTGGTGAATCCCAGCAAATCGAACATTTTGGATTGCAGTTCTGAATTGAAAATACGCACAGAACCTCCGCCGATTTCAACACCATTGATCACTAAATCGTAGGCATTGGCACGCACTTGGCGCGGGTTGGTATCCAGAAGCGGGATATCCTCTGGTTTCGGCGAAGTAAACGGATGATGCATCGCAAAATAGCGTTGCTCTTCTGAGTCCCACTCCAGCAAGGGGAAATCTACCACCCAAAGCGGGTTGAAGATATTTTTGTCGCGTAGCCCGAGTCGGTTACCCATTTCCAGACGGAGTTCGCCAAGCGCATTCAGCGTGTGTGATTTATCGCCCGAAAGTATCAGGATCAAATCTCCTTTTTCGGCGCCAAATGCATTTCCCCAAGTTTTTAAGTCATCCTCTGTGTAAAATTTGTCAACGGATGACTTTACCGTTCCATCTGTATTGAATTTTGCATATACCAGGCCTTTTGCCCCAATTTGAGGGCGCTTCACCCAGTTGGTCAGCTCATCCAACTGTTTGCGGGTATATTCGCTGCACCCTTTAGCGCAAATTCCGCCAATAAATTCAGCATCGTCAAATACTTTGAAATCTTTCCCTTTTGCCAATTCGGTGAGATTTTTAATTTTCATCTCAAAGCGGGTATCCGGTTTGTCCGAACCATAATCTTCCATGGCTTCGCGGTAGGGCATACGCGGGAAGTCGCCGACTTCAATATTTTTTATCGTTTTGAAGAGGTGTTTTGTCAGGCCTTCGAAAGTGGCGAGCACATCGTCTTGTTCTACGAATGACATTTCGCAGTCGATCTGGGTAAATTCAGGTTGGCGGTCAGCACGCAGGTCCTCGTCGCGGAAGCACTTCACGATTTGGTAGTAGCGGTCGAAGCCGGCAACCATAAGCAGCTGCTTGAAAATTTGCGGCGACTGCGGCAGCGCGTAAAATTCGCCCGGATTCAGGCGAGAAGGAACAATAAAGTCGCGGGCGCCTTCCGGGGTCGATTTCATCAGGACTGGAGTCTCTGTTTCAATGAATTCTCTGTCGTTAAGGTACGAACGCACTTCGTGTGCTATTTTTGATCGCAACACCAAGGTATCGCGCACCGGGTTTCTGCGAAGGTCGAGGTAGCGGTATTTCATCCGGATATCGTCGCCACCGTCGCTTTCATCCTCAATGGTAAACGGCGGAATGGCCGAAGGACTAAGCACCGTCAGCTTTTTTACATCGATTTCAATCTCCCCGGTTGGTATATTTTTGTTTTTGCTGCTGCGTTCGCGTACCAACCCGTTAACCTGAATGACGTACTCGCGTCCCAGTTTTTTAAGGTTCGCTTTGATTTCAGCCGGGCTGTTTTCATCAAAAACCAATTGGGTTATTCCGTAACGGTCTCGCAAATCAATAAATGTCATCCCACCCAATTCGCGTTTGCGTTGTACCCAACCGGCGAGGGTTGTTTCGGTTCCTTGCTGCTCAAGGCGTAGTTCACCACAGGTGTGCGTTCTGTACATAGTTGCTGTTTCTTTTTGTTCGGCAGCAAAAATAAGTAGATTTTAGCAATTAAAATTGTAGGTTTGCCATTAATATTGAATTGATTTGAGTGATGGAGCCGTTTGATGATGTTTACTTTATGAAAAGGGCATTTCAGGAAGCCCGGCTGGCATACGACCAGGGTGAAGTTCCGGTGGGAGCGGTGGTTGTTGCCAATAACCGCATCATTGCCCGGGCCCATAACCTCACCGAAACACTTACTGATGTAACCGCCCATGCCGAGATGCAGGCCATAACGGCTGCTGCCAACCTGATGGGCGGGAAATACCTGAATGAATGTACCTTGTACGTTACCCTGGAACCTTGTGTGATGTGCGCCGGAGCTTTGGGCTGGGCGCAGCTCGGGCGGCTTGTGTACGGCGCTACCGATGAAAAACGCGGCTTTTCCAAATTTGCGCCCAAGGCCTTGCACCCTAAAACAGAAGTTACCGGTGGGGTAATGGCAGAGGATTGTGCCGACCTAATGACTGCCTTCTTTCAGGAAAGAAGATAATTACCGGGTAACGTTGTTTTTGTCGATCCGCCCAATTCCCAAACGTGTATAGATTTAAAAAGGATTTCAGCATTAAATGGAGCTTTTACTGTAAACGTTTTCATAAAATTGAAAAGTTGATTAGTTTTGTGTGAAGTCATCATAAATTATTGAAACGAATCTCAACCTAATGAATTATGAAATTTAAATGTATCTCTCTGTTATTTGTTGCTTTTGTCGGCATGCTGTCAGCCTGCGACAGTTCCGGGAAAAAGGATAACGATTGGGCGCTTGCCAAAATTCCGGTAATTGACGAAGTCGGGCATACCAATCTGCCTGATGAAATTGCTCCCGTTGAAGCCCCTTTTGAAACTATCGAATTTAAGAAATCCGTTTTTCCTGCCGATACGGTGGTGCTCGAACAGTCTAACAATCAGATCAATACAGTAGCCATTAACAGCGCTATTTCTGCCTTAAGTCAGCAAGGTGGAGGTACAGTGATTGTTCCTGAGGGCGAGTGGTTAACCGGCAGGGTCGAATTGAAGAACAACATTAATTTGCATATTCCGGACGGGAGTGTTTTGCGTTTTAGCGGTTGGGTAAAGGATTTTCAGCCTGCTGTTTTTACCCGTATTGAAGGGGTTGAAGTGATGTCGTTGGGCGCATGTATTTATGCCAATAACCAAAAAAATATTGCCGTAACCGGTTCGGGAAATTTGATTGGCCCAACCGGCGGAGATATACGTGACCGTATTGACCGGTCGGGCGTGATTGAAAATGTAATCCTGGCTGATACGCCGATTGAAGAACGCATGTATGACGGGAACCAGCCATCCGGAACGATCTTCGCTCCGATGTTCATCTCACCTATAAATTGTGAGAACGTTTACATTGAAGGGGTATCCCTGGAAAATACCGCTTTTTGGAATGTAGTACCAATTTATTGCGATGGCGTGATCATCCGCGGTATCAACGTTAATTCGGTTGGCGTTCCGCGGGGAGACGGAATTGATATCGAATCAAGTAGGAACGTGTTAATTGAGTACAGTACATTGAGTTGTGGCGACGATTGCTTTACCATGAAGGCAGGAAGAGGAGAGGATGGCCTGCGGGTGAACAAACCGACCGAAAATGTGGTTGTGCGTTATTGTCTGGCACGTGAAGGACACGGCGCAATAACTTGCGGAAGTGAAACTGCCGGCATGATCCGCAACTTGTATGTACACGATTGCGTGTTCGAGGAAACCGGCGTTGGCATTCGGTTTAAAACCAGACGTCCCCGAGGAGGTGGAGGTGAGAATTTGATTTACGAGCGAATCCGCATGAATTTGAAAAACACAGCTTTTCGTTGGGACATGCTTGGCGGTAAAATGTATGTTGGCGAGCTGGCCGACCGGTTGCCGGTGAGAGATGTGAATGACCTTACACCGAAATACAAAAACATTCAGGCCCGTGACATTCTGATTGAAAACTGCTCGAATTTTATCCGTGTGAACGGCATCCCGGAGTCTCCGCTTGAGGACTTGACAATTGAGCAGGTGAAAATAAAAAATTGCCGGAACCTTTTTTATGCTCATGATCTGGTGAATGCCACATTCCGGAACATGCACATTGGCACCCTCGATAGTGTGGTTGGTTTGCTGGATGCCCGGAATGTTCAGTTTGACAACATCCGGTTCAATACTCCGGTTCCGGTTGTTCTTGATGTTCAGGGCGATTTATCTGATTCAATCCTGTTTGAAGATTGTACAAATGTTGAAAATCAATTGTGGACCAGCGTAAAATAAGGTCCGGACCTCTTCCAGTCGAATTGCTAAAAATGAAAGAGTCACGATCAGCCGAAAGGAAGGTCGTGACTCTTTCTATAAATGAGCAGGATCAGTGTTTTTCGCCTTGTAATGCACTTCAGCTCATTCAACCTTGGGTCACCTCAAAACCGACAAGTTTCAGGTCGTTATAAAATGCAGGGTATGATTTGGTAACGACCATCGGATCATCGATTTCGACCGTTCCAAACAGGGCGGCGGGGGCAAAAGCGAGTGCCATGCGATGATCGTGGTAAGTAGTGATGCAGGGAACCTCTTTCTTTTCGAAGGGGAACGTGCCGTCCCAAGCCAGTTCGCCATGCTGCGGTTCGATGAGTTGTACGCCGAATTTCGACAACTCATTTTGCAGGGCGGCAATCCGGTTTGTTTCTTTTATTTTCAGGGTTTCTAAGCCGGAAAAATGGAAGGGGACCTTCTTCAATACACACAACACCGCCATGGTTTGAGCCACATCGGGGTTTTCGGCAAAATTTAGCGACAGCTTTTGGGGTTGAATATCGGCCGTTTTTCGGATAATGATGCTGTTTGCGGTTGCCTGGCTTTCTACCCCGAATTGCTTGAACCAAGGGGCAATGGCGCAATCGCCCTGCAGGCTCATCAGGTTTAGGTGTTGCAATTCCACTTCGCCCGAATCGGCCAGGGCCAGCAGCTGGTACCAGTACGAGGCGCCCGACCAGTCAGCCTCCACGGTGAATTCGCGGGGCAGGTAGGACTGCTCGTTGATGCGGATTTCATTGCCTTTCCAAATAGACTCAACCCCGAATTGTTTCATCAAGCCAAGTGTCATGGCGATGTATGATTTCGAGGTGATTTTGTTTTTCAACCGCAGTGTCAGTCCGTCCTCCAGGGTTGGGGCGATCATTAGCAGGGCCGAAATGTATTGGCTGCTCACGCTGCCATCCAACTCCAAAATGCTGCCTTTGAGGTGCGAGCCGTAAATTTTCAGCGGTGGAAATCCTTCTTCTTCCAAATATTCGATTTTTGCCCCCAGCTTGTTCAGCGCGTCCACCAGAATTTTAATTGGCCGTTGCTTCATCCGATCCGAACCGGTGAGGGTCCATTCTCCCACAATCTGCGCCAGAAAAGCGGTCAGAAAACGCATCGCTGTTCCGGCGTGGCCAATGTCAAATACGTTGGTGTTTGAGGTCAATACCTGTTGCATGACCCGGGTGTCGTCGCTGTCCGATACATTTTCGATCTCGTACGGGCTGTAGCTCAGCGCATGGATAATCAGCGTGCGGTTGGCGATGCTTTTTGATGCCGGCAGTTGGATGCTGCCGTTGATTGTTTTATCTGGTTTGGAAAGCTGGTATTTCATTTTAAGTCAAAAGTCAAAAGTCAAAAGTCAAAAGTCAAAAAAAAAGCTAAACGCTAAAGTTGGCGGTAATAATCCAACGCTTCAAAGATCAGTTCTTTCTGGCAATCCTGGTTGATTTCCACCTGGCCAATCTTTGAGATCAGTGTAAAGTTAATGCGGTTGCCTTCGTTTTTTTTATCGTGGGTCATCAATTCGTACAAAGCTTCGTAATCTTGCCGGGCAATGTCAAATTTGCCGTATTTTTGAAGCAACCATCCGGAGATGGTTTCGAGTTCAGTTTCACTAAACCCACATTTTTTTGCCGATAGGTACAGTTCCACAATCATCCCGTAAACAACGGCATATCCGTGCAGGATGGGGCGGCCTTCGTACAGGGCGTAACTTTCAAAAGCATGTCCGGCCGTGTGCCCGAAGTTGAGGGCCTTGCGGATATTTTTCTCCGTGAGGTCGTTCAAAACATGCCATTCTTTCACAGCAACCGAATGGGCAATAATTTTCTGAAGGGCGTCGTAATCGATTTGTTCCAGATTGTAAACCATCAGTTCTTCCCAGTGTTCCGGGCTTTTGATCAGACCGTGTTTCAGCATTTCGGCATAGCCCGACAGAAAGTTTTCGTAGTCGATTGTTTTCAGGAAGTTGGTGTTGATAATAACGGCATCTGGCTCGTTAAAAACACCAATCTCGTTTTTCAGCCCGTTAAAGTTGATGCCGGTTTTTCCGCCCAACGAAGCATCAACCTGGGCCAGCAGGGTGGTGGGGATGTTTACGAAAGCCATTCCCCGCTTGAAGGTGGATGCCGCAAAGCCGCCCAAATCAGTTAGCATGCCACCGCCAATGTTGATGAGCAGCGATTTACGGTCGGCGCCGTGTTTCGACAGTACTTCCCAAACTTGTTCCACCGAGCGGATCGATTTATTGGTTTCGCCGCCGCGAATCACGATTTTCCGAATGTGATGGGTTTCGACGAGTTGGCCGATCAACGGCAGGCACAGTTTGTCGGGAACGTCTTCGGTGAGCAAAAAAACTTTTCCGGCAGGGAACTCATCCATGATTTTGCTGAGTTCCGCTTCAATCTGCTGGGAAAAGATAATATTTGAGTGTATTTTTGATGGAGCCATTTTGTCCGATTTTTCGTGACGGCAAAGTTAATATATTTTCAGAAGCCCTTTTAATTGAAAAGCAGCTTGCGGTTATTATTTACGATTCATTAATTAGTTATGGAAATTTCAAACAAAAAGCGAACAAGAAGGATAAAGCGTATTTTTAACTTGGTGGTTGTGTTTCTGTTGCTGGTAGCCCTGTTTTTTGTTTGGAAGGAAAACAATGCCGGTGCCCTGATTGCAGGCGGTGTTTTAGTTTTGTTCGTTGTAGGCTTCCAGTTTGTCAATATTAACTACGTGTATTACAGTTCAGAAGGTGCAAAGCTACTGGTGCGCTACTATCCGGTGGTGGCATTGTTTGGGAAGGAGTATAACGCGATAGAGTTTGACAAACATTTGCTGTATTCGGCAAAAGTAAAAAAGGTGTTTTTATTCTCGGATTTGTACCTGTCTATCCGGACCAGTAAGGGGATTGCCGAATATCCCGAAGTGAGTTTGGCCGGATTGTCCCGCGAAGAAATTCAGGCTATTCAGCGCGATTTGACTGAAATGTTGCAACTCGTCCGCTAAGGCTTGTGTATTTCTTCGAAAAGGTCTAAATTGATCATAAACATTTCCAGATGGATTACTCCCGCGATCTCAAATATCAACTGGCTTTGTCATTAATTCCCGGCATTGGTAGTGTCAATGCCAAAAGTTTGGTTGCCTACCTGGGCAGTGTCGAATCCGTTTTTCATGCTTCCGAAAAGGTTCTCAAAAAAGTACCCGGCATTGGCGAAGTTCTGGCCCGTAATATTATTGCTCACCAATTGACAGAACGGGCAGAAGAGGAAATTCACTTTATGCAAAGCCATCAAATCCGGGCTTCTTTTTATTTGGACGATAATTATCCGATGCGGTTAAAGCGTTGCGTTGACGCGCCGTTGGTGCTGTTTTCAACCGGGCACATCAACTTTAATGAAACCAAAATGGTTGCCTTGGTCGGTACCCGCAATGCGACCGACTATGGGCGGAAATTTTGCGACGATCTGGTTGCGGGAATGGCGCAACGGGGTGGTTACTGCGTGGTAAGTGGCTTGGCTTATGGCATTGATGTGGCGGCACACAAGGCTTGTTTGAAATACCAGGTGCCAACCATCGGCGTATTGGCCCACGGCCTGGACCAGGTTTATCCGGCCTTGCATAAAAGCGTTGCTCAAAAGATGCAGGAGAATGGGGGTCTGGTGAGCGATTTTATGAACCGGACAAAGATCGACCGGCAGAATTTCCTTCGGCGCAACCGCATTATTGCCGGTTTGGCCGATGCCACGGTTATTGTCGAATCGGCGGAAAAAGGTGGTTCGCTGGTTACGGCAGATATTGCCGACTCGTACAACCGCGATGTATTTGCTGTGCCGGGGCGCAGCAGCGATACCTACTCCCGCGGGTGCAATGCGCTGATCAGGGAAAGTAAGGCCAATTTGATTGAATCGCTGGATGATTTGGAGTATTTCATGTCTTGGCAACCCCAGATCGACAAGCCTCGCAAAATTCAACGTCAGCTTTTTGTTGAACTTCTTCCCGATGAACAAAAAATTGTTGACCTGCTTGGCGATGCTCCGGTTTACATCGACCAGTTATGCCAGCTGGCCGGGATGCCCATGGGAAAAGTATCGTCCATTTTGCTGGGGCTCGAGTTTAACGGGTTGGTGGCCAGTTTACCCGGAAAGATGTACCGGTTGAGTTGACGCCCGTTTCTGCATGTCGATTTTTGGATGTATCTTTGCGGCCTATGACAAGTTTCGAAGAATTAAAAGTCAATAAATCAATCCTGAAAGCCCTGAAGGAAATTGGTTTCGAAGAGCCGACCCCCATTCAGGAACAGGCAATTCCGGTCATCCGGTCGGGAGTGGATGTGTTGGGGATTGCACAAACAGGTACTGGCAAGACAGCAGCTTATTTGTTGCCCATCTTTATGAAGTTGGTGAAGGCCGAAGGAGAGGACCCACGGGTGCTTATTCTGGTTCCCACGCGTGAACTGTCGATACAGGTGGGTGAAGATATTGAGGAGTTGACCCAATACAGCAACCTGCGGCACGCCGCAATTTACGGGGGTATTGGCTGGACCAAACATGCGGAACTGATCAAGCCGGGCATCGACATCTTGGTGGCAACCCCCGGGCGTTTGCTGGATTTATACCAGGCTGGGGCTGTTTCGCTCAAAAAAATAAAAACCCTGGTGATTGACGAGGCGGACCGTATGCTGGACATGGGTTTCATGCCGCAAATCCGCAAACTGCTCGAAATCATTCCGGTGAAAAGGCAAAACCTGCTTTTTTCGGCCACCTTCAACGAAAACGTGGAGGAGATGAGCCATGAGTTTCTGGCTTTTCCCGAGCGGATTGAAGTGGCGCCTTCGGCCACGCCGGCCCAGTTGGTCAAGCAGTCGTATTTTAAGGTGCCGAACTTCCGGACTAAACTCAACCTCATTCAGCATTTGCTGAAAGATGAAGAAACGTTTAACCGGGTGTTGATTTTTGTGCGTACCAAGGAACATGCCGACAGCGTGTTTAAAATCATCAAACGTAAAACCGAAGGAGAGAAGCGCATCCTGCATTCCAACAAAGGGCAGAGCTCGCGGATCAACGCCATCAACGCGTTTAAGGACGGCGATATCCGCATCATGATTTCTACTGATGTTTCGGCACGGGGACTGGATGTGTCGCTGATTTCGCATGTTATCAATTTTGACCTTCCGCAACGTTACGAGGATTATGTGCACCGCATCGGACGGACAGCCCGTGCCAACAATCACGGGGAAGCCATTACGCTGATCGACCCTGCGGAAGAATATCATCTCAAAAAAATTGAGCAGATTATCCGCATGGAAATACCGGAACGGGATATTCCGGGAGAAGTTGAAATTGCCGACACGCCAAAGCCCGAGAGGCAGGACCAGTTGCGGGAAATCGATCGGCAAAAGCGCTTGGAGGACCCGGAATTTAAAGGGGCTTTTCATGAAAAGAAACGGCGCCCTTCCGCACAAAAACCGGTGAACCCGCCAAAACATATTTCCAAAACCAAAAAATTCCGAAAAGGAAGCGGAAGGAGGTAGGCTATTCCTTGAAAAGCCGGGCAAAACCTGGATATGCTTTTAGCGGTATTAGTTCGAAATCGATAAGATTATTTCTCACCAGCGGCAGCTCCTGAAGATTCTGATGGGCAGATGCGACAGATTCGGCTTCCAGTACTAACACGGCACTGTTTTCATCAGCCCTGAAATAAATTTCCCGGATAAATCCACTCTGGAGTAATTTCCAGGCTGTTCGGGCTTCAGCTTCCGAAAATCGCATGAATCCTTCCGTTGTTGCGTGTAGATTTTCTTTTTCAAGTGCTATAATTTTCATAATGCAAATTTTTATCCTAAGGGGAGTGATTTGGCAGTTTCAATTTTCAGAAAGGGTGAAATAGAACAGGCACCCTTCGCCGGGAATGGCGTTGCTGAAAACACCTACTTCGCCGCCCAGCTTTTCCACAATTCGCCTGACAATCGACAAACCCAATCCGGTTCCCTGGGCCCGTGAAGGATCGAGCCTGGTAAACTTATTGAAAAGTTTTTCCTGCGCATTTAGCGGGAGTCCTTTCCCGTTGTCCTTGATCCAAAACCGGACCTGGTTGCGCCCGTAGAGTTGATCAAAACCCAGTTCGATCACCGGGGGCCTGCCTCCATATTTTATTGCATTGCTGATGTAGTTCATCCAGACCTCCTCGAGCCAGGCCGGATGTGACTTAATGACCGGCCATTGGGCGGGTTTCAGGATGGTGGCTTTGGATTCCTGAATGTTCGAATCCAGGCGTTTTTCGCATTCCACGATCACCTGCTCCATGTTTACAGGCGACAGTTGAATGTCTTGCTGCCTGATGGTGGACATGGTCAGCAGCTCTTTAATTACATGCAGCGTTTTTTCGGCGGATGAACCAATGAGCCGATTCATCTCAACGGCGCTGTCGTAGTTTTCCTGTTGGATTTCCAAATCAACCAACTCGGAAAGTGATACCACGGCGCCGATTGAGTCGCGCAGATCGTGGGCTACTGTGTGGGCATACGCGTTCAGGTCGGCAATAAGCTTGGCGTTTTCTTCAATTTCCTTTTTCAGGTCCTGGTTGGTTTGAAGTATTTTTTCCTCATTGCGGATACGTTGCGTAATGTCGCGTAATACGATGAGTTGACCTCCAAGCATGTTGTTGTGGTCGAAAAGCGGGGTGACGCGCATATCCAGGTGCCGGACCTCCGGGGTCTTTTCGGTTGTTATTTGTGTGCGGACGGGTTTGGGGGAATACGCGATGCGCTCGATCAGTTCCTTTTTGTGGGGAACGGCATCAACCAGCTTTTTCCCGATCAGGGCTTTCCGCTCCGTGTTGAGCAGCTGGAGCATCGGTTCGTTGATGTCGGCGATACGTTGTTGGTGATCAATCAGCAGCACAGCATCTTCCATGATGTTGATCAGTTTGTTGCGTGCCAGCGGAACCAACTCGAAAGTGCCATAGCGCATGTTGATAAAGGCCAGGATAACCCCTGAAATGAAAAAGCAGCTCGGCGTCCAGTCGAACCCGGGGATAGGATTTACCTTGAATACATATACCATATTGCCCGTAATCGGGAAAAGGCTGGCGAAGACAATAAGCCAGGACGCATAATGGGTCTGGCTGGTGGCCTGTTTAATCAACCGGGAAATATTAAATATGCTAAGGGTGAGCAATGTATAGATGGCCATAAAAATTATCCAGAAGAATGGGCCATACTGGTATATGGTGGTGTTGTTTTCCGGGTCGATGGCCGCCTTTTCCCAATGCAGGTGGTGAAAGTCGTTCGTTAATACCAGCAAAATCAGGAATATGCCCGCAATCAGTAATCCATTTTTTGTTTTTCGTGATATTTTCCGTGTGGCCGATCGGAAGTGTCTGGAAAACAAGTAGAACCAAATTGGGGTATATACAATGCCCAGATAGGAAAGTTTTGACCAGAATAGTTTGGTTTCCAGGTTGGTTGCCGAGTATTCCAGGCAATAAAATACCGCCCATATCGCCGTTGACAGTTGCATCAGGGCCAGGTACCTCATGCCGGGCGACTCTTTGTATTGGTACAGGTACAAACTGATCAGTAACCCTCCAAAAGCAGTGAGGGCCAAGAGTATGCTGAGCAGATTGATTAAATATGCGCCCGTTTCGGTTGGCATAAAAGTAGGGATTAGTTTATCGAACCGGCTGTAAATGTATTAAGAAGCCATTAAATGTTCAAACAATATTTTTATCCCGATGAAAATAAGAATGGCCCCACCCAGTATTTCGGCGTATTTATTGATTCTCGGCCCTGTTTTTTTGCCTATCAGGACTCCGGTCATCGATGCCAGAAACGTAACCGCACCGATGATGATGACAGCCGGAATTATTTTCTCGAGCAACAAAGCCATGCTAAAACCAACAGCCAGCGCATCAACGCTGGTGGCAAAGGCCATGATTACGGCAGTCCGGAACTTCAGCGGGTCTTTTATGGGTTTGGTTTCGTGGGGCAACAGGTTTTCAACAATCATTTTACCGCCGATCAGGGAGAGCAGGCCAAAAGCTATCCAGTGGTCAACCGGTTCGATCAGGCGTCGGACACTGCTTTCGAGTAGCCAGCCGATCATTGGCATAAAGGCTTGGAATACAGCCAATATGAGTGCCAGTTTTACAGCCTGGAAAAAGCGGATAGCGGGCAGGCTCAATCCGCTGGTTACCGAAACCGCAAAAGAATCAAACGATAAGCCAATAGCCAGAATGATGACGGTTGAATAATTCATGAGCAAATAAATCGCCCCAAAACTAGTAAAAATCGATTTAGTCGCCAGTATAATCTTGTCATCAATTTTATTGGATGAATGGGATAATGCCTGGTTGCGGATGATTGGTCGCTGTAAATAAAAGGCTGTCCCGAAAACCGTGGTAACAACCAGTTGTTTGGCTGGCAATGGGTTTCGGGACAACCTGTTGGCAGAATTCCTGAACTAATCGTTCAGCTGGTACTTCCGCTTTATTTTTTCAGAATGAAGCTGATCAGTTTTTTTGCGATTTCGGTATTGTCCATGATGCCGGTAAATTGTTCGGCGCCCGGGCCAAAAGCAAAAACAGGTACCATAACAGCTGAGTGGTCGCCGGTGGTGTAGCTTCCTTTCACCCAGCCTGAAGAGAAGTCCCCGCCCGTAATGGCCATGCCTCCGGTTTCGTGGTCGGCTGTCACCACAATCAGGGTTTCTTTGTTTTTGGAAGCAAATTCGAGGGCTTTGCCAATGGCCAGGTCAAAATCGAGCACCTCTTCAGCCATATAGATGGTGTTGTTTTGATGTCCGGCCCAGTCAATCTGTGAACCTTCCACCATCAGGAAAAAACCTTCTTTATTTTTACTCAGGATGTTGATGGCCGTTTCCGTAGCCTTGGGCAGCATGTTGCCTCGTTGCGGGGCAGGTTCGTTATGCTCGGCAGCTGTTAGTCCGGCCAGTTTTCCCGATTTCACTTTTTCAATTTCGTTCATATCGCGAAGGACCTGATAGCCGTCGGCTTTCAAGTCAACCGTCAAATCGCGGCCGTCTTTACGGTCTGTAAAATGTTTGTAGCCGCCGCCAATGAACACATCGATGTCGGTTTTCAGAAAATCGGCAGCAATAGCCTCATACATATTGCGCGAAGGCTGGTGAGCAATAAAGGAAGCCGGTGTGGCATGTGTAATTGCCGAGGTGGATACCAAGCCGGTTGCTTTCCCCTTCCCTTCGGCCATTTCAAGCATGGTTGGCCGGGCAATTGTGTCGGTATCCACGCCAATAGCCCCGTTGTAGGTTTTGTATCCGCTCGAAAGGGCAGTGCCCCCGGCTGCCGAGTCGGTGATGTAGTTGCTGGCCGAGTGGGTCTTGGAGAACCCAACGTGCTTAAAATTATCCAGGAACAAGTGTCCCCCGTTTGCTGTAATTCCGGCATAAATCTGGGCTGTGCCCATACCGTCACCAATCATGAATATGATGTTTTTGGGACTGGAGGATTTTGAAGCATCCTTGTAATTTTTCACCGGATATTTAGAGCCGCCCGGATAAATTTTCAGCGAATCTTCTTTCGAAAGGGTTTTGTAGTTTTCTTGTGCAAACGAAACTTGGCAAATAAATATCGCCAAAACAATTGCTAGTAGCTTTTTCATTCTGTCATTTTTTTATTAAACGCATTAAAAGTACCGAGAATATTGGGAAAATCGTTACCCGAAATTTAAATATGTGTAAAGCTTGCTGCATTCAGGGGCGATAACTTTTGTTGTCCCACTCTTCGCGGTCGAAATCCTCAGTCAGGGCAAACAGCATTTTTTCGTCCACAAATAATGGCTTCAGAATGCCCAGTACGACGAAGTCGGACAATATCTTTTCGGCCTTCCGGTAAGTGATCCCTGCTTTTCGTGAAAAGGCCGACTGGCTGATGGTGTTGTTTTTATCCAAATAGTCGAGCAGAAATTGTTCATCCACTGAATAGTTGATCAGAATGCCACGCGGACTTTTTTGTTTGCGCCAAACTTCAATCATGATCTTGTTGGCCAGCTTATTTTCGTCGCCTTGGCGATAATAGGCCAGCCATTTGCCGCTTTCGTCTTTGGCATAATGGGGCTTTTCGGAGCTGCTGTCCACCCGGACTTCGAGCACAATTTTTCCTGCGACATGATGCTGACGGGTGGTGAAACGGATTTCGGGTTTGCTGTAGATTTTTGCAGCCGACTCAATCATGTAGTATTCTTCTTCCGAACGCACGCCGGCAATGTTGCCATTGTCCTTCACGCCAATCAGCAAGCGTCCGCCATCGGTGTTGGCAAAGGCCACCAGCGACTTGGCTATTTTTCTCGAATCGCTGATGCAATATTTAAAATCCTGGGTTTGGTGTTCCCCTTCCAGGATCATTTTATGAAGCGTTGAGCTCATTTTCCGGTGAAACTAATTCAATCATTCGTTGGTGTTTATACGTCGATCCCGAACAATATCCGAACTAAGTAACCTAGTCCAAACGAAATCAGTCCCACCACGGTGCTGAGGATGACCATTTCGCTGAACCGTCTGCGAAATGGTTGATCGTTGGCCACCGAGATGTAATAGCTGTAAACAAACACTACAAAAATCGAATCGACCACCGCTGCCAGCAGCGCGGTGAACGGGGAGGCGAAGATGAGGTAGGGGGCGACCAGGAACACGACTGCAACCAGGTAGGCCATTCCCGTGAATAAGGCCGATTTCACGGCGCCTTCATGTTTCCCTTCCGATTTGTTGGATAGGTATTCGGACGACGACATGGACAAGGCGCCGGCAATTCCGGCAATGATTCCGGCCAGCGCCACCAGTTTTGTGTTTTGCAGGGCAAAGGTCAAACCGGCCAGCGTTCCCAGTATTTCCACGAGGGCATCGTTCAGCCCCAGAACAATAGAGCCGATATATTCCAGCTTATCTTCTTTCAATAAACCGATCAGCTGTGCTTCATGTTCGCTTTCATCTTTTCCGATGGCGATGGCCTCGGGTATTTCACGACCAATTTCCGCATAATTGATTTGTGCTTTTTCCTCTTCCTTTTCCATCAACTTTATGCCGAAAGTGATACCGAAAAGGCGGGAAATCCAATAGAATTTACGAATGTACCATTGACTGGGCGACACCTCCCGTCCGGTGTATTTCATCCAGATGTTGTAGTGGCGCAGCTCATCGGCTGCAATTTTTTCCAACACAGCCCGGTTGCCGGCATCTTTCTGTGTTTGCGCCAGACGTGTATAGATCTGGTGTTCGGTAATTTCGTTGCGCTGTGCAATAATCAGTTGCTTTCGGGTTTCAGGAGAAAGGGGGGTGCGTTCCATCGTTTAATCTTTTAACCATTCGTACAATAAATAATGCTCGGAGGTCATCCCGAGTTTTTCATAGACCTTTCGGGCTGTTACATTTGTTTTTTCGGCATACAGCCGGATGCCTTTTAACCGGTTGTTTCGTTCCACTTTTTCCTGAATATGCCGGTACATGCCTTTGTAAACGCCCTGTCCGCGGTGGCCTGGCATTACATATACCGACTGGAGCCAGATTACGGTACCATTTCGCCAATCACTCCACTCAAAGGTGGTGAGCAGCGAGGCAATGACCTTTCCTGCTTTTTCAGCAATATAATATTTACCTTTTGAGGGGTCGGTAAAAACAGCTTTTACGCCCAGATGGACGGTATCCGGATCCAAGGCAATGTTTTCGGTTTCCAGAGCCATGTTTACCTGGAAGTCAACAATGGTTTCCATGTCTTCCGGACGGGCTTCGCGTACTATCATTTGTCGTAAAAAATTTGAAGTTTAAAAATAGTAAAAGTAGTTTTAACACTTCGAAAAGTTAAAACAGTATTTCATGAAAATTGTTGTTGCCTCCAAAAATCCGGTCAAAATGAATGCCGCAAGGAACGCTTTTCAGCTATGTTTTCCTGAGGAAATAGATGTGAGTGGGGTGCAGGTTTCTTCGGATGTGGCCGATCAGCCGATGAGTGAAGAAGAAACCTTGCTGGGGGCGCGCAACCGGGCCCGAAAGGCTGCCGGAAGTATTTTGGACGGCGACTTTTACGTGGGCATTGAAGGGGGCATTGAGATGCTGAGCGGACGGATGTTTGCTTTTGCCTGGATTGTGGTTTCTGACGGAAGGACTGAAGGCGAGGCACGTACGGCCACTTTTGAGTTGCCTCCGGAAGTGGGCCGGCTGGTGCTGGGTGGAATGGAGTTGGGCGATGCCGACGATCAGGTTTTCAGCCGACAAAACTCGAAGCAGCAGAACGGCGCCGTGGGGCTGCTTTCCCACGACCGTGTAACGCGCGAAACCCTTTATCAACAAGCGATGGTGCTGGCATTGATTCCATTTCTGAACCCCAAATTGTATCCGTTTCCCAGCTGATTTTTCAGCGCGAAAGGTTCATCTTTTTCAGTACATGTTGAAGGCTGATCTTGTCTTCGGAAAGCATGATCACCTGAATTTTATGTTGGTTCAGGCTGGTTTTGGCCTTGGGGCCAATCTCGCCGGTGATGATTTTTGTAACTTGTTGATTCTTTAGTAATTCGACCACCCGGGGTGCAACATCGTTTTCTTCATCCTGGTATGGATTGGGAATAAAGCGGGTAACTTCGCCGTCGGTGAGCAGAAAATAGGGGCATCTGCCAAATCGCAGATCCATGCTGGCGGTCAGTTTTCGGTCGGTGGCGCTTATGGCAATCATGGTGTTTCGTTTTATGAATTTGTATTGGTACCTTCTTTTTCGTTCAACGCTTCCCAATATTCAACGGCACGTCGTGTATGTGGAATAACAATTGTTCCGCCCACGAGGTTTGCGATTGAGAAAATTTCGAACACTTCTTCGTTGGTCAGTCCTTCTTCGTGGCATTTTTCCAGATGATATTTGATGCAATCGTCGCAACGCAGCACCATCGACGAAACCAGACCGAGCATTTCTTTGGTTTTGGTGGATAAAGCACCCTGCTGGTAGGCCAAGGTATCAACGCTGTAAATCCGTTTCATTACTTTGTTGTCGGCCCCCAAAATCTTTTCATTCATCCGTGACCGGTAATTCCTGAATTCTTCAATTAAATTGCTCATTGTATGTATTATTTGACCACCTGTCCGATCAGCGTGGCTTGTGTGCATTTTTCTATTTTAACAGTAACATAGTCGCCCTTCACAAAGTTTTGGTTCGGAAACACCACTACTTTATTTTGCGAACTGCGGCCAAAATATTCTTTTTTGTTCTTTTTTGAAGGACCTTCTACCAATACCTCAAATGTTTTGCCGATATCGGCCTGGTTGCTTTCCAGGGATAAACGGTTTTGCAGCGCGATAATTTCGTTCAGGCGGCGGATTTTTATTTCCTCCGGAACATCATCTTTCAGGTGTTTGTGGGCATAGGTTCCCGGGCGTTCCGAGTATTTAAACATGAAGGCCATGTCGAAACCTGCCCACTCCATCAGCGAGAGGGTTTCCTGGTGGTCTTCCTCGGTTTCGGTGCAGAAGCCCGAAAACACATCGGTTGAAATGCCACAGCCGGGAATAATTTCGCGGATGGCACGGATGCGGTCCATGTACCACTCCCGGTCGTATTTGCGGTTCATCAGTTTCAGGATGCGCGAGCTGCCCGACTGCATAGGCAGGTGGATGTGCCGGCAGATATTCGGGTGGGCGTCGATCACTTTCAACACCTTGTCCGACATATCTTTGGGGTGCGAGGTGGTGAAACGGAACCGCATGTCGGGGGCTTCTTCAGCAACCATGGCGAGCAGGTCCCAAAATTTCACCGGCTTGCGTTCGCCTTCTGGCAGCCACTTGTACGAGTTGACGTTTTGACCCAGCAGGGTCACTTCTTTATATCCTTTTTGTTGCAGATCATGCACTTCGGCCAGGATATCCAGCGGGTCGCGGCTGCGCTCACGTCCTCGGGTGTATGGGACAATGCAGTAGGTACAAAAGTTGTTACATCCCCGCGTGATGCTCACAAAGCCGGAGATGGATTTTTCGCCGATCCGTACCGGGGTAATTTTATCGTAGGTTTCAATTTCAGAAAGTTCGACATTGATGGCGCCTTCCTTGTCGCGAGCCTTGTCCATCAAAAAGGGCAAATCGCGGTAGGCGTCGGGGCCTGCAACCAGGTCCACGGCCTCGTGGTCCAAAAATTTATCGCCAACCCGTTCGGCCATACAACCCAGAATGCCAATGATCAGGTTGTTCTTTTTTCGCTTAAACCCTTTTAAATGATCGAGCCGGCCCCAAATGCGCTGCTCGGCATTGTCGCGTACCGAACAGGTATTAATGAATATAGCATCGGCCTCTTCGGCTGTTTGGCAAAGTTCGTATTTCCGGTCCTGCAGGATGGCAGCCACAACTTCGCTGTCTGCCACATTCATCTGGCAGCCGTATGTTTCAATAAAAAGTTTCTTCCGGTCCATGTGTTTTTTATAAGCCTGCAAATTTATTGATTTTGAAGTGAATTGGAAATTTGCAGGGGCGCAAAATTTGGTAACTACTTAATTGGCTGACCGGTTAATTGTTACAAAATGGTTAATGTGAAATTTTTATTTTTTCCGGTTAAGCATCCGGGATGAATTCTTGTATTAAATCATTTCGCATTATATTTGCATTTTTAAAGAACACCGCATATGAAGTTTTCAATCGTTGGGGTATTACTCTTCCTGCTGTCATGGCATGTTTGTGCACAGGAAGTATCCAGCAAACCTTCATCCGGCACCCCTGAAACCCATCCGCTCCTTCAGCAAATTGATATCCGGCAGGACGCCCGTATCGATTCGCTTTTGCAAAATCATGTTCAGGCCAACAAGCGTCGCGAAGGGACTGATGGCTTCCGCCTGGAGATCTTCTTTCGCTCGGGCGTGAGGGCCCGTGAAGAGGCGATGAACGTGAAAACAGAATTTCTGAGGAAATATCCGGAGGAAACTGCTTACATGTCTTTTCAGAGTCCGGACTTTAAAGTACGGGTGGGCGATTGCCGCTCAAAAAGCGAAGCGCTGAAACTGAAAGCGAAAATCAAAAAAGACTACCCGAATGCCTTCATGGTCCCGGATATTATTCAGTTTCCAAAATTATATACAGATATAAAACAGCAATGAGTGAATTGATTAAGCATGAGTGTGGGATTGCGCTGATCCGGTTACGGAAACCGTTGAGCTACTACCAGGAAAAATACGGAACGTGGCAATACGGGTTGAACAAGCTCTACCTCCTGATGGAAAAACAACATAACCGCGGACAGGACGGCGCCGGTGTGGTAAGTGTGAAGTTGAACCTGAGACCGGGACAGGAATACATTAACCGGTACCGGTCGATTGAGCAAAACCCGATTAAAGATGTTTTTGACAAAGTGAGCAAAAGCGTGAAAAAGGCTGTCAAGTCGGGAAAAGATATCAATGACCTAAGCTGGGTTTACGAAAACCTGCCTTATGCCGGTGAGCTTTACCTGGGGCACCTGCGCTACGGAACATTTGGAAACAACAGCATCGACTTTGTACACCCGGTGATGCGCCAAAACAACTGGAAATCGCGGACACTGGTGTTGGCTGGCAACTTTAACCTGACCAATACGGATGAGCTTTTTCAGAAACTGATCGACTTGGGGCAGCACCCAAAAAATTACACGGATACCGTTACTGCCCTCGAAAAAGTTGGGCATTTCCTGGATGAGGAGAATCAATTCCGCTTCCGGCAATATAAAAATGAGGGCTACTCCAACCGCGAAATCTCACCCCTGATCGAAAAGAACCTGGATGTTCAGAGCATCGTGGAAAACGCCAGCAAAGACTGGGATGGGGGCTATGCTATGGCTGGTTTGATCGGACATGGCGATGCCTTTGTGGCCCGCGATCCCTGGGGAATTCGTCCGGCCCATTATTATATCGATGATGAGATTGTGGTTGTCGCTTCGGAACGTCCCGTGATTCAGACGGTGATGAACGTGAAGGGAGATGATGTGAAGCAGATTAACCCGGGCGAAGCGCTGATTATCAAAAAAGATGGAAGCGTTTCGTCGCAAATGGTTCGTGTTCCGCATAAACGCCGGTCGTGTTCGTTCGAGCGGATTTACTTCTCGCGCGGGAGCGACAAGGATATCTACCAGGAGCGGAAAGAATTGGGGCGATTGCTGGCGCCAACTATTCTGAAAGCTGTCAACTTCGATGTTAAAAATACGGTCTTTTCCTACATCCCGAATACATCTGAAACCGCATTTTATGGGATGATGAAGGGCGTTCGGGAGCACCTGCTGGCCTGGAAAAAAGAGCAAATCCGGTCGAAAAACGGCAGTATGCCCGAAAAGGAGCTGGAAGAAATTATTTCGTTGGAGCCGCGCGTCGAGAAGATTGCCATCAAAGATGTGAAGCTGAGGACGTTTATTGCCGACGATGCCAGTCGCGACGACCTGGTGGCACACGTGTATGATGTTACATACGGGGTCATCCGCGAAAACGAGGATACCCTGGTGATTATCGACGACTCCATTGTCCGCGGAACAACCCTGAAGAAAAGTATCCTTAAAATTTTGGACCGCCTGAACCCCAAACGAATCATTGTGGTATCGTCGGCCCCGCAAATCCGTTACCCCGACTGCTACGGGATTGATATGGCTGTACTCGGCAAATTCATCGCGTTTAATGCCGCTATTGAATTGCTGAAAGATCATAACAAAGAGCAAGTGATTGACGAGGTATATAATAAATGTAAAGCACAGCAAAACCTTCCGAAGGAAGAAATTGTGAATTATGTGAAAGAAATCTACCGCCAGTTCACCCCGGAGCAGATTTCAGCAAAAATTGCCGAGCTTCTGAAACCGGAAGGCTGTGGTGCTGAGGTGGATATTGTTTATCAAAGCATTGAAAATTTGCACGCGGCTTGTCCGAACGATACCGGCGACTGGTATTTTACCGGCGACTATCCCACGCCGGGCGGCAACAAGGTGGTCAATACCTCCTTCATTAATTATGTGGAAGGATTTGAAGGCCGGGCCTATTAAATTTCAGTTTGAAAGGCCTCCCTCTTGGTTGACTTTTGTTTGTTAACACTTGACACGAAAATACAGATACAAAGAAAGCAGGCTATCTGGCCTGCTTTTTTTGTATCTACTGTGTCACGTTACTTCACTTCCGGAAAAACATTATTGTCGTCTTTCTCCCGGATGTAAGTTTCAATGTGACGGTCTTTTTTTACCTCGTAAATGTCTTTGATCGTTACAATGATCCCTGTTTCTTCCACATCGCCAAAGCGGTCGTTCAGTACGGTGCCGAATGTCTTCATGGAAGGACTCAGGTTCATGTAGGCATTGATTAGCGGTGGGATGTTTTCGCCGTGTTCCCGAACCTGTTGGGTTAATATTTTATAGTCTTCTTTGTAAGAACCACCGTTGAATATTTGGCCCAGGACTGCATCGTTCAAATCCAGGGTCATGGGTTTCTTGGGATAAACCAAGTTGTTGTGGTCGCGGAAATATTTTTGGAAGAAATATAAAATCAGGTTTCTGGCCTCATTGTTAAAATGCGTGTACATAGTCACCTTGCCAAAAAAGTATTTGATTTCCGGGTGGTCAACGGTCAGTGCGCCCAGTCCGTCCCATAAATTGTCGAGGGCAAACAGGGCTTTGGCCCCGGCTTTACTCGATTGATAGGTTGGCTGAACAAACGAACGGCCCAGTTCAAGTGTATAAGGCAGATAGTCGCGAATAAACTCTTCCGAAAAATGAAACAAGCGGGATGTGGCCAGTTTAACTTCCCCGTTTTCGTCGAGCGGGAGGCCATCGCATAAAATGTAGCGGTAGCCTCCAAGGATTTCCTGTGCATCCGGATCCCAGACAATGAGCTGTTTGTAAGGGTTTTCGTTCGTATCGTATTGGTCAATGTCCAAATCTTTCCCCGTTCCGCCGCCTGCATCCCGAAAAGTAATTTCCCGAAGGCGTCCGATTTCACGCATGATATTCGGTGAATCGTGGTGAGTGATCACATAAATCTCATTGCCACCTTTATTGGTGTTTCTTAATAGTTTTTCCGGGGTCAATTCCGCCAGAATAGCTTCTTTCGCTACAGGTGCAGCAATATCCTTCATACTTATTCTGCTTAATT
>JBFXGM010000006.1:0-178815 GCA_050178015.1 Mangrovibacterium sp.
CGTTCCCGTTGGTAATGCTGAAATTGTGACTGTGCGAGAAAGAACTGTTAAAGGCCTCTTTCGAAAAGTCTGTGGCATCCACATTTTTGTAGTGGTCGATGCCTGCCGGGTTGTTGTAAGTTTCGGCATAACGGCCAATTCCCCAAAGCATTTCCCAGGCTTTGGCATAGTTGTCGTTGATAGCAGCCGCGTAACCCCAGTTGTAGGCAATGTAATCGTAAGCGCCCATGGTAGGCAGATACTTGGTAGGCTTGTTAAACTGCACGTAACCATCGTAGTTGACGGTAAGCTTGCCGCTTTTTCCGCTTTTGGTGGTTACAATGATAACCCCGTTGGCGCCACGTGCACCATAGATGGCTGTTGAAGATGCGTCTTTCAATACATCAATGCTTTCAATCTGGTTGCCCGGAATGTCGCTGATGGAGCTTACGGGAAAACCATCTACGATAAAGAGCGGATCGTTGCTTTGCGAAACAGAACCACCGCCACGCACTCGGATTGAAATCTCGGCATCAGGACGCCCATCCTGAGAAATCACATTTACCCCCGGCAAACGGCCTTTCAGCGCTTGAGCGGCATTGGCCACCGGAACTGCAGCCAGTTGCTCTCCGCTGATGGATGCAACTGAACCGGTAATGTCTTTTTTCTTCACAGTACCGTATCCTACAGCCACCACTTCTTCCAAACCGATCGTTTCCTCTTCCAGAGTGACGTTGATTTGGGTACGCCCGCTGGCCGATAATTCCACCAGCTTCATCCCAACAAATGAAAATTGCAGGGTGGCATCTGCCGGTACATTACTCAGGCTGTATTGCCCGTCGAAGTCAGTAATGGTACCGTTGCTGGTGCCTTTTACCACCACGGTAGCCCCGGGAATCGGTTCGCCGTTTTCGCCGGTTACCACGCCGGTAACTGTTTTGCTTTGTTGCATCACTGTGCCGGTACGACTGTTATCGGCGTTTCCTTTTAAAATGATCTGCCGGTCGGCCACTTCGTACGAGATACCGGCCTGTTTGGCCAATTGGTCCAAAATGTTGTCCAATGATCCGCCTTCCGACTGAATCGTTACTTTTTGTCCTTTCTGAAAAACTTCATCCTGATACAAAAAGTAGAAGTCGGTTTGATCTTCAATTAACTGAATAACGTCCCGAACCGGAACATCTTTGAGCTTCACATTCAGCGAAGTCATTTGGGAGTAAGAATTACCCCAGCTGGTTACGAAAACCAGGAATGATAATAGAAAAGTCAGCTTCATTTTTCTTAGAATTAATCCGTAATCCTTCCAAACGAAAGGATCACCCATTCGTGATTTTTTCATAAGTTTGTCATGTTTTAATTATTATACAAGTAATTAACTGTGTTTGGCTGGTTGGTGCTCGCAACACCGGCCAGCCCTTTATTTGATGATATAGTTGTTTTCGTCTGTTTTTTGTATTTGAACGGTTGTGGTGGATGCTAATACGCGTAAAACGTCATCCTGGTTTTGCCGCAGGGCCAGCTTTCCGGTAATTTTTTTCTTTTCGAGCAACGAATTGGTGTAGCTCACCTGAATGTCATAATAGCGTTCGAGCTTCTCCATCACTTTATGCAGCTCCACACTTTCGAAATTTAAAAAGCCATCGTGCCACGAGGTGTAGTTTTCCACCTTCACTTGCTTCAAGTCGATATCAGCATTCTCTTTGTCGAAGCACAGAATATCGTTGGGGTGCATGGTTTGCTTGGTTTTCAGTAATTTAAACGAGTTTTCCGCTACATGGACTTTCCCCTCCACCAATACGACTTCTATTTTAGTATCCGAAGGATAAGCAGAAACGTTGAAGGTGGTGCCCACTGCTTCCACGTGGATGTCCGATGTCTTTACCAAAAAGGGGCGTTTGGGATTGTGTCTGACTTCGAAGTAGCCTTCACCCACCAGGAATACTTCGCGGTTTTTCCCTTCAAAGG
This sequence comes from Mangrovibacterium sp., assembly GCA_050178015.1. GTDB lineage: Bacteria > Bacteroidota > Bacteroidia > Bacteroidales > Prolixibacteraceae > Gaoshiqia. Next base: position 1,945 of record JBFXGM010000006.1, read on the forward strand.
CTTGCGGGAAAAGCAGGCGCGAGCCGGCGTTGATATAAGCTACTGTGCCGTCGGGCAGGGTAAGCGACGAGTTTTTGCCGTAGGGAACAATGATTTGGTTGAGTCCGGCCGTGCTCACATGCGACGGAACGGAAATCGTATCGGTGTGATTGATAATGATGGTTCCGTTTTCGCGGTATTGAATATTCGATTGTTTGTCGCGCAAAACAATGCTTTTCCCGTCTGACAGGATCAAGCGGGCATGACGGCCGTTAAAAACTGAAACGTTGGCCATTTGGGTACTCAGCTCGCGAAGGGTATCCTGGTATTTGGCCTCCATAAAGCCAATGCCGGTAGCGAAAAACAGAACAGCGATAGCTGCATATTTAAGGGTATTCAAGGCGATCCGGCGCAGCTTGGGGGCTCTTCGCCCTTGGTTGATTTTGGTGTAAATGCCGGGTAGCAGGGCGTTTAGTTCTTCCTGCTCAACCGGTTTGCCGCTTGACTTGAGTTGGGAAAGGACCAGCCTGGCAGCCTCAATCGCTTGACGCTCTTCAGGATGACTTTTCAGGTATTCGTCCCAATATCGTTGATTCTGTTCGTCAGGTGAAAGCGCCCAGCGTACAAAATTTTTGTTTTCGAAATAGTTTAAGTAGTTATCCATTATGAAGACCGTTACATAGCTATGGTCTCATTTTTGGAAAAGTATGGACAGTTTTTATTGACTTTTTTTAAGAAAAATTAACAAGAAGTTTGTAAGTGCCTTTTTGTCAATGATTTCGCGAAGTGTTTTTAATGTCCGGTACAGTTGTTTCCGGGCCGACTCAATGCTGATTCCCAATATGCGGGCAACCTCTGGGTAATCGAGCTCTTCTTCAAACTTCAAATAAATAATTTCTTTTTGCTTGGGTGAAAGTCCGGCTATGGCTCGTTTGATCTTTTCCTGTATTTCTGCCGAAACCTCTTGCTCAACCAGCTGATCCTGAAAACTGTATTCGGTGGCAAACTCCAGTTCTGCCCCTTTGTCTTCCAGCATTTGAAACTGCCATTTTTTATTGCTGGCAATCTTTTTTAGCAGGTTGTTTTTTAAGGCGATAAACAGATATGCCTTGGGGTTTTTAATGTTGATGCCCAGGCGGTCGCGTTTCAGGTACAGGTCCACGAAAACATCCTGAAGCGCATCGCCAACCAGTTCCCGGTCGATATTGAATTTCGATCCGTAAGCCATCATATTGCAGGCAACATGCTGGTAAAGATTTGTAAATGAGCGGTCGTCGCCAGCCACAAAGGATTGCCAGTAGAAATCAATAGGATATGAGCTTGCATGATCCATAAAACGAAAGATACTTTTTTGTACAAATATAGCAATCGGATTTATTCATGACGGATTAGAAAAGGCGATTCTTGGTTTTTTCTGCTTTCTGTCGGGAAAACAGATTGGCAGATTGACGGCTTTTTAATACATTTAAACACCAATAAAATTGTGATGGAACAGCGCGACTACCTTTTAAGACAGATCCAGGAAATGGGGCTATTTTTGGCCAAACTCATGCAGCGCTTGCATAAGCGGGTGGAGCAGGACGAAGAAGACCAGTTGCTGGCCGAAGCGCGCGATGCTTTCTGTGTGCAGTTTGGCTGGGACCTGGAAGAGTTGCTGTTTCTGGACGATCGTAGCTTTATCGGGCTGATGGATGACAGCTTGCTGGCCGACGAGCATTACGAAACGATGGCTTCGGTGTTTGAGTTGCTGGGCGATCATGCGCTGGAACACCAAACACTGCTCCGGAAAGAACTTTACCTGCATAAAGCCTTATTGCTGCTAACCTATGTGGAACGCAAAAGCCAAACCTTTTCGCTATCCCGACGCGACCGGATTGCCCGCTTGAATGTCAGGCTAAGCGACTAAAGGTTGCTTCCCTGGGTCAGGATGGTCTCCAGGCCTTCTTCCAACCGGAATTCCGTCACCAAAATACCCGCTTCTTTTAAAGCTGCGATAAACCCTTCGTTCATCATTTTACCTGCTTGCAACGGAAAGTCAAACAACGCCGGAAAGTTATCCGGATGGTCGGGGTGCTCGTAAAACTCGCGGCAGGTGGCCACATTCATCGATAAATAAATGCGGCAGGCCATAGGCCGGGCCTGGTAGGCCGAACAGGCTCCGTCGGTCAGCAGCGGGCACGGACTTTTGTAGCTCAGCACTTCCTGCTCGCTCATCGCTTTTGTGCGCAGGTTCTTCCCGCTTGCCCGCCGGGTGATTTCCTGTTGCTCCGTCAGGCTAAAGTTTTTCTTCAGATAGTCGCCCAGGTAATGCACTTCGTAGGAGTTGGCGAAAACGGCCTGATGGCAGCACCAGGCGCATCCTTTGTGGCAATCAACCGGTACCTGTTGCCGTTTGGCCATGGCCAGCAGCGAATCAATCAACTCATCAATGGCTTGGTACATGATGCCGATCTGCTCCAGAAAGACGGTTTCACGGTGGACTTCCTTCACGGCTTTTTTGCCGAGTTGGTATCCGTCATGGTAAAAGGCTTGCAACTGTTCGGGTAATTCGGTCGGGTTCATAGAAATTGATGTGAATTTGATGGGCGCTAAGGTGTTTGTAATGTTTGAAAAACAAGCTTTTGGTTGTCATTCGGGTTGTTGTATGCCGGTATGTGTTCCAATAAAGCCGGATCTTTTAGTGGGGGTTAAAATTAACGGAATTTTTCATCTATCCGATACCAGGTGCAATGATTGTATATCCGGTTCTGCCTTCGGACATGCCCATACCTGAACCATATATTATAGTAATATGCTATGTATCTACAAGTTTTATATTACGTCGATAAACGCAGAAGATACGCAGAAGATACGCAGAATAAACGCAGAAGATCCGGAGTTGGTATGACGGGAAGGCGAACTTGTTCGGAAAAAGCGGTTAGTGTATGGAGATTTTAAATAGGGCTGATGTGGGTTTGTTTGTCACGTCATGTCGTGACCGTACCTGGCTTTTTCGTGGGCAACATTCCGGGTTTTATCGGACGCGTAGGGTCCCGGTATGTCGTGGCCGGGCGGATGGTAACAACCCTGAAAGGGCAGTATAACATCCTTAATGAGAAAGAATGGCTTTCAAGTTTTTAAAGGTGATTTCCCTGATATCCCAATCGACAGAGTAGGCATGCTGGCGAACGAAGCGTTGTGGTTCTTCAATTTAGGGAGAGTAAGGGATGAACGAAAGTTGGAAAAACCAGCGTTGGTTATTGGGATTATTTGTTGGGCTAAAAGCGAGTCGAAAAAACATTATTGGGAGCGATGAAAGAAAAATACATGAAAACGTTTTCATAATTCTGATCTTCTTTTTACCTTGGTCCCTGATTTTAGATGAATAGATTTGCATGCTGCTTATTTGGTTGATATGCAAAATAATGGTTGGTTATTTGATGTTTGATTACTAGATTGTATGTGAAAAAGTACTTATTCCAATTTATTGGATAAGTACTTTTTGTCTGTCAAAGATGTAAACTTTTTCATAAATCCTAATTTAAAACCATGAGACTACGGAGTACCTTTACGCGGTTAATTTTTTCCGGAATTTTTCTGTTTACAGTTTTATCGGGACAAGCACAGATTGTTCCGCACGGCCTTACCTGCGAGAAGCAGACCGAACCGGTGGGTATCGATGTAACGCAGCCTCGTTTCAGTTGGCTGTTGCCAAGTCAGCAACGGGGAGTTGTGCAATCGGCTTATCGTATTGTGGTGGCTTCGAGCCCGGAAAAGCTGGCTGTCAACGATGGCGATTGGTGGGATTCCGGTAAAGTTTTGTCTGGCCAATCGGCCAACATCGTGTATGATGGGAAGCGCTTGAAGAGCCAGGCAGAAGCTTATTGGAAAGTAAAAGTTTGGCAAGGCGATCAGGAAAGCGAATGGAGCGAACCAGCCCGTTTCAGCATGGGGCTGCTGTATTATAAAGACTGGTCGGGACGCTGGATTGGTTTTGACCGGGCCTTTGAGTGGGACCGGGAAGATAAATTTGCACGTCTGTCGGCACGCTACTTTCGCAAAGAGTTTCAGGTCAGCAAGGAGGTGCAGTCGGCAAACGTATATCTATTTGGATTGGGTTTATATGAGCTGTATTTCAACGGACAAAAAATTGGCGACCAGGTGCTGGCCCCAACGCCAACCGATTACACCAAAAACGTAAAATACAATGTATTCGATGTTACGGAATACCTGAAAGCGGGCGATAACGCAGTGGGTACCATCCTGGGCAATGGCCGGTATTATGCCATGCGCCAGAACGAGAAACCCTATAAGATCAAAACGTTCGGTTATCCGAAAATGCTGCTCCAGCTCGAAATTACATACACCGACGGCACAAAAGACATCCTCAAAACCGACAACAGCTGGAAGGGGACGGCCGATGGCCCGATCCGCACCAACAACGAATACGATGGCGAAGAGTACGATGCCCGCAAGGAAATGCCGGGTTGGAACCAGCCCGGTTTCGACGACAGCGCCTGGATACCGGCCGAGTACGTTCAGGAACCCCGCGGGGAGTTTGAGGCCCAGTTGAACCCGAACATGAAGGTGATGCACACCCTGAAACCGGTTTCATTGAAGGAGGTCCGCCCCGGTGTGTTTATCCTGGATCTGGGGCAGAATATGGTGGGCTGGTTACAAATGAAGGTACGCGGGGCGGAAGGCGACCAGGTGACGCTTCGTTTTGCGGAGATCCTGGATGAACAGGGCGAACTGGCCCGTGCCAACCTGCGCGACGCCAAAGCTACCGATGTTTATACACTGAAAGGCGACGGAGATGAAGTGTGGGAACCGTCCTTCGTGTATCACGGATTTCAGTTTGTTGAGATCACCGGCTATCCCGGCAAGCCTTCGCCCGAAGATTTTGAGGGAAGGGTGGTGTACGACGATATGGCTACGATCGGAACGTTTGAAACGTCGAATGCCCTGATCAATCAAATTTATAAAAACGCCTGGTGGGGCATCAACGGCAACTACAAAGGCATGCCGGTTGACTGTCCGCAGCGCAACGAGCGCCAACCCTGGCTGGGCGACCGCTCCACGGGGGCTTACGGCGAAAGCTTCGTGTTCGACAATGCCCTGCACTATGCCAAGTGGCTCGACGATATTCGCAATGCCCAACGGGCCGATGGTTCCATTCCCGATGTGGCGCCGGCTTTCTGGCGTTACTACAGCAACAACATGACCTGGGCGGGAACCTACCTGATGGTGGCCGACATGCTTCACCGGCAGTTTGGCGATGCTGTTTCGGTTGCGAAGCACTATCCCAACATGAAGCGCTGGCTGAAATTCATGGAGGACCGTTACATGACTGACGATTTCATCATGACCAAAGACAGTTACGGCGACTGGTGTGTGCCACCCGCCACTATTGAGGAAGGGCGCGGAAAGAATGCCAACGTGAAATACCCCAGCCAGTTGATCTCTACCGCATATCATTATTATTACCTGCAGCTGATGCAGAAATTTGCAGTGCTGACAGGGAATGAAAGCGATATTCCGGCTTTTACTGAAATGGCCAGCCAGGTGAAAGCAGCTTTTAACCGGGAGTTTTACGATGCTGAGAAGGCGTCGTACGGCACCCACACGCTCACCGACAACCTGTTGGCTTACGCGCTGGACCTGGTCCCTGAATCAGACCGCGACCGCCTGTTTAAAACCATTACCGATATTATTGAGGTGGACAACAAAGGGCATCTGAGTACCGGTTTGATCGGCACGCAATGGCTGATGCGCACGCTTACCGAAAATGGCCGTGCTGATTTGGCCTATCGTCTGGCAACCAATAAAACGTACCCCAGCTGGGGCTATATGGTCGAAAACGGGGCCACCACCATCTGGGAACTTTGGAACGGAAATACGGCCGCTCCCAACATGAACTCGTACAACCATGTGATGATGCTCGGCGACCTGATCATCTGGTTCTATGAAAACCTGGCCGGGATCAAAAGCAGTGAAGAAGCGCCGGGCTTCAAAAAAATCATCATGAAACCCGAACCGGTATCCGGTCTCGACTTTGTGAAGGCCTCCTACGAAACCATACACGGAACGATTAAAAGCCACTGGCAGAAGAAGGGAAAAACGTTCAACTGGACCATCGTTGTTCCGGCCAATACCACCGCAACGGTTTACCTTCCGGCTTCTGCTGAAAAAGACATCCGGGAAAGCGGCAAGGCGCTGGCGGCTGCTCCGGGCGTCCGCTTCGTAAAAATGGAAGGCGATCGTGGCGTGCTGGAAGTTGGCTCGGGTGAATATCATTTTCAGTCGAAATAACAAAAACCGCATAAAAAGAAATAAACACTTTTATACCATAACGAATATGCAACCTAATTTTTCGATGCCCCTGAGGGGAATTGTTCCGCCATTGGTAACTCCGTTGATCGACAACGAGACGTTGGATGTGGCCGGCCTGGAGCGTTTGATTGAACATGTGATAGCGGGTGGGGTACACGGAATTTTCTTACTGGGTACCACCGGCGAGTTTGCCAGTTTAAGCTATAAACTTCGCGAAGAGCTGATCCGCCTGAGCTGCGGTTTTGTAAAAGGACGTGTGCCCGTGATGGTGGGCATTTCGGATTCGGCTTTCGCCGAAAGTTTGAACCTGGCCAGGAAAGCTGCCCAGTATGGCGCCGATGCGGTGGTAATTACCCCGCCGTATTATTTCGAGTCGGGCCAGCCGGAACTGCTGGAGTACCTGAACCGGATTATGAAAGACATGCCGCTGCCGCTTTTCATTTACAACATGCCGGTACACACGAAGGTGATGTTTGCCCCGGAAACGGTGCGTGCTGCCGCCGAAATTCCCGGCATCATCGGGATGAAAGACAGCTCGGCCAACCTGGCCTATTTCAATCAGGTGCGCTACTTGCTGCGCGAGCGCCCCGACTTCACCTTTATGGTGGGGCCCGAAGAAATTACCGCCGAATTTGTGCTGATGGGCGGACATGGCGGCGTGAACGGCGGGGCCAACATGTTCCCCAAACTGTATGTCGATTTGTACAATGCTGCTGCCGCCCGCGATTTCGACACCCTGTTACCCCTTCAGCAAAAAGTGATGCAGATCAGCACCGGCATTTACAAGGTGGGCAAGTTCGGGTCCAGCTACCTGAAAGGGCTGAAGTGCGCCTTATCGGTGATGGGGATTTGCAGCGACTTTATGGCTGAGCCTTTCCACCGCTTCAACGACCCCGAGCGCAAACGGATTGAGCAGGTGCTGGAGGAGTTGAACTACCAAGACCTGCTTTAGAAAACCTGACCTGCAAACCAAACCAATTAAAAACAAAATCGACTAAACAAAATAGGAATGAGTACTGTTGACAGCGTAATTTTTATCGGATATCTCCTGGGAATTGTCTTGTTTGGAAGTTCATTTTACCGGAAAAACAAATCGGCAGAAGCGTTTACACTGGGCAACCAGCAAATACCTTCCTGGGTGATATCCCTTTCCATTTTTGCCACTTTTGTCAGCAGTATCAGTTACCTGGCGTTGCCGGGGCAAGCCTACCTGACCAACTGGAACGCCTTCGCTTTCAGCTTGTCCATTCCGTTTGCCACACTGATGGCCGTTAAGTTTTTCGTGCCCCTCTACCGGTCGGTGAACAGTCCTTCGGCCTATACCTATCTGGAAAAAAGGTTTGGCCCGTGGGCCAAGGTGTATGTGTCGGTGATGTACCTGCTCACCCAGCTGATGCGGGCCGGTACCATCCTGTTTTTGCTGGCCATCATGCTCAACGCGCTGCTTGATTGGGACATTGTTACCATCATCGTGGTGACGGGTTTCAGTGTGATGCTGTATTCGTTGCTGGGCGGTATTCAGGCGGTGGTGTGGACCGATGCCATCCAGGCCATCATCCTGATTGGCGGGGCGCTGGTTTGCATGGTCACTCTGTTGGTGGATATGCCCGAGGGGCCGGGACAACTTTTTCAGATTGCGGCTGAAAACCAGAAGTTCAGTTTGGGCGACTTTGGCTCCAGCCTGACCGGTTCGACTTTTTGGGTAGTGCTGATTTACGGCATCTTCATCAACCTGCAAAACTATGGCATCGACCAAAACTACATTCAACGGTACATGACCTCTTCTTCTGAAAAAGAAGCTAAGAAGTCGGCCCTGTTTGGCGGCTTGCTGTATGTGCCCGTTTCGGCCATGTTCCTGTTTATTGGTACGGCGCTTTACAGTTATTATACGGCCAACCCCGGATTGCTTCCGGCAGGTACTCCGGCCGACAAGGTTTTTCCGGAGTTCATTGTACACCGCCTGCCTGTTGGGCTGACCGGCTTTTTGATTGCCTCGGTTTTTGCGGCCGGCATGAGCACCATTTCTACCAGTATCAACAGTTCGGCTACGGTTATCCTGACCGACTATTTCAAACTGTCGCCCGACAATCCGGGCAGCAACCGTAAGTCGATGCGCATCCTGTACATGGCTTCGTTCCTGATCAGCGTGTTCAGCATGGGCATTGCCATTGCCATGATCAATGTGCAAAGTGCGCTGGATGCCTGGTGGAAGCTGGCTTCCATCTTCAGTGGCGGTATGCTGGGCTTGTTCTTGCTGGGCTTCCTGTCGACAAAGGTGCACAATACGGCTGCCATTCTTGGGGTGGTTACCGGGGTGCTTGTCATTGGTTGGATGAGCCTGTCGCCGTTCTTTTTCCCTGGCACGGCGATGGAGCCTTATGCCAGCCCGTTTCACAGCTACTTGTCGATTGTGTTTGGAACGGTGGCTATTTTTGTAGTTGGATTTTTCCTGAGCAGCCTGGCTTATAAAACGATAAAAAAGGGGTAGGGGGATCGATCTCTTTTTTTCGTGTCTAATTTGGCTATCTTTGAACAGCACGTTAACGGCCTGACTAGTTGACTAATTTAAAGCTTCATAGCGAAACTGAACTGATCGGGAGATTGCAGCAAGGCGATCAGTTTGCCTTTGAGGTCTTGTTTTACAAGTATAAAAACAAGCTCAAGGGTTTTGTTGCTAAATTGGCCCCGCCGCAGGTTGATCCGGAAGAAATTGTGCAAAAGGTATTCATCAAAATCTGGTTGCAAAAAGAGAAACTTGATCCGGAAAAGTCGTTTTCCTCCTTCCTGTACACCATTGCCAAAAATGAGCTGATCGATCAGCTGCGTTCCTCCATCAATAAAAAAACCTACCTGATGGGCGATGAACTGCTGGCGGACCTGAACGTCAGCGATCCCGCCGGGGTGTCGTTTCAGGAAGAAATGGAGCAGACCGTTACCATGCTAATCGGTAAATTACCGGAGCGCCGCCGAAAAATCTTTGAACTTAGCCGCTATCAGGGTTTCAGCTATAAACAAATAGCCAGTGAGTTGGGAATATCGGAGAATACGGTGGATACCCAAATCCGCTTGGCACTCAATTTTATTCGTCTAGAAGTCAGCAAAGTCCGGTCGATCCTGTTATTTTTTATCTCCCGGTAAATTTTTTTGTTTTCCCTTCACGGAAATGCCATTTCTTCCCGTAATGAAGGCAAAACATCAAATTTATGGTTGTCGCGGCTTTTACATTATTGAAAAGATTTATTGCTGGTGAACATCTGACAGCTCAGGAATTGAAGCAATTGCGGGACTGGGTGGTGCGCCCTGAAAATATGGTTCGGTTGGATGAATGGATGCAGGATCTCTGGATGCAGGCGCCTGAACTGGAATCGGATGTGCATTTCGAAGATATCATTGCACAGGTTAACCGCCAATATCAGTCACGCCGCGATGAAAAAGGTTTCTGGGAATTGCCGGTGGTCAAGCACTTTCAACGCGCAGCAGCCATTCTCATCCTGCCTGTTATCCTCGTGTCGGCCTATTACTTCCTGAATGTGACGGATACTACCGTTCAGTACACCGAAGCCATCGTGCCGAACGGGCAGAAGTCGGAAATAGTGTTGCCCGACGGAACGCATATCTGGCTCAACTCCGGCACCCGCTTGCGCTACCCCTCCAAATACGGAAGCGGTAACCGGGATGTTTTCCTGGAAGGCGAGGCCTACTTCGAGGTGACACCGAATAAACATGCCCCGTTTGTTGTAAACACCTCCAATGTTTCGGTGAAAGTTTTGGGCACCAAATTTAACGTGAAAGCCTATCCCGATGAAACAGATGTTGAAACCGCCTTGCTCTCCGGGAAGATCAATTTGTTGCTCAAGCCCGGTTCCGGCAAAAACCAGTTGATTGAAATGAAACCGGGGGAAAAAGTAAACTACAACCCTCAGCAAAAAATAATCGCTATAAATGGCTTCGATACCGACGAAATCGTGGGCTGGAAAAATAACCGCCTGGTGTTTCGCGACGACACCTTCGACAAGCTGGTGAAGAAAATTGAGCGTTGGTACGATGTGGAAGTTCTTTACGACGAAATGCTGCTCGACAGCCAACGCCTGACCGTTGAACTAAACGAGGGCGAAAGCATTGACCGGCTGATGGAAATCATCGATAAAGTAATGCATGTTGAATCACAGATAGTTAACCGTAAAGTAATGATCAAACCAAAAATGAAAAGCTAATAACAGAAAAAAGAAAAACGGGTAGTTCTGCGCCAACATACACTACCCGCCATCTTACGTGTAAACAAAAGTTTAACGAAAAACTAAGCAAATTTATGAAAAAAAGTAAAATCCACCGGGATTGGGATCGATATCTCCAATTCCAAAAGTTCGCAAGAGTTATGAAACTACTTATGATCCTGGTTTTTTCGGGGCTGATGACCTTCGCGTCCCAGTCTTATTCGCAGATGACAAAAGTATCTGTGGATTTGAAGCAAGCTACTATTATGGATGTATTCAGTGCGATTGAAGATCAAACTGATTATCAGATTGCTTATAACAGCAATATCCTGGATGTTTCGAAGAGAATCGACTTGAGGGTCGAAAACAAGTCAATTTCGGAAGTGCTGGACCTGGTGTTGAAAAACTCCGCTGCTCAATATGAGTTTGTAGGCAGGTATGTGGTTATTTCCGATTCAAAAGGCAGTGACTTTGATGCGCGGACCAGTCAACAAACAAGGACGATAACGGGGAGGGTGACCAATAACGAAGGCATGCCCATTCCCGGTGCAACCGTTGTTGTGAAAGGAACGACGATGGGAACAATTACCGATGTTAACGGGAATTTTGAGATCAATGATGTTCGTGCGGGGGCTGTCCTGTTGGTTTCGTTTGTTGGTATGAAAACTCAGGAGATTCCTACTGACGGGCAAAATGTGGTAAACGTATCCTTGCTGGAAGAAACCATCGGACTGGATGAAGTGGTGGCTATCGGTTACGGTACGGTTAAAAAAAGAGAGCTGACAGGTTCAGTTGCATCTGTAAAAGCAGAAGATTTCAATGAAATTGCTGCCTCCGATGCAATGCAACTTATCCAGGGAAAAGTGGCCGGATTGAGCATTACCCGCACCAATGGGGGAGATCCATCCCAAGGATTTGAAATTCGTTTGAGAGGGTCTTCCAGTATAAGTGCCGACCAGGAACCACTTGTTGTTGTGGACGGAATTCCTGGCGGTGACTTAAATTCAATCGCTCCCGAGGATATTGAATCGATGGATATCCTGAAAGATGGTTCAGCCGCAGCGATTTATGGTACAAGAGGAACAAACGGTGTAATCCTCATCACCACAAAACGTGGCAAACAAGGAAACATGCAGGTCGAGTTTTCATCCAAATACACAACGCAGTCAATTTTGAAACGAGTTGAAGTTTTAAATGCGGATGAATATCGACAAATGAAAACCAAGCTGCAATCCACACACCCGGAAGTGGCTAATGGCATGGTTGATTATGGTCACGATACCGATTGGTTTGATGAAATTACCCGTACACCATTAAGTCATGTTCAGCATTTATCAATGAGTGGTGGCGCCAACAAAACCACGTATAGACTATCTGTTTATTACACCAACCAGGAAGGTGTAATGCTGAATTCGAAAATGGAAGAGTATCGTGCCAATATGAACTTAAGGCAAATGGCTTTGAATGATAAACTCCAATTAACGGTTCAACTGGGTTTGTCCGACCGGGCTGCAAATCCGGTAAATTACGATGCTTTCAGGCAAGCAATTAAGCGGAATCCAACCGAGCCGGTATATAATGAAGACGGAAGTTTATTTGAAATTGCCGGGTGGCAATATGAAAATCCGGTTGGCCAACTATTGGAGCGAACCCGGGACAATGGTTCCTCAACCTTGTTTGCCAATCTGGGAGCCGAGTTATACCTTACTGATTGGTTAAAAGTGGGTGCTATTGGTGGAATTCAAAAGTACCGTTCATTGGATGGCTATTACGAGCCAAGTTATGCTTTTACCCAGGAAACAGCTGGAACCTCCGGTACTGCAAGTCGTGATGCAGTTGCACAGGATACAAAAACGTTGGAAACGACAATTGATTTCAATAAATCATTTGACGATCACACCATCAGCGCAACGGCTGGTTATTCTTTCCAGGAATTTATCAATGAAGGCTTTGATGCAGAGAATACCAACTTTATTTCAGATGATCTGCTTTACAATAGCTTGGGTACAGGTACTAAACTCAAGAGTGGCGATGCCGATATGAGCTCCTATAAAAGGGACAACCGGTTGGTCGGCTTTTTCGCACGTACATCTTACAATTACAAAGGAAAATACTTTTTATCGGCAAGTGTGCGTCGGGAGGGATCTTCAAAATTCGGGGCTAACAATAAATGGGGTACGTTCCCGGCTGTATCCGGTGCATGGGATTTGACTCAAGAAGGATTTATGGACAATTCAAATCTTGATTTATTAAAGCTACGTGCAGGCTATGGTGTGACGGGTAATCAAGGGATTGATCCTTATTTGTCGCTTCCCCGAATGTCTGAGTCCGGTTACTTCTTTTACAATGGAAGTTTTATACCCGGATATGCTCCGGCGAGCAACCCCAATCCAAACCTGAAATGGGAAACCAAACATGAATATAACGTTGGTGTTGACTGGTCAATAAACCAAGGACGCCTTGCTGGTACTGTTGATTTTTATATTCGAGATACGAAAGATTTGCTTCACTTATACGATGTGCCGGTACCACCAAACCTGTATGACGAAACGATGGCTAATGTCGGCTCCATGAGAAATTCAGGGGTAGAATTCTCGATAAGTGCTGTTCCAATTCAAAAATCTGATTTCCAGTGGAATGTCGATTTCAATTTTGACTACAGGCGGAATAAATTGTTATCGTTATCCAATCAATATTATTCATTGGAATATCGTAATGTGGGCGATATTGGTTCTCCCGGAGTTTCTGCCTGGACACATCGTTATTACGAGGGGGAATCAATTGGAAATATACATGGTTTCATTTTTGAAGGCTTGACCGAGGACGGGAAATGGATTTTTAAAGATACAGATGGAGTCGAAGGAATTACCGTGGAAGACCGAACTGATATTGGTAACGGAATTCCTGATTTTTACGCTGGATTAACCAATACATTCCGCTATAAAAATTGGGATATGGCCTTGATGTTTCGGGGAATGTTTGGACATCAAATCATTAATCATAAACGAATCTTCTATGAAAATCCAATTATGTTGCCATTGAATATCATGAAGTCAGCCATGGATTCTGAGATTTGGGATACCCAAAATTTCTCAGACTATTATGTTGAGAATGGTGATTTTGTGAAGTTGGATAATCTGACAATTGGGTACAATATCCCATTGCATAGCACGAAATGGTTAAGATCAGGACGAATCTTTTTTACTGGAACCAACCTGTTGGTGATTACCGGGTATAAAGGAATTGACCCGGAAGGCTCCATTGGTGGATTAACTCCGGGCGTAGATTCCCGTGGAGATTATCCGAGTACAAGAACTTATACGATTGGCTTTAACCTTAAATTTTAAAAACACGGATCATGAAAAAATTACTCATATTATTTGCTATCATTGGTTTCTGGTCGTGTACAAATCTCGACGAAGAGGTGTACGACACCATTGTAAGCGATGATTTCTACCAGAATGAAAAACAAGTACTAGCAGCTGCCGGACCGGCCTATGATGAGCTTCGCCGATTGGTACAAGTGTTTGGTATGTGGGGAATAAATAGTTTATCAACTGATGAAGCCGTGCTCCCAACGCGTGGGATACACTGGGATAATGGAGGTATTTACAGACGATTGGCTTTACATACCTGGACCTCAGAAGAAGGTTATTTTAATGACGCCTGGAGTTTCATTTACAATACGTCTTCTAATTGTAACCGGATGCTTTATCAGTTTGATTTAATTGAAGACAAAAGTGAAGCCTTGATTAGTATTATGAATGAACTTAAGTCGGTTAGGGCATTTGCTTATTTTATTGGAATGGATGCCTTTGGGAATATTCCCATCGTTGATCGTTTTGATGTACCCGAAGGATTTGCCCCAGCTAATACAACACGCGCAGACGTTTTTAATTTTGTAAAAGCTGATTTGGAAAATAGCCTGGATGTTTTAAGTAAAAAGACAGATATGACGACCTATGGGCGTATGCACTACTATGCTGCTCAGGCTATTTTGGCAAAGCTGTATCTGAATGCGGAGGTATATGTTGGTCAATCAATGCTGGATGAATGCGTTAGTGCATGTGATGAAATCATCAATTCCGGAGAATACGCTTTGTCCTCCGATTACTTTTCAAACTTTGCGATTGAAAATGGAGGGTCTTCTGAGAATATTTTTGTCATCCCATTTGATGATACTTATACCACGACTTGGGGAAAAATGAATCAGTTTCAATACTGGACGCTTCATTTTACGGCCAATAAAACATTTAATATGGAAGCTGGTGGTTGGAATGGATTCTGCGCAATGCCTTCATTCTATCGTTCTTATGATGAGACTGATATTCGACAAAATGCCTGGTTGGTCGGTCCTCAGTATGCGACTACCGGTGAACAATTATACTGCAACCAGGAGCTGGCCGGTAAGCCATTGTCGTATTCAATTGATTTGACATCATTGGCAGGATCATATGAAGATGAAGGCGCCAGACTGGCTAAATATGATTATACAGGAGCTAAGAACTGGACGGTATCCTGCGATTTTGCAGTGATTCGTTATGCTGATATTCTTTTGATGAAAGCAGAAGCATTAATGCGAAAAAACGGAGGGAATGCGACTGACGAAGCTGTAGAATTGGTAAACCAAGTCAGAAGCCGCGCATTTGAAGATCCTTCGGATAAACTTTACACAACAGCTACTTTAACAATGGAAGCCTTGCTGGCAGAACGTGGTTGGGAATTTGCCGGTGAAGGATGGAGACGGAATGACCAGGTTCGTTTTGGTGAATTTACCAAAGGGCGTTGGACGTTTAAAGAGAGTGATTCACCCGAATTTCGAAATGTTTATCCGATTCCTCAATCACAAATTAATTCCAATCCGAACCTGACTCAAAATACAGGATATTAATGAAATAAAGAAATAGAGTCCCATGTTTCCGGGGGCTCTATTTTTCTCTGATTGATAAGTCGGGGGGTATCCTTTTTCCAAAAATTAACCTAAACACGATCTTGTATGTCAACATTATTGAACCGACGTACCTTCCTGAAAAAATCAACTGTTCTGTCAACGGTCGCCGGGATGGGCCTAAACAGCTGGGCCCACTGTAATTCTCCTTTTTTACATGATAATTGTGATCAGAAAACCGGTACCCAGCGGTTGCCTGTTAATCAATTGAAACAATGGCAGGAACTCGAATATGGCATGTTTATCCATTTTGGGATGAGTACGTTTTCGGGCGAAGAATTGGGTTCGGGCAAAGATCCCTGCTCGCTTTACAATCCCGCCGGACTGGATGTTGACCAATGGGTTCGGGTTGCCCGGGATGCGGGTATGAAATATATTGTGCTGACAGCCAAGCATGTTTCCGGCCATTGCCTTTGGCCCAGTAAGTTTACCGATTACCATATTGGAAATTCCGGCAACCAAACCGATGTCATGGCAGCCTTTGTTGCAGCTTGCCAAAAATATGGCATTTTGCCCGGTTTTTATTATTGTTCATGGGATAACCACCATTTGTTCGGATCGGCAACACCTTCAAATGTTCCTTGGGAAAATAAGTTTACAACTTCAGAATATTGTGAGTTTCAATTCAATCAAGTTGAGGAGTTAATGACCCAATACGGTCCTTTTGTTGAAGTGTGGATTGATATCCCCGGAATGCTAAGCTACGAAAATCGCGTAAAGCAATACCAGTTGATTTCACAGTTGCAGCCCGACACCCTGGTGATGATGAATGGAGGAGTAGGTAGGGAACATCAGATAAAAACCGATTATTCCTGGCCTACCGATCTAATATCGATGGAGCGGGGATTACCGCCTTCTCGCGATGGATATAATCCTTGGTACACCGTGAAAAACTACCTTGGAGAAGATGAAGATTATTGCATTCCGGGAGAAGTTTGTGACACCATTTGTTATACATGGTTTTGGAAGGATGAAAATAAGGTTCGGAGCGCCAACGAAATTACGGGCATGCGACTGATTTCTAGAGAAAGAGGGGCTAATTTCTTGCTCAATGTTCCCCCTGATCAAACTGGGCAGATTCCTCAAAAAATGGTTGATGCATTATTCGAGAGCAGGAAGAAGTATGATTTGATACATTCAAAATAATTAGGCTGTGGACAAATATCGATTCTCAAGAAGAAAATTCTTAAAAACTGCCGGAGTTGCGGGTGCGATGACCAGTCTATCTCCCATAGATACTTTGGCAAACGACGAGGTTCAAGTTCCTGATCAGTTTAAAGGTTTTACTTTTCTGTTTCAAGGAGATTCAATAACCGATGGTAAGTGGGGAAGAAATAATGATCCGAATCACATTCTCGGCCATGGTTATGTCTTTTCAGTTGCCAGTCGTATTGGGGCAGATTTTCCCCAGGCAGGGTTCTCCTTTTATAATCGCGGAATTAGTGGAAATAAAGTCTCCGATCTGGACGAACGTTGGTCGGCCGACACGCTTGCTTTGAAGCCGGATGTGCTTAGTCTCCTTATTGGTATCAATGATGTTGGTGCTTTGGTAGCGAATCAACCTGATGCCGGAGATTTGGAGGCATTTGAACGGGTTTATCGTAAGTTGTTGAAAACGTCCCGGGAAATAAATCCCGATCTCTTGCTTGTCTTGGGAATTCCGTTTGTGTTCCCGGTTGCCGCCCGACGGGAAAAATGGGAGTTGTGGCATGAGGCAACGCTCGAAAGGGCACAGATTATAAGAATGGTAGCTGAAGAGTTTGATGCCATACTGATCGATTTTGCCAATGTGTTCGAACAAGCCCAAAAATCTGCGCCGATTGACTATTGGATTTGGGATGGCGTTCATCCAACGGTTTTTGGACATGAATTAATGGCCAGAGAATGGATCACGCAGGTTGGTTCAAGATTGGGGTTCTTAAAGAGTTATCATTATTGATGGGGAATATGCGATCTTGATTTTATTGCTTGTATTGTCCGGGTCAAGTTCATTCAAACAAACTAATACTTTTCGAAATGTAGTTTTTTTTCTCAATAAACGTTTTCAAATTAAAGCTTATTTTACTAATATTAAAACCCATAAATTCAGTTTGATACGAAATGTAAACGTTAACATTAATTTTCTAAAAATAAGAAGCTTAATGTTTTGAATTGCTTTGCCTGCGCCATTGATTATTGTCGGTTTAAGGTAAAAAAACGCACTCGCCAGACTGAATTAGGGACGAACCGGGCCGCAACCGGGTTCAAACCAATAAAATTAACGAAGCTCATGAAGATAATTTGCCAACTGCTGCTGGTCGTATTTCTGGCCATTTCCTGTTCATCACCCAAAATCCATATCCAGGTGAGCGAAAGCTCGGTGGATGGTTTTTCCACCGAATTGCCTTTGCTCGACTCCGGGCATCCGCGTTTTAGCTGGAAATTGACGTCCGATTTTGGCGGAACAAGCCAATCGGCTTGGCAAATCGCGCTTGGCGACAGTCCCGAAGGGGCTCAGAATGGCAACGTGTGGAATTCGGGAAAAGTAGAGTCGGCACAATCGCAACTGGTCGCTTATGCCGGACCTGAATTGAAAAGCGCTACCCGTTACTACTGGCGGGTGAAAGTATGGGACCAGCAGGGCAACGAGTCGGAGTGGAGTAACTTGGCAGCTTTTCAAACCGGATTACGCGACCCGGCAGACTGGGCCGGTGCGCAATGGATTGGCTACGAACAGTTGCCCGCCGACAAGGGTGTGGTTTGCGGTGTGACCGGCTACGGCGACCTGTCGATGAACAAAGTCGAGCAACGTGCCGTGGTTCCGACGTTTCGCAAAGCCTTTCAAGCTAAACCCGAATTGACTTCGGCTACGCTTTACATCAGCGGTTTGGGCCAGTACGAAGCTTCGCTGAACGGCCAAAAAGTTGGTGACGATTTTCTGACTCCGGGCTGGACCGACTACGATAAAACCGTTTTCTACAATGCGTACGATGTGACCAAATTGCTGACCACCGGCGACAATGCGCTGGGCGTACTGGTCGGCAATGGTTTTCATTACAATAACCGCGAACGCTACCGTAAACTGATTATCGCCTATGGTTTTCCGCGGATGATTTGCCGCCTGCAACTAAATTATGCCGACGGAACTTCGGAGTCGCTGGTGTCGGATCCAAGCTGGAAAACGGCACCTTCGGCCATTACTTATTCGGGAATTTATGGTGGCGAGGACTATGATGCGCAACTGGAACAGAACGGATGGAATAATGCCGCTTTTGATGACTCGAACTGGAAACAGGCTTTGGTGGTTGAGGCTCCGGCGGGCATGTTGGAGGCTGATAAGAACTACCCGGTTCGTGTGATGGAACAGTTCAGTCCGGTTTCGGTGAAGCAGCTCAACGACAGTTCGTTTGTTTACGATTTCGGACAAAATGCGTCCGGAATTGTCTCCATAAAATTGAAAGGCGAAAAAGGGGAGACGGTGAAACTGATTCCCGGCGAAACCTTGAACGAAGACGGTTCGGTGAGCCAGCGCGGCTCGGGAAGCCCGTATTATTTTAGTTATACTTTGAAAGGCGACGGCGAAGAAAACTGGCAGCCGCGGTTTTCGTATGTGGGTTTCCGCTACGTGCAGGTTGAGAATGCACGGCCCGACTCGGTTCCGTCGGCTTTGCCCGCTTTACTTAGCATCCGCTCGCTGCATACCCGCAACTCCATGCCCGAAACAGGCACCTTCAGTTGTTCGAACCCGCTGTTCAATCAAATTTTTACCCTCATCAATTGGGGAATCAAAAGCAACCTGCAATCGGTGATGACAGACTGCCCGACCCGCGAAAAACTGGGATGGATAGAGCAGACTCAACTGATGGGAACATCGGTGCACTTCAACTTCGACTTGTACCAACTGTATCAAAAACTTTTGTCGGATATGGCCGATGCGCAAACCGAACAAGGCCTGGTGCCGAGCATTGTACCCGAATATATCAACTTTGAATATTACGACGCGGCTTTCCGCGATTCGCCGGAGTGGGGCAGCGCCTCGCTGATTTTGCCCTGGTACTTGTACCGCTGGTACGGCGATGCGGAGCCGATGAAACAGGCCTGGCCGAGGATGCAGGCGTATATGACTTATCTCGAAAGTAAGGCCGACGGGAATCTGCTGTCACACGGGTTGGGCGACTGGTACGATGTTGGTCCGAAAGAGCCGGGCTACGCGCAATTGACTCCGGTACCGCTGGTGGCCACAGCAACCTATTTCGACGATGCAAAGCTGATGGCCCAAATGGCTGATTTGCTTGGGCATGGTGATGATGCCGCTCGTTATCAGCAGTTATCCGACTCGATTAAAGCGGCTTTCAACCGGAATTTTTATCAGCCCGAAACAAACAGCTATGCAACCGGCAGCCAAACCTCGCTGGCCATGCCGCTGAGCCTGGGTTTGGTGGCTCCCGAAAATGAGGCAGCCGTACTGCAAAATTTGCTGGCCCGGATTGAAGCCGACAACGGCGCCATTACAGCCGGCGACGTGGGCTTCCACTTTCTGGTTGACGCGCTCACCAAATTCGGGCAAGCCGAATTGCTGTACAAAATGAATAACCGCGACGATGTGCCCGGTTACGGCTATCAACTGAAACAAGGCGCTACTTCGTTGGCCGAGTCGTGGCAGGCGCTGCCAAACAAATCGCTCAACCACTTGATGATCGGTCACCTGATGGAGTGGTTTTATCAAGGACTGGGCGGTATCCGGCAAGCTGAAAACTCGGTGGCTTATGAGTCAATTGTCATTCAACCCGAAGTAGTTAATGATCTGACTTACGCCAATGTGTCATTCGACTCCCCTTACGGGAAGATTGTAAGCAATTGGGAGAAGCAAGGCGATGTATTTAAGCTTCGGGTTGAAGTGCCCGTGAATGCCACAGCAAAAGTCATTCTGCCATTCGATGGTGATTTGCATGCTCGGGCGCTGAAATCGCCGGTGCAAGACAGCGAGCTGATAAAAATCGGCGAAAAAGAAAACGGCCACCCGGTTTGTTGGCTGCGATCGGGGAGCTATGAATTCGAACTAAAAATCAAACAATAAACGGAAAAGCAAAAAGAAACGATGAGGAAAGCAATTTTGGCAGGACTGGCGATTGCCTGGAGTATGATGGCTTGCACGCCGAAGACAGAACTGCCGGTGACGGTGTCGCCCGAGAAGATGGCACAGCTCTACGACGAAGTGAAAACGCCTCACAAATACGGGCTGGTGATGGTTCCCGACAGCAGTTCGCAGATGATGGATTGCCCCACCATTTTCCGACACGACGACCGTTGGGTGATGACCTACATTGTGTTTGACGGTCGCGGTTACGAAACCCACCTGGCCTGGAGCCAGGATCTGATTCATTGGAATGAGCAGGGCTGTATCATGCAGTTTTCGGATACCACCGACTGGGATGTGAACCAAAAGGCAGGTTATCCGTCGCTCATCGACTACGACTGGGGTGGCGACTACGGCATTAACCAGTATGATGGAAAATACTGGATGAGCTACTTCGGCGGGAACTCAACCGGCTACGAAAAAGGCGTCCTGTCATTCGGGATGGCTTACACCCAAAACGACCCGGCAACACTGCATCAATGGAACCGTTTAGATAAGCCCGTGATGGCGCCTACCGACCCGGATGTCGGCTGGTACGACAACATCACCATGTACAAATGTTACGTGCAGGAAGACAAAGAGCAGCTGACCGGCCACCGCTTTGTGATGTTTTACAATGCCAAGGGCGACAGCATCAGCAAAGTTCGCGGAGCCGAGCGCATTTCGATGGCTTTTTCCGACGACATGGAGCATTGGAAACGCTACCCGGGCAATCCGCTTTTGAACCACCACATTGGCATTACCGGCGATGCCGTGATTCAGAAAATCGGCGATGTGTATGTGATGTTTTTCTTCCGCGCCTACTGGCCCGAAGGCAAAACGGTGGTGTACAACAGCTTTGCTGCTTCGTACGACTTGCTGCACTGGACCGAATGGGACGGCCCGAAACTGATTGAGCCCAGCGAAAATTACGATAACCAGTTTGCTCACAAATCGTTTGTGATGAAGGTTGACGATGTGGTCTACCATTATTACAATGCTGTGGATACGCTCGGCAACCGGGGAATCGCACTGGCAACCTCGAAAGACTTGGGCAAAAGCGAGCTGAAGTTTAATGACAATCAATGACCATGTGGTCACAAATTCGGTACGATTAACTCTGTGTTTCCTCTGTGCCCTCTGTGGTTAAAATAAACTAATATGAAACGAAAACAACAGATAAACTTATTCTTTTTGGTGATGGTGCTTTCCCTGTTTGGGTGTGGCCCGAAGAGCCAGCTGGCGGAGCGCCAAAATTTCGACAAAAACTGGAAGTTCATGTTGGGCGACGACTCGCTGGCCATTCAGCCGAATTATAACGACGCCGAATGGCGACAGTTGAACCTGCCGCACGATTGGAGTATCGAGGGCGAATTCAACGCCGATGCGCCGGCAACTCCCGAAGGTGGTGCGCTGCCCACCGGAATTGGCTGGTATCGCAAAAGTTTCAAATTGGAAAAAACGGAAGGCGCAAGAGTTTTTTATATCGACTTCGACGGGGTGATGGCCAACAGCGACGTGTGGATTAACGGGCACTACCTGGGCAAACGCGCCTTCGGATATATTTCATTTCGCTACGATTTGACGCCTTATTTGACATTCGGTGACACCGAAAACACGCTGGCAGTTCGGGTCGACAATTCGGCTCAGCCTGCCTCGCGCTGGTATACCGGATCGGGCATTTACCGACATGTTTGGCTGGTCGAAAAGAACCTGATTCACGTGTCACATTGGGGCACTTTTGTGACGACTCCCGAAGTTTCGGCAGAACTGGCGAAAGTGAAATTGGATATTCAACTTGAAAATGAAAATGAAACGAATTCGCCGGTAGTTGTGAAATCGACCATCGTTGATGCCAATGGACAGGCGGTTGCAGAAGTCCGGAACGAACTGGATGTAACCGTTGGCCTTTCAAATTTGACCCAACGCTTTGAGGTGAATAATCCAGCCTTGTGGTCGCCCGAAACGCCAAACCTGTATCAAATTCAAACGGAAATCTATCAGGCAGGGAAATTGGTCGATACTTACCAGACACCGCTTGGTTTGCGCTGGTTTCAGTTTACACCCGATAAAGGCTTCTTCCTGAACGGGCAGCACTACAAGCTGCACGGTGTCAACCAGCATCACGATTTGGGCGCGTTGGGATCCGCCGTAAATACCCGTGCCATGGAGCGCCAGCTTGAGATATTGAAAGAAATGGGCGTGAATGCCATTCGCATGGCGCACAATCCACCTGCTCCCGAGTTGCTTCATTTGTGCGACAAAATGGGCTTTCTGGTGATTGATGAATCATTCGACGAGTGGAAAAAGACCAAAGCCAAGCAGGGCTATCACCTGTATTGGGATGAATGGCACAAGCGCGATCTGGAAGACATGATTCGGCGCGACCGGAACCATCCTTCTATTTTCGTGTGGAGCATTGGCAACGAAATTCCGGAACAGTTTGATACATTAGGAATTCAAATTACCCGAGAGCTGGTTGATATTGTGAAAGCATTAGATACGAATCGTCCGGTGACGGCTGCTCTGACAGAAACCGATCCGCAGAAAAACAATCTTTATAAATCCGGAGCACTGGATTTGTTGAGCTTCAACTATAAGCACCGCGACTATCTGAAGTTCCCCGAACGCTACCCGGGCGAGTGCATGCTGGCCTCCGAAAATATGTCGGCCTTGTCAACTCGCGGACACTACGATTTTCCGTCGGACAGCGTTCGCATCTGGCCGCCGGCATACAATGCACCCTTTGATGGGAATGATGATCTGACCGCCTCCTCATTCGACAACTGTATCGCTTACTGGGGCGCCACCCACGAGGACACCTGGACGGTGGTGAAAAACAACGACTTCATTCCGGGCATGTTTATCTGGTCGGGTTTCGACTACCTGGGCGAGCCGCTGCCATACCCGTATCCGGCGCGAAGCAGCTATTTGGGAATTATCGACCTTTGCGGTTTCCCGAAAGATGTGTATTACATGTACCAGAGCGAGTGGTCGGATAAAACGGTGTTGCACTTGTTTCCGCACTGGAATTGGACTGAAGGACAAATCATCGATTTGTGGGCTTACTACAATATTGCCGACGAGGTGGAACTGTTTGTGAATGGTGTTTCGCAAGGCCGTAAATCGAAAGAAAAGGACCAGTTTCATGTGATGTGGCGGGTTCCTTTCCAACCCGGAAGTATTAAAGCAGTAAGCTATAAAAACGGTGAAAAGGTAGCGGAGCAGGAAATCCATACAGCCGGCTCTGCTGCTAAAATTGAATTGATTGCCGACCGCACTGAGCTTTCGGCTGATGGATGCGACCTGTCTTTTGTGACCGTGAAAGTAACCGATAAAGACGGGAATATGGTTCCCGATGCAGCCAATCTGATCAATTTTAAAGTTGAAGGTGAAGGCTTTGTTGCCGGTGTGGATAATGGATATCAAGCCAGCGTCGAGCCGTTCAAAGCCAATTACCGAAAAGCATTTAACGGCATGTGCTTATTGATTGTGCAAAGCACCGAAAAAGCAGGGACAATAAATGTCACAGCCAGCAGTGACGGGTTAGAAACGAAAATAATTGAGTTGAAAAGCAATTAAGGACACAAAATACCCAATGTAGAATACCCAATATTGAATAATGAATAAACAAGAGACTGGCAAAGGAACTCTAACTTTTTTAGTTACCCGCAACCTGAAACCTGAAACCCGCAACTCAAAACTGAAAACTCAAAACTCAAAACTGTATTCCATGACAACAATAAAAAACTTCAACCTGTATTCGGCAAAGGCTGCACTGAAAAAGCCCATTGCCGATTCGACCCACACCTTGACCGAGATTTCGTTTCTCGTGTTACGCATTCAAACCGAAAAGGGCATTGTAGGCGAGTCGTATCTGCTCAGTTTCCAATACAGCCCGCAGGCCATTGCCGGTGCCATCCGCGATGTGGGGCAGTTGGTATTGGGCGGGCAAGTACACGATACGGTGACGGTGTTTGATAAAATAAACCACGCCAACGAGTATTTTGGATTGGAAGGTGTCAATCGTTGGGCTCAGGCAGCTTTCAATATTGCCATGTGGGATGCCTGGTGTAAAACGCTGGGACAACCAATTTGGAAAGTGCTGGGAAGCTCGCGGACCGAAGTTCCTATCTACGGTAGCGGAGGCTGGCTGTCCTATTCAGTTGATGAACTGATTGATGAGGTGAGCGACTACAAATCACGCGGGTTCCGGGCCGTGAAAATTAAGGTCGGCAATCCCGACTGGCGGGAAGACCTTGAGCGTCTGCGCCTGGTACGCGAGGCTGTCGGCAACGGCATCAATATCATGATGGACGCCAATCAGGGCATGAATGTGCCTTCGGCTCTGGCATTAGCTCGCGCTGCCCGTGATTTACAGATTACCTGGTTCGAAGAGCCAATCAATCATAGCGATTTTCAGGGATTCGAACTACTGAAGAATCAGGCCGGTATTTCGTTGGCCATGGGTGAGCGCGAATATTCGAGTTTGCCTTTGCGGGAACTATTGCAACGCAATGCAATCGATATTTGGCAACCCGATATTCTGCGCCTGGGTGGTGTTGAAGCCTGGCGCGACAGCGCGGCTTTGGCCGGCGCCTTCAACATACCGGTGTTGCCGCACTATTATAAAGATTATGACATTCCGCTGTTGTGCACCATACCGAACGGTGCAGGAGCTGAATCTTTCGATTGGATTGACCCGCTGATCGATCACCCGCTCGAAATTGTGAATGGCCTTGCCCGCCCGCACGATCGGGCCGGATGGGGATTCAATTTTAAAGATGAATGTTTGACAGAGATTTAAGGAGCGAGTAATGAGATGTGAGTCCTGAGTGCTGAACCTTTTTTCAATTGCTTCTTCGCCACTCTTGTCTCACTCACCATAAAATTTACGGATGATGATGAGATTTTCAATTTTAGCGCTCGGCTTGGTTCTTGGTTGGTGGGGAAATGCTTCGGCACAACGGTTGGTTGAATTGCCCGAAGGAATTCCGCCGGTTCCGCACGTTTATGACACGGAGCCATGGGAAGACCCGCAAATCAACGAACTGAATCGGGAACCGGCTCGTGCAACGGCCTATTCGTTTAAAACAGAAAAAGATGCGTTGGTTGGCGACCGGGATCAAAGCGGCCGCTGCCTGAGCTTGAATGGTGAATGGGACTTTCATTTTGCCTTGAAACCAGCCGATGCCCCGCGTGATTTTTATCAATCCCGGGTGCAGGGATGGGATAAAATTGAGGTACCATCCAACTGGGAAATGAAAGGCTATGACATTCCGATCTATAAAAGTGCCGTCTATCCTTTTCGGCCCATTAATCCTCCCTACGTGCCGCGCGATTACAATGCGGTAGGTTCATATCAACGAACATTTTCGGTCCCCGCTGATTGGAGCGAAATGAATGTGACCCTCCACTTCGGCGCGGTCAGTTCGGCTTTCAAGGTTTGGGTGAACGGCCAGTTTTTGGGTTATGGCGAAGATAGCTATCTGCCCTCCGAATTCAACATTTCCGGTTATTTGCAGGAAGGGGAAAACACACTGTCGGTTCAGGTGATCCGCTGGAGCGATGGTTCTTATCTGGAAGATCAGGACCATTGGCGGATGAGCGGAATCCAGCGCGAAGTGTTGTTGCTTGCTGAGCCCCGGCTGCGCATTGCTGACTTTCATTATCAAACCGATTTGGATGATGAATACAAAGATGCAGTACTGAGCATCCGTCCGCGACTGGAAAACCTGACCGGTGATACCGTGAAAGGGTACTTGCTGGAAGCGCAGCTGTACGATCCGAAGAAGCAAAAAGTGTTGGAGCAGTCGTTGGTGAAAAGCGCCGAATCCATTCTTACAGAAGCCTGGCCGCGCCTCGATAACGTGAAGTTCGGGTTGCTGGAAGCCAAGGTAACTAATCCGCTGAAGTGGAGCGCCGAAGAGCCCAATTTATATACCTTGGTCCTGTCGTTAAAAGACAGCACAGGCCATGTATTGGAAGCAAAAAGTTGCAACGTGGGTTTTCGTGAAATTGAGTTCGCGAACGACGACAGCAAACTGCTGGTCAACGGCAAGGTCACATACCTGTACGGGGTGAACCGTCACGATCATCACCCAGTCCGCGGGAAAGCGCTGACTCGGGAAGATATCCGCAAAGACATTGAGCAAATCAAACGCTTCAATTTTAATTGTGTGCGAACGGCCCACTATCCGAACGACCCCTATCTCTACGATTTATGCGACGAATACGGGCTTTATGTGATCGATGAGGCCAATTTCGAAACGCACGGGTTGGGCGGTAAATTGGCCAACGATCCCAAATGGCTTAATGCCCATTTGCAACGCGTGGTGCGCATGGTGCAGCGCGACAAAAATCACCCTTCGGTCATCATCTGGAGCTTGGGGAATGAGGCGGGACGTGGTCCGGCAACAGCAGTGATGGCCGCCTATTGCCACGATTTCGATATCACCCGTCCGGTGCATTACGAACCGGCCATGGGCGACCACAAAGTAAAAGGTTACCTGCCGTATGGCAGTCCCGGCTACCCGAAGGACCACTCACGCCGGATACAAACCCCGCTCGATCAGTCATACATCGATATCGTCAGCCGGATGTATCCCGACCTCCAAACCGGGCCGCTCTTGATTGGTCAGGACAATGGCGACAAACGCCCAATTTTTTGGTGCGAGTATTCACACTCCATGGGCAATTCCACCGGGAATATCAAAGAATGGTGGGATCAGATTCGCGCGCTTCCGCGCCTGATTGGCGGTTGCATTTGGGATTACAAAGACCAGGGCCTGTTGAAAACCGATGAAAACGGAATTGAATATTATGCTTACGGTGGCGACTTTGGAGAGCAGCTGCATGATGGCAACTTCTGCATCAATGGCATTGTGGCTTCCGACGGGCGCCCGAAGGCAGCCATGTACGAGTGCAAATGGGTTTTCCAGCCGATGAGCTGCGAGTTGCTTGATGCCGGTGATTTTAAAGTGAAAATAACGAATCGGCACGCAGTCAGTGATTTGTCAGCTTTCGCACCGGTGCTGAAATTTCTTGAAAACGGCAAACTGGTCAAAACAGTGCCGTTGTCACCAATTTCACTCGAAGCCGGGAAAGATACAGTCGTCGGCCTGAAACAATACCTGCCAAAAATGAAAGCCGGTGCAGAATACCTGGCTTCTGTTTCCTTCAATTTGAAAGAAAAAACCGCATGGGCTGATACCGGGTTTGAAGTGGCCCGCGACCAGTTTGCGTTAACTGGCTTGAGCGCCCAACGCGCAGCTGTAAAAGCAAGCGCTGCACAGTTGGCCGAAACGGATGACGCCTTTGTGTTGAGCGGAAAGAACTTCAAACTAAAAATTGACAAAGCCAACGGCGCGCTGAGCAGCTACCAATGGAACGGCGAGGAGCAGTTGTTTGCGCCTTTGTTGCCGCATTTTACCCGCCCGCTGACCGATAACGACAAGCGCGGCTGGAAACCGCAACACAAGTTGAAAGTTTGGTACGAGGCCGAACCCAAATTGCAATCAGTGAACGCTGAAACAAAAGACGATGGCGCGATTCGGGTGACGAGCAGTTATGAAATTGTCCCCGACAGCGCTACCTGTACCGTTGTTTACAGCCTGCGCGGCGACGGCGCCCTGAAAGTGGAATACGAATTGAACGCTTCGTCCGCATTGTCGAACATTCCCAAAGTGGGCATGCAGTGTGGTATTGCCGATGGGTACCGGCAAATCAGCTGGTACGGGAAAGGCCCGCTCGAAAACTACATCGACCGGAATCACGGATTCGAAGCGGGCGTTTACAGCCTGCCGATTGAGCAGTTTATCGAACCCTACGTGATGCCGCAGGAAAACGGCAACCGCACCGATGTTCGCTGGATGTATTTGTCGAATGAGCAAAAATCGAAAGGTTTGTTGGTGGTGGCCGACAGCCTGCTGAGCATGAGTGCCTGGCCCTGGACGGAAGCAAACATTAACGAGGCCAAGCATACGAATGAATTGAAAGAATCAGGATTCCTGACTTTAAATATTGATCTGAAACAAATGGGGGTAGGCGGTAACGACAGCTGGTCGGATGTGGCCCAGCCGGAACCGCAATACCAACTTAAATCAGGCGATTATCGCTATGCTTTTTACCTGTTGCCGATGGGCGCCGGGAAGAAGGATTTGAGCGAGGAAGTTGATAAAGTGAAATTTTAGATGAGACTTGAGTCGTGAGTAGTGAGACTGGAGTCGGGAAGACCTGCTGGTTTTTAGTTTGTTAAGAACTGTCTTTGATTCAATACTCACGTCTCAGTACTCACGACCAATAAAAATGAAATGAAACAAAACCGACAAAACAGAACGCTTCTGATATCGATTGGCATGATGCTGGCCATTTTCAGCGCGTGCAGCCGCCAGCCGGAGCCGCAGTATAAAACAATTGTGCCAACCGGGAAAGATGCCACACCCTGGAATTTTTGGTACTGGATGCACGGCGCTGTAAGCAGTGAAGGCCTGACCGCCGACCTGGAAGCCATGAAACAGGCCGGCTTTGGTGGTACCTACATTTTTGCCATTCGAGATACAGTGCCGGGCTTGTACCCCGACAAAGTAGTGACCATGAGCCCCGAGTGGTGGACGCTGGTGAAACACGCCGTGAGCGAAGCAAACCGCTTGGGCCTTGAAATCGGGTTTAATTCATGCGATGGGTTTACCTGCGCAGGCGGCCCGTGGATTACGCCCGAAATGTCGATGCAAAAAGTGGTTTGGGCCGATACCGTTGTAACCGGAGGACAAGCATTTTCCGGCAAATTGCCGCAGCCCGACATAGTGAAAGGCTATTATGCCGACATCGCTACTTTTGCTTATCCTGCGCCCGAAGGTGCCGGGCTGAATTCGTGGGTGAAGCCGCCCAAAGTGACTTCGAGTTTTGCGAATGAAGATTTGCAATATTTGGCTGAAAAAGGAAATCAAAAGCAGTTTTCGACCAAGGAGCAGGGCTGGATTCAGTAC
Source organism: Mangrovibacterium sp. (assembly GCA_050178015.1). Classification (GTDB taxonomy): domain Bacteria; phylum Bacteroidota; class Bacteroidia; order Bacteroidales; family Prolixibacteraceae; genus Gaoshiqia. The sequence goes on from JBFXGM010000006.1 coordinate 31,480, forward strand.
GCTTTTGACGAGCCGTTTACCTGCCGGTCCATTCAACTGACAACCGGTTGGAACAATTACCAGTCGAACCGGCTTATTATTGAAACCAGCAACGACGGCGTGAATTTCACGCCACACACGCGCCTGGTGCCGCCGCGCTCAGGTTGGCTCGATTTGGACCAGCCTAACACGCAAATGATTAAGCCGGTTACTGCCCGCTATTTTCGTTTTGTGTTTGACCCCGTCGGTTCGGAGCCGGGCGCTGAAGATTTGGATGATGCCAAATGGGTGCCCACCTTGCGGGTGAAGGGAATTGCGCTGTCGTCGGAAGTCCGGATTCATCAATACGAAGGGAAAAACGGGTCCATCTGGCGAATTGCAGATTGGTCGGATGAGCAGACGTTGCCGGCTAAGGATTGCATTGACCCGAAGAAACTTCAAAATATTACGGAACATGTTGCTGCCGACGGTACACTAAACTGGCAGGCGCCTGAGGGCAACTGGGTGATTTTGCGCATGGGACATACTTCAACCGGCCACGAAAACTACATTGGCGGAGGCGGCAAAGGCCTGGAGTGCGACAAGTTCAATCCTGAAGTTGTTCGTTTTCAGTTCGACCAGTGGTTTGGCGAAGCGTTCCGCCAGGTGGGCGAGGAGCTGGCCTCGAAAACCATTACCCGCTTTCATGTGGATAGCTGGGAGTGCAGCAGCCAAAACTGGTCAACGGTTTTTCAGGCCGAATTTTTGAAACGTCGCGGCTACGATTTAATGCCTTATCTGCCCGTCATGGCCGGCATTCCGCTGGGTGATGCTGAAACCTCGGAACGGGTGTTGCAGGATGTTCGCGAAACCATTGCCGAGTTGTTTGCCGAAAATTTTTACGGAACCCTGCACGACGAATCGCAACGAAAGGGCGTGCTCTTTTCGGCCGAAAGTACCGCGCCGGTGGGTGCAACTGATGGCCTGCATCATTTTAAAAACGTGGATTTGCCCATGGGCGAATTTTGGTTTCGCAGCCCGTCGCACGACAAACCCAACGATATTCTCGATGCCATTTCGGGCGCGCACATTTACGGCCACCCGATTGTGCAGGCTGAAAGTTTCACCGAAATCCGCCTCGACTGGGACGAAACTCCGGCCATGCTGAAACCGCTGGCCGACCGCAATTTCGCGCTGGGCATCAACCGCGTGGTGACGCATGTGTTCACCCACAATCCCTGGCCCGACCGGAAACCCGGAATGACGCTGGATAAAGTCGGTACTTATCTGCAGCGCGACCAAACCTGGTGGCCGCAGAGTCATGCCTTTTGGTCTTACCTCCGCAATTGCCAGGAATTGTTGCAGCAAGGCGCGCCGGTGGTCGATGTAGCTGTGTTTACTGGTGAAGAAACACCGCGCCGGGCCCTGTTGCCCGACCGCCTGGTGGAATTTTTACCTGGCCCAATGGGCGCCGACCGTGTGAAGTCTGAAAATGTACGCCTGCAAAACGAAGGTTTTCCTAAGCGGTCGATGCCGCAAGGTGTGACGACCCAAGTCAATATGGCTGATCCCGAAAACTGGATTGACCCGTTGAATGGTTATGCCTGGGATTCGTTCAATAAAGACGTGTTGCTGACCCGTGCGAAAGTCGAAAACGGGCGGGTGGTGCTCCCGGGCGGTGCGAGCTACGCGGTGCTGGTGATTCCCGGCAACCGGAAAATGGCGCCCCGAGGCGGCGAACAGATGAGCCTTGCGGTGGCGAAAAAATTGGCCGGACTCATTGAACAGGGTGCTACCGTTTTGTGGATGCAGCAGCCGGTTCAAACCATCGGGCTGAATGAACAGGACGATAGTGAGCTGAATGAATTGATGGCGAATTTAATCAGCGGTAAAAAAATAAGTTGGAAGGACGAACGCGGATATACTTTCGAAGGGATACAAGCCGGAAAAGGCCGACTTTTGCTTGGGGCTTACAACTCAGGCACTTTTCAGCCAATTGGACTGGCTGAAGATTTTGTGGCCGCTACGGAATACGGCCGGCTGAAAGGCAATCTGGCCTGGAACCACCGGAAAGACGGGGCGAAGGACATTTATTTCGTTTCAAACCAAAGCGGAGAAAAGCTTTCTGCAACGATGAGTTTCCGGGTTGAGGGGAAAGTTCCGGTGTTGTACGATGCCGTTTCGAACCGGACGATTCCATGCAAAAGCTGGGAATCGAAAAAAGGCCGCACAGCGCTGAGCTACGATTTCGATGAAAATGAATCGCTGTTTGTGCTGTTCGATAGCGCCAATCCCGATGAGCGGGACGGCGCCCCGAACGCACTTCAATTTGAAACCGAAAAATTGATTGATGGCCCGTGGGTGATGAGCTTCGACCCAACCTTGGGCGGACCGGCTGAGGCTCAGCAGTGGGCGCAATTGAGCGATTGGACTCAAAATACGCTGGATGGTATTCGCTACTATTCGGGGAAGGCAACTTATAAAACCAGTTTCGATTGGGAGGAATCTAACTCAGATAGGCCATGTTGGATTGATTTGGGTGATTTTGCCGATGTGGCCGAAGTGCGGCTCAATGGCCGGTCGCTGGGCGTATCGTGGACAAAACCCTACCGGCTTCCGGTGGGCGAAAACCTGAAAAACGGAACCAACGAACTGGAAATCGATGTTGCAAATACCTGGCACAACCGGCTAATTGGCGACCATGCTTTGCCGAAAGAAAAACGCATTGCCTGGACAACGGCGCCCTACCGACTGGAAGGACGGCCACTTTTGCCGGCGGGCCTGTTCGGGCCGGTCAGAATAATAAGGCAAAAGTAGAACGGCAAATGAGATTGACGATTTAACGATTAACGATTGAAAATTCCGAAGGGCGCGATGTAAATCACACATGGTATAGGGCCGGAGGCCCGGAATATTAATAGCCTGGGGCAGCGCCCCGGGGAATGGATATAAGAAAATAAATCGTCCGGAAGGAAAAGCGAAGGCCAGGAGTTTTGGCCCCTGTCGGACGAAACAGTGTTTAGGAAGATTAGGAAATTAGAACTTGGAATATTGGAATGGCGGAAGCGAAGATGTCACAAACGAGCAAATTTGAATGCTTTGTGCCTTCGTGCCTTCGTGTTTAAAATTAATTAATACAAAAACGAGATGAACTTTTTTATGAAACGAAACCTGCTGGTGATGGTGCTTTTGGTGGCTGCATTGCAGGCGCAGGCAATCGTAAAAATGCCGGCACTATTTGCCGACAACGGTATTTTACAACAAAAATCGAATGTCGCTATTTGGGGGTGGGCCGATGCCAAATCAACAGTTACGGTAACCCCTTCGTGGAACGGCAAAACCTACGAAACCAAAGCCGGCCGCGATGGCAAATGGAAACTGAGTGTGGAAACACCCGAGGCTGGCGGTCCCTACGAAATCCGCATCAGCGACGGTACCGAACTGGTTTTGAAAAATATTTTGATTGGCGAAGTTTGGCTTTGTTCCGGGCAATCGAACATGGAAATGCCGATGAAGGGTTTCCCCGGTCAGCCGGTGGTTGGTTCCAACATGGACATTCTGAAATCGGACAACCACCACATCCGCGTCATTACCGTTCCGCGTAATTCGCAAACCACTCCGCAGGATAATTTCACCGCCAAATGGAAGGTGGCCGATCCGGCAGCCATCCGCAATTTCAGCGCTACGGGCTATTATTTTGGCCGCATGCTGAACGAGCTGCTGGATGTTCCGGTTGGTTTAATCGAAGTGGCTTACGGCGGTTCCTGTGTGCAGGCCTGGATGAGCCCCAAAACGTCGGTTGCCTTCGAGGATAAACAGGTGCCTGCTCCGGGCGACAGCATTCCGGTTGTCAACCGCACGCCCACTGTGCTATTCAACGGCATGCTTAATCCAGTCATCGGCTACGGCATCAAAGGTTGCATCTGGTACCAGGGCGAAACCAACTACATTGAACCCGACCGCTACCTGGAGCTTTTCCCGACGATGGTAGCCGAATGGCGCTCGTTGTGGGGAATTGGCGACTTTCCGTTTTATTATGCACAGATTGCACCTTTTGACTATTCGGTGTTTACCCCGACAGAATTTCACGAAAAATATAACTCGGCTTACCTGCGCGAGGCCCAGTTGAAAGCGCTCGATAAAATTCCAAATTCGGGAATGGCCGTGCTGATGGATGTGGGTGAAAAAGAAAGTATCCACCCGATGCATAAAAAAGAAGGTGGCGAGCGCCTGGCCTTATGGGCTTTGGCCAAAACTTACGGGTTCCGCGATTTCAGCTACAAAAGTCCGTCATTGAATGCTTTTGAAGTAAAAGGCAGCCAAATCATCGTATCGTTTAACGATGCTTCGAATGGCCTGACCACCTTTGGCAAAGAGCTGACCGGATTTGAAATTGCCGGAGAGAATAAAATTTTTTACCCGGCCGATGCTTTTTTGCGGGCTAAGTCGGTGGTGGTTTCCTCGCCTCGGGTTGAGAAACCGGTGGCTGTTCGCTACGCCTTTAAAGATTTTGTGGTAGGCACGCTCTACGGAACCGATGGTTTGCCCGTTTCGTCGTTCCGGACGGATGAATGGTGATGGGAAGATTCGAATATTGAGAATTATTAGTATAGGAGAGAGTTTGCGAGAAAGGGTATATTAGGTTTGGGTTGTGATTGGCGAAATGGATCGGCCTATTTTTATCAAAAGCGGAATCAAACTAAAAGCTTAGTGCAAACGGGAAGTTCCGACGTAAGGAGGAAATCACCCGTTGAACTTAGCTTTTAGGAAGATGGAGCTTGCGGATAAAAATCAGCCTTGACTTTTTTGTTTACTTTTTGTGTTAAGACAAAAAGTAAAATCCGTCTGATAAGACATTTTTATGCGAACAGGTTTCTGCTAATTAAGCCAGAACCGCCCTGGATAAGTTATCCATGAAGAGTTTTTTGAATAACAAACGACTGAATATGAAGAAAAACATTCAACTGATACTTGCGCTGCTGGCTTTACTGGTCGGCAAAACCTGGGCACAACCGGCCGTACTGGACGATTACAACCTGGTTTGGACCAGCCAGAGCGCCAACTCGTCGGAGTCGATGCCCTGCGGTGGCGGCGATATTGGTCTGAATGTGTGGGTTGAAAACGGGGATGTGCTTTTCTACCTTGCTCAAAGTGGCACTTTCGACGAAAACAACGCCATGCCCAAACTGGGACGTGTTCGTTTGCAGCTGCAACCCAACCCTTTTGCCGGGAAAATTTTCAAACAGGAGTTGAGGCTGAAAGATGGTTCGGTGATAATCTCCGGTGAAAATGAAGGGGTGAAAGCCGATCTGAAACTTTGGGTGGATGTGTTTCAGCCGGTTATTCATGTTGAGCTTGAAGCCAGCAAAGCGTTGAGTGCTGTTGCCGCTTACGAAAGCTGGCGCACGGAAGACCGGCCTTTGCGTAAACTCGAAAGCTTTGCCAACTCCTACAAGTGGGCTGCTCCCGAAGGGCTTACAACCAAGGCTGATTCGGTGCGATTTGCCGGTAATGATGTCTTATTTTATCACCGCAATTCCGGCGAAACCATGTTCGATGTGGTGGTGCGCCAGCAGCAGCTGGATTCGGTGAAGGGCAAGCTTTTCAACCCACTGAAAGATTTAACATGGGGCGGACTGATGTACGGGCCGGATTTTGTTCCTGCCGGAATCAGTTCGGGCAAGTATGTCGATACCGATTTCAAGGCCTTTCGGTTGAAACGCCGGACACCGTCAAAAAGAATCCAGCTTCAAATTGCTTTACACAAAGTACAAGCGGAATCAACGGCCGACTGGAAAGTCGGATTAATGCAGCTTCAGCAAGCGAGCGCTGCAAATGCCAAAGTCAACCATGCGAAAAACCGCCAGTGGTGGGCTGATTTCTGGGGCCGGAGTTTCGTTTTTATTCAACCCGAAACCAAAAACGAAAAAAGTGAAAGCTGGCAGGCAGGTCGAAATTACCAGCTCTTCCGCTACATGCTCGCTTGCAATGCCTATGGCAATTACCCGACCAAGTTCAACGGCGGCTTGTTTACGGTTGACCCGGTTTTCACGGATTCGACCCGAGCATTTACGCCCGACTTCCGCAACTGGGGCGGTGGAACGTTTACCGCACAAAACCAGCGTTTGGTTTATTTCCCGATGCTGAAAAGCGGCGACTTCGACCTGCTGCCGTCTCAATTCGATTTTTACAAGCGAATTTTAGGGAACGCCGAACTTCGAAGTAAGGTGTATTGGAACCACAGCGGGGCCTGCTTTACCGAGCAAATGGAAAATTTTGGTTTGCCCAATCCCAGTGAGTACGGCTGGAAACGCCCCGAAGGCTACGACCCGGGCATGGAATACAATGCCTGGCTGGAGTATCAGTGGGACACCGCGCTGGAGTTTTGTTACATGATCCTGGAGAACCAGCGGTACAGCGGCGCCGATATTTCGGGCTATTTGCCGCTGATTACAAGCACGCTGCGATTTTTCGATGAGCATTACCGCTACCTGGCCGCACAGCGCGGGGCGAAGGAGCTGAGTGGCGACGGCCAGCTGGTGCTCTATCCCGGCTCGGCCTGCGAAACTTACAAAATGGCAACCAACGCCAACTCAACCATTGCGGCGTTGCAAACGGTTACCCAACAACTGCTGGACTTGCCGAAAATCTATTCAACCCAATTGGATACGGCTTATTTTGAAGGCCTGCTGACGCGCATTCCGCCCCTCAGTTTTCGCGAAATTGAAGGGCGCCGAACCATTGCGCCCGCCAAATTGTGGGAACGGGTGAACAATACCGAAGTGCCGCAGCTGTACCCGGTTTATCCGTGGGGGATGTATGGCGTTGGGCTGCCCGATTTGGATGTGGCGCTGAACACCTGGAAGTATGACCCCGATGCCTTGAAATTCCGAAGTCATGTGGGCTGGAAACAGGATGCCATTTTTGCAGCACGCCTGGGATTGACTGCGCAGGCCGACTCGCTGATGACCCTGAAACTGAAAGACTCGGGTCGGCGCTTTCCGGCATTCTGGGGCCCTGGCTTCGACTGGACACCCGACCACAACTGGGGCGGCTCGGGCATGATTGCCCTGCAGGAGATGCTGGTGCAAACCGTTGGCGATAAAATTTACCTGTTCCCGGCCTGGCCCCGCGAACGGGATGTGCATTTCAAACTGCACGCGCCAAACAAAACCATCATTGAAGCAGAACTGAAAGAAGGGAAAATCCATTCGTTGAATGTCTTCCCGGAAACCCGAAGGACAGATATCATCATTTGTTTTGACTGAGCAAACCAAATCTGACAACATAAAACTCAAATCAGACAACATGAAACTAACTCACAAAGAACGCTTTTACGCCACCATCAACTATGCGCCGGTTGACCGCCCGGCCTCGTGGCTGGGGCTCCCGGTGCCCGAGGCAGAGAGTGCGCTGTGCAAGCATTTTGGCGTATCGTCCATTCACCGGCTGAAACAGGTAATTGATGATGATATTTACCCGGTTGAGGTTCCATATAATTACCCGCCATCCAATCACATTGCCTGTGCGTTTAAGTTTGCCAAGGTGGATCACCTTGACAAACCGGATGAACGCACGTTGACGGCACCTGGCTTTTTTGAGGATTATTCCGACCCGGCCGATGTGGGCAAGTTTGAATGGCCCGACCCCGAAAAATATCTCGACCGCGATGAGTCGTTGCGAAGGGTGAAGAGTATCAGCGATGATTATGTCCGCATGGGAATTCTCTGGAGCGCCCATTTCCAGGATGCCTGCTCGGCTTTCGGGATGGAACAGGCGCTGATGACCATGCTGATGAACCCGGAGATGTTTCGGGCGGTGATCGACCGGATCACGGATTTCTATCTGAAAGCCAACGAATTGTTTTTCGAAGCCACTAAAGGTTATTTGGACGCCATCCTGATTGGAAATGATTTTGGGAGCCAAACCGGTTTGATGGTCGATCCGGATTTGCTGCGGGAACTGGTTTTCCCGGGAACGAAAAAACTGATTGACCAGGCAAAAAGTTACGGGCTGACAGTGGTGCACCATTCCTGTGGCTCGATTTTTCCGATTATTGATGACCTGATCGGCCTGGGAGTGGATCTCATTCATCCGATCCAGGCACTGGCTGCGGGCATGGATGCCGTACATCTGAAAGAGCATTTTTACGGCAAAGTTGCCTTTTGCGGGGGAGTGGATGCCCAGTATCTGCTGGTAAAGGGCAGTGCTGCTGATGTGGCGGAAAAGGTGGGTGAATTGAAAGAACTTTTCCCGACGGGACTGATTGTTTCGCCCAGTCATGAGGCCATTCTGCAAGACATTCCGCCAGCCAATATTCAAGCCATGTTCAACACGCTAAACCGATTGAAATGAAACGAAGATTCGGACAAATGATCCGCCTGAAACCGGAAGGCGCCGATGAATACATCCGCCAACATGCCGCTGTTTGGCCCGGCGTTTTGGAGATGATCAAAAGCTGTAACATACAGAATTACTCCATCTATTTTAAGGACGATTACCTGTTTGCCTATTTCGAATATGCGGGAACGGACTTTCACGGGGATATGGCAAAAATGGCTGCCGATCCGGAAACACAGCGTTGGTGGAATGTCGTGAAACCGTTGATGGAACCGCTGGAAAACCGTGAGCCAGACGAATTCTGGAGCACCATGCAGGAGATTTTTCATCTGGAATGAGGGTAGTCACAGTTTTCAGTTTTCAAATGACCAATAACCAATAACCAATAACCAATAACCAATAACCAATTTACTAATCATCCTAATTTGTTATTCATGTCAAGTCCAATTATCGGAACCGTTTTACATGCCATCGGCGGTGTGTCCGCCTCTTCCTGTTACGTTCCTTTTCATCGTACCAAAAACTGGTCGTGGGGGAGCTTTTGGCTGGTCCAGGGGCTGTTTGCCTGGATCTTAATGCCTTTGTTCATCGGAGTTCTTACCGTTCCCGAGTTCTTTTTTGTATTGCGGAATGCTCCGTCCAGCGCCATTTGGGGAGCATTTCTGCTGGGCGCTGTTTACGGTTTTGGGAGCATGTCGTTTGGCGTTTCAATCCGTTATATTGGTTATTCAATGACCTATACACTGGCAATCGGAATCTCGGCAATCGTTGGTACTGTGTTGCCCCTGATGATTTTTGGTGGCCTGCAAACCTACTTTTCCAATCCCGGTGGCGATATTGTTTTGCATGGAATGATCGTTTCGGTGATAGGTGTTGCCTTGTGCGGTTGGGCTGGTTTTCGTCGTGAGCGCGAATTGGTACCGGCTGACGGGGACCTGAAAAAATCCCGCATGTTTATTGGGCTGGTGTTGTCGCTTATTGCCGGAATACTGTCCGGGGTGTTCAACATCTCGCTGGAATTTGGCCAGCCTATTTCCGATCTGGCCGCGGAATACGGTGCCGGTCAGTTTGAAGGAAATGCCAAACTAATCGTGTCCACAGCGGGGTGCTGGCTCGTTAATGTGATTTGGTTTACTGTCGCCGGGATCAAAAATCAAACCCTGGCTGACTTTACAAAATCAGGCGGAGTTCCGGCCGCGATCCGTTGGCGTAATTTTATTTGGTCGGGACTGGCCGGGTCGTTGTGGTTCTTGCAGTTCTTCTTTTATGGGCTTGGCCATGTGAATATGGGTAGTTTTCAGTTTGCCAGTTGGGTGTTGCACATGTCCATGCTGATCTTTTTTAGCTACATCATCGGCGTGCTGATGAAAGAGTGGAAGCAGGTAAATAAACGTACCTATCTGCTATTGCTTTTTGCGTTGCTTGTGCTCATTCTTTCGTTTTTCATCATCGCCTACGGAAGCGTGTTGGGTGAAGCTGTAAGCCATTGATCCCGGGCAGGACGTCAGTTATTAGTGTGTTTTGAAATCCTTTTTCTGGGATAAAAAATCTTTACGTTAAGTGTTAAAAGCGAAATAAACGAAAGAAAAACGAAAAGAAAAATAAAAAATATTCCTTGGAATTCTGTAAATTGGCCGTCGGTTCAATTTTACCGAAAAAAATAGAAAATAATTAAGCCTTTGTGACCTAACTAATTTTAAGTGATTTATGCAGACTAATCAACCACTTGCCCCACAGGGGGCGGGTTCAACTTTAATCGACCGGCTCGATGCCTTGTACGAATATGATCGGGAGCCGGTGTCCGAAAAAAAACTTCACGGCTGGAAAACCTTCATTGCCATGTTTGCCGGCGAGCATGTGGCCGGTACCGAATTTGTGCTGGGGCCACTCATGGTGATGCATGGCGTATCGGCCAAGGATTTCTTTTTGGGCTTGCTGGTCGGGAACTTGCTGGCTGTGTTGAGCTGGGCATTTCTGACTTCGCCGGTAGCTGTAAAAACCCGATTGACAATTTACTGGCAGCTTCGAAAGATTATCGGTCCGTACCTGACGGTTGCCTACAGCGCTTTTTATGCTTTTATATTGTGTTTACTGGCCGGAGCGATGGTCAACGTGGCCGTTACGGCCATTTCCATTCCTTTCGGTATTCCCAATCCTGACTTTGTTGCCGGGGAAGTAGTCCCCAGCTTTCAGTGGATGATTATTGCCCTGATTGTTGGGGTGGTGATCGCCGCGCTCGCTGTGTTGGGCTTCGAAAAAATTGCCACCTTTTCGAAAATTTGTGCCCCCTGGATGGTGCTGGTGTTTTTTGCCGCGGCGATGGCTGTGTTGGCAAAACTGGGCACGACGTCTTTCGGGGATTTTTGGGAAGTGGCCAGTACCAAAATTTTTACCGGTGAGCCCATTGGCAATAATTCCAAATACACCTTCTGGCACGTAGCTGGTTTTGCCTGGTTGTGCAATGCAACCCAACATATGGGTATGTCGGATGTGACTATTTTCCGTTACGCGAAAAGCTGGAAACAGGGTTTTGCCTCGGCATTTGGCATGTTCCTGGGACACTTTGGCGCCTGGATCGCTTCGGGAATCTTATGCGCCGCCTACCTGTCCGAAGGTTTTGTAAACCCGCAGCCAGGAAATATTGCTCTTTACGGTGCCGGAATTGCTGGTGCAGTTAGTGTGGTCATCGCCGGATGGACAACGGCCAACCCAACACTTTACCGGGCAGGTTTGGCTATTCAGGTGGCAACGCCCAACTGGAAACGCTGGAAAGTAACCTTTGCCGCCGGTGCATTCATGATTGTTACGGCCTGCATCCCGGCGGTAAATGCCAATCTCGACCGGATTGTAGCTTATTACGGGCTTTTCTTTATTCCGCTTGGCGCTTTCATTATTCTTGATGTTTGGATGTTTCCCAAGATCGGTTTGGTGAGCAATTTTACCGAAAAATCGCGCAAGCTGTTTAGCTGGCCTGCTGCCATTGCTTGGTTTGGGTCGTTTCTGGTTTCATTTTTCATTTACGGGAAAGACCACTTGCCCTGGATGGAAAAAATCGTCAGCGGTAAATTACCGGCCTGGCTGGATGCCATTCAGATGGACCTGACCTTTTTGGTGGCCCCTGAATGGATATTGGCAGCGGTGCTTTATTTGGGGCTGAGCTATCTACAGCAAAAAACAAAAGCAAATACAAAATTAATTCAGGAAGGAGGCCTGTTATGAAAAGAGTTCTGATCATTATCTCAATTATTGGTTTATTGCTTACTATACTTCCTTCCTATTTGGTATTCAGAGGAGTAATCGTATTGGAAAGCCACTTTCATTTAATGATTGTTGGCATGGTGCTTTGGTTTGCGACGGCACCCTTCTGGATGAGGACAAAGTCGTTGGACGAGGAAGAAAACAGCTAGCTGAAATATATAGATAACCATGGAGTTGAAAGTCGTAAGTTTAAAAACGGAGTATAAAATAAACCCGGTTGGTCTTGGCGCACAAAAGCCCAGGCTGAGTTGGAAAATTCAGGATAGTAACCGCAATGTCAGCCAAACAGCTTACAGAATCATCTGTGCCTCGTTACCGGAAGATTTGGAGGGGAAAAAGGATCTGTTGTGGGATTCGGGAAAGGTAGAATCCGATCAATCTATCCAGCAGGAATATGGAGGTCAAGCGCTTGGTTCAGGGCAACGAGTGTACTGGACGGTGAAGGTATGGACCAATAAAGGAGAAGAATCTGACTGGAGCGAACCTGCCTGTTGGGACATGGGGCTGCTCAAACAATCGGACTGGAAAGCCAGTTGGATAGAACCGGATTTGCCAGAAGACGTTTCCCGATCAACACCGTGTCCTTTTCTTCGGAAAGAGTTTGAAACGGGAAAACTGGTTCGGAAGGCGACGGTTTATGCGACTTGCCGGGGTTTATACGAGCTTTCGGTCAATGGGGAAAAAGTCAGTCCCGATCTGTTTACTCCGGGTTGGACAAGCTATCGACAGCGGTTGCAATATCAGTCCTACGATGTTACTGAATGGATGCAGGAAGGCACCAATGCCATCGGCGTGATTTTGGGCGATGGTTGGTACCGCGGGTTTCTGGTTTGGCAGGGCAATAAAAACCTGTATGGCGATAAACTTGCCCTTTTGTTTCAGCTTAAACTGGATTATGTTGATGGGACTTCGGAATGGATTGTCAGCGACTCGGACTGGAAATCGGCCACAGGCCCTCTTCTGAAATCAGACATTTACAATGGCGAAACCTACGATGCCCGCCTGGAAATACCGGGATGGGACTGCGCCGGTTTTGATGATTCGTGCTGGAGTGGTGTAACGGTAAAAAAATACGGATTCGACAATCTGGTTTCATCCGAAGGCGTTCCCGTGCGGATTACTGAAACACTCCGCCCGGTTGAAAAGATTGCCACCCCAAAAGGGGAACTGGTTTTCGACATGGGACAAAATATGGTTGGCTGGGTCTGTTTTCGGTTGAAAGGAAATGCCGGCGACAAAATTACGCTGAACCATGCTGAAGTGTTGGATCAGGAAGGGAATTTTTACACCGATAATCTGCGGGCAGCCAAGGCCGAGGATACCTACATCTTTAAAGGTGATGGCGTGGAAGAATATGAGCCCCGCTTTACCTTTCACGGCTTTCGCTATGTGAAAGTCAGCGATTACCCGGGCGATATTTCGCTGGATGATCTGGAAGGCCGCGTGGTCCATTCGGATATGCCCCTGACGGGTGAGTTTGTTTGTTCCGATCCGTTGATTAACCGGCTGCAAAAGAATATCGATTGGGGCTTGAGAGGTAATTTCCTAGATGTTCCTACCGATTGTCCGCAGCGTGACGAGCGTCTAGGGTGGACCGGCGATGCCCAGGTTTTTGCGCCAACAGCCTGCTTTAATCGGGATGCTGCATCGTTTTATACCAAGTGGATGAAAGATTTTATCGTCGATCAGAAGCCTGACGGTAGTGTACCGTGGGTGGTGCCCAATGTGGTAAAAGATGGTGGCGGAACCGGTTGGTCTGACGGTTTTGGATCAACCGGCTGGGCCGATGCGGCTGTCATCATTCCCTGGACGGTTTACCAGGTGTATGGCGATACGCGCATCCTGGAAGAGCAGTACGAATCGATGAAAGGTTGGGTGGAATACATGATCCGCGAATCGGGAAAGGCCTGCATTTTCAATACAGGTTTTCATTTTGGCGACTGGCTTTCGTTTGCCGAGTATTACTCGTACAATTACAATGCCCCCGATTATGGCTATGCCGGGGCGCACACCGATAAAGAACTGATCGCGACCGCTTACTTTTATTACACTACCGGGTTGATGCAGAAAACGGCCAGATTGCTGGGTAAGGTGGAAGATGAAGTCCGGTACAAAAATATCCTGCCCAAGATAAAAGACGCATTCAACAGAGAATTTGTCACCCAAACCGGTCGATTGACTTCACACACACAAACAGCATACACGCTGGCCCTTTCATTTGGCTTGTTGCCCTTTCATTTGGTTCCGGTGGTTGCCAAACGGTTGGCCGACGATGTCAACTATTTTGGGCACCTGACTACCGGATTTATTGGCACGCCTCTCATTTGTAAGGCATTAACCGATCATGGTTATGCAGATGTCGCCTACAAGCTGCTGTTCAACAAGCGCTATCCTTCGTGGTTGTACCCGGTAACTCAAGGAGCAACTACAATTTGGGAGCGATGGGATGGCATCAAACCTGACGGAACTTTTCAGACCGTTGGCATGAATTCGTTTAACCATTATGCTTACGGGGCGGTCGGCGACTGGCTATACAAATCGGTGGCGGGTTTAAACCCGGACGAGCAAAATCCCGGCTACAAATCTTTTTTCATCAAACCCTGGTTGCATGCGGGCCTGGATTTTGCCAAAGCCAGTTATCATTCCATATACGGGAATATCGTTTCGGGATGGAAAAGGGAAGGGGAGACGCTGATCCTTGAAGTTGAAATACCGGGAAACACAAAAGCCCGGATTTACATTCCTTGCAACGATGAAGCAAACGTAACGGAAAGCGGACAGCCTGTTTCGAACCATCCCGACCTGACTTGTTTTGGGACAGAAGGCAATCGGGTAGTTATTGAAGCCGGATCGGGAAACTATCAGTTTGTCTGTAATCTCTGACACTTGAAAATATTGTAATCATCCAAATAGAACAGAATGAACCTGAAAAAAATAATCATACCGGCCCTTGCCGCCATCTTTGCGATGAGCGTTCTGGGAACTTCGGCGCAGGATAATAGTTTGGTTAACACTTCGCACAGTCCGTTTGCCAAATTAAGCGCTGTGAATATGACCGATGTAAAGTGGACGGATGGCTTTTGGGCCGAGCGCTTCCACGTTTGCGAGCACAGCATGGTGCCCCACATGATGGACATGTACATGAATGACTCCATCAGTCATGGTTTCGCCAATTTTGAAATTGCCGCCGGGCTAAAGCATGGCAATCATATTGGTCCGCCGTTTCATGACGGCGATTTCTATAAAATGCTGGAAGCCTTGATTATGGTGAATGCCATGAACCCGGATCAGCAAACAGAGCAGAAGATTGATTCGATCATTGGCATTATCGCGAGAACACAACGGGCTGACGGCTATATTCATACCCCTGTCATGATAAAAACCCGTGAAAATCCGGATGAAAAAGCTGAGTTTGCCGAGCGCATGGATTTTGAAACCTACAATATGGGTCACCTGATGACGGCTGCTTGTGTTCATTATCGACTTACCGGAAAGAAAAACCTGCTTGACGTGGCCGTCAAGGCAACCGACTTTCTGTATCTGTATTACCAGGAGCACGCGCATGAACTGGCGCAAAATGCCATTTGTCCGTCACACTACATGGGCGTTGCCGAGATGTACCGCACCTTGGGTGAGCCACGTTACCTCGAATTGTCCAAAGGATTGATCGACATCCGCAGCATGGTTGAAAATGGCCGTGATCACAACCAGGACCGGATTCCGTTTCGGGAACAAACCAAAGCTCAGGGACACGCCGTCCGGGCCAATTACCTGTATGCCGGTGCGGCCGATGTTTTTGCCGAAACCGGCGATGACAGCCTGATGGCCGCGCTCGATGCTATTTGGCACGACCTGGTGGAAACAAAATTGTACATCACCGGCGCTTGCGGGGCCTTGTACGATGGGGTTTCACCAAACGGAACTACTTATGACCAGCCTTCGATTCAACAGGTACACCAGGCTTACGGACAGGATTTCGAATTGCCGAACCTGACCGCGCATAACGAATCGTGCGCCAATATCGGCAACCTGCTTTGGAACTGGCGTATGTTGCAGGTGACCGGAAAGGCCAGTTATGCCGACGTAATGGAACAGGTGATGTACAACAGCCTGCTGGCTGCCGTGAGCCTTGACGGGAAACGTCATTTTTATACCAACCCGCTGGCTGTTTCTGCCGATTTGCCCTATGAACTTCGCTGGTCGAAAGACCGGGAAGAGTATATCAGCTACTGCAACTGTTGTCCTCCAAATACCATCCGTACGGTGGCGCAAATCCACAACTACATGTACAGTATGTCGGATGAAGGCTTGTGGGTGAATTTTTACGGCGGAAACAAGTTGAAGACGGTTTTGAAAGACGGATTGGCGCTGGAACTGGAGCAAGTGACCGATTATCCGTGGGCCGGAAATGTACAGATGAAAATCAACAAAGCGCCTAAAAAGGAATTTGCGCTACTGGTGCGTATTCCTGCCTGGAGTGCGGACGCTGCCATAACGATCAACGGCAAGCCAGTTGATGGTAAAAACCAGCCCGGGACGTATCAGAAATTAGTTAGAACCTGGAAAAAAGGCGATGTGGTGGAAATCAATTTCCCGATGGAGGCACGCCTGATTGAAGCCAATCCGCTGGTGGAAGAAACCCGCAACCAGGTGGCCGTGCAGCGCGGCCCGGTAGTTTATTGCCTTGAGGCAGTGGATTTGCCGGAGCACGTTGGCATCCATGAGGTGGCCATCCCGGTTGACAGTCAGTTTAAGCCTGTTCCGTTGACAGTGGCGGGAGGTTCGTTTATGGCTTTACAGGGAGAAGTGAAAAAGCTGGGTGCCGTCGATTGGGGCAATACCCTGTACCGCCCCGTTTCTTCCCGAAATGATGAGCGTATCACCATCAACCTGATTCCTTATTATGCCTGGAACAACCGCGGCAAAAGCGATATGAGCGTATGGATCCCGCTTGCCCGGTAGGAGCACTAATGGGCAGCATCCATGTCAGTTTTGTTATAAGGGCCGTTAATTAAACAACATCGAAAATAGGGTTTCCTTTCCGGGGACAGATTTTGCTATGAGGCTGCCACCGTGCAGCCTCATGATTTGCCTGGATATACTGAGGCCGATTCCGGAACCTGACTCTTTAGTTGTAAAAAATGGCACAAAAATTTCTTCCATGAGTTCCGGTGGTATTCCCGGCCCGTTGTCTTTTACGACCAGCTCGATCTGTGATCGTGAGTTTTCGAAGGCAAACAGTTCAATGACAGCATCTTTCCTGTCGGCCAGCGCTTCTACAGCATTTTTCAGCAGATTGATTAAAACTTGCGAAATAAGTTTTTCATCGGCCAGGATATAAAGCTTTTTGTCCGTCAATCTCACCGTTATTTTGAGCTTGTGGGATGATAGCTCTGTTTGCCAGAGCAGGGCTGTTTTTTCAAGCAACTCATTCACCGAAATTAGCTTCTTGTCGGGTTTGGGCAGCCGTGTAAACTTCCGGTACGAATCCACAAAATTTATCAGCCCTTTGCCCTGCTCCCGAATGATTTCCAGTCCGCGAATGGTGTTGCTGATCATTTTTTTATTCACCTCGTCGGGCGAAATGGCTTTCCCTTCTTTGAGAAAATAGTTGCCTAAACTCTCGGATAGTGAGGTGACCGGCGCAATCGAATTCATGATTTCGTGGGTCAGTACCCGGATCAACTTCAACCACGAATCCAGCTCCTTTTCATCCAGCTCCTGGTTAATGTCCTGGATGGAAAGCAAGGTTAACCGTTCCCCCTGGTTGATGAAGGCCCCCGATTTGATCAAAAGCGTCGTGCTTCCTTGTTTGCCGGTAAACCGGATGAGCTTTTGGTCGTTTGGTTGAATTTGCCCGATAGCTGCAGCTAATTTTTCATCAATTTTTTCCAGCTGTTTCAGATGGGTGAATTGTTGCATGCCCAGCATTTTTTTTAGGCCTCTGTTGGCATGCAGCACAAAACCTTTTTCGTTATAAGACAGTATGCCGGTCCCCACGTGTTCAATCAATGCGCGGAAATATTGTTCCTGCCGGTTTGAGTCAATCTTAATTTGCTGAATATATTGATTGATGCCTGACAGATTGCGGTTTAGGTCATTAATAATCCTGTCATTTTTCTTTGACGGGAACGCGAGGCTGAAATCTTCGTTCCGGATGGCCTCAAAAAAATAATTGATACGCTCGTTTATCCGGTTTTGATAATTCATCAGATTAATAATGAGGTAGATGATGAGAGGGATCAGCAACACGCCAACAAGAGGGGAATGTCCGGAAAAGAACGACCACCCCACTGCAAAAGCGGCAAGGGCAATCAAACTGATGCGGCTGAAAATATTGAACAGGAATGAGGGGTTCATCAGATACCGAATTTTTTCATTTTGTTATAAAGGGTTTGCCGGGTAATGCCGAGTTGGTCGGCTGCAGCGCTCACGTTGCCCGGGTATTTATCCAGGGCAAGCAATATCAGACGTTTTTCCATTTCTTCCAGTTTCAGCGTATCGGCATCGTTCTTTATGCCGCTCACGGGCCGTAAGAAGAAGTCGTCGGCATTCAAAACGTTGTTCTCGCTTAAAATTACCGCTTTTTCAATGCAGTGTTCCAATTCGCGAATGTTTCCCGGCCAGTTATATTTCAGTAGTTTTTCCTGCGCCTGGATGTTTAGTTTCAGCGACGGTTTATCGTATTTGTAAGCATATTTTTTCAGGAAGAATTCGGCCAGTACCAGGATGTCGTTCCCGCGTTTGCGCAATGGCGGGATTTCAATCTGGATGGTGTTGATCCGGTACAGCAGGTCTTCGCGGAACAGGCCTTTTTCAACTAGTTCGGGCAGGTTTTTGTTGGTGGCGCAGATCAGACGGATATCAACCGGGATGGGCTGGTTGGAGCCAATGCGGGTAATTTCGCGGTTTTGAAGGGCAGCCAGTAATTTTGCCTGAAGATGGAAGGACAGGTTTCCGATTTCGTCCAGAAAGAGAGTGCCTTTGCTGGCGACTTCAAATTTCCCGGCGCGGTTTTCCCGCGCATCGGTGAAGGCGCCTTTTACATGGCCAAACAATTCGCTTTCGAACAACGATTCGCTCACGGCGCCCATGTCAACGCTCACCAGCATTTCGTTGCAACGGCTTGACAACTTGTGAATTTCGCGGGCAATCAATTCTTTGCCGGTGCCGTTTTCTCCGGTGATTAAAATGTTGGTATCGGTTTTGGCAACTTTCCGCACAATGGACAATACGTGCATCAGTTCAGCCGATGAACCAATAATGAGCTTTTCGTTCTGGTTGATAACATTCTTGAGTTCTTTTTCCTTCAGCTTTAAGCTTTTCACTTCCTGCCGCGACAAGCTAAGTTGAATGGCAGATTTAACAGTGGCCAGCATTTTAGCATTTTCCCAGGGTTTCAACACAAAATCGGTAGCGCCGGATTTCAGTGCTTTTACAGCCAATTCCACATCTCCGTATGCGGTAATCAGTACTACCGAAATTTCCGGGTGGTTTTCTTTTATCTGCTGCAGCCAGTATATTCCTTCATTTCCGGTATTTACACCGGCCTTAAAATTCATATCCAGCAATACCAACTGATAAGGTGCTTTGCGGAGTTCACTGATTAACTGATTGGGATTTGACAGACATTCTACTTTGTCGAACTCGGGCGAAAGCAGGATTTCGAGTGCACTCAGCACACTTTTGTTGTCGTCAACTACAAGGATGTTTCCTTTGGGCATTTTTATTTCAAAGTTAGTTCAGAACAACACCTGGAGCAATGATGTGTAAATATATTTTACAGTTTTTGTCAAGTAATTTGACGGTTCAAAATTTGGTAAAATTGTAAATGCCAGTAATTCAGTAAAATATAATTTTGGCATTGAAATAGATATCCTAAATCAGAGAAAATAGAAATCATGAAGATCATCAAAAACATATTCTTACTAATCCCGCTGTTTCTTTGGGCAGGTATTCTTTCTGCCCAGGAAAGCTGGACACTGGACCGGTGCATAGGATATGCATTGGAGAACAACCTGAATCACCGTTTGTACGAATTGAACGAGCAGGCCGCAAGAGTTGATGCCAAGCAAACCAAAATGAACTTGTTGCCCTCTTTGTCCGCATCATCATCTGCCGGGCTTAGCTTTGGACGTTCTGTCGATCCGAACACAAATGACGTAGTCAATAACGAGTTCTTCAATAACAATAATAGCCTGAACTCAAGCATCGGTTTGTTCCATGGTTTTATCCGAATGAACCAGATCGCGTATGCCAAATTTCGGTTGCAGGCCGCAGAATGGCAAAAAGTTAACAATCAGGATGATTTGGCTTTCAGTGTATTAATGGCCTATTACGATGTGATTTATTATCAGGGCCTGGTCGAAATTACAAAAGAGCAGCTTGGGCTGTCCGGGTTTAACCTGAAGAAAACAGAAGCACAAATAGAAACAGGCTTGAAAGCCAGGACCGATTTGGCGGAGATGCAAGCCATCTACGAAAAAGAAAAGCTTAGCCTCATTCAGTCAGAAAACAAGTTCGAAGAAGCACGATTGAAACTAGGCCAGCAGATGAACCTGCCCGCCGGAAGTTTGGTCAGTGTATTAAATGATGCAGGGGAGCCGGTAGCTGTGCCAAATCTACCATGGGCAGCCGACTCCCTCTTTGCATCTTTTGCACAAATTTCGCCTTATGTAAAGATGGCTGAAGCCAATCTGGAGGCGGCATCAAAAAATGTGGCTATGGTTCGCGGCCAATATTTTCCTTCGCTTTACCTGAATGCTTCGGTTAACACCGGTTATTATGAAACTTACCGGGATCAGGAAGGAAATACCATCGCGTTTGCCGATCAGCTGGATAACAATATGAGCCAGTTCGTTGGAGCGTCGGTTTCGATACCAATTTTTGGCAGGAACGAGGTCCGAAGCGAGTTGCGGAAGGCAAAACTCAAGCAGGAACAGGCCCGCACCGAGGTCGATAATTATAAACAGACGGTGTATTACGAGTTGGTAAACAATACCCGCGAATTGCAGGCATTGTTCCGCGAGTACATCCAAACCGGCAAGCAGGTTGATGCTGACCAGTTGGCTTACCAGGTGGCACAGCGGAAGTATGATGAGGGACTGATCGATGTGATTGAACTGCTGGCCGTGAAAAGCCGGTTGAGCGAAGCACAGGGATATTTGCTCCGGTCAAAATTACAATGGGAGATCAAAAATAAAGTGTTGGAGTTTTATCAAGGGGTGAGGTTTTGGGAAGCCTCTCCCTGATCCTCTCCAAAGGAGAGGGAACAAGTAAGGCAGATAGGAAAAAACGTCATTGCGAACGAAGTGAAGCAATCTTTATCAACAACAGGTTGCTTCTCCGCTACGCTCCTCGCAATGACGAAATCGCCGGAGATTTGGAATTTGAAACGTGGAATTTGAAATTTAAAACTATCGGATATGTCAATGGACCGTGTTATAGAAAAGAAAAAAGGGCTGAAGATGAAACACCTTTATATTGCAGGTGGCGTACTACTGTTCCTGCTGTTGCTTTACCAGATTTTGATGGCCGACCACCAATCGGTATTTCGAGCAGAAATGGACAAGCTGACAGTCAGTACGGTGGAAGATGGGCTGTTCAACGATTATATTACCGTTATTGGCCAGGTTGAGCCTATTACTACCATTTATCTTGATGCAATTGAAGGCGGCCGGGTAGAAGAGCGCCAGATTGAAGAAGGTGCGATGGTAAAAAAGGGCGACGTGATCCTGACACTTGAGAACAAACAGCTTTACCAAACGATCTTAAACAGCGAAGCTGCCTTGGCCGAGAAAGAAAACTACCTGCGCAATACCCGGATCAGTTTCGAAACAGAGTTGATCCAGTCACGCAAAAACATACTGGACAATGCTTATCGGCTCACCCGTAAAAAAAGAAATTACGAACAATATAAGAAACTGTATAAAGAGGATTTGATTCCGAAAGAAAATTACCTGCAGGCAAGAGAAGACTTTGAGTATGAAACGAAGATGCTTGAAATTAACAAGCTGAAAGCCAGAAATGATTCCATGATCCGGCTCACTTCGATGATAACGCTGGAAACAGACCTTCAAAAAATGCGTCAAATGTTGGAACTGGTACGCGAGCGACTGGATAACCTGAATGTGAAAGCGCCGGTTGACGGCCAGTTGGGGATGCTTGATGCAGAGATTGGACAGTCCATTAAC
Source organism: Mangrovibacterium sp. (assembly GCA_050178015.1). GTDB lineage: Bacteria > Bacteroidota > Bacteroidia > Bacteroidales > Prolixibacteraceae > Gaoshiqia. The sequence goes on from JBFXGM010000006.1 coordinate 53,229, forward strand.
CAGGGACAGCGCATCGGGATGGTTCATGTATTGACAAACTATAAAGTGAATGCCAAAATCGACGAACACTACATCGACCGTGTCCGGCGAGACCTGGCCGCCACTTTTGAACGGAATGCGTCCAGTTACCAGCTGAATGTGAAAAAAGTGTATCCCGAAGTACGGGAAGGACAGTTCAAGATTGACATGGTTTTTACAGGCGAAAAGCCGGAGAACATCCGGACCGGACAAACTTACCACGTAAAATTGGAACTGGGCCAGTCCGAAAAGGCAGTTTTGTTACCGCGCGGTGGCTTTTTTCAAAGTACCGGTGGCCAATGGGTTTTTGTACTGAACGAAAACGGCACGGAAGCTACCCGCCGCCCTGTACGGATAGGAAAACAGAACCCGCAATATTATGAGGTGCTGGAGGGGCTGCAGCCAGGAGAACAGGTCATCACGTCGAGTTATGAATTATTTGGCAATAACGATAAAATCGTGTTTAAATAATTGATTTTTCTAATCGAAAATAACGTCAGAAGAAACTAACAGATGACAAGACAATAAAAATAAAACGCAAAAGAAAGGGTATTAAAATGATAAAAACAGTCAATTTAAACAAAGTGTTCCGCACCGAAGAAATTGAAACCAGTGCGTTGAACCAAGTCAGCCTTCATGTACAGAAAGGCGAGTTTTTGGCCATTATGGGGCCTTCCGGTTGTGGCAAATCAACCCTGCTGAACATCATCGGGTTGCTTGACAACCCCAGCGGCGGCGAGTATTATTTCGATGGGAAAGAAGTTGGCTGCCTGAAAGAGCGGAACCGAACCCAGCTTCGTAAAGGGAACATTGGCTTTGTATTCCAAAGCTTTAACCTGATTGATGAGTTGAATGTGTATGAAAATGTTGAGCTGCCACTCATCTATCTGAAAATGAGTGCAAGGGAAAGGAAAGCCCGGGTCGAATCGGTGTTGGAGCGGATGAAGATCAGCCATCGCCGTAAACACTTTCCGCAACAGCTTTCCGGCGGACAGCAGCAACGTGTGGCCATTGCCCGTGCGGTGGTTGCCAATCCGAAACTGATTTTGGCCGATGAGCCAACCGGTAACCTCGACTCGAAAAACGGTCTGGAAGTGATGAACCTGCTTACAGAACTCAACCGCGAAGGGACTACCATTGTGATGGTGACCCACTCGTTGCATGACTCCGAATTTGCCCACCGGGTGGTCAACCTGTTCGACGGACAAATTATTACCGAAGAAGTTAAACGGCAAATGGCCGACATGCTGGTTTAGGAGCAAGCGGCCCGTTGCCAAAGACCAGTTGCCAGTAAACAATTAACAAACGAAGGCCATGTATAAGCATTTTTTCATCAACATTCTCCGAAACATCCGCCACAACAAGGTTTTTACGATTATTAACCTTGCAAACCTCGTAATTGGGTTTGCCGTATTTATTCTGTTCAGTGAGTTAATAAGCCACGAAATTAACTACGACAAGTTCAACAAGAATTACGAGCAGATTTATCGAGTGCAGACCCGCCAGGAAGATTCGTATCCCACAAATTTTTGCACCTACAGCCCTGCTGCTTTTCGTTATCATTTAATGGCCGATGTGCCTGAAGTAGAACAGGTTTTGCTGATGCGCGAAGTTTCGGGCGGTGCCAAAGGTTCGGGTCAGTTCTTTACCCTCCCCGATGGCAGCCAGTTGTACGAACTAAACGGGTATTGGAGCGAAAATTCCATCTTCGACATTTTTACTATTAACCTGAAAGAGGGAAATAAAAGCAACGCACTTACCGAACCTGGCACCATTGCAATTTCTGAAACATTGTCGAAAAAGCTTTTTCCTGAAGGGAATGCGCTGGGCAAACAGGTTACCGTTGGGAAACGGTTTCCTGTAATTGTTTCGGCTGTTTATGAAGATTTTCCCCAAAACTCGAACCTGAAGGCAACTTATCTGGTGTCGATGCCTACTTACCCGGTACTGAGCGGCGATCAGTCGTATGGTGAAAACTGGACCAACATTTCGTTCGACAACTATGTGTTGCTGAAAAAAGGCGCCGACCCGAAATTAGTCGATGCCAAAATAAAAGATGCCTTTAAAAATGTAAAAAACTTTGAAAAGAGTAGTCCATACCTGCATCCGCTTTCAAAACTACACATCTCGCCCAACAGCCAGCCCGATGCGATTATTGGTTTGGGAATTCTTTCACTGGCCGGCATTTTGGTTCTGGTTCTTGCAAGTGTTAACTACGTGAACCTTTCGCTGGCCAATTCAACGCAACGTTCTAAAGAAATCGGGATTAAAAAGGTAATTGGTTCATCAAAAAAGCTCATCGCTTCCCAATTTCTGTCAGAAACTATCCTGCACACTTTGGCAGCCACAGTTTTCGCACTTTTTCTGGCGCAGGCTTCTTTTCCGCTGTTGAACCGCATCTTGAACAAGAATATCGATTTTTCTATCTGGGGCAACGGACAATTGTTAATCTTCATCACGCTTGTAAGCTTACTTGTTGGTGTGCTCTCAGGATTATATCCGGCGCTGGTTATTTCCGACTACAACCCGGTGAAAGTGCTGAAAGGCAAATTATTTAGCAACGGGGGGAATTCTATCAGCGTTAAAAAGGTATTGGTTGCAGCACAATTTTCCATCTCGCTGTTTATGCTCATCGTTAGTTTTATCCTTTTCAACCATGTCGATTTTATTCTGAACAAGGATTTGGGGTTCGACAACAAAAACATTCTTTATACCGAGATTAACCCCCGCGATAAGATGGAATTCGAAACTGTTAAAACCCGGATGTTGCAGCATCCCGAAATCGCTGATATTTCGTTTTCAAGCACCATCCCGTTTATTGGAAATATTGGCGGATATGTAACCTGGGAAGGCGCTGCACCCGACGAGAAGGAAATGATAAGCCGCAACTATGTGAATTATGATTTTATCCCAACCTACAACCTGAAAATGGCTTATGGCCGTAATTTCTCAAAAGAATATCCGGCTGATAATAAGGGGTGTATTATCAACGAAACGGCTTTAAAGGTTTTTGGCTGGAGCGATCCCATTGGCAAACAGATTTACCTGGAGGGGAAACCTTTCCCTGTTATCGGAGTTGTTAAGGATTTTCATCCGTACTCGGTTCACAATCCAATCCCAACCTACATTATGTTCCTGAATAACAACGTAATTACAGGTTCAACCCTTCTCTCTGTGCGATTCACGGGTGATGAACAGAAAGCCAGGGCATTAATTACCAGCGAACTGGGAAATATTTTTCCAAACGATCCATTTGAGTTTAAAGATTTCAGCGTTGCATTTTACCTTGATGATGCAATCCCGTTCTGGCAAACAATGAAACGGATGTTTATATTTTTTGCTGTGGTAACCCTGGTTATTTCAACCATCGGGCTCTTCGGACTTATTCTTTTTACGGTAAAGCGCCGCACCAAGGAAATTGGAGTTCGAAAAGTTCTGGGCAGTTCAGTAAGATCGATATACTGGCAACTCTCCACCGAAGTGATTGCAATGCTTGGTTTTGCCATTTTGGTAGGATGCCCTGCCGCAGTTTACATCTACAAAACCATGCCTGGGGCTTATAAAGAGCCGCTTTCGATTACTGCTTTTGTTGCTTCAATAACTCTTGTAGCAATTATTGCACTGTTGACAATCAGTTATCATGTCATCAAAATAGCTGTGAGCAATCCGGTAGAGGCGTTGAGGTATGAATAGAAGAAGCCCCCTCTAACTCACCCGAAGGGGGAGAACTTGGGGCGAATGATAAAATGAACGAATGAAGAAATATGCAATATCCAAAAAGTCTCCCCTTTGGGGAGATTTAGTAAGGCTTCTGGAAAGCAGCAACGCGTAATCCTGTGGAGGCACTGCGATATGAATAAAAAATCAAGAGCATGAATTTTATTTATCATACACAAACGGCATTCAGGGCAATCATGCATAATTGGAAACCCACCATTTTACTGGTTATTTCAACGAGCATAGGTCTGGTTACATTTATCCTGGTTTCGGCCTATGTTACGTATGAGCAAGTTTATGACAAGGATTTTCCCGATTCGGAAAATATTTTCAGGATTGTAACGGATGTATATTCACACGGTGAACTCATAATATCGAAGCCGGAATGCGAACGCGCACTTGGAACCGTCTTAACGGAAAACTTTCCGGAAGTGCTTGATGCAGGTTTTTTGGCGGGGACCAACAATCCTCAATACAAAATCGGGGAGAACATTTTTAATGACCAACATGTGTATCATGCCTCACCCGGATTTCTGGATATTTTCTCCATCCGGCTCTTGCAGGGAAATCCGTCAGAGGTATTGCGTCAACCCTACACGGTACTCTTATCCGAAGCAACAGCCAGGAAGTATTTTGGCAATGAAAATCCGGTTGGGAAAACAATTCTGAAATATCCGGCTTTTGAGTACCGGGTGGAAGGGGTTTTCCGGGATATTTCTAAGCAGGCCCATTTTCGGGCAAATATGCTTTTGTCCTTTCATGATCAAATGCACCTGCCTCCCCCGGTAAAAGATCTGTGGGGCGAAACCGTTTTTTATACTTATCTGAAAATTAAGCCGGGAACTGACCTGTCCGATTTGGAAAACAAAATGAACCAACTGGTTTTGTCTCACAAAAAGGGTGATTTCGAAGAAAGCAATTTACTGCATCAATATCATCTGCAGGCATTACAGGATATTCACCTGCATTCGCATTTGAGCGATGAGCTGCAACCCAATGCGCATGCCAGCTATGTGTATTTATTGCTGGTTATCAGTTTTCTGGTTGTTGTGGCGGCAGGATTGAATTACGTTCATTTTTCATTTGCAAAATCGCTGAATAATGCAGTTAACACTGCCTTGAGGAAGGTAGTAGGGGCCTCTCGCTCCACACTTGTATGGCAATCGTTATTAGAGTCATTAATTATTCATGCGGCATCGATAGCGGTAGCTTTGGTGGTTTGTTTTTTACTCGCCCCGTATTTTCAGCATCAGTTTCAGATAACGGTTGATTTTTCTTTCCGCAACCAACTGTTTTGGATCGGACTGGCAGTTATTCTTTCGCTCAGTGCGATTGCCAACGGAATTATTTCGGGACTGTTAATCGGACGGTACAACAGCCTGGAACTATTCCGGCTAAAATATACACCGTTGGCTTCGGGTATTTCTTTTCGTCAACTATTTGTGGCAGTTCAGTTTGTCATTGTTATTTTCATTTTAGTGGCTATTCTTGGAATCAATAAACAGCTCATTTTTTTGAAAGAGAAAGACACAGGAATGAATATTGAAAATACCTTGGTTGTTAAAATTCCGCAAAACATGAGCAGGACTTCCTCCCGGATAAATAACCTGGATGTGTTTGAACAGGAATTGATTCGGAACCCTAATGTCCAGGGAATTACACAGAGTAGCCGGATTCCGGGCGAGTTGCCAGCATTTAATTTCAGTTTTTCAGAAAAAGGTACGGGTAGGAGCGGAAAGGCAGCGGTGTTAGTTACCGGCCTTGATTATTTTAAGATATTCCAGATTTCGTTTCTTGCAGTTGAAGATTTGGGAGCAAGCACTAATAGAAACGCGGGATGTATAATTAACCAGTCGTGCCTTGCCGCTCTGGGTTATAACAACCCGGAGGGAGCAGTTGGCAAAATCCTGAACCTGCAGGATGAAAGCGGTTTTCAAAATCTGGAGCTGGTAGTAAAAGGTGTATGTGCCGATTTTAATTTCCGGGGTATGCGGGAAAAGTCAGGTCCAATGATCTTTTTCGACTGGACGGAAAACATGGTATGGGGCAATTATCTGGTTAAACTCAATAGCAACAACCAGGCTTCTGTCATTCCGTTTATTCATGAAAAGTTTAAGGCTACGTTTCCGAATTTTCCTTTTGAATACCTGGTTTTGGAAGATTTTTACAATCAGCAGTTCCATCGTGAAAAGCATTTGCTGATAATGCTGCAGGCCTTTGTTTTGGTGGCTATTGTAATCAGCACAATCAATTTGTTTGCGATGGCTTGGTTTATCGCTATTGCCCGTACTAAAGAAATCGGCATCCGCAAAGTGAACGGAGCCCGGGTATCCGAAGTGATGCTAATGCTGAACCGCGACTTTGTAAAATGGGTAGCCATCGCTTTTGTAATTGCCACTCCCGTTGCCTGGTACGCCATGCACAAATGGCTCGAAAGTTTTGCCTACAAAACCACGCTCAGCTGGTGGATTTTTGCCTTGGCGGGTTTGCTGGCATTGGGAATTACACTGCTGACGGTGAGCTGGCAGAGTTGGAAAGCAGCAACGCGGAACCCGGTGGAAGCGTTGAGATACGAGTAAAGCCCCTCCCAACCCTCCCCAAGGAGAGGGCTAAGATGGCTCGATATTGACGCAGTGAGAAGACAGCTAAAAAGGCCTGAAACTGAAAAGCTACCCGGGTAGCTTTGCGGTTTCAGGCCTTCAAGTTGATCAACCTTCCGGAGTACCGGTCCGCTCGTTATTTCAGCAGTTCTACTTCCTTTTTAACACCCGGGAGGACATTGTTTTGGATAACGATATCCTGGCACGATTGGCTTTGCTGAATGAAGATGTCGGTTTCGCGCGGTTGAAAGCAGTTCATGATACTGGCATTATGTACCCCGTCAAGTTTAATGACCGGCGTACCGGCCAGTGGCGAATTGGAACTGAGGGCATTAATCTCGATGTATTTGCTCTTTTCGATGGCCAGGGCCGGACCGTTGAACGCATTCATTTGCACATTGTGGAAGCTGATGTCTTCGGCATCTTTCACGGTGAAGCCGATTTCGCCGTTGATACGGATATCGGTAAACGAAATGTTGCTGATGGGCATTTCATCTAAACCCAGTAAAAATCCGGCCTGTTTGGCATTCCCGGTTATCCCGCTGAAATGAATATTGCGAAACACCGGTGTTCTTTCTGATACTGGTTCATACTCGGTTTTTGAATAATACATGTTCAGTTTGATGGCTTCTTCCCGAATGTCTTTCATAATCACATTGCTGACGCGGATGTCTTCAACCACACCGCCCCGTCCGCGAGTCGATTTGATGCGGATGCCCCGGTCGGTGCCTTCAAACACGCAGTTGGAAATGGTGACTTTTTTTACGTCGCCTGACATTTCGCTGCCGATTACCACACCGCCGTGGCCGCTTAACATGGTGCAGTTGGTAATGGTGATGTTCTCACAGGGAGCAGCCTCGGCCCGTCCGCTGCGGTCTTTCCCCGATTTGATGGTGATGCAGTCATCGCCTACCGAAATGTGACAATTGGAGATATGAACATACTTGCACGATTCGGGGTTAATGCCGTCGGTATTTGGCGATTTGGGATTGTTGATCGTTACGCCGTCAATGGTAATGTTTTCACTAAACTGAGGGTTGACGGTCCAAAATGGCGAGTTGATGATGGTAATGCCTTCAATACGAATGTTTTTGCAATACATGGGCTGTATAAAGGGGGGACGCAGAAAACCGCGTGTAACCATATCCGGAATGTCGGGCAGCAGCACATCCGGATTGTTTTCTGCAAATAGCTGTTGCCATTTCGATTTGAATGTTTTGGGTTGGGAGTACAGAAAATGGTGATAATCCCACCATTTTTTGCCCTGTCCATCCAGCGTTCCCCGCCCGGTGATGGTAATGTTTTCGGCCTCGTAGGCATAAATCAGCGGCGAAAAATTTACAACGGTTGTCCCTTCCCATCGCGAAGGTACCATGGGCAGGTAGTGGTCAAAATCGTTGCTAAAGCGGAGGGTTGCACCAGCCTCCAGGTAAATGGTGATGTTGCTTTTCAGGTGGATAGGGCCCGTGAGGTAGTCTCCTGCCGGAAAATAAAGTGTGCCGCCACCTTCCTGGCTGGCAGCTTCGATCAGTTCGCGGATTACTTCCGTGTTAAGGTATTCTCCGTCGGTTCGGGCGCCGTGCTCCAACACGTTTTTCCAGCCGGGTTTTTGCGCATGCAGGTTTACCGTTAGGAATAGAAAGAATAAGATTTTTACCGTTTTTCTCATGATTTTTGAATCTGATTATTTAATGATTAAATGCTTTCTGCAGTTGTTGGTGTTACAAAAAAAGTAAAAATAATGTAAACGATTACATGGAGAGGTGAAATTTCTGTCAGACAAGTTGCCGCAGGAGGAGAACATTGGTCAATATTCTTTAGTACCCTGCCAAATTTGCTGATATGGAAATGATTGAATGTTTTTTTAACACGAGCCTGCACGCTTGGATCTTTTTCATGCGTGGCAGTAAAAAACTGATTAAAAAATTCGTGTGTTTCATGAAATCGTTTACATTTGTATCTTGGTTGACTATTTACGGACGATTGTCTATTTTCAACCCGAATATTCATAAGTAAAACAACGTTTATGGCCAGCATGAATGATGTCGCCAGAAGGGCAGGAGTATCTATCGCTACCGTGTCGAGGGTACTGAATAACAGTAGCAGTGTAAACGAGGAAACGCGCCTGAAAATCCTGAAAGCGATCAAGGAACTAAAATATCAACCCAGTCGGGTTGCCAAAAGGTTACGATCAAAAGGTGGCCCGGGTAATTTGCTTGGCGTTCTCATTCCCGACATTCAAAACCCGTTTTATGTAGATGTTCTGCGTGGCATTGAGGATATTGCGTACAAAAACAATTATGTGATTATTGTGTGCAATTTCAGTCAGGACGAGAAAAAGGAAGCCATGTACCTCGATATTCTGGAGTCGGAAGCCATTGATGGCTTGATTGCTGCCCCGGCAAGCGAAGATGATGTACGGGTGAAAAAGATGGTGCAAAGCGGGTTGCCGGTAGTTTGTGTTGACCGCGGCTTAAACGGAATTGATGTGGACGTGGTTTGGGTGAACAATGATGCGGGGGCCTTTGCCGCTGTTGATCATTTGGCCAAGGCCGGATATAAACGGATCGGGCATATCGCCGGTTTGCCAACTATTCCTTCCTCTCGTTTGCGGGAGGCCGGTTACAGACGGGCCCTGGCCGAAAATAACCTGCCCTTCGATCCTCAGTGGCTTGTTTATGGGAACTCAACTTACGAAAGCGGGGTCGAACTGGCAGATAAGCTACTCAGCCTGCCAACGCCCCCGGATGCCTTGTTTACCGGGAACAACCTGATCACTTTGGGCGCACTGGAAACAATCCATAAAAGAAAACTTCATATACCGAACGATGTCGCAATCATTGGTTTTGACGATATGAACTGGTCCAATTCATTAAATCCGCCACTTACCGCGGTGCGGCAACCTGCTTACGAAATCGGGCAGCGGGCGGGCGAATTGCTGATTCAGCGGATACGCGACCCCAAACGTGCCCCGATTCAAATGACGCTGAATTCGGAATTAATGGTCAGGGAGTCCTGCTAGTAAATTCAGAATTTCTTTATAAAAACGTTTTCATTTAATTTCAAATTTATATTTTTGTGAATCCTTGTAAAATAATCGGTTCAAAAATGTAAACGTTTACAAAATGAAAAAAATAATCATAAATAATCCTTCGCGTTTTGTATTTGGCAACGGAAGCCTCCAACAATTTGTTGACGACTTCTTGGAGAGGGGCTTCAAACGCATGTTTTTATTAACGATTCCGGTTTTGGACAAAACCTTGTCGCCATATTTGGAACAGTTGACTGCTGCCGGTGTGGCTATTGAGGTGTACAACCGAATTACCAACGAACCCACTTTTTCCGAATTTGAAAAGGTACTGGCGCTCGCCCGCGATTTTCAGGCCGATGCGGTTGTCGGCATCGGGGGAGGGAGCGTGCTTGATACCGCCAAGTTAGTGGCAGCGCAAATTCGCAACACACAGACAACAAAAGAGATTACCGGCATTGGTTTGTTAAAAGAGCGGAAAACTTATCTGGCCTGCTTGCCCACCACTTCGGGAACGGGCAGTGAGGTATCGCCAAATGCGATTTTTCTGGATGAAACCGATCAGGAGAAGAAGGGCGTAATCAGTCCATACCTGATGCCTGATGCTGCCTATATTGAGCCGATCCTGTCGGCGGGCGTTCCTCCGGCAGTGACTGCAGCTACCGGGATGGATGCCTTTGCCCATTGTCTCGAAGCGTTTGTCAACCGCTTTGCTCATCCGGTAACCGACCGCTATGCGCTGGACGGGATGCAGCTAATTTTTCAGAACCTGAAAAAAGCCTACGATGACGGAAGCGACCTCGATGCCCGGGCAAATGTAGCCTTGGGCAGCGTTTACGGGGGTATGTGCCTCGGGCCGGTTAACACCACTGCGGTGCATGCGCTGGCGTATCCGTTGGGCAGTAAGTACAAGGTGCCTCATGGACTGTCAAACGCTGTTATCCTGCCTTGGGTGATGGAATTCAATTTACCGGCAGCCACCGAAAAATATGCCCGCGTAGCAAAAGCAATCGGGATTACCGGTTGTCAATCTGATGAAGAATATGCATGGGCAGGAATTCATGCGGTGAAGGATTTGATGAAGTCAATTGGCATTCCATCCAATCTGCGCGATTTGGGTATTCCCGAAAATGCGCTGGAAGATATGGCTGTTTCGGCCCTGAAAGTACAGCGGCTACTGAAAAATAATGTGCGCGAAGTTACCCTGGAGGATGCATTGGAAATGTATAAAAAAGCTTACTAGCCGAATAAAATAAAGGTTAAACACAGAAATGAAAAAAGATAATCCCTATAAAGGCGTCATCGTTCCGATGGTTACGCCATTAACTGAAAGCTATTCTGTTGATGTGGAAGGAGTTGGTAGTGTCATTCAATTGTTGATCGAATCGGGGGCCAGCCCGTTTATTGCCGGTACTACCGGAGAAGCCAGCTCGCTTTCATTTCAGCAAAAGGAAGTACTGGTGAAAGAAACTGTTAAACAAGTGAACGGAAAAGCATTGGTTTATGCCGGAATTTCCGGCAATTGCCTGCCCGAGTCGATCGATGCGGCCAAACGCTTTGCCGATTTGGGGGCCGATGTGCTGGTGGCCAACATGCCCTCGTATTATCCCTTGAAAGATGCCTTTACACTGCGTTATTGTGAGCAGTTGGCCGAGGCTTGCCCTAAACCGCTTATTTTCTACAACATTACGGCAACTACCGGTTATTCCATACCACTCGATATCCTCGAAAAACTGAGTTATCATCCCAATATTGTGGGCTTGAAAGATTCGGAGCGTGATCAGGATCGTTTGGATAAGGCACTGATCTTGTGGAAAGACCGGGAAGATTTTGCACATCTAATCGGTTGGGCAGCCATGTCGGTTTACGCTCTGAAAAACGGTTCGGACGGGATAGTTCCCAGCACCGGAAATTTTGCTCCGGTACCATACGTGCAGCTGTTTGAAGCGGCACTTGCCGGCAACTGGAACCTGGCCGAAACCCTTCAGCAAAAAACAAACGAATTGTCGGCCCTTTATCAAAAAGGGCGCAGTTTGAGCGAATCGCTGGCTGCCTTAAAAGTGATTATGAATGAAAAAGGATTGTGCGGCACACAAATGATGCCCCCGATCTACCGGATGGAAGAAAAGGAGGAAGCAGCCTTCATTCAGGAAATAAAAAACGAACTGGAAAATATTATCGCATAACATGGATACTCAAAACAAAATTATACTGGCCATTACCATGGGCGATCCGGCCGGGATTGGCCCTGAGATTGCGGCCAAGGCATTTCACGAAACTTCTGTTTACGAACAATGCCGGCCGCTGTTGATTGGCAATGTGCAGGTGATGCAGGAAGCCGTGAGACTGACCGGCCTGGAGCTGAAAATCAATCCGGTGACAGAAGTTGGACAGGCGCGTTTTACTTATGGAACTATCGATGTGTTTGATATTCCGTCCGATCACTTAGCTGAAATTAAACATGGCGTGGTTTCGGCCCCGGCAGGCGATATGGCTTTCCGGGCGGTTCGCAAGGCCATTGAGCTGGCGATGAATGGCGAGGTGGACGGAACTGTCACCGGACCCATCCACAAAGAGGCGATCAACCTGGCTGGACACCACTTTTCGGGGCATACCGAAATTTACGCACATTATACAGGGACAAAAAAATATACCATGTTGCTGGCTGACGAAAAAATAAAGGTAACGCATGTGAGCACACACGTTTCGTTGCGTCAGGCCTGTGATCTGGTGAAAAAACAACGGGTATTGGATGTGATTCAGTTGACACACGAAGCACTGAAGCGTATTGGGATTGCCAATCCGCGGATAGGTGTGGCCGGTTTAAATCCCCACGCGGGTGATGGTGGTCTGTTTGGAACAGAAGAGATTGAAGAAATCTTACCGGCTATCCAGGAGGCAAAAAAGCAGGGCATACTAGCTGCCGGGCCATACCCTCCCGATACCTTGTTTGCGCTGGCAAATGGGGGAAGTTTCGACGGCTGCGTGGCCATGTACCACGATCAGGGACATATTCCCTTTAAGCTGGTAGGATTTATTTGGGATGAAGAAAAACAGGCCATGAAGAGTGTGAAAGGCGTGAATATAACGCTGGGGCTGCCCATAATTCGTACCTCGGTCGATCATGGTACCGCTTTCGAAATAGCCGGAAAAGGTATTGCCAGTGCCGACGCTTTGTTGTTTGCCATCGGTTATGCCATCAAACTATATCAAAACCAATAATTTTGAAGGACAAGAAGATGATAGCAGTAATAGCCGACGACTTTACCGGAGCCGCAGAAATTGGCGGGATTGGGCTTCGGCGGGGGATGAAGGTTTTAATCGAAACTTCGGTAGAGGAAGCCGGTGATGCTGATTTGCTGGTACTGGCAACCGAAACCCGTTCGATGCCGGCCGTAATGGCCAAGCAGGAAATTGAAAAAGTAACCGGTCAATTGCAGGATCTGAAACCGAGGTTTATATTCAAAAAACTGGATTCTGTATTGCGTGGAAATGTATATGACGAACTGATCAGTCAACAACTTGTTTCCGGGAAAAAAAGGGTGATTATGGTTCCGGCCAACCCTCATTTTAATCGGATCATCCAAAATGGTATTTATTATGTGGATGGTGTTCCGCTGGCGGAAACATCATTTGCACACGATCCGGAGTTTCCGGTGAAGCACTCCACCGTTCGGGATATTGTTGGCGGGGAAGCTGACAACGTAACCGTGAAAGATGTTACGGAGGAGTTTCCGGATGAGGGCATTATTATTGGCAACGTGGTATCAGTGGACGAGTTGGCCGCATGGGCCGGTCGGGCTGACGAACATTCGGTATTGGCAGGTGGTTCCGGATTTTTTGATGCCATCTTGCACCGGGACTTTCCGGCAAAAACAGAAACTGAATGCAAAGATTATTTGCCTGGAAAACATGCCTTGTTTATCTTGGGAAGCACCTTCCCGAAAGATAAGACGATGATGGATAAATTAACGGACGCCGGCATTGAGGTTCTGAACCTGAACCAAGAGATTTTTCAGGAGCACGAAATTCCTTCCGGTTCACTGATTGCGTTGGCACAGAAAATTGTAGAAGCTATCCGCGAAAACCGGCGGGTGGCTGTTACCACAATTTGTTCCGACTCCAATCGGAGGATTTCAGCCGAAACAACCCGTCAGAATGTAGGTCGCGTAGTGAAAAAAGTATTCAACCAGGTTGAAATTGATGATTTGTTTATTGAAGGAGGCGCAACGGCATCCTTAATTTTACACAATTTAAACATCCGGCAACTGGTACCTTTCCGTGAGCTGGGGTTTGGTGTAATACAAATGCGAACGGCCCGTTATCCGGGACTGACAATAACCACCAAGCCAGGAAGTTATGCCTGGCCCGAAATCTTAATCGATAAAAAACTGACTAAACTAAAATAACTATGCAATCAACACCCTCCATTCATGTAATTGATTACCTGATCATGATCCTTACGTTGCTGGTATCATTGGGGATCGGATTTTGGTTTTCGAAACGGCAAAGTGATACGAAAAACTACTTTACAGCCAAAGGATCATTACCCTCATGGGCCATTGGCATATCGATACTGGCAACGCTAATCAGCAGCATTACTTTTTTGGCCTATCCGGGCGAAGGATTTACTTCAAACTGGATCCGCCTGGTACAGGGACTGATGGTTCCCATTGTGCTGGTGGCCATTGTTGGTTTTGTGGTACCCTTGTTCAGGCACGTTATTCAGTTGAGTACCTACGAGTATTTCGAGAAGCGTTTTGGCTTTTTTGCCCGCCTTTACACTTCCATTTCATTTATCCTGACCCACTTTTCCAAAATGGGGACGGTGTTTTTCCTGATCTCGCTGGCGCTGAGTAAAATGACGGGATTGGATACGGTGACCGTCATCTGGATTATTGGCGGGGCAGTGGTTGTCCTTACCATGCTTGGCGGCATCGAAGCAGTTATCTGGCTGGATGTCATCCAGGGATTTTTGCTGATTATTGGTGGACTTATCGCTTTGGGAATCCTGCTTTTTCTTCCGGAAGGCGGCCCGATGGAAGTATGGGAAGTGGCCATGCAAAACGGACGTATTGGTTTTGGCCCGTTCGATTGGGATTTTGTCAATCTTACCTTCATCGTGATGGCGCTGAACGGTGTTTTTTATGCCATTCAGAAATACGGAACCGACCAAACCATTGTGCAACGCTATCTGACTGCAAAATCAGACAAAGCTGCCATCAAAGCTTCGCTGATTGGTGTGCTGCTGAGTGTCCCGGTTTGGGCTATGTTCATGTTTATCGGAACGGCGTTGTTCTCTTACTACCAAATCACCGGCGATGCGTTACCGCAGGGAATTGAAGCCGATGCTGTTTTCCCGTATTTCATCATGACCAAACTGCCGGTTGGCGTGGTTGGGTTGATTTTGTCGGCCTTGATTGCCGCCGCCATTTCAAGTCTCGATTCCGACCTGAACTGCTTGTCGGCCATTTTGATGGAAGACTACTATATCCGCATGCGGCCAAAAAGTACGGAGCAACACCGCTTGTTTATGAGTAAATTGTTTATTGTAATTGCTGGTTTGGGTGCCATTGCGGTGGCCATGTTTTATGTCGAGGCCGGGAGTGAAGGCGTGCTGGGAATCATCTTCACCCTGTATTCCATCTTCTCGGGTGGTATTGCCGGGATGTTCCTGCTGGGAATTTTCAGCACCCGGGCAAACAAGCAGGGGCTGTATTGGGGAATTGGCGCGAGCGTATTGTTCACAGCCTGGGCGCTGCTCACCTCAACGCCTATCGGACTGGAAGGGAGAGAGAAAGTTTTAATCGACATGGGGTCCTTCAATTACATACATCATAAATACATGATCGGTGTGTATAGTCATGTGGTGTTGATCTTCTTCGGCTACCTGGCCAGCTTTTTGTACACAGGAAAAACGATTGAACCAACGTTAACCTGGGTTGGTTGGAGAAAGACTCAAAAAGGACTATAATCCTTTTCATTCATTAAAAATCAATACGGATATAATTTCAAAAACCAATAAAATGAAAAACTTATTTCTACTGATTAGCCTGGCGCTGCTTCTGTTTTCGTGCTCTACAGAAGTAAAACAAGAAAAGGGCATGAGCCTGCTGAAAGTATCTGCCGATGGTCGTTCTTTCACCCACGAAAACGGCGATCCGTTTTTCTGGCTTGGCGATACCGGCTGGTTGTTGTTCTCGAAGTTAAACCGCGAAGAAGCCGTAAGTTACCTGACCGACCGGCAGGAAAAAGGTTTTAATGTTATTCAGGTGATGGTGCTGCACAGTGTTGGCGCAAAAAACAGTTACGGCGATTCGGCGCTCGTTAGTCAAAGCGTGGCCCAACCATTGGTTACCGAGGGCAGCAGTTTCGAAAATCCCGATGAATATGATTATTGGGATCACATGGATTATGTCATCTCTGAGGCCGAAAAGAGAAACCTCTACATGGCGCTGGTGCCTGTTTGGGGAGGCAATGTGCGGGGCGGATTTGTCAGCCGCGACGAAGCTAAGGTTTACGGCGAATTTATGGCCAACCGCTATAAGAACCAATCTAATATTATCTGGTTGAATGGTGGTGATGTTCCGGGAGCTGATTCCATTCAAACCTGGAAAATTCTTGGGAATGCCCTGCGTGCAAACGATCCCAACCACCTGATTACGTTTCACCCAAGGGGAAGAACCCAGTCGTCGATGTGGTTCCACAACGAAGAATGGCTGGACTTCAATATGTTTCAATCAGGCCATCGCCGCTACGACCAGGATGATACTGAGCTGAATTACGGCGAAGACAACTGGCGCTTTGTGGAAACCGACTACAACCTGAAACCGGTAAAACCCACCCTCGACGGTGAGCCTTCGTACGAAGGTATTCCGCAGGGATTGCACGATACGCTGCAACCGTTCTGGAACGATGCCGATGTCCGTCGGTATGCCTACTGGTCGGTATTTGCCGGTGCTTGCGGATATACTTACGGGCACAGCGCAGTGATGCAGTTTTACCGTCCCGAAGATACCGGCGCTGCTTACGGCGCGAAAAAGTACTGGACAGAAGCTATCAACGATCCGGGCGCTGCGCAAATGGTGCACGTGAAAAACCTGATGCTTTCGCGCCCGTATTTCGAACGGGTTCCCGACCAGTCACTGGTAGCCGATCAGCCTGGCGATAAGTACGATTATCAGCTTGCAACGCGTGGAAAAAATTATGCTTTCATTTACACCTATAACGGGAAAAACATCCGGGTAAACATGGGTAAAATTGAAGGTGAACAGGTGAAGGCCAACTGGTTTAACCCGCGCAACGGCGAGGTGGCAGAAATCGGTACTTTCCCGAACAGCGGCGTGCAGGAGTTTGATCCGGCGGGTGAACCGGCCGACGGAAACGACTGGGTGTTGATGCTGGATTCGGTAATTTAAAAACATTGGGATGATGAAAAGAACATACCTGATTTTATTGGTGTTGCTTGCCGGATTGGTTTCGTGCCAACAGGCCAGCGAAAAAGAATACTACGTTTTCTCTACCTTCCGCGAACCGGCCGACAAAGGTCTGTTCCTGGCCTACAGCGAAGATGGTTATCATTGGAATGATCTGGGCGGACCGTACCTGGCGCCCGAAATCGGTAATCAGAAAGTTATGCGCGACCCTTCGGTGGTGCAGGGCCCCGACGGAACGTTCCACATGGTTTGGACGTCCTCGTGGCGTGGCGACTTGGGGTTTGGATATGCATCGACCACCGATTTTATCAACTGGTCGGAGCAGGAGCTTATCGGGGTGATGAGTGATACCTCTACAGTAAACGTTTGGGCACCCGAACTTTTTTATGACGATGAAGAAGATCGGTTCATCATCATTTGGGCATCTACCGTTCCTTTTAAATTTGAAAAAGGAGAGGAAGAAGAGCGGAACAATCACCGGATGTACTACACTACAACCAAAGATTTTAAGACCTTCACCGAAACAAAGCTGTTCCTCGATCCGGGTTTTAGCGTCATTGATTGTGTTATTGTGAAGCGCAAAAAAGATGACTACGTGTTGGTGTTGAAAGACAATACCCGCCCAAACCGCAACATCAGTGTTGCTTTTGGCAAATCGCCATTGGGGCCGTTCAACAACTATTCCGAACCGTTTACCGGTTTTTTGACCGAAGGCCCTACGGCTGTGAAAATCGGTGACGACTACCTGATTTATTACGATTCGTATGGCGACAAATCATACCGGGCAGTGAAAACTACCGATTTCTCCACATTTACCGATATTTCAGCGGATATTTCGTTGCCGGACGGACATAAGCACGGAACGATTGTAAAAGTCAGCAAAGATGTGATTGATCATTTGCTGCAAGCCAAGAGTGAAAAGTTTCAATAAACAGAAAATGACAGAAGATATGAGAAGGATTAGTATGGCAATTTTTCTGCTGCTGGCAGTATGGATGGTATCGGCTCAGGATACCGTACGGTACACCGGCAGCACCCTGAATAACTCCGATTACCATCACGGGCAGTTAAGCCCGGTTGTTGGTGTACACAATATTCAGGTACTACGGGCCAGCCGCGAGCATCCCGAAATGGCCGATGTATATGGCTGGACCTACAACCATGGTCCCAACATCGCCTACTGGAATAACACCTTTTTTATTCAGTACCTCAGCAATCCGGTTAGCGAGCACGAGGCTCCCGGCCAGGTTTACCTGAGTACCTCGAAAAACGGTTACGACTGGGATCAGCCCATTGTGCTTTTCCCTCCCTATAAAGTTCCCGATGGCACGGTGAAGGAGGGTGTTGAAGGTGTTGCCAAAAACAATTTTTCGGTATTGCACCAGCGCGTTGGATTTTATGTGGCCCCCAACGGTAAGTTGCTGACCATGGGCTATTATGGAATTTGTATCACCCACGAAGATAGTCCGAACGATGGAAAAGGGATTGGCCGCGCCATTCGCGAGATTTATCCGGATGGTTCGTTTGGGCCCATCTATTTTATCCGTTATAACAAAGGGTGGAACGAAAAGAATACCTCTTTCCCCTTCTATCGGTCATCAACCGATAAATCGTTTGTTGAAGCTTGCGAGGCCATGCTGGCCGAACCGCTCATGATGCAGCAATGGGTTGAAGAGGCCGATCGCGACGATCCGCTGATTCCGCTGAAAGAGCAATACAAGGCTTTCTCGTATTACCACCTCAATGACGGCCGTGTTGTTGGCCTTTGGAAACATGCGCTTACCTCAATCAGCAACGATGGTGGGAAAACCTGGGAATACACAGCTACACGCGCTCCGGGCTTTGTTACCAAGGCAGCTAAAATTTGGGGACAGAAAATGTCTGATGGAAAATTTGCAACGGTATATAACCCGTCACAGTTCCGTTGGCCGCTGGCTATTTCTTTAAGCGACGATGGCCTTGAATATACCAACCTTCATCTGATCAACGGCGAAATTTCCACCATGCGCTATGGCGGCCAGTTCAAGTCGTACGGTCCACAGTACATGCGTGGAATTCTGGAAGGTAACGGAACGCCCCCCGATGGGAAAATGTGGCTCACCTACAGTATGAACAAAGAGGATATCTGGGTTTCGTCGGTACCTGCACCCGCTTTGACCGAAGCGACCAAGCATGCCGGCGATGTGTTCGATAAAATGAAAAACGGGAAAGAACTCGACACGTGGAATATCTTTTCGCCAGCTTGGGCGCCCGTAAAAATCGAGAAAGATCAGCATGGCAAAAAAGCGCTGGTATTGCGCGACAAAGATCCCTTCGACTATGCTGTGGCTGAAAAGGTTATTCCGGCATCTAAAAAACTGGCGGTTGAGTTTGTGATCAACCTGGCCCAAAACGATCATGGTTTGCTGCACATCGAACTGCTCGATGCAAAAGGAAATGCGGCTATCAGATTGATGTTCAATGATGAATCGAATTTCATGAACAAAGACGGTTATAGCGAAAACCGCAATATGGTGTACGAACCCAACCGGGATTACGAGGTGAAAGTGTTGGTCGATGTTGACCGCAATTTTTTCGAGGTTTTTGTTGATGGCGAGCGCAAATCAGGACGGCTTTGCCATCAGAAAGTGGAGTCTGTTTCCCGCGTCATGTTCCGCACAGGCGAGCGTCGCTATTATCCAACCATCGATTCACCCCGGATGCAATGGTTCGATGTGGACAACTCCGGCGCCATCGATCAGGAAGCCGTTTACAGCATCAAATCGTTTAAAACCTATGAAACGAAATAATAAGAAAGGAACAAAATGACTATTTCACGTAAACAACTCATCATATCGATTTTTATTCTGGGGATAACTTTTGCTGCTCATTCGGCAATGGCCTCGGGTAAAAAAAAGAAAACTGTTCTGAAGGCCGATGATTTCAAGCATTATGTCGATTATTTTAATCGCATGGAAGATGAAAACATCGCGAAAGCCGTTCCAAACTCGGCTTCGTGGGACTGGATGAAAACCAATATTCCGCTGTTTGAATGCCCTCAGGACAATTTCGAAGAAATGTACTATTATCGTTGGTGGACCCTGCGCAAGCACATCACCGAAACGCCAATGGGATTCGGTATCACCGAGTTTCTGGTTGACCGTCCGTATGCCGATAAATACAACCTGATCAGTTGCGCCCTGGGGCACCACATCATGGAAACCCGCTGGCTGCACAACCCGGTTTATTTGCAGGACAATGTGAAAATCTGGTTCCGTGGAAACGATGGCGGCATGATGAGCAAGTTGCTGAAGTTTAGCAGCTGGACAGCATTCGCTTTGTACAACAGTTATTTGGTGAATGCAGACAAAGCTTTTCTGACCGATATGCTGCCCGATTTGACAGAAGAATATCAACAATGGGAGGTAGAAAAAAGACTTCCAAGCGGGTTGTTTTGGCAGTACGATGTGCGCGATGGCATGGAAGAACAAATCAGCGGCGGGCGGAAAGTGAAAAATAAACGTCCCACTATTAACAGTTACATGTTTGGTAATGCGCTGGCCCTTTCAAAAATTGCCGGTTTGAACGGCAATCAAAAACTGTCTGATTTATACGCCGCCAAGGCCGATACCATGAAGCAGCTGGTGTTGGAAAACCTGTGGAGCGCCGACGACCAGTTTTTTGAAACGGTGAAGGAAGAAGGTGGTTTTGCCCAGGTGCGCGAGGCCATCGGGTATATTCCCTGGTATTTTAACCTTCCCAACGAAGAACATTCCGTCGCCTGGAAACAGGTAACGGATAACAATGGTTTTCTTGCTCCATATGGCCTGACCACTGCCGAACGCCGTCACCCCGATTTCCGCAGCCACGGCTGTTGCCGCTGCGAGTGGGACGGGGCAATTTGGCCTTTTGCCACTGCGCAAACGCTTACCGGAATGGCCAATCTGCTGAACGATTACCAGCAATCGGTGGTGAATAAAAACGATTATTTCATGCACATGGAGCTTTACGTGGAGTCGCAGTATCACCGCGGTCGTCCGTATGTTGGCGAATATCAGGACGAAACGACTGGCTACTGGCTGAAGGGCGACCAGGAACGCAGCCGCTATTACAACCATTCTACTTTCAACGACCTGATGATTTCGGGTTTAATTGGTCTGCGTCCACGAGCCGATGAGGTGATTGAAATAAACCCGCTCATCCCGGAAGGCAAGTGGGACTGGTTTTGCCTCGACAATGTGCTGTATCATGGAAAAACGTTGACCATCATCTGGGACAAAACCGGCGAAAAATACAAAAAAGGAAAAGGCCTGAGCGTTTGGGCCGACGGTAAGGAAGTTGGCCGCACTGCCCGTCTGGAAAAACTGATTTGTCAATAAAACCAATGGATAATTTTAAACCTAAAAATCAATGAAAAAATCTTATCTCAAAGCAGGGCCATGGTTGCTGGCCGGAATGCTTTTGTTTTCTCCCATTACAAAGGCTGTGGCCGTAAGTACAGAAACAGTGACCGTGGCAGCAGAGCCTACCGAACAGGAGAAAAAGGCGGCAGAATGGGTTGCATCACTCAGCCTGAATGACGAAGCAAAAGAAAAAAGGGTCATTGCGGTGATTGCCGAACACCTTACTGCTGTCCGCGACTGGCACAATGCACATCCGGCCTCTACCGTACCTGAAGGTATCAACCCGGTAACCGGAAATCCGTTGAGTGAACTCGACCGCCAGATCATTGCCGACTCGGCCATGCCCAAAACCGTGCATGAGGCTTTGATGACCGGACTTCGCCACGATTTGACGGAAGAACAGGTAGAAGCTATCCTTGACAAATATACTATCGGAAAAGTAGCTTTCACCATGCAAGGGTATAAGGCGATTGTGCCGGATTTAACCGAGAAAGAAGAAGCTACCATTCTTGCTTATCTGAAAGATGCCCGCGAAATGGCTGTCGATTACAAAAACATGAAACAGATTTCCGCCATTTTCGAAATCTACAAAACCAAGTCGGAACAATACCTGAACAATAACGGGCGAAACTGGCGTGAAATGTACAAGGCTTACGTCAATGCCCGTAAAGCGGAGAAAGCTGCAAAAGCAAATAATTAACTTTCAAGAAAATAAGAAATGAATAAAAACTGGATCAAAATAGGCTTGCTGGTTCTGGCAGCAGGATTTTTTTCAGCCTGTTCCACTGAGTCAGGCAACCGATGGAAACAAGGGATTGTGGAAGAACAGTTTCTGTATGACGAAGATGTGTACCCTTCCTGCCATGCCGGTACGCTGGCCGAAACACCCGAGGGGATTGTGGCTGCCTGGTTTGGCGGTACGCGCGAGCGTCATCCCGATGTAACCATCCGTTTCAGCCGTTTGGTTGACGGGCAGTGGACAAAATCGATGGAAGTGGCGAATGGCGTAATTAACGATACGCTGCGTTACCCAACCTGGAACCCGGTCTTGTACCAAATTCCGGATGGCGATCTTCTTTTGTTTTATAAAGTTGGTCCAAAACCTTCGGAATGGTGGGGGATGTTGAAACGTTCAAAAGATAACGGTCTCACCTGGAGCGATGCCGAAGCGCTTCCCGAAGGTTACATTGGCCCGGTAAAAAACAAACCGGTATTGCTGGATAACGGGATGTTGATTTGCCCGTCGAGCACCGAAGGTGATGGTGGCTGGCAAGTACATTTTGAAATGACACCCGACTTTGGTAAAACATGGGAAAAAGTGGGCCCGATCAACAGTCCTTCTACGTATTCCATCATTCAACCCAGTGTGTTGACATATCCTGATGGACGGTTGCAGATATTGTGCCGCAGCAAAAATAGTGTTATCGTTGATTCATGGTCATCGGATAACGGACAAACCTGGTCGCTTCCTCAGGAGAGTGGTTTACCCAACAACAACTCGGGCACCGATGCAGTAAGCTTGGTTGATGGTCGTCAACTGGCGGTTTATAACCATGTGAAAACTCCTATTGGCGCATCAAAAGGTTATCGTACACCGCTGAATGTGGCTGTTTCAGAAGATGGCCGTAACTGGTCGGCCGCGCTGGTGCTCGAAGATTCTGAAATCAGCCAGTATTCGTATCCCGCTGTCATTCAGTCTTCCGATGGCATGGTGCATTTTATTTATACCTGGCGTCGCGAAAAAATGAAATATGTAAAAGTGGACCCGGCTAAGCTAAAGCTGACACCAATCGTCAACGAAAAGTGGCCGGAATAACCGAAAATAAAGTGCTGGTGGAAATAAACTTGTGCCTTACGTAAAAAAAAACCTTAGAGAAGGTCATCCCGAACTTGATTCGGGGTCTCATCCTTTACAGATGCTGAATCAAGTTCAGCAGGACGTAGAAGGCACAGGTTTATTGCCACGGTCCGATATCAAACCTAAAACCTATGAAAAAGATTTCTTCACTGATTGTACTATTTGTGATGGCTGTTTGTCAGCTTTTTGCACAAATCCCCAACTCCGACAATAACTTTCGGCGTCCGCTAAAAGAGGTTTTAAAAGACATTGAAACACAGTTTCAGGTGAAATTGCGCATTTCGGCAAAAGATGTGGAAGGGAAAGTGCTGGACTATGCCGACTGGCGTTTCCGTCCCGGTTTGGAAGAAACCCTGAAAAATGTGTTGGCTCCGTTTGATTTGGTTCACCTGCCCGACGGCGCGCCCAACAAGTTTAAAATTGAGGGGTACCGCTATCACCTGCGAACTGTGCCGGAAGCTCGCGAACTGCTGGACCATCTGGCAGGTAAATATTCGGATAAAGACAGTTGGGAAGTTCGTCGCGATGCCCTGATAAGTTGCCTGCCCGAGGCTGTCCGTTTGTCGCCTCTGCCCCAGAGTCCTGGAACAAAACCTATTCTGACACCAAAACGGAAAATGGACGGCTACACCGTACAAAATATTGCCCTGGAAGTATTGCCGGGCGTTTATGTATGCGGTTCGGTTTATCAACCTTCAAAAATAAAAGGGAAAATACCGGTGGTTTTGTGCCCGAACGGCCATTTTGGCGATGGACGCTACAACAAGGATATCCAGGCCCGCTGTGCCGGACTGGCCCGGATGGGCGCTGTGGCCGTGAGCTACGACTTGTTTGCCTGGGGCGAATCGGCCTTGCAGTTTGAACCGGAAGCACATCGCAAAAGTATGGCCAACACCATGCAGGCGCTGAACAGCATTCGTCTGCTCGATTACCTGCTTTCGATGGATTACGCCGATCCCAACCGGGTTGGGATTACCGGCGGATCGGGTGGGGGCAGCCACAGCATCTTGATGGCCGCGCTCGACGACCGTATCGATGTGAGCGTTCCGGCAGTGATGATGTCGGCCATTCATTACGGCGGATGTCCCTGTGAGAGTGGCAATCCCATTCATTTGTGCGAAGGCGGGACGAACAATGTAGAACTGGCCGGGTTTTTTGCCCCCAAACCACAGCTCATTATTTCGGATGGCGGCGATTGGACGGCCAATGTTCCCGAACTGGAATTTCCGTACCTGAAACGTATTTATCAGTTTTACGGCGCTGATGCTGCGGTCGAGAATGTCCACCTTCCAAAAGAAGGACACGATTACGGCCCGTCAAAGCGAGCGGCCATGTACTGGTTTATGGCGAAACATCTGGGACTCGACCAGTCTAAAGTATTTTCCGGCGACGGGCGATTGGACGAATCGGCCATTACCATTGAATCTGCTGATCAGTTAAAAACATTTGGTGTGAACGGCGAGAAACTTCCGGCCAACGCGCTTATTGGGTTCGATCGGCTGGAGGAAGTTTTTCAGAAAGCGATCAATTAGATACAACCAATAAAACAACAATCATAATGAAAAGAAATCTGACCATAAAATTTACATTTTTTATCGCCGTTTTTTTCCTTGGGATTGGCGCAATGGCCCAGCAACTGGCTTTTCCCGGTGCGCAGGGATTTGGCGCATATACGCAGGGCGGGCGTTTTGGCAAAGTTATCGAAGTTACTAATTTGAATGACGCCGGTCCCGGAAGCTTACGCGCGGCTATCGAAGCTGAGGGGCCGCGGACAGTGGTTTTCCGCGTATCGGGAAACATTGAGTTGGAATCGATGCTCACCATCACCAATCCGTTTATCACCATTGCCGGACAAACAGCGCCGGGAGATGGTATCTGTCTGAAAGATTTCCCATTGCACATACAGGATGCGCACGATGTGATTGTTCGCTTTATCCGGGTGCGCCCGGGAATCGCCTCCGGCTTGAACGGCGATGAAATTGATGGCATTGAAGTGCGCGACTCAAAAAATGTTATCATCGATCATTGTACGGTAAGCTGGATGGTTGACGAAGGTATCAATACATGGAAAGGTACTGAAAACATTACGGTTCAGTGGTGTATCGTAGCCGAACCGCTGAACAAATCAATCCACTATAAAGGGGCACATGGTTTTGGCGGTTCGGTGGGCGGAAAGTTTGCCTCGTACCATGATAACCTGATTGCCCATGCCCCGGGCCGCAATCCAAGTATTGGCGGAAACAACCAGTACATGACCGAGTCGCTGGATTTTCGCAACAACGTGGTGTTTAACTACGGGCACCGCACCTGCGACGGCAAGCCGGGAAGCATTAATTTTGTTGCGAATTATTACAAGCCGGGCCCCGCAACGACCGAAAAAATTAAGAACCAACTGGTGAGAATTGACAATGCCCAAAAGTATGGGTTCGATTCGAAATGGTATATCGATGGCAATGTGATTCATGGTTTTCCAAAGGCGCTGAAAGACAACTGGGGGAATGCCGTTGCCTGGGACCAGGGCACTTCGCCTGATATAAATCGGCTGAACGAACCTTTGGCCACTGTGGAGACACAGATTGTTTCAGCAGAAAAAGCCTATAAAAATGTGTTGAAATATGCCGGGGTGATTGCTCCCGGAAGAGATGATCACGAAAAACGGATTGTGGCCGAAGTTGACGGGAAAGCCCCCATCCGGGGAAACGGTGTGGTTGATACGGTTGAACAGGCCGGTGGTTGGCCCGAGCTGAAAGGTACCGTAGCGCCGGTTGACTCCGACCACGATGGCATGCCTGATGCGTGGGAGTTGAAAGCGGGATTGGACCCGAACGATCCTTCGGATACAAATAAAGACCGAAATAACGATGGCTATACCAATGTGGAAGAATATTTGAATAGCTTAGTGCCTATGCTGGAATAAAAAAATTACCTGCTACTTGTATGATGGAAGGAGTCCAAAACGCCGACTGGTTTGTTGAATGGTCCCGCTTTAAAAGCGGTGACATGGATTCCTTTCGTCGTATTTATGACCATTTCTTCGACCGCCTGTATCGGTATGGCTGCAAACTTACCGCCAGCACCGAACTGGTAGAAGACAGCATTCAGGAACTCTTTCTCTCCCTTTACACCCGTCGCGAAAACTTGGCGGAAACCGTTTCTGTTGAGTTTTATTTGCTGAAGGCCCTGAAATTGATCATTTACGGGAAGCTTCGAAAAGAAAAGCGGCTGGTTTTTAATCGAGGTGATGGGGACAATTTTAAGCTCGAATTCTTATTGGAAACCGACGAGCCGGAGGATCTGGATCAATGCAGGGTTGAGCTTATCATGAAATCACTGGGCGAACTTAATCCTGCTGCCCGTGAAATTATCTACTTAAAATTTTACAGCGATCTGGACTACCGGCAAATTGGGGAGATGCTGGGCATTCAGCCCGATTCGGCCAAGAAGCAGGTTTATCGTATTGTTTCTTCTTTGCGTGTCCTGTTGAAAGACACTCCGCTGGAATTATTGTACATATGCTTTAGGGCATAAAAAATAGCCTGAAATTCCTGTCCACTTTTCCTGTCTTCGTGCAATTAGAAAGAAAACACACGCAACGAATGGCGGATCTTGAAAAATATATTGAAGATAAACGGTTTTTGAAATGGGTATTTGAACCAGACACGGAAACTGAAAATTACTATGCCGCTTACCTGAAGGCTCATCCCGAAGAAAAGGTGAAATTGCTCAACGCGAAGAAGGAGCTATCGCTTTTGGCGGTTAAAAATGTGAAACCCGGCACTGCAACCAAAGAACGCATTTACCACGAAATTACAGCTGCTCGTCCGACAGGGAGAACCGGGCGTTTGGTTCGCTTCAACTTGGCCGTTTGGGCTCGCTATGCTGCCATTGCCATCTTGTTTTTTGCAATCGGCTCGCTTTTTATGTACGAATTTGGCCGAAATACGGGAACAATGCCCGTTGCTGAAAGTTTGTTGGTAAAAAGCGCTTCCCAAAATACGATGGTGTATCTGGCTGACGGCTCACAGCGCGAGATTGGCCATGCCCAAACCGTGATTGATTTTTCGCATTCGGGCCATCTGGTTGTCGAAAACGATACAATAAAAATTGGAAAAACTTTTCCTCAAAACTCAAAAAACCTTGTAGTTGTGCCACATGGAAAGAGGGCTGTTGTAAAATTGTACGATAACAGCGAGGTGAAACTGAATGCCGGTAGCCGGATTATCCTGCCGGATGTTTTTTCCGAAGAAACCCGGAATGCCTACCTGGTGGGAGAAGCTTTTTTTGATATCAGGAAAGATCCGGCCCATCCGTTTTTGGTTGAAACTTCGTCCGCCGTGGTCAAGGTATTGGGAACCAGTTTTCATTTAGCTGCTTATCCCGATCGCGAGGAGGTGTCCACTTTCTTGCAGGAAGGCGTGGTTCGCTTCCGGGCTGCCGATCATGGTTTGTTCTCCGGTTGGGTGGAGCTGAAACCAAACGAACAGGCAACTTTTAGCCGGACCAGTCAAAAAATTGCCGTCACCCGGGGCGACGAAACATACTACCGGCTTTGGAAAGATGGCATCGTTCAATTAAATAATGAAACGGTGCAGCATCTGCTTGCCCGTGTAGAACAATATTTTAACATCACCATCCGCTCAACGGACCAGCAGGTTGGCAGTTTGAGGATAAGCGGGAAGCTTGATTTGAATAAAGATATGGATGAAGTATTTGAATACGTTGAATTAATAACCGATAAAAAAATAGTGAAAGAAAATGCCGGCGCATTTAGTTTGAACTAAAAACCGGAAGATGGTGGCACATCCTCCGGTTCAAACCAGGTTAAAACTAACTGGCTGGTTTAATATAAACTAAACATTTCAAATTTATGAAAAAAAAATCATTAACTGACTTTCCCACTTGGGGGAGCATTAAAACATTATGGAGAATCATGAAACTAACTACACTGATCTCTTTGTGTTTCGTAATTACGGCAGCAGCCAATTCGTATTCACAATCAACCAAGCTAAACTTAAAGCTTTCCAACTCGTCGGTGAAGGAAATCCTGAACCAAATCGAAACGGAAAGTGAATATGTATTTCTGTATAATCTGAACGAAATGGATGAAAACCGCAAGGTGGACATCGATCTCGAAAATGCATCAATTACCGAGGTGCTCGGTCAACTCCTGAAAGGCCAAAACCTGACCTACACGGTTTACGATCGCCAAGTGATTATCCGTGCGGATGACCAGGCCCGGAACATGAATCGAAGTGTGCAGCCGCAAACGGCTAGTGGTAAAGTTACCACCACTACCGGAGAGCCAATACCGGGGGTTACAGTTGTTGTTTTGGGAACCAACGTGGGGACTATCACAGATTTGGATGGATCGTTTACGTTGAGCAATGTCACGCCAGGTTCGGTTTTGGTATTCTCGTTTGTAGGTATGGTTTCTCAGGAAGTGAGCTTCGAAGGGCAAGCTTTCCTTAATGTACAACTGGCGGAAGAAACTATCGGAATCGAAGAAGTAGTGGCCATTGGTTATGGTACCATGCGTAAAAGTGACCTGACGGGAGCCATAACTCAAGTCAAATCGGACGAGTTGGCGGCCGCATCCGTTTCAAACCCGATTCAGGCTTTGCAAGGACGCGCCTCCGGGGTAGCCGTACTGACGAACAATGCTCCTGGCTCTTCGCCTACTTTACGTGTTCGTGGTAGCGGTTCTATCAATGCCGGCAATGATCCGCTGTATGTTGTGGATGGTTTTCCGCTGATTAATAACGACCTGAATGATATCAACCCGAACGATATTGCGTCTATGGAAATCCTTAAAGACGCTTCTTCATCAGCAATTTATGGGTCTCGCGGTGCGAATGGCGTTGTGCTCATTACCACTAAAAAAGGACAGCAAGGAAAAAATAACCTGTCGGTTAATTCTTACTTTGGAATTCAAACTCCTGAGCGTTTGGTGGATATGTTGGATCGGGATGAATTCATCGAATATGTGAATGAGGCTTATACTTACTCCAAAGGAGCCCCGGTTTATTCATCCACCAATCCGGCACCGGCCTATAATACCGACTGGCAGGATGCCATTGTTCGTGACCAGGCCGTCCTGCATGAGCATTCAATTACTTTTGACGGCGGAAACGACCGCACAAACTACCTGCTGTCGGGTGGAATCTTTTCACAAACCGGGCTTCTTCCGGCTTCCGGCTTCGAAAAATATACGTTCCGCAACAACCTAACCCATAAATTCAGCAATTGGCTTACCGTTGGTTCGCACATGAACTTCAGTCATGCAATACAGAATGTACGGGATAATCCTACCGGGAATATTTTCCGTTTTGGCTGGCCTACCATGCCCACGAAAAACACGGACGGTTCCTGGTATTATTCGTTCCTCGATCCGCAGCACGATTCTTATATCGAAGGGCGCTGGAATCCGGTGGCTGACGCTGAGGAAGTAACGGATGAACGAACCCGTAATCGAATTCTGGGTGACGTTTTTGCCGAATTCACGCTGCACAAAAATTTGAAATTCAAAACGAATATTGGCGTTGATATGTCGAATTCAAAAGGGTATCAATATGAATCTTCCAAGTCATCAGCCGGATTGAGCTCAGGCGGAAAAGGAGTGGGCGGACAATCGTACAATAAAATGACTTCTCTGTTGTCGGAGAGCATGTTGACTTATTCGAATGTTTGGAATGATGTGCATCGATTTACTGCCGTTGGAGTTTATTCATACCAGGATTACGAATACGATGTGCTGAGTATCAGTGGATCTGGTTTCGAAAATGATGCTACCGGGGCTTACGATATGAACCTGGCTACCCGGGAAGGTGTAAGGTACAGCTCAAATAAGTACGGCAACAAGCTCATCTCGTGGACTGCCCGTGCTTCCTATGTTTACAACGATAGATATATGGTTACGGCAACCGGCCGTTATGATGGTTCCTCGCGCTTTGGTGAGAACAATAAATGGGGGTTCTTCCCTTCACTGGGGTTGGGCTGGACGGTAAGCCAGGAATCTTTTCTGATCGATAATCCCGTGCTCACCAACCTGAAATTACGTGCCAGTTTTGGTATTACCGGTAACCAGGAAATCAGCAACTATGCTTCATTGCCCAAACTGACAGCTTCCAATTATGTATATAATTCTGTATTGATGCCTGGTTATACTGAGTCGATCGGTAATCCGGACCTTAGTTGGGAGCGTACAACACAGGTTGACTTGGGGATGGATTTGAGCCTCTGGAATATTTTGGATATCAATGTGGACTACTATCAGCGGACTACAAACGACCTGTTGTACAATGTGCCCATCCCCACGACTTCAGGCTTTAGCAGCATTCTTGACAATATTGGTGAAGTACAAAATAATGGGATGGAATTTTCTGCATTTGTTAAGATACTGGATGGCGGGCTGAAGTGGTCAGTTGGTGGTAATTTAACTTACAACAAGAATGAAATCACGGAATTGTACGGTGATGTTGAGAAAATTACCATTGGAACCTCATCGAATGGCTATGCCCGTTTCCTGGAAGTTGGTAAACCGGTGAATGCGGTATATACCCGCGAATCTGCAGGTATCATTCGTACTCAGGAGCAGCTTGACAGCTACCGGGAAATTCGTTCCACCGCCAACTTCGGAGAAGAAATGTACGTGGACCATACCGGGAATAATTCGATCGGTACAGACGACTACATTTGCATCGGCTCTCCGGAACCTAAGTTTTTCTATGGTTTCTCAACCAATGCAAGCTACAAAAATTTCACATTGGAGGTTTACGGACAGGGAGCGCATGATTATGCTTCTGTCGCCGGGATTGACAACAGCGCCTTTGGCGGAACTTCGCTGGTAATTGGTTATGCCACGTCAACCGATAGTTATCTGATGTACGGTGAAAATCAGATCTTGAACCAAAATTACCAGCCTTCTCAATATGCTTACGACCGCATGTGGAGCGAAAGCAATCCCAACGGTAGCTTCCCGCGTGCCGGGGCCAAAGATGTCTATTTTTCAGACCGGACCAGTGCTAACTGGAGCTATTTTATTCTGAAAAACATCAAGTTGGGATACGACTTTACCCCAATGATTAAAAATGTGAACTGGGTAAAACAGCTGAACGTATATCTCAATATGCAGAACTACTTTAACCGGGCAAATCATCGTGGTTACAACCCGGAAAACGGGGATACAACCTACCCCTGGGCAAAGTCGATGATCTTTGGTGTTAATGTTAAATTTTAATCAGAAAAACGAATCATTATGAAATTTATAAAATATCTTTTGCTTGCATTTGCTGTGCCGTTTTTTACTCAGTGCACAGATTTGGAAGAAGAACCCTATACCTTCCTTGCTCCTTCCACCTTTTATCAGAATGCCGAAGAACTGGGAATGGCTGTGGTAAGTGTTTATGATGCTTATCAAACAGCCTATGGAGGCGCCAACTACAAATATCACATGTACCTTGAAGTGTTGACCGAGTTTGGCGCTCCCGCCTATGCCAAGGATGATGTTCATCTTTGGAATGCCTGGTATGATGTAAACAACCCATCCCGTACCTTCTCAAACGACTGGCCGCGCGCTTTTTCATTGATCAACCGGGCCAACATTGTTCTTGGTCGTGGCGAAGGAATTGATATGGACGAAACATTGAAAAAACGGTATTTTGCAGAAGTGCGATTCCTTAGAGCATTGGCCAATTATAACCTGGTTCGTATTTTTGGCGGTCTTCCCATCCCCGAATCTTATACAACGTCTTTGGAAGGCTTGGAGATTCCGCGCAAATCGGTTGCCGAAACGTATGAACACATCATTGCCGATCTGGAATTTGCCGAAGCCAACCTTCCGTTAAAATCGGCTTATTCGGCCAACGACAAATGGCGGCCGTCAAAAGGTGCTGCTCAGGCCTTTTTGGGTGAAGTTTACCTGACCCGTGCCAGCATGGAAGGAGTGGATGCTTTCTTCGATAAATCGAAAGAATACAGTGGAAAAGTAATCCAGTCCGGCGAATTTGAACTGGAACCGGATTTTAAAGACCTGTGGTATTGGTGGAATACCAACAATAAAAACGGGAAGGAATCCATCTTCGAAATCCAGTATGGACAAATTAGCGGCGAATATAACAACCTGCACGTCATGTTTGGGGTGAATATTACCGAAGCCACCATTGGCTGCTATATGTACCGCCGTTATGGCCCAACAATTCCGGCATATTTGTCGTACAGCAATGACGACACCCGGAAGGAAGGAACTTTCCTGGATCGTTTTAACCGGACAACCAATGGTGTAATCACCGGCGAATTGGTTTTTGTTCCTGAGGATAACGGATTTTATCCCGGTTCTCAGGGCTGGAATACAGCCTCGCCCGGAAATATTAAGTTTTACGACCGTACTCCCGAGTCAGCATCTCTGAAAATGCCTCAGGCCAACATTTATGTCATGCGTTATGCTGATGTTTTGTTGAATTATGCCGAAGCGGAGAACCACATCAATGGCCCCACAACCGATGCGTTGGATAAAATTAATGATGTCCGCAATCGTGCCAACCTGGAAGATATTCCTGAAGGAGTGAGCTTCCAGGAACTGGATGACTTTATTTACCGTGAACGCGGCTGGGAATTTATCGGCGAATCGCAGCTTTATTTTGATGCTCTGCGTACCGACCGCATTGGCGCAAAAGTACAGGAAGAGTGGACCTATTGCCTGGATAATGGGGTCTATATGTATAAAGATGCCACGCTGGAATTTGTGCCCCAAAAGTCCTTTTTGTGGAAGATTCCAACGTACGACTTAGACTCTAACCCTGCTTTGGAGCAGAACCCGGACAATGTATCGAAGTAGTTAATCCTAAGATAGTGAGGACGGAATGGCTTCATTCCGTCCTTCATTTTATTTTGAACCCGGATAATTCTTTATACTGCCAGGAAGTATAGTGTCAGTACCAATAATTAATATAAAATTTCAGTAGCTAAGGGTCTTTATCTGTACGTAGCGATGAATCTATAAAATCATGAATAAGTTCTTGGAAAATAAAATGTTGCCTGTAGATATTGTACTAGCCCCTGAATGGTGGTACAAAAATGAAAAGATCACTTTCGACTGTGATTTCTTTTTTCATCCGCTAAAACGGGTGGAGGTAGAGCAGCGTATGGAGAAGGTGCTTTATGAGCGTTGGGGAAAATTTGGCTTGGGAGAGCATAAAGATCAGGTACGGCCAGAAATTGGGGCCGTTCACCTTGCTGCAGGATATCTGCTTTCTGAAATGATGGGGTGTGAGGTAAAATATACTGAAGCTCATCCACCTCAGGTGTTGCCGGCTCATCAGGAGTTAAGGAATATTTCGGTCGATGAGGCTTTTCGTTCTGATGCTTTTCGCAAAGTTTCTGGATTGACCGATTCCCTGAAAAAGAGATATGGATTCCTGACAGGCGATATTAACTGGGGAGGAATCCTGAACATTGCCATGGATTTGCGGGGAGAAAATGTTTTCCTTGATATGATGATGACTCCGGATGAGTTAAAAGAATACTTTGCTGGGATCGCCAGTGTCATTGAGAAGTTTACTTCATTTCTTCAGTTTGAAACAGGAACGACATCAATTTCTGTAAATCGGGGCGTTCGTCACTTAAACCAACCTGTTTTGCTGCATTCCGAATGTTCGCATACCATGATTTCAGAGGAAGATTACGAAAATTACCTGTTGCCGTTTGATCAGCAATGGAGTAAGAATAGATCGTTTGGAATTCACTACTGCGGATCCGATCCGCACCGGATGGCGGCCAGTTTTGCCAAAATACCGCACCTTGACTACCTCGATCTGGGCTGGGGTGGCGATGTAAAAGTTCTTCGGCAGCATCTGCCGGATACGTTTTTAAATATCCGCTTGAGCCCGGTTGAAATTGCCCGGCAGTCACACGATGAGATCCGGGAAACAATCACCAGCTTGGTTCACGATTCCGGAAATCCTTATCTGACCGGGGTTTGCTGCATCAATATGGATGACTCGGTTACCGATGACCAGATTAGTACAATTTTTGAAACCGTGAAAGAATTGAAAAATGAGTATTCTGGCAAATAGTTAACTAATATGACCAAAAAATTCAATAACCGATTGGCTGATGCCCAGGCAACGCAGGTAACGCCGGTAAAACCCGAAGCGTTCGATTTTGCCGAATACGAAGCTTATGCTGCCGCATTGAATGAAGGTTGTGCTCGCTTCTGGCAACAGCCCAGTGGCGTGGCCGTATACCGCCGGATGCGGGTGGGCGAGTGCTTTTCCTACGGTTGCCGCGACAGGAAGCGCTCGTTGGAGTTGCAATTGGGAGCATTGCAGAAAAGCATGCTTTTCAAAGCCGATGTGCCTAATTTTCTGGAGCCTTGGTACGGCATCGGTACTGTGGCCAGTGCTTT
The DNA here is from genome assembly GCA_050178015.1 of Mangrovibacterium sp. Classification (GTDB taxonomy): domain Bacteria; phylum Bacteroidota; class Bacteroidia; order Bacteroidales; family Prolixibacteraceae; genus Gaoshiqia. The sequence continues at coordinate 87,669 of JBFXGM010000006.1, forward strand.
TGGCGGCGATTACCTTTGGGTGGAAGGGAATGCGCCTGCCCTGAAACCACGCTTTTCATCGATTGATGAAGTGCTGGCTTACGAACCGCAGGAGATCTCGCAAACCCCGATTGGCCGGCATACGCTGGACATGATCGAATATTTTACGGAGCAAACACAAAGTCGCCTGCCTATTTCGCTCACCGACACCCAATCGCCGCTGAACATGATAGGCCACCTCTATCCGCTCGATCAGTTTTTTATGGACATGCTACTGGAGCCTGAAAAAGTATCGCAGCTATTTGATATTCTGTCGGATTTGTCCATCCGTTTTAACCAGGAGCAATTGAAGTTGATTGGCCCTGCACTGGCATCTCCGGGACATGGTTTCGCTTCTTCAACAAAGTGGACTGGCCTGGGAATGAGCGATGACAATGCCATTATGATTTCGCCGGAACATTACCTTGAGATGGCTGCCCCTTCGGTAGAGAAAATTTGCACCCCGCTTGGCGGACCGGTTTTCCACTCGTGTGGCGATTGGTCGGGCTGGGTAGATGCCGTGCTGCAGATAAAAGGACTGAAGATGGCCGACGGGGCCTTTTCACCTCAAACCGATCCGGGGGCAACCAGCAACCTGGAAACTTTTCATCGTTTTGCCTATACCGGAATTGTGCTGAATGCCCGCATCGTGGGCGATATCGAAACCATTCGCGAGCAGGTTTCCCGGCTTTGGGTGCCCGGGATGAAACTTGTGGTGGTAACCTACTGCGAATCTCCTGCCGAACAAGAAGAAGCGTATCATCAGATTCATGAAATTTGCCAATGAAACACGAACAACAATAAAACATGTCTTTCGAAATAAATCAAATATTTCTATGGAAAATGTAAACGTTTTCGTAATATAGCATCGCTGTTTGAAAATTCAGGAATACAAAGCAAACCAATTAATAAAACATGATAAACCGATTAATCATCTTGTTTGAATGAATTTATTTATCCATCTTGATTTGAAAATTATTATAACAATACTGTAAACGTTTACAGTTGATGTGTAGATGTAGATGATGCTGGCGTGGCGAAATAGGAACATGTTTGTTCCGGTTTTTCCCGATCGAATTACAAAACAAAGATTAACTGGTTGAATAAAATTAATTCTGATGAAACAAATCTTAATAAAACTTATTTGTGTCTCTTTCATTCTGGTATCGGGACTAACGGCCCAAGCTCAGAAAACGGAGATAAAATACCTTTCGGGCACCGGAAGCGACCAACCTGTGGAGTGGCAGTTTTTTTGCACCGACGGACAAAATTCCGGCCAATGGACGACCATCCCTGTTCCGTCGAACTGGGAATTACAGGGCTTTGGCAATTACAACTACGGCCATGCAAAAGACGGTGAACGGGGAAAAGAAAAAGGCCTATACCGCAATGCGTTTGAGGCGCCTTCCAACTGGAAGGGCAAAATGGTGAACATCGTGTTCGAAGGCTCCATGACAGACACTGAAGTGAAAATCAATGGTAAGCTGGCCGGGTCCGTTCATCAGGGATCGTTTTATCGGTTTAAATACGATATTAGCCGCCTGCTGAAGTATGGGGCTACTAACCAGTTGGAAGTTACCGTTGCCAAACATTCGGACAACGAATCGGTGAACCGGGCCGAACGCTACGCCGATTTTTGGATCTTTGGTGGCATCTTTCGCCCGGTGTATTTGGAGGCCAAGCCACCGCAAAACATTGAGCGGGTAGCCATCGATGCCAAAGCCGACGGTTCGCTGACTGCTGAGGTTTTTTTGCAAAAACCGGCAGGCGCCGAAACCTTGAAAGCGCAAGTTTTTGATCTGAATGGGAATCCGGTAGGACGTGAATTTTCGACTGAGGTTGAGAAGGGGAGCACCGTGATTCGTCTTCAATCCAATATTTCGGGGGTAAAAAGCTGGAATCCGGAAGACCCGAATTTGTACCAGATAAGCGTCAGTCTGATATCGAAAGGCAAAGTCGTGCATGAAGTGACAGAACATATTGGTTTCCGGACGGTTGAAGTTCGCGATCGCGATGGCGTTTATGTGAACGGCGTAAAAATAAAGTTCAAAGGCGTTAATCGCCACACCTTCCGGCCCGAAACAGGCCGGGCCTCTTGTAAGGCATTCAGCATCGAGGACGTGAAGCTGATGAAGGAAATGAACATGAATGCCGTGCGCATGTCGCATTATCCGCCCGACAAACATTTCCTCGAAGTGTGCGATTCGCTGGGCTTGTTTGTACTGAATGAACTGGCTGGCTGGCACGATGCGTATGATACCGAGGTAGGCAGCAAGTTGGTGAAGGAAATGGTAACCCGCGACGTAAATCACCCGTCGATTGTATTGTGGAGCAATGGCAACGAGGGCGGACATAACCTAGAGCTGGATCCGCTGTTTGGTCAATACGATATTCAAAACCGCCGGGTTATTCATCCCTGGAACGAGTTTAACGGGTTTGCCACGCAGCACTACCGGGCTTACGATTATGGTGTCGGTACCTATTGGAACGGTCACCTGATTACGCTGCCCACCGAGTTTTTGCACGGCATGTACGATGGCGGTCATGGCGCCGGCCTGTGGGACTACTGGGAGCTAATGTGGAACAAGTCGCGCGCTGCCGGGGGCTTTCTGTGGGTGTTTGCCGACGAAGGAGTGGTGCGTACCGATAAGAACAATGAAATTGATACCGATGGCAGCCACGCCCCCGATGGCATCCTCGGGCCACATCACGAAAAAGAAGGCAGCTATTTTGCCATCAAAGAAATCTGGTCGCCCGTGCGCCCCGACGACAGCGATATCACGGCTGATTTCGACGGAAAAATCAAGCTCGAAAACCGCTATTTCTTTACCAACCTGAAAGAATGCAGCTTCAGCTGGAAATTGGCTAAATTCCCTCTGCCGGGAAGTTCGGAGAACGTGAACACGGTAACCGGAACTGCTTCTGCACCCGATATTGAACCCGGGCAAAAAGGCCTGCTGAAACTGCCGCTTCCGGCCGATTGGGCCAGCTACGATGTGTTGTACTTTACCGCTGCCGACCAATTCGGTAATGAGATTTACACCTGGAGCCGAGCCATCAAGCTTCCGGCTGATGTTGTTGCTAAATTGCTATCCAAATCAAGCAGTAACAATGCTTTGTCTTTCACGGAAACAGACAATTTGTACCGTATTACAGCCGGAACGGTGGAATATTCTATTGGTAAAACGGATGGGATGTTGAAAAAAGTTGCGAACGAAAAAGGTGAAATTCCTTTTCGTAACGGGCCTGAAATCAGTGCCGGGGTGACTGCTTTCAAAAACCTTGAAATGAAAAACTATACCGATAGCCTCGTGTTGATCTGTTCTTTCCATACCGAGAAATCCGATTCTACCCGTATGAAGGAATTTACCTGGACTTTCTACCCAAACGGCTGGGCAAAATTGCACTTGTATTACGTGCCGGAAGTGTACGACAAGGATTTCGACTATATGGGCGTCAACTTCAGTTATCCCGAAGAGTTGGTTACCGGCGTGAAATGGTTGGGCCGCGGCCCGTACCGGGTCTGGAAAAACCGCATGCAGGGTGTTGAGCTGGGAGTTCATCAAAAAGACTTTAACAATACGATTACCGGTGTGTCACCAATGATTTACCCGGAATTCAAAGGCTACCATGCCAATTTGTACTGGGCAAAAATTCAGTCGAAAGAACAGAGTTTCACGGTGGCAACATCCACCGAAGATGTGTTCCTGCGCCTTTATACTCCGGCCCAACCCGAAAAAGTGTTCGAGCGCACAGCACCGGCATTTCCGGCTGGCGATATCTCCTTCATGCAGGCTATACCACCCATTGGTACCAAATCGAACGATCCCTGGAACATGGGCCCGAGCGGAAAGAAAAACATGTTCTTTGATTACGGCCCTTACGATAACTGGCGCACCCGCTGCAAGCAGATGACGCTGTATTTCAATTTCGACGCGGGACAATAACAACCTAATTTCAAACCAACGAAAACCTTTGATAAAACAAAGACCAATGAAACAAAATCGATTAAACCGACTGCTGATGCTGGCTTTGATGTTGTTGACCGTTTGGTCGGCCGGAGCAGCCGATATTTGGGTGTCGCCCGCAGGGAAGGACACCAATCCCGGTACGGAGAGCAAACCGCTCGCTTCGTTGGAGGCTGCCGTTAAGAAGGCTCGCCAATTGCGGGCAAAGGATACCGCAGCCATTAAAAGTGGCATTCGAATCATTCTGAATGAGGGAGAATATTTCCTGAAGGAGCCTCTTCAACTTGGCTCCGAAGACTCGGGAACCGAGTTGTCACCAACCGTGTTCCGGGCGGCCGACGGGGCCAACGTAGTGATCAGTGGCGGTGTTCCCATTACCGGCTGGCAACAGGTTGAAGGCCATATTTACAAAGCGGAACTTAATCGCGATACCAAGCTGCGCACGCTGTTTATAAACGGCAAACGCATGCGCATGGCCGGAACCGATGTGCCGGTAAATGGCCTGGGCGATTGGGGGAAGTTTCAGATTGAAGGAAACGAACCTTGGGCATTTGGCGCTGGAATGGCCATCGACGGGATAAAATTTGCGTCAAACGACATCCTTCCATATAAAAATCCGGAAGATATTGAACTGGTTCAATTCAATGTGTGGACCGAAAAAATTCTGTGTGCCCGCGAAATGGAGCAGTTTGGCGACACTACCGTGGTAAAATTGCAACAACCTTACGGCGCTATCGCTACCAGTATGGCCTGGGCCGGAAAAATCAACTACAAAAAAAGCTTTGTAGTTCGCAATGCGCTGGAGCTGCTCGATTCACCCGGCGAATTTTACTTCGACCGAAAAAGCCATGCGCTTTATTACTACAGCTACGGCGAGGACATGGCCACCGCGAAGGTGGTTGCCCCCATGGCTGAAGGCCTGGTTCAAATCAAGGGCAAGTCGATTACCGAACGGGTGAGAAATATCCGTTTCGAGGGGATCACCTTCTCGCACGATCACTGGCAACTAATGAACGTAGCCGGTTCGCATGGATTTGCGGGTATCCAAAGCCTGGGGCTAGCGGTGAAGTACATTCCCGGTGGCAACTGGCACCCAACCGAGTACAACAGCACGGATGTTCCGCGGGGTGCTGTTCATGTGGAAAATGCCGAAAACATCGAATTCGTTCGCAATCGCTTCGAGGGCATCAGCTCGGGAGTCGCCATCAACCTGGTGAACGATGTGAAAAACAGTCGGGTTGAAGGTAACTATTTCCACGATCTGCTGGGCAATGCCGTCAATATTGGGCATCCGCAACATTATAAAATAGGTGATGGCGATATTTTCCCCGAGGGCGTTGAAGGCCTTTGCGAAAACAACCGGGTAGCCAATAACTACCTGCGGAATGTGAGCCTCGATTTCCGTCAGGTGGAAGGCATCACCTCGTTTTTCGTGGCCAATACCGACATTGTGCACAACGACATTGCCGGCACACCTTACGGCGCCATTGTTTGCGGCTGGTGGTGGGGAAACTCGCAAATACCGCCTTCAAGCGTTGCCAAAAACAATCGCATCAGTTTCAACAAAGCCGGTGACACGCACCAAGTCCTGGATGATGGGGGTATCATTTACCTGTTGGGCGAACAGCCGGGAACGGTAGTCGAGGGTAACTACGTTTTCAATGGCCCGCGCTGCATTTATCCTGATGATGGCTCGGCCTACCTGACCATCACCCGCAACGTGGTTGGCAATGCCAGCTATAAGTGGATGTGGCTGCATCTGTGGACCAAACGCTGTCACGACATTGTGGCGCGCGAAAACTACGTGAAAAACAACCTGCTGATGGATAATGGCACCAACAATATTATCGAAGAAACCTATTCGTTCCGCGAGGATGAATGGTCGGATGAAGCGATGAAAATCATTGATTTTGCAGGGATCCAGCCTGAATACAAAGATATTGTCCCGGAAAACGAACCGGAAAAAATCAGCATTCATCCGGAAGGTTTTAAGGAAAGGGATGTTTTTCATTAGACTTGAGTAATGAGTAACGAGTATTGAGTAGTCGTACTCGAAACTGACAACTGACAACTGACAACTGCATGAAGCAAATGATCACCTGTAAATTTCTGATACTGCCTGCACTGCTGGCCTTGCTGATTGCTTGTCAGCCCAAAGGCGCAAAGCAAGCGGCGGGTACAATGGCCGGGATTCCGGTTGACCGCGTGGCGATTGAGTTGATTTTGGATGAAGAGGGGCAGGAAGATTCTTTACTGCACCAACTGGGGCAAACGCCGTTTGAAATCTATCAATGGAAAAATCACCTGGTACTTTTTGGGGACAGCAACGACACCATCGGCTTGACCGCCCGGATCCGGGAACCAGGAATCAGCCTGCAAACGAAAAAATACGATGCGCCGATGTACGTGTTCGACCGTGCGACGCATTGCGGCGATTCGGCTTCAGCAAAGCCCTGGCGAAATTATTTGCTCACGGCCAACCTGGTGGCCGATACGGCGATGCAACAGGAGTACATGCACTATCATGCTGAGCAGTTTGAGGAGTGGCCCGAGGTGGCCGCAGGCTTTTGCCGTGCGGAATTTCAGCAGTTGCTGGTGTACCGGAGTGGGCGTCAGTTGATGCTGGTCATTTCGATACCTGCGGATAAAAACCTGGATGAGCTGAACCCGAAGACCGAAGAAAACAATCCCCGCGTGGTGGACTGGAACAAGCTGATGAGCAAATACCAGGAAGGGATTGAGGGGACTTCGCCCGATGAAACCTGGGTGTTCTTTGAAAAGCTTCAAGCCACAAGCGACAAGCTCCAAGTAATGAGTAGCGAGTAAAAAGTAAAGAGAACCAAGCTTCAGGACTCAAGTTGCGAGCACTCGGAATTTGGAACGTGAAATTTGGAATTGGAACCAACAAATAAAAACGAGTAACAAAAATAATATGAATTATCAACGAATTAAAAACGCGATTTTTTCACTGATTGTCTTGGTTGTCTTTTACGGATGCTCCGGGAAAGGGACCATCGTCATCGTGTCGGAACAAAGCAGTCCGCGCGAAAAGTTTGCTGTTGAGCGCTTATCTTCCCAACTGATGGATGCCGGGTACGTGGTTGAACTTACCGCCGAAATCCCGGAAACAAAGAACCTAATCATTGCGATTCAACAGATTGAATCGACGAATGATACTGTTTCCTTGTCAAATGAAGGCTATACCATCGAAACAACAGGAAATACCATACATCTGCATGCAACCGGAACGTCGGGTATTTTGTATGGCTGTTTGTATTTGGCAGATCAGGTAAAACAAAATGGCAAGCTGCCCAAAACCATCAACCTCACCGACCAGCCGGAGATGGTGATGCGCGGGACCTGCGTGGGTCTGCAAAAAACCGAATACCTGCCCGGACGCCATGTGTACGAATATCCGTACACCCCCGAAAGTTTTCCGTGGTTTTACGACAAAGACTTGTGGATTAAGTATCTCGATATGCTGGTGGAGAACCGCTACAACGCGCTTTACTTATGGAATGGTCATCCGTTTGCCTCGCTGGTGAAATTGGATGATTATCCGTATGCCGTTGAGGTGGACGACGAAACCTTCGAGAAGAACAAGGAGATGTTTGCTTTCCTGACCGAAGAGGCCGACAAACGAGGCATCTGGGTGATCCAAATGTTTTACAATATTCTCGTGTCAAAACCTTTTGCCGAGCACCACGGGCTGAAAACCCAGGACCGCAGCCGGCCGATCATTCCGGTGATTGCCGACTACACGCGTAAAAGCATTGCCGCTTTCATTGAAAACTATCCGAACGTGGGATTGCTGGTTACGCTGGGCGAGGCCATGAATACTATTGACGACGACGTGGAATGGTTCACCGAAACCATCATCCCCGGCGTTCAGGACGGACTGAAAACCCTGGGCATCGAGCACGAACCGCCGATTGTGCTGCGCGGCCACGATACCGATGCCGGCCGGGTGATGGACGCTGCCTTGCCGATCTACAAAAATCTGTACACCATGTTCAAGTACAACGGCGAGTCGCTTACCACCTACGAACCCCGCGACTCGTGGGAAACCAACCATACGGTACTCAGCAACCTGGGATCGGTGCATATTTCCAATGTACATATTTTGGCCAACCTGGAGCCCTTCCGTTACGGCTCGCCCGATTTCATTCAGAAAAGCGTTCAGGCGATGCACGACATTCAGGGAGCGAACGGCCTGCACCTTTATCCGCAGGCTTCATACTGGGATTGGCCCTACACAGCTGATAAAACAGATGAGCGCCTGCTGGAAATGGATCGCGACCGCATTTGGTACGATGCCTGGGCACGCTATGCCTGGAACTCGAAACGCGACCGAAACGACGAAATCACCTACTGGACGGGGGAGTTGGGCGACTTTTACGGTTGCGGACAGGAAGGGGCAAACATTCTGAATGCCTATGAAGAAACCGGCGAAATTGCCCCAAAATTGCTGCGTACGTTCGGCATTTCCGACGGCAACCGGCAGACTTTGTTGCTGGGCATGTTTATGGGACAATTGGTAAACCCGCATAAATACAATGTATATTCAAACTTCTGGACTTCAAGCGGTCCGGTAAAAGAAGTGCTGCTGGACTTTGCTGCCAACGAATTTAACGGCGAGGCCCACGTAGGTGAAACACCTCCGCAAATTATAGATGAAGTGGTGCGGCACGGCGCGCTGGCTGTGGAGGCTATCGAAAAGGCTGCTCCCAAAGTGACTAAAAACAAAGAAGAGTTTGAACGCCTGAAAAACGATGTGTACTGCTACAATGCCTTTGCCAATCATTTTGCCGAGAAGGTGAAAGCAGCCATGTTGGTTCTCAATTACAAATATTCGGATGACGCGGCCGATCTGGAAGCGGCCGTGCCGCATCTCGAAAAGAGCATGGAATACTTCAGCGAGCTGGTTGATCTCACCAAGGATACTTACCTGTACGCAAACAGCATGCAAACGGCCCAGCGCCGCATCCCCATTTCGGGGGCCGATGGCAACAACAAAACCTGGGAGGAGCTTCAGCCGCATTACCAGGCCGAACTGGATAACTTCAAACGAAACCTGGACATGCTGAAAACAAAAGGAAGTGCAGCCGGAATGCAGCAGCGTACGGTTTTTGAACCGGCACAGGTGACCATCCTCAATGCGGGAGCAAAACGGTACGCCTTGAAACCGGGACAACAGGTTTACAACGACAACAAAGCGGTTATCGAAGCAGTGGCCGAAGAGTTGCAAAAGCTTTCCGGCGTTCAGCTTTCCGACAAACAACAGCAGGAAGCAGGCACCGTCCTCAAATTCAAATCCGACAAGCCGGTGAAAGTGCTGGTGGGCTATTTCAACACAAACAGTTATACCGTGCTGAATCCGCCAACGCTCGAAACCAATGCCAATGCCAACGACCGCGGTCAGGCCGATATCAAAATTGCCAATGCCATGCATATCCCCGGACTATACCCGGTCAATGTGTACAACTACCATTACGAGGCCGGCGAACATGAGCTGGTCCTGGGACAGGGCAGGGCTTTGATCCTGGGCTTTATCGACGGGGCAGAGGAAATCCCCATTCACGATGCCGGCATGACCAAAGATGAACATGGCCCGGCTGTGGACTGGCTGTTTTATTAAATGAATTGAGCCGGATGCCACTTCGTGATGGATAACCTACTAAGGAATACATCATGACCCTTAAGGAACGCATAAAACAGGTTAAGGAACAGGTGATCGGCTTTAAGGAACGCGTGAAACATGTTAAGGAACAGGTGATCGGCCTTAAGGAATGCATAAAACATGTTAAGGAACAGGATTTCAATCTTAAGGAACGCATGGTGAGAATTAAGGAACCCATGATTTGCGTTTAGGAAGGATTGGGACCCGTAAACAAGATAAATATGATCGTAAAGAAAAAAGAGATGGTTCGGAAAATATGGTTATTACCCCTGGTTTTGCTGACAATCAGTCTGTCGGCACAGACGACGACAAAACTAAAACTTTGGTATCAACAGCCTGCCGCCAATTGGAACGAGGCGCTTCCCATCGGGAACGGTCGCCTGGGGGCGATGATTTACGGCGCTACCGGCGTTGACCAGATCCAATTAAATGAAGAAACCGTTTGGTCGGGTGGGCCAAACAGCAATGTAAATCCCGAAAAGGCAGCCTTGCTTCCAAAGTTGGTTGACTTGTTTTTTGAAGGAAAGTACCAGGAAACCGACGATTTGGCCAATGCCGAAAAGCTATCGCTAAACAGTGGCATGATGTACCAACCGGTTGGCAATCTGTGGCTGACTTTCCCCGGGCACGAGCAGGTGACAAATTATTACCGCGAGCTCGACATCGCCAATGCTTCGTCGAAAGTAACTTACGAGCTGAACGGCGTAACCTACACCCGCGAGTACATGGCTTCGCTCGACAACGGAACCATCATGGTTCGGCTAACTGCCGGGCAGGGTGGAAAAATCAACTGCTCCTTGGGCCTGAACTGTGATCTGCGAAGCCGCATCATGCTTGAAAAAGACTCGACTATCCATCTCTCGGGTATTACCGACGACCACGAGGGCGTGCTGGGCCAGGTTCGCTTCGAAGCCTTGGTGAAGCCGGTTTTACGGGGCGGCGAATTGGCGCTAAACGAAAAAGAATTGGAGATCAAAGATGCCGACCAGGCCACCATTTACATTTCCATCGCTTCGAACTTTAAGAATTATAATAACATCAGCGGAGACGGTTTAGCAAAGGCTTCATCCATGTTGAAAACCGCGTTGAACGATGATTTTGACACGGCCAAAGCCAAACACGAAGCGATTTACCACCGCTATTTCAACCGGGTATCCATCGATTTGGGTGAAACCGCCGCCACAGCTTTGCCAACCAACGAGCGCGTTGAGCAATTTAAAGAGGGCGACGACCCGCAACTGGTCAGTCTGTACTTTCAGTTTGGCCGTTACCTGATGATTTCGGCCTCGCAGCCGGGCACGCAGCCCATGAACCTGCAAGGTATCTGGAACGATCGCGTAACACCTCCCTGGGACAGCAAATACACCACCAACATCAACGCCGAGATGAACTACTGGCCGGCAGAACTGACCAACCTGTCGGAGCTGCACGAGCCTTTCCTCACAATGGTGAAGGAGCTTTCGCAAAGCGGACAGGAAACTGCCCGCAAGCTATACAACGCTCGTGGTTGGGTGCTTCACCACAATACCGATATCTGGCGCGTAACCGGTCCCATCGACTGGGCGCGTTCGGGCTTGTGGCCCACCGGTGGCGCCTGGGTGTGCCAGCATGTATGGGAGCATTTTCTGTACACCGGCAATCAGGACTTTTTAAAAGACGCTTACCCGGCCATGAAAGGGGCGGCGGAGTTTCTGCTCGATATTTTAATTGAAGAGCCAACACATGGTTGGCTGGTGATTGGCCCTTCGGTGTCGCCCGAGAACGCTTATCTGCCCAAGATTAACGTAGGAGTGGGCAACGCGATGGACAACCAGCTGGTGTTCGACCTCTTCTCGAATGTGATTCGGGCTTCGGAAATGTTGGGGGTCGATCGGGCTTTTGCCGACTCGCTTGCTGCCGCTAAGGACCGCCTGCCGCCCATGCAGATCGGCCAGCACAGCCAGTTGCAGGAATGGATCAAAGACTGGGACCGCGTGGACGACAAGCATCGCCATGTTTCACATTTGTATGCGATGCATCCAAGCAACCAGATCTCACCATTCCGAACGCCGAAACTGTTCGAGGCCGCCCGTAATTCGCTAGTTTACCGGGGCGACGAGTCAACCGGCTGGTCGATGGGCTGGAAGGTGAACCTTTGGGCTCGCATCCTGGATGGCAATCATGCGCTGAAAATGATTGGCGATCAGTTGTCGCCATCCTTGCGCAACAACCGAGGGAAAGAATCAGGCGGCACCTATCCGAACCTGTTCGATGCCCACCCGCCTTTCCAGATCGACGGCAACTTTGGCTGTGCAGCCGGCATTGCCGAAATGCTGATGCAAAGTTACGACGGCAACATCTTCCTGCTTCCTGCTTTGCCCGATCGCTGGCAAAAAGGAGAAATCAACGGGCTGAAAGCACGTGGCGGCTTCGAGGTGGACTTAAGCTGGGAGAACGGTAAAATCAAAACATTCACCATTCACTCGTCGTTGGGCGGAAACTGCCGTATCCGGGTGAAACAACCGGTTCAGTCGGCTGACGGCACTGCCTTGGTGGTTGCAAAAGGTGGTAATCCCAATCCGTTTTATCAGCTCAACGAGATCAAGGACCCGCTGATTTCATCCAAAGCAAAACTAAAGGGCGTGAAAGCACCGAAAACCTTCCTCTACGACTTTCAAACCGAAGCCGGGAAGAGCTACACTTTTGAACTGAAAAAATAATGATACCACAGAAAAGCAGAAAGATAATGCCGAACCTGGGCCGGAGCAGCCGGCAATGGTTACACCTGTTTTTAATGATTTTTTTGGCAGGGAGCCTGTTCTCCTGTTCCCAAACGGAGCAACCGAACATTCGCCGTCAGCAATTGCTGAATGCGGATTGGCTCACGGTTGCCGATGATTCGTCGTCCGCAGCATTTGCCGGCTTTCAACAGCCGGATTTTGCCACCGATGGCTGGCTGAACGTGGATGTCCCCCACAACTGGGACGATTACGGGGGCTACCGTCGTCTTCGCCACGGAAACCGTCACGGCTATGCCTGGTACCGCAAAACATTCAGCGTGGACCAGCCGCAGCCAGGCAAACGGTACTTTCTTTGGTTCGAAGGCGTTGGCTCGTATGCAACGGTTTGGTTGAACGGAGATTCGATTGGCTATCATGCCGGAGGACGCACTTCTTTTACCCTGGATGTGACCGATCTTATTCAACCTGAAAGTGAAAACCTGTTGGCCGTTCGTGCCGATCACCCGGCTGATATTCGGGATTTGCCCTGGGTGTGCGGCGGTTGCAGTCCCGAGTGGGGCTTTTCGGAAGGCAGCCAGCCCATGGGAATTTTTCGCCCGGTACACCTCATTGTCACCGATCCGGTGCGCATTGAACCCTTTGGCGTACACATCTGGAATGATGAAAACATTTCGGAAGAAGAAGCGACACTCCAGCTCACCACCGAGGTGAAAAACTATCATCAACATGAAGTTTCCATTCGGGTGGTGAACAGTTTGAAAGACGATAAAGGCAAGGTGGTCACCCGGGCTGAAGAAGAAATTTTTCTGGCTGTCGGGCAGATGGACACCGTCCGTCAGGCATTCAACACGTTGAAAAATCCGCGTTTGTGGTCGCTCGACGATCCGTATTTATATACGGTCCACACCGAGCTGTATGAGAATGGGCAGTTGGTGGATGAGCTGAAAACCCCGTACGGCATTCGCTGGATCAAATGGGACATCTTTGGCGATAACCCCACCAACCGTTTCTACCTGAACGGGAAGCCGGTTTTTATCAACGGAACGGCCGAGTACGAACACCTTATCGGGCAGAGCCATGCTTTTTCGGATGAACAGGTGCAGGCCCGCGTGGACCAGGTGCAGGCTGCCGGCTACAATTCGTTTCGCGATGCCCACCAGCCGCACAACCTGCGCTATCATGCCGAATGGGACAGTCACGGCATTTTATGGTGGCCGCAAATGGCCGCCCACATCTGGTTCGACAATCCGGATTTTCGAAAAAACTTTAAACAGTTGATGACCGACTGGATCCGGGAACGACGTAACAGTCCTTCCGTTATCTTGTGGGGGCTTGAGAACGAAAGCACCCTGCCCACCGATTTTGCCGAGGAATGTTCCGAGCTCATCCGGCAACTCGACCCGACAGCATCCAGTCAGCGCCTGATCACCACTTGCAATGGGGGCACCGGCACCGACTGGAATGTGATTCAGAATTGGTCGGGTACCTATGGCGGCAATCCTGATTTGTATGCCGAAGAAATTTCCCGCCAACTGCTCAACGGGGAATATGGCGCCTGGCGAAGCGCCGATTTGCACACTGAGGGCGAATTCGACCAGAACGGCATTTACAGCGAAGACCGTTTCAACCTGCTCATGGAATCGAAAATTCGCCTGGCCGAATCGGTTAGCGATCAATGCTGCGGACAGTACCACTGGTTACTCACCTCGCACGAAAACCCCGGACGCACGCAGGGTGGGGAAGGCATGCGCGAGCTGGACCGCCTGGGGCCGGTCAATTACAAAGGCATTATCACCATTTGGGGCGAACCGTTGGATTCCTGGTATATGTACCGGGCCAATTATGCGCCCAAAGAAACCGAACCAATGGTTTACATTGTGTCGCACAGCTGGCCCGATCGTTGGCTCGAACCCGGCGTGAAAAGCGGTATCCGGGTCTTTTCCAATTGCGATGAAGTGGAACTGTTCAACGGGTTGAAATCACGTTCATTCGGGCGAAAGTCAAATCCCGGCAGGGGAAATCATTTTGTTTGGAATGAAGTGGATGTTCAAACGAATGTATTTTATGCCGAAGGATATGTAAACGGGAAAAAGGTGGCCGAAGATTACATCGTGTTGCACCACCTGCCGGAAGCCGAGGGCATTGAAAAGCTGGCCGGAAAGGTGGAACCGTTAACGACTGATGCTGACCGGAATTACCTGTACCGCGTGAATTGCGGCGGGCCGGATTATATAGACGCAGAGGGCAATACCTGGATGGCCGATGTGCGGAAAACGGATGAAAAATCGTGGGGATCCCGTTCGTGGACCGATGATTACGACGGGCTTCCGGCGTTTTACGGTAGCCAGCGGCAGTCGTACGATCCGGTGCAGGGCACGCTCGACTGGCCGCTTTTACAAAGCTACCGCTACGGACGGCACAAACTTTCGTACGAGTTTCCGGTGCCCGACGGCGAGTACCAGGTAGAACTGTTCTTTACAGAACCTTGGTATGGCAAAGGCGGCGGATTGGATTGCAGCGGCTGGCGCTTGTTTGATGTGGCGGTGAACGATGAAGTGATGCTGAAAAAGCTGGATATCTGGAGCGAGGCGGGGGTTAACAGGATGCTGAAAAAAACGCTTCAAGCTAAGGCTGCCGGTGGAAAGCTGAAAATTTCATTCCCGAAAGTGGATGCCGGGCAGGCCGTGATTTCGGCGATAGCCGTTTCAACTATCGATAAAACGATAAACCCGGCCCCGGCTTCCGAAAGGTTATTGTCGGGCAACATGCCGGGCCTGTTTGCTGCCAAAACCTGGCTCAACACCGGCGATAAATGCTTTGCGGATGCTGACCTGCGTTTTGCCGCCCTTCCTTCCGAACTGTACGGGGCGGAATGGTTGCAACCGGCAACCCAAAATGGTTTCATATCGGAGCAGTTGAAGTCGCTAAAAATTACTGCAGATGCTGACCTGTATTTCGCCCTGAAGGATTCTGTGGCAGCGCCTGCTGGTTTTAAATACAACACTCAGCCGGTGGTTACTAACCAAGATGGAGGAACTACCTGGCCTGTTTACCGCAAGCGTTTTTCCGTGGGTGAAAAAGTGCAATTCCCGAATGACGGTGAATTAAAACTGATGATGCTGGCGGCGGTGCCAGTGACCAAGCTGGACGATGCCATCGACCTGCGTGAGACGGTGACGTACCGGGTGGAGGATGCCACGCTGGCAGGAAAAAGCCGAAAAACCGAACTGGCTGGAAAGGAAGGGATACTTCTTCCCGGAAAAAATGATGCCGTGAGCTGGCAATTCTCAGTCGGCCTGGCTTCGAAATACGGGCTGGAAATCCGTTATCTGAACCCGACTGAAAAATCACTGCTGGTAGAAATGAGCATCGTGAGCCGCGACGGTCGGGTCATGTGGCAGGGGCCGCTGGAGTTTCTGCCATCGGGCGAGAAGCTGAAAAGTCTGCGCACCGACACGCAAACTACCATCAACGCCGGAACTTATACTATCCGGTTCAAATTGCTCGACGGCGGACCAATCGGTTTCAACTTCCTGAAAATTCAGTAGTCTGGCTTTCAACTATTAAAACGATTATTCACACAGAATATGAAACAAACGAATTATCAACTCTACGACTTTTTGGACTTTGATCCCAACCTTTTGGGTGTAGAAAGCTTGTGGAAAACCTGCATGCCCGTTGATGCCCGGGTTGACGAGACGGATGTGGTTTTTGAAATTCCATTCCAAAAGCAGCTTCCGGGAAACGATATGCAACCGGATTTGACGGTTGACCGCAAAAACTATGAGTTGCGGTTGAGGGCCTATGGCGAAAAAATACTGCGCTTGTCGGTGGCTTTTGATGGTCAGTCCATGCCCGATTCGGAAATGCTGGCGATTGACCCGGGATTGAAAATTGTGGCTTTGTCAGTTGAAAAACACGCAGACGAATGGTTGGTGAAGGATTCCAACGGAACGATCCGGGCCCGGCACAACCGGAAACCCATCGTCATCGATCATTGGAGTGACTTGTTGCCTCCTCCGTGCGAATCGCTGGAAATGACTTTCCTGCCTGACGGGAAAAAGGAAGTCGAACTGAGTGCCTACGACCAGTTTTTTCCGGCGCGTCACGATGCTTTTGCGCTGGCGTGCGTGGAGCGGGAAGGACAGTGGCGCCGCACCACCATGTCGTTTCATGCCGACGCGGATGAAAAATTTGTCGGCACCGGCGAACGTTTCACCAAAATGGATTTGTCGGGGCACACGTTTCAACTGAAAAACCAGGATGGGCAGGGAGTAAACAACCGCCGCACCTACAAAAATATTCCGTTTTATCTTTCGAGCCGGATGTACGGCCTGTTTATGCACACCACGGCGCACAGTAAGTTTTCGCTGGCCGAACATTCCACCCGCTCGGTGCAGTTGCTTACCGAAGAGCCGGCGATGGATGTGTTCCTGATCGGCGGAGATACTCCTGAAGAAATTCTGTACGAATACCGTCGCCTGACCGGCTTTCCAACGATGTTGCCGCTATGGAGTTTTGGCACCTGGATGAGCCGCATGACTTACTTTTCTGCTGACGAAGTGGAGCAAATCTGCGCCCGGTTGCGACAGGAAGATTTTCCCTGCGATGTGATCCACCTCGATACCGGCTGGTTCCGCACCGATTGGCTGTGCGAGTGGAAGTTCAACCCCGAACGGTTCCCCGAACCGGGAAAATTCATCCGCAAACTTCGGGACGATGGTTTTAAGGTGAGCTTGTGGCAAATGCCGTACATTGCCGCCCAAGCTGAGCAACACGATGAGGCGCTGGAAAACAAATACATGTGCATCCTGAAGAAAACGGAAAAGCAGGGCGGCTCCAATTTCAGCGCGCTGGATTATGCAGGAACCATCGACTTTACTTACCCGAAAGCAGTGGAATGGTACAAGGATTTGTTGCGTAACCTGCTGAACATGGGCGTGGTGTGTATAAAAACCGATTTTGGGGAAGATATCCACCTGGATGCGGAATATCACGCCATGAAGCCCGAACTGCTCAACAACCTGTACGCGTTGTTGTATCAAAAGGCGGCATTCGAAGTTACCAAAGAAGTTACCGGCGACGGCATTGTTTGGGCGCGCGCCGGATGGGCTGGTTGTCAGCGTTATCCGCTGCATTGGGGAGGCGATTCGGCTTGCTCGTGGGATGGCCTGGCCGGTTCGCTGAAAGGTGGTTTGCACATCGGTTTGTCGGGCTTTGGCTTTTGGAGCCATGATGTGCCGGGCTTTCACGGGGTGCCAGATTTTATGAACTCCGTCATTCCCGATGATCTGTATGTTCGCTGGACCCAGTTTGGCGTGTTTTCGTCGCACCTGCGTTATCATGGCACATCAAAGCGTGAACCGTATGAATATCCGGCTATTTCGGGAATCGTCCGCAAATGGTTGAAACTGCGTTACGCATTGATTCCATATTTGTTGGAGCAGAGTGAAAAGACAACCAAAACAGGTTTTCCGGTGTTGCGGGCGTTGATTTTTCATCACCCTCATGATAGGATGTGCTGGCACATCGACGACCAGTATTATTTCGGCGACGATTTTCTGGTGGCCCCGGTGATGAACAGCAAAAACACCCGTGATATTTACTTGCCCGAAGGAAGCTGGGTGAACCTGTTCAGTGGAAAAATAATGGAAGGAAACTGCTGGCTGAACAATTTTGAGTGTCCGCTGGATGAAATGCCGGTTTGGGTGAAATTGGGCGCACAAATCCCGGTTTACCCGCATCCGGTAAGCAATACGGATGAGATGGATCTGGCAAAAACTGAAGAGTTGATTTTTGATGATGGTTACGCTGGACTTCGGAATAGTATTTTAAGTGAATTGTGGTCGTGAAAATTAACCGCGAAGGAGCAGAACTCTTTTTCGAAATAGAAAATAACGAATATTAAATAACCAATTTCCAATATTGAAGGAGAGGCCTTTAGTCCACAACCTGAACCTGAATCTGGAATTTGGAACGTGAAACTCAAAACTCAAACGACTATGAAAACATGGAAAGCCAACTGGGAAGAATCCAAAAAACGCTACATCGATTGGTGGAACGGAAAAGGCATTGTGCTGAGCATGTGGGAACACCTGGAAAAGGAGGGCGACCCGCATGAAGTGGTGCCGTCGCCCGCACCGGTCCGCGACTTGCAGCAATTGTGGTTCGACCCGAAATGGCGGGCCGAAAACCTGCATTATCAGTTGTCGCGCAGTTCGTTTAAAGCCGACATCCTGCCGGTGGCCAACACGCACCTGGGGCCGGGCTCGCTGGCTGCCATGATGGGCGCGGTGCTCGATGGTGGCGAGGATACCATCTGGATCAAACATCTGGAAGGCAAAGAACTTAACCTCACGTTTAATGAAAATGACCGGTACTGGAAATTGCACGAAGATTTGCTGAAAGCCTGCAAAGTAAACTCGACCAACCGCTACTATGTGGGTTGCCCCGATTTGGTGGAAGGACTGGATGTGCTAGCCAGCATTCGCGGAACCAGCGAAGTGATGATGGACATGATCATGGACCCCGAAGGGCTGGAGCAACAGTTGCAGCAAGTGAACGATGTGTATTTAGAGGTGTTCGACCGCATCTACAACATCATCCGAGAAGGCGATGAAATGGCTTTTTGCTATTTTTCCATCTGGGGGCCCGGCAAGGTTTCCAAGTTGCAGTGCGACCTGTCCATCATGATTTCGGAAGAAGACTTCCGGCGATTTGTTCAGCCTTATATTTGGGAACAATGCCGAAAAATTGACTACACGCTTTATCACCTGGACGGAGTGGATGCCCAACGCCACCTGGATGCTTTGCTCGAAATTGACGAGCTGAACGCCATTCAGTGGACGCCCGGGGTGGGACAGCCCCAAGGCGGCGATCCCTGCTGGTACAACCTGTACAAGCGCATCCTGGCCGGAGGCAAATCGGTGATGGCCAACTGGGTGACCCTTGACGAACTGGAACCGCTGCTGGATAACGTTGGGAACCAGGGGCTGCACATCAATGTCGATTTCAAATCGGAAAAGGATATTGATACGGCGCTGAAAATTGTGGAAAAATACCGGTAAGAACTGGCTTCCGGCTACTAGTTACTGGCCATTTGTTGGTAACTTTTTCATTTATAGTGAGATGCTGAAACAAGTTCAGCATGACGTAACCTGAAACTTGAAATTTGGAACTTGAAACTTTTTTAATATGCTTCGATTAGGAATTTTAGGATTGGGAGAAGGACGCAGCACCATGTCGGCAGCCCTGAAGAGTGAAAAATGGGAGTTGCGCACGATTTGCGACAGGAATGAGGATCTTTGCAAGCAACGGGCAAAGGAGTTCGATTTTCATAACTATACGACGAACTATGAAGACATGTTGAATGATCCGGAGATTGATGTCATCGGCATTTACACGCCCGACCACCTTCATGCTACCCACATTAAAATGGCCTTGCAGCATGGCAAACATGTGGTTTGCACCAAGCCGTTGCTCGATTCGCTGGGCGAGGCAGCCGAATTGCTGGCTGTTTCGGCACAAACCGGTAAAAAGGTATTTGTGGGACAAAGCTCCCGTTTTTTTGAACCCATGAAACGACAGCGTGCCGATTTTGAAAAAGGCGAAATTGGTGAGCTGGTAACCGTGGAGGCACAATATAATGCTGACCACCGTTGGTTTTTGGGCAAACGCTGGTCGTTGCAGGAAAGTTTTATGTGGCTGTTTGGCGGATTAAGCCACCCGGTTGACCTGGTGCGCTGGTATCTGTCCGACCTGGAGGAAGTGATGGGCTACGGTATGTTGAGTCCCAATGGGGCAGTGGGAGGGTTGAAAAATGAAGATACCATGCATTTCATCTTTAAGGCTGCCGACGGGCGTATTGCCCGGGTGAGCGGGACGTATTCGTGCCCCATCCAGCCCACCGGACGCGAAAGCGAGATGACCTGTATTCTGCGTGGCACAGAAGGATGCAGCCAGGCCGACTACATGGATCTTCGCTATGCCATCACCGATAAAACCGGCGAGGAAAAACTGATCACTTTCGAAGATAAGCTGAAGTACTACTTCCGTTTCGAGGGAAAATCGCACCATGCCGGCGAGTATCAAAATTACCTGGAATATTTTGCCGATTGTTTGGAAAGCGGCCAAACGGCTTATCCCGACCTGAAAGAAGGTATCGGCACCATTGCCGTGCTGAAGGCCATGCAACTTTCGCTGAAAACCGGTATGCCGGTAAAAATTAATGATTTGCTGAAAGACATTCCGCTCTAAACCTTAATCAAAAACCTGACTAATCATTCTAAACGAACAACATGGAGAGCATCAATAGTTTTTTACAACCCATCGATTTTATTGTCGTTGTCATTTATCTGGTGGTACTCATTGGCATTGGCTACTGGGTCAGCTTTATTAAAAAACGCGAGGAAGGCGAAAACTTGTTTTTGGCCGGGCATTCGCTGGGCTGGTCCAGCATCGGGTTAACCATGTGGGGGACCAACGTGGGCCCTTCTATGCTGATTGCTTCGGCCAGTATTGGATACACCACCGGTGTGGTTGCCGGAAACTTTGGTTGGTACGCATTTGTGTTTATCTTTTTGCTGGCTATGGTGTTTGCTCCGCGATATTTGGGCGCGCGTGTGCAAACATTGCCCGAGTTTATGGGCAAGCGCTTCGGTCAATCCACCCGCAATATCCTGGCCTGGTACACGCTGATTACTATCCTGATTTCATGGCTTGCCCTGACCTTGTTTGCCGGGGGCATCCTGGTGGGGCAGATTCTTAATTTGCCGCTGTGGATATCAGTCATCATTCTGGTGATGATTGCCGCTTTTTTCACCATTGCCGGTGGCTTGAAAGCCATTGCCTATACCAATGTGTTCCAAATGGGATTGCTGATTGCCGTTTCGCTGGTATTGACGGTGGTTGGCGTGGTGAAAGCCGGAGGGCCGATGGCTATTTTCGAAAATACGCCTTCGCATTACTGGAACTTGTTGCTCCCGGCAGATGATCCCAACTATCCGTGGCTGGCCATCATCCTGGGCTACCCGGTGATGGGGGTTTGGTTTTGGTGTACCGACCAGTCGATGGTGCAATCGGTGCTGGGAGCAAAAAACCTGAAGCAAGGTCAGCTGGGCGCCAACTTTACCGGTTGGCTAAAAATTCTGGATGTGGCCCTGTTTATCATTCCCGGGATCACCTGCTTTGTATTGTTCCCGAACCTTTCAAATCCCGATGAGGCCTACATGACCATGGTAACCCGTTTACTCCCTTCGGGCATGATCGGTATGGTGATGGCCGTGCTGATTGCCGCGCTGGTGAGCACCATCGACTCGGCGCTCAACTCGCTGAGCACCGTGTTCACGATGGACATTTACGTGAAAAAGCACAAGCCCGATGCCACTCAAAAGCAGATCATCACGATTGGACGGATTGTCACCGTGTTGGGCGCCGCTATTTCCATTGTGCTCACTCTGGCCATCGACAGCATCAAAGGGCTGAACCTGTTCGATATTTTCCAAGCAATCCTTGGATTTATTGCACCTCCCATGGCTGTGGTTTTCCTGTTCGGCGTTTTGTGGAAACGCACCACTACCCGGGCGGTCAATTTCACCTTATCGGTTGGGACAATCATCAGCATTGGCACCGGGATTTTCTATCTCTGGATATTCCCGAAAGAGCAATATGCCTTCTGGCCCCATTTTCTGCTCTTGTCTTTTTTCATCTTTGTTTTTCTGGCTGTGCTTACTTTTCTGATCTCACTTTCTGAAAAAGAGGCCGAAGCCCGGCCTCATTTCGACTATGGCGACCTTGGCCGACCCGATCGAAAAGTTTTGTGGCTGTGGGCTGCCCTGATTGCGGTCATGATCGGACTGTATGTTCTTTTCAACGGGCATTAAAATCTAATAGTCTTGCCATCTTGATTTACCGGGTGAAAAAATGTGTTTTAGAAGCATATTTCCGACTTCCGGAAATTGTAAAGCATTTGTGTTAAAAACGATTACATGATCAAAGAAAACAGATTGTGTTAAAAGTTTTGTGCTTAGTTTGATATGTAAATGTAAACGATTACATTTGGGCGGTATAAATCTTGGCAATGTTGAATTTGACAGATGTCTTTCATGGTTGACCGTATCAAGGAAGACTTGGGACAAGGGAGTTTTCAGTTTAAAGTGTTAAAATAGGATCATGCTCGGAAACAGCAAGCACATGGCAATCGGTTTAAAGAGGCGCGACCTGGAGGCGTACCGGGAGTTATTTTTCCAATACCATGGACGGTTGACGCTATTTGCCTGCAAATTTACCGGCGACATGGAGACAGCACAGGACATTGTGCAGGATGCTTTTATGAATCTCTGGGAAAAATCCGAAACCTTAACTATTGAAGCTTCTCCCAAAGCTTATCTTTTTCAGGCAGTGCGCAATCGATCGCTCAACCACTTCCGCCACATGAATATCAGGCAATCGGTACACGACCGGCTTGTTGGGCAAATTGACACCCAGGAGAGGAAAGTTTATACCGATTTTAATAATCCATTTCATAGTTTGCTGGAATTGGAATTGGATGAAAAAATCAGGGAAGTAGTAAGTGCACTGCCCGAGAAATGTCGCGAAGTGTTCGTGCTTAGCCGTCAAAAAGACCTTCGCAACCGGGAAATTGCTGAGCACATGGGGATTTCAGTTAAGATGGTTGAAAAGTATATTGCCAAAGCCATGCGGGTACTTCGTTCCGAACTAGCCGAGTATATGAGTGTGCTGATTCTGTTTCTTTTCAAAAATTTCTAAAAAAAATAATTCTGGTGGTAGGGTAAGGTGCAGGTGAAGTGTCTTCGCAATGGAAAGCAAAATTATGGAATCGACAAAGTCAATTAAATTAAAGATCATAGCCTATCTGGACGGGGAGTTGGATGAGCAAGGCATGCAGGAGTTGTCAGACTGGATAGGAAGGTCGGAAGCCAATGCCCGTTACTTTGCCGAGGTGAAAGATCTGTGGGAAGTGGCTCTGCGCGATGCTTCGCAGCAGGCCGAAACAGAAAAAGAATGGGCAAAATTTATTGCCAATACCCAACAAACAGAAAAAGAAACAAAAAAAATTACAGGTGTAAACTGGAACCGAGTTGCTCAATTGGCCGCCGTTTTAGTCATCGGTATATTTATCGGAGGGATTTTATTTTATCAGGCAACCGATCAAACTCCGGCTTATATAACAGCTTCAGCTCCTCATGGATCGATTTCGAAAATAATTCTACCCGATCAAACCGAGGTGTTTCTGAATGCCGGTTCAGAAATGAAATATGCCTTTGATCAACAGGCTAATCAGCGTGAGGTAATTCTCGATGGTGAAGCTTGGTTCAGGGTTACACGGAACGAAAAAAAGCCGTTTACCGTTCACACTGGTACCTACGATGTGGAAGTGCTGGGCACCGAATTCAATGTAAAAGCGTATAGTTCTGAAAATACTGTTGCCACCACCCTGGAAAAAGGAGCGGTCCGGATTGTTTCAACCGGGAATCTTCGCCTGAGAAGCGAAGTCCAGCTGAACCCGGGCGAGCAACTGGTGTACAACCGGGAGCAAAAATCGGTGAATGTAAAAGAAGTGGACACCAAACTTTACACTTCCTGGAAAGAAAACCGGCTGGAGTTCATCCGCATGGGTCTGGGTGACCTGATCGTATTGCTTGAGCGCCGGTATGGGGTTGACATCCTGGTGGAGGACAAAGATATTTTGAAGTACCACTATTCCGGTACCATCAAAAATGAAACGATTCTGGAAATCCTGGAAATTATTCAGCATACTTTACCAATCAGATATGAAATAACAGACCAAACTATCAAAATCTTTAAAAAGTTATGAAAGTCATAAAAAAGGAGTGAAAAGTACAGACAAAACAAAAAGCCGGCAAATGCTGTAACATTCGCCGACCTGAAAGAATTTAATGAAACGGTGCTGTAACACCATTTATAAACTAAAATCATACGAATTTATGAAAAAAAGTGAAAGTGCGGCCTTCCCTCCGCAAGGGATGCTGCGTAAATTATTATTCAAAATGAAACTGACAATTGTGATCCTGTTTTTAGGACTGATGCAGGTTTCCGCATCGGTTTACTCGCAGGCAACCAAGTTTTCCTTCGATTTGAATAATCGGCAGATTATTGATGTACTGAAGGAAATTGAAGAATCAAGCGAATTCCGGTTCTTTTTTCAGGACGAGCAGGTGGACGTAAGCCGCCGTGTAAGTGTGAATGTGGAAAACGGGACCATCGATGAACTTCTTCAGGAAATGTTTGCCAAGCAAAACATTTCGTACAAAATTTTCAACGATAAAATGATTTTGCTGACGGCTGACCAGACCAAAGAAGCGGCCCGTACCCAGCAACAACGGATTACTGTAACCGGTAAAGTTACCGACGAAAGCGACCAGGCCATGCCCGGCGTTACCGTCGTGATTGAAGGTACGCAAACCGGTACCATTACCGATGTGAACGGGAATTACATCCTCACCAACGTGGATAGCAACGCGATCCTGACGTTCTCGTTTGTGGGCATGAAATCGCAACAAGTTCCCGTTGCCGGGAAAACCAATATTTCGGTCACCCTCGAATCTTCCTTCGAAGAAGTGGACGAAGTGGTGATTGTTGGTTACGGTACCCAAAAAATGAAAAACGTAACTGGTGCCGTTTCAACCGTTAACCCGACCGAGATTACAGATCTTCCGGTGGGTAACCTGGGTGCTGCCCTTCAGGGCACGGTAACCGGCCTTAATGTAAGCGGCGGCCAAACCCGTCCGGGGGTAGCAGCGACCTTAACTATCCGTAGCCCGTTTACCCTTTCAAAAGATGGCGGTACAACCAGCCCGATTTATGTGATCGACGATTTCGTGGCCGACGAAGAAGCTTTTAATAACCTCGATCCTAACGAGATTGAAAGTATTTCGGTTCTGAAGGATGCCGCAGCTGCTATTTACGGCGCCCGTTCGTCGCAAGGTGCTGTCCTGGTAAAAACAAAAAGAGGAAAGGAAGGGGCTCCGAAAATTTCGGTGAGCAGCCAATTTACCTTCAACGACGAAACTTCGCGTGCAAAAATGTTGAGCGCTTACGATTACGGTGTTTTCTACAACCGCTACATGGGCCCCAGCGGAAAAAACAAAACATCCAATCCAACATACGACTTTTTCCAGGCGGATGAGTTGGAGACCATGAGAGGCTTGAATTATGACTGGCTGGAAGATGCATGGACTTCAAGCGGAAGTATGAAGCATAACGTAAACCTGAGCGGTGGTTCGAAAAATGCAACTTACTTTGCAGGTATTTCTTACTTCACCCAGGATGGTAACCTGAGTTCGCTGGATTATGAGCGTTGGAACTACCGTGCAGGCGCCGATATTAAGGTGTCTTCGAACCTTAAGGTAGCTTTACAAGTTTCGGGTGATTATAGTGAAAAAAAGCAAACCTTCAATAAAATTGGTGGTGAGGTTGACGAAAATGACTACAGCACTTTGTTGACAACTCCCTATTACGTTCCTGCTTATGTTAACGTTTATGATGAAAATGGAATGCCTACAGGGGAGCAATTGCCGACCATGCGTTATGGCCCGTTAAACAACAGGACGGACAATGATATTATCCGGTACAACTTCTTTGAGATTGAGCGCCTGGGCGACACGAAACACAATAAGCCAACCAATATGCGTTTGAATACAACCGTTGAATACGATTTTGGCTGGAGCAAAGCGCTGAAAGGGTTGAAACTGAAAATGGCTTACTCAAAAGGGATTAGCACCAATCTGTACAATCAGAACGGTTCTCAATATACGGCTTACTATTTTACCGAACGTTCAGGTTCCGGTCGTCACTTGTATGAAGGAGACATTGCCGGTTCTGCTAAAACTTATACGGTTAAAAACGGTAACCGCTTGTTGCGCGATGGTGTTCGTTCCGACAGTTACCAATTGAACCTGTACGCCATTTATGAACGTTCTTTTGGGAAACACAATATCAGCGCCCTTTATTCCTGGGAAAAATCAGAAGCTGAAACCGAAACGGTCCGCTATTACAAAGATGATGTGTTATCATTCACCAACGGACAATCAAACACAGCAACAGGATCGCCCGATGGACAAACCACCCGTACTGAATCCGGTTTAATGTCTTATATCGGTCGTTTTAACTACTCATATGCCGATAAGTATTTGTTCGAGTTCCTGATCCGCTCGGATGCTTCTACCAAATTTGCTCCGGTAAACTACTGGGGAACATTTCCGTCATTCTCTGCAGGCTGGGTCATTTCCGAAGAAAATTTCTTTGAAGGAGTTAGCTGGATTGACTTCCTGAAAATTCGTGGTTCTATCGGGTTCCTGGGTAAAGATAATACCAAGGCTTGGTTATGGAGACAGCGTTATACTTACCAAAATAACAAAGGCGCTGTATTTGGAACCAGTACTTCTTCCAATATTGGCTGGGGCCTCAAGATGGAAGCCGCTCCCAACTACAATGCAACCTGGGACAAAAGTACCAAGTACAACCTGGGGATCGACAGTAAATACCTGGATAACAAATTGTCGTTCAGTATCGATGGGTACTTTGACCGTAACACGGAAATGCTGACACAACGTGATGCTTTGGTTCCGGTAACCGTTGGAGGTAACCTGGCTGCCGAAAACTATGACGCCATTGATGCTTACGGGATTGAAATTTCTGTTGGTTGGAAAGATAAAATCGGCTCGGATGCCAGCTATTTTGTGAAACTGAATACTGGTTGGAGCGATACCCGCTACCGGAAGAAGGACTGGCCAGCCATCATTGGTTATATGGACCAATATCCTGATGGACCGGTTGACCGGGGTAAATGGGGATACGACTACTTGGGCATGTTCCGCACCCAGGCCGACATCGACGCATATGTAGCTGACTACAATATTACAAGTGTATTTAACAACAATGTGGATAACTTGAAACCGGGTATGTTGTATTACCGCGACGTTCGTGGTGAACAAAATGCCGATGGTTCTTATGCGGGTCCTGATGGCATTATCAATGGTAACGATATGATTCAATTATCGAAGAGATCCGGTAATCCGTATGGATTTTCGCTGAACTTTGGTGGTAACTGGAAAGGTCTGAGCCTGACTGCACAAATTGCAGCTTCATGGGGCGGATTCTCTGAATTACCAGGAACAGCCAAATATGTAAATGAAAAACGTGCTGACTATACCAACGTTCCGGTGTTCTGGAACGACATGTTCTCCCTGCCGGTTTTGGATGCCGATGGTGCTGAAATTCCCGGTACCGGAAACGTGGACGGTAAATATCCGAACATGTACCAGAGCACATTCAACAGCGTAACTTCCAACTTCTGGCAAATCGACTCGTTCAACATGCACCTGAGAAATGTTACTTTGGGCTACAACTTGCCCAAAAGCTTGCTGAACAGACTGAACATTGGTGGTTGTCGTTTCAGCCTTACGGGGATGAACCTGATCAGCTTCCATAACCCGTACCCGGAGAAATTTATGGACACCTTCAGCAACTACGGTGCTTATCCAACGCTGCGATCAGTAACTTTGGGTGTAAACCTTTCATTTTAACCAATAACAGAATATTGCTATGATACTTAAAAATATTTTTAAGAAAAGTTTATGGGGAATGATGTTGTTGCCCCTGATTACAGGCTGCGACGATGAGTTCCTGGTAGAAAAAAAGGACTTCAGCGGGTTCAACGAAGAGATCTACAGTGATGTGCAGACTGCACAGGCAAAAGTGGATTACGTTTATTATCTCTCGCTGCCCTCTGGTACATCCGGTGGTTCGGATGATTTCAGCAAATCGACAGAAGAGTTTGTTGGTTCGGCCCATTTCACCCAACTTTCAGAAGTGATGAAACCCAATGTGAACGATTATTTTTTCGGAAGTTCAACAGGTGGTACTTATGCCAAAATACGCGAATGCAATATGTTCCTAGATAATATTGATAAAGGGACATTGACAGAAGAAGAGAAGACTCCGCTAAAAGCTCAAGTGTATTTTTGGAGGGCCTGGCACTATTTTAATCTGGTGCGTACTTATGGCGGTGTTCCAATCGTACTGACAGCCCAGAATGCTATTCTTGGTGAAGGGGATATTACCCAATCCGACCTGGCAATTCAACGGAGTTCAACCGCAAAGAGTATTGAGCAGATCATAAAAGATCTTGATCTGGCCATTGCCGGTTTGCCCGGATCATGGAACGATTCAAACTGGGGACGCATCACTTCGGGTGCTGCTGCTGCTCTGAAAGGTCGCGTGCTGTTAACTTATGCCAGTCCGTTGTTCAACCGGAATGATGATGGCGCACGCTGGCAAGCTGCTTACGATGCCAACCTGGCTGCAAAACAGTTGCTCGAGGCTAATGGCTTTGGATTGGCTGACGGCACCGGTAACCGTGCCGAAAACTGGGAGAAAATTTTCGTAACTCCCAAAACAAGCGAAGCGGTAATTACCGTGTTGCACAATACGGTTACCACCGATTCTTACAAAAAGAACAATGCCTGGGAACAAAATGCCCGTCCGAAAGAAGCACAGGGTGGTGGCGGTTATGGCGCTACAGCCGAAATGGTTGACTTGTTCCCGATGAAAGACGGAAAACGTCCGGGCGAAAGCACCGATTTTACGTACGATCCGTTGAAATTCTACAAAGATCGCGATCCGCGTTTCTATCGCACCTTTGCCTTCAATGGTGTGGTTTGGCCGTACAAGCAAGATGCTGCCTACACGGTATGGAGCTACCAATGGTTTAAAGATGAAGCTGCTTTTAATGCAGGAAAAGAAGGTCAGGGATTTGCCGAATATTCAGGCCGTGTAAATACAGGCGTGTATGTTCGTAAACGCACAAACCCTGCAGCTGAATTTACCGCTACCGATAAATTTGCCCGTTCGGCCTCACCGTATATCGAAATGCGTTTTGCCGAAGTAGTGCTTAACCTGGCAGAAGCTGCGGTTGGGATTGGCAATTTGAATGAAGGGTATGACGGGTTGAAAGCTATCCGCAGCCGCGTGGGCATCCCTGCCGGCGCAGATGGAAACTATGGTATTCCTGCCGGTTTGGACCGTGATGGTTTGTTCCGTGAAATCCTGTACGAACGTCAGATTGAATTTGCTTACGAAGGCAAACGCTTTGAAGACATGAGAAGATGGATGCTCTGGAACGATGATGCTACCATCAATAACAATACCTGCGCTCGTTTAGGTGTTGAACCTTTCAACGGAAAACGTCACCACGGTATTATTTTGGGTATTAAACCGGAGATTTACCTGAAAAGTTCTTCCGGTTTGTCAAATGACGTCTTCAATCCTGCCAGTCCGAGCTACAATTCAAGCCTGGTAACCCGTGAAGGTATTGCTGTAAACCCGAATGCTGCTGATGCTGCTTTTGACGCACAGATCGCGTTGTTGGACAACTTCTACGACACCAACCTGGCCCGTATTGAAAACGACCAGTTGGATCCAACCAGTCCGCGCTTTGAAGTTACTTACCTAAGTAAGTATTACTTCCTTGGTTTGAAAGAAAATGTGATGAAACAATCACCTTACTTGCTTCAGACTATTGGCTGGGATGATTACTACGGTAACCCCGGTACCTTTGACCCCTTAGCTGAATAATTTCAGAATAAAAAATCATGGGTGATAGCAGGAATTTCCTGCTATCGCTTTTTTAAGAATCACCCATTAACAATTATTAAGATATGAAGTTTAAAGAGATTACAGGGATTTGTGTTTTGTTGATGCTTGGTGCAATAACAACCGTTCAGGCACAATATCCAACCATTTCAGACGAAGACAAAAAAGCTTCGCAGGAGTTGATTGACGAAACCTACCGGTTATCGGATATTGCCTGGGAAAAAGCACTGCCTATTGTTGAAAAAGAAGCGGCTGAAGGTCGCCCGTACATCCCTTGGGCTGGCCGTCCAAGTGACTTGCCACAGTCCGAAATACCCAGTTTCCCGGGTGCCGAAGGTGGCGGTATGTACACCTTTGGTGGCCGTGGCGGACAAGTAATTACGGTGACCAGCCTGGCCGATAGCGGTCCTGGCACGCTGCGCGAAGCTTGCGAAACCGGTGGCGCCCGTATCGTGGTGTTTAATGTTTCGGGTATCATCAAACTCGAACGTCCAATCATTGTTCGTGCTCCTTACGTCACCATTGCCGGACAAACTGCGCCGGGAGATGGTGTTTGCCTGGCAGGCGAAAGTTTCTGGATCAACACACACGATGTGATTATTCGTCACATGCGTTTCCGCCGTGGCGACACCTGGGTGGGCCGTCGCGACGATGCGATTGGCGGAAACCCTGTGGGCAACATCATGATCGACCACGTTTCGGCAAGCTGGGGTCTGGACGAAAACATGTCGATTTACCGCCACATGTGGAATGAAGGAACCGGAAAAGCCGACCTCAAATTGCCAACGGTGAATATTACCATCCAGAATTCCATCTTCTCCGAAGCCCTGGATACCTGGAACCACTCGTTTGGCAGTACTCTTGGCGGCGAAAATTGCTCGTTCATCCGTAACCTGTGGGCCAACAACACGGGCCGCAACCCGTCGATCGGCTGGAACGGTACTTTCAACTTTGTGAATAACGTCGTGTTTAACTGGATGCACCGTTCGGTAGATGGCGGCGACTACACAGCCAAATACAACATCATCAATAACTACTTCAAGCCTGGTCCGGTTACTCGGGTTGACCGTCCGGTCGGATACCGTATCCTGAAACCCGAATCGGGACGCAGTACCCTGAAAGAACGGGTTTACGGAAAAGCTTATGTACACGGAAACATTGTTGAAGGAAATGAACGGGTAACCAAAGACAACTGGGCGGGTGGTATCCAGCTCGAAGACCAACAGGACCCCGATAACCGTTATGCCGAAACCTTGCTGGCCGACAGCCTGGGCGCTTACAAAGAAATGGTTTACTGGCACCGTCCGTTCGATATGCCGTACCTGACCATTATGCCAACTACCGATGCTTTCGGTTACGTGTTGGATAATGCCGGCGCCACCCTGCCGCGCCGCGACCCGGTTGACCAGCGTATTTCACGCGTTGTAAAAACCGGTGTGGTTGAATACGAGAAGAAAGTTAGCACGAAGGATGTGCCTAAGTTTAAACATCGTCGTTTGCCGGAAGATTCTTACAAAATGGGAATTATTACGGATGTTTCGCAAGTGGGTGGTTATCCTGAATATCAAGGGACACCTTACGTGGACACCGATAAAGATGGGATGCCTGACGCATGGGAAAAGCAATTCGGCCTGAATCCGAACGATCCGTCGGATGCCAATGGCGACCTGAACGGCGACGGATATACCAACATTGAAAAATACATCAATGGTATTGATCCGCGTATCCGTATCAACTGGCAAGACCTGAGAAACAACTACGACACGCTGAAAGACAAAAAAGACGGTCTGTTGTAGAATTAGTTTGATAGTTTGAAAATGGGGGAGACTAAAAACTTACAGAAAGGGTCATTCTGAATTTATTTCAGAATCTTCAATCTTATCTGGAAACCCGGCGTAGGTCCTGAAACAATTTCAGGATGACGGTTCAAAACCTTTTTAGCCTCCCTCTTTTTTTAGAACCAACGATAGTCAACACCC
The DNA here is from genome assembly GCA_050178015.1 of Mangrovibacterium sp. Lineage (GTDB taxonomy): Bacteria > Bacteroidota > Bacteroidia > Bacteroidales > Prolixibacteraceae > Gaoshiqia. The sequence goes on from JBFXGM010000006.1 coordinate 119,668, forward strand.
ATAAAGGATGATTGATCAGGCAGATTGTCCTATGAAAATTTGTCTGAAAAGCCAATAAAACAATACCTGATTTCAGAAAATGAAAATGTTTCGAAGAAAAAAAATATATCCGGCGGTTCTTTTTGCCCTAACTCTTGTTTTGCTAATGGTCTCGAATGAATTAGCGGCAACTCAGGTAAAAAAGAAAAACGCTCAGCCATACAAGATCGGTGTGGTGGACCTGATGATCCTGAAACGGCAAAAAATCAGCGCTTTCCCGTTGGCTAAAGAGCTGGGCGCCGATGGGGTGGAAGTGGACATGGGCGGATTGGGAAACCGTCCGACTTTTGCCAACAAACTGGTCGATCCGGTGGTGCGCAAAGCGTATCTGGACACAGTAAGTGCTTTGGGGCTCGAAATCAGCTCGCTGGCCATGACCGGCTTTTACTCGCAGTCGTTCCCTACCCGCGAAGGGGTTGACCTTACCGTACAGGACTGCATCAATACGATGGTGCTGATGGGCGTGGAAGTGGGCTTTTTGCCCATGGGGGTGGAAGGCGATTTGCAAAAATATCCCGAACGGCGCGAAGCCATTGTTGAGCGGCTGAAGGTGGTCGCTGAAAAAGCCGAAGCTGCCGGTGTGGTCATCGCCATTGAAACCGACCTGGATGCCGTAGGAGAAGTGAAATTGCTGGAAGATGTTGGCTCTCCGGCAATCAAGATCAGTTTCAATTTTTCGAATCCTTTGTCAGCCGGGCGCGACCTTTACCGTGAGCTCGAAATTTTAGGAAAGGATCGGATTGCCCAGATCCATTGCACCAATAAAGATGGGGTTTGGCTGCAAAACGATCCGCAAATCGATATGAAGAAAGTGAAGAAAGTGCTGGATAAAATGGGATGGAGCGGCTGGTTGCTGGTTGAGCGTTCGCGCGACGCCAATAATCCGCACGATGTACGCGGGAATTTCGGGGCCAATGTGGCCTATCTAAAATCAATTTTTCAGAAATAGTAAAAAATCAAAATGATGAACAAAATAGCTTTAACTACAATCGTTTTTTTCTTGTTGACAGTGGGCCTGGCGAGCGCGCAGAAGGTTTCAACGAAAAAACATGCCGACGAAGCTTACTGGGAAGTGGTAAGCAAGCGGGCCGAAAAGATCGTCAACGACTTAAATGTTCAGGATGAAGCCAAATTCGGCCGGGTACGTGACCTGATTGCCCAGCAATATTACGATTTGAATGGTATTCACGATGGGGCGAAAGCGGCCAAAGAACAAGTAAAAAAGGAAAGTCACAACAAGGAGGCTGCCACCGCCAAAGTGGAAAAAATTCAAAAAAAGGCAGATAAAGATCTGGCCAAATTGCACAAGCAATACCTGAAAAACCTGTCCAAAGAGCTGAACAGCGAACAAATTGAAGGCGTAAAAAATGGCATGACTTACGGGGTTCTTCCCATTACATACGGTGGATACCAGGAGATGATTCCCCACCTGACGCAGGAGGAAAAGCAGCAAATTTATGACTGGTTGGTGGAAGCCCGTGAACATGCTATGGATGCGGGTTCTTCCGACGAAAAGCACGGCTGGTTCGGAAAGTACAAAGGCCGGATCAACAATTACTTGTCGGGTCGCGGGTACGACCTGAAAACCTTGAGTAAAGAATGGGAAGAAAGGGTTCGCGAAGCAAAGAAAAAATAAACGCAGAACTGAGATCTTTGGATTGAAATGGACATTGTTGTGCATTCAATCGTACAACCGATAAAAAAATACTGTTTATGAATCATTCGTTCAAAAACAAAAACATCAGCAAAACCTTCGCATGGAAAAACCAGGCGAAGGTTTTGTCGTTTTTTCTGCTGTTGCAAGGTTTTGCCTTGATCGTTCAGGCACAGCAACCAGTTGTTAAACCATTGAAAATTGCGGGTGGCGAAGTGGCCAGTGTGCCCGATTCGCTGGGCAACCGGATACCCGATTTTTCATATGCGGGATACCAGGCCGGCGAGAAGGCCATCCCAAATGTGCCGGTGAAAGTGCTTGTTCCGGTGCGGGAAGGCGATGCCACGGCAGCCATCCAGTCGGCCATAAACTATGTGGCCACTTTGCCGATCGATGGCAATGGTTTCCGCGGGGCGGTATTGCTCGGTCGTGGAACACATAACGTTTTTGGAAGTCTCACTATCCCGGCCTCGGGCATCGTTTTGCGCGGTTCCGGGCAGGGCGAAAGCGGAACAGTTTTGCTCGGCGCCGGGACTGATCGACAAACGTTGATACAAATACTTGGGGCTGACAACCGCCGCGAGGAAAAGCCACTTGAAATAACCGATGCATACGTGCCGGTAGGCGCCTTTTCTTTATCAATAGAAAATGGACACTCACTTAAAGCGGGTGATCGGGTAATGGTTTGGCGGCCTGCCACCAACGAGTGGATCGAAACCTTGGGAATGAAGGAGTTTGGCGGCGAAACCGGTTGGCTGGGCTGGCGCGAAGGAGACCAGGATATCCGCTGGGACCGTACGGTGGTTTCGGTGGATGGAAACCGGGTGACCATAGATGCTCCGATTACGACTGCGCTCGATCAGCAAATGGGCGGTGGCAAGCTGGTGCGTTACCAATGGCCCGGACGGATTAGTCAGTTGGGCATTGAAAATATGACCCTGCGCTCGGTGTACGATCCGGAAAACCCGAAGGATGAAAACCATCGCTGGATGGCCATCACCATGGGAAATGTGTGTGACGCCTGGGTTCGGCAGGTTACTTTTGAGCATTTTGCCGGTTCGGCGGTAGCGGTTTACGAGAGCGCCCGCCGTGTTACGGTAGAGGATTGCCAATCGTTGAACCCGGTGTCCGAGATTGGGGGACAGCGTCGATACACTTTTTTTGTAACCGGCACCCAAACCTTGGTACAGCGTTGTTATGCCCAATTTGGCTACCACGATTTTGCTGTCGGCGCCTGCGCTGCCGGGCCAATTGCTTTTGTACAGTGCGAATCGCATTTGCCGCATCAGTACAGCGGTACCATCGATAACTGGGCATCGGGCGTGTTGCTGGATGTTGTGAATGTTGACGGCCATGCCCTGGGTTTCCCCAATCGTGGGCCCGAAGGGCGCGGCGCGGGCTGGACCGGCGCCAACAGCATGATGTGGCAGTGTTCGGCAGCCCGCATGGACAACCCGGCGCCTTCGGGGGCCATGAACTGGGCTTATGGCGCCTGGGCGTTGTTCAACGGAAATGGTTTTTGGGAAAGCCCCAACAGCCACGTCAATCCGCGCAGCCTTTACTATGCTCAGCTGCAAAGCCGTTTAAAGGCCGACCTGTCTGACCGTGCGCGTTTGCTGCTAGTAGAAACCAACGCCACCAGCAGTCCAACCGTGGAGCAGGCCGCAGAACTGACTGTGCTTTCGCGTCAACCGGCAACCACTTTGCAGGAATGGATTGCCCGTGCTCCCGAGGTCAATCCCATTTCTGCTGAATTTTCAGGGATAAAAACGATTGATGAGGTTGGTATTCAGCAAGAAAAAGAACAAGCTTTTGGGGTGCCGATGGCCCTGAAAAATGGTTGGTTAGTTCGAGGAAACCATGTTCTGACAGGTTTCCGCCAATCCGTTCCCTGGTGGAGTGGCAATATTCGTCCGAAGGGTTTAGCAGGCGCGAAGCCGGCGATAACCCGTTATGTTCCGGGACGGACAGGAACGGGTTATACGGATGATCTGGACCAGCTCACCGATACCATGCTGAAGAATAATCTGATTGGCATGGAGCAAAATTATGCTCTGTGGTACGAGCGCCGCCGCGACGATCACGAACGTGTCCGCCGGATGGATGGCGATGTATGGGCACCTTTTTATGAATTGCCTTTTGCCCGCACCGGACAAGGCCTTGCCTGGGATGGGTTGAGCAAATACGACCTGACCCGTTATAATCCCTGGTATTGGATGCGGTTGAAGCAGTTTGCCAATCTGGCCGATCAGAAAGGGCTGGTGCTGGTACATCAAAATTATTTTCAGCACAACATTCTGGAGGCAGGCGCCCATTGGGCCGATTCGCCCTGGCGCCCGGCCAATAACATCAACAACACGGGCTTTCCGGAGCCACCGCCGTATGCCGGTGATAAACGTATTTTTATGGATGAACATTTTTACGATGTGACCCACCCGGTTCGGCGGGAACTGCACCGGGCGTTTATTCGTCAATGTTTGGAAAACTTCCGGGGAAACACCGGCGTCATTCAGCTAACCAGCGAAGAATACACCGGCCCGCTGCATTTCGTTGAGTTTTGGCTGGATGTGATTGGCGAATGGGAAGCCGAAACCGGCGAGAACGTTATGGCAGGCTTGAGCGCCACCAAAGATGTGCAGGATGCAATACTAGCCGACCCGGTCCGCTCCAAAGTAGTGGATGTGATCGATATTCGCTATTGGGCGTATCGGGCCGACAGCAGTTTGTACGCTCCCAAAGGAGGCCAGCATTTGGCGCCGCGCCAGCATGCCCGGCAGGTGAAAACAGGCAAACGTTCGTTTGAGCAGGTTTACCGGGCTGTGAGCGAATACCGGTTGGCCCACCCCGAAAAGGCCGTGATGTATTCCGAAGGGCAGTACACTGCTTTTAGCTGGGCGGTATTTATGGCTGGCGGGTCATTGGCTCCCATCCCCCAGGTTGAGGACGAAGATTTTCTGGGAAGTGCATCTGCAATGCATCCTGTTGAAAATAATGAGCCCGGCGTTTATGCTCTGCAAAGCGATAGTGGCGAGATGATCATCTACCTGGAATCGGGGAAAACAATGGAGCCTGATTTATCGCCTGCAAAAGGCAATTTTAAGCTGTTCCGTATTGATCCGGGAAGCGGAAAGGTGATCGGAAAGCCTGAAAAACTGAAAAGCGGAAAGCCCGTCAGGCTGGAAAATACGACCAATAAACCAGTGCTGATCCGGTTGGGAAGGTAAGTCGTTTTAATGCTTGATACGTTGCCGGTAGGCGCGGGGAGACATGCCCATCTTTTTCTGAAAATCTTTCGAAAAGTAATAAGGGTCGGTGTATCCCAGCATAAAGGCAATTTGCTTGATTTTAAGTTTGGTCTGGTCCAGGTACTCGCACGACCTGGTGATTTTTAAGTGCGAGAAATAACTGAGCGGACTGTAGTTGGTTTCTTTCCTGAAAATAGTTGACAGGTAAGTAACCGAGTAACCCACTTCATCCGAGATGTCTTGCAGCGACAATTTTTTGTCGATGTTTTGTTCCATAAAGCGGACCATCTTCTGGATGAGTGGGTTTTCTTCTACCTGAATGTCTTCGCTGGTTTTGGAGGCGAAAACAAAGGTGGCCAAAAAGTGGGCAAAGGTGAAATTCACGTAGTGTATGTTGGCATACAAATATTTGTTCGACAGGTTGTTGAACAATTCGTCGATGAGCATGGTGCGATTGGCGACCCGGTTGTTGATCGAGGGGACAAGGTCGCGTACCACCGTAAATTCCCGCTCCAGTATGGTGCTTTTTGAGCCGTTAAACCGGCAGAAAATCAATATCGTAGGATCGGTTGTGCCCGAAGTGATTTTGTAGCTGAACCCATGCGGGATGATACAAAACTGTTCGGGAGAGAGTTTCACTTCGTCCGAAGCTATTATTAGTGTGCAACTTCCTTTTACACAGTACAGCAGCAGATGGTTCTGAAGCGGCCCAACTTCTTCCAAAACCGAGCGTTTCCCGAACAGCAATTCGGAAAGTTCGCACAAATACAGGTCTCGGGTCAACGGATCGGCCTTGAGGGATTCAATAACAAAAGCCGGCAATTTGATAAACCGCTTTTTGACAATCATTTTTTAATGGATTTAAAGCTAAATAAAGTAAGATTTTCCATCTTTTTCAAAAAAAGCACTATTTTTTGTGCTATTGAATGCAGGTAGATTTGTAAATAAAACTAAATCTGAATGTTATGAATGAATTGTTGACCAAATTGGCCGAATGTGTCGAGTTCGGTAAAATCAATAAAGCAGCCCCGTTTCCCCCGCAAATGAAAGGACTTGATGGCGCCGACGAGATTACCCGCCAGGCGCTGGATTCGGGTGTTCCGGCCCAGGATATTTTAGGTGAAGGACTCATGCCGGGCATGGAACGGATAGGCATCAAATTTCGCGAAAATAAAGTGTTTGTTCCGCAGGTGCTCATGTCGGCCAAAGCGATGAGCACGGCGATGGTACACCTGAAACCGTATTTTGCTTCGGGCGAGGCCAAGCAGAAAGGTACTTTCATCATTGGAACTGTGCAGGGCGATTTGCACGATATCGGCAAAAACCTGGTGGCCATGATGGTGGAAGGAAACGGTTACAAAGTAGTGGATTTGGGTACCGATTGCCCGGCTGAAAAATACCTTGCCGCCATCCGGGAAAACCCCGGTGCAGTAATTGGTTTGTCGGCCTTGCTAACCACCACCATGACAAGCATGGAGAAAATTACCCGGGAAATAAAGAACGCTTTCCCCGAAACGCTGGTGGCTGTTGGCGGCGCCCCGGTAAATAACGATTTTTGCCTGAAAATCGGGGCCGATGTGTATGCGCCCGATCCGCAGGGAGTGGTTGAGTTTCTGAATACTAAAATTGCCTGATACTGCGAAATGGACGGATTACAACTACTTGAAAAAGCGTTTCGGCTGGAACAGACCGAACGTGCTCCCTGGGTGCCTTTTGTGGGTGTTCACGGGGGAAAACTGATTGGCCTCGATGCCGAAACCTATCTGAAAGATCCCCGCGCTATTGTGGAAGGGATCAGCAAAGCCGTAGAGCTTTACCAACCGGATGGCATTCCGGTGGTGTTTGATTTGCAGATTGAAGCCGAAATTTTAGGCTGCAAACTGGCCTGGAGCAAGGAAAATCCTCCGGCTGTGGTTTCGCACCCGCTGGTGGAAGGAGTGGAATTGAGCTCGTTACAACTGCCCACGGCGCAGGATGGCCGCTTGCCCGTTGAACTGGAGGCGACTGCTGCTTTGCGGAAGAAATATCCCGATCTGGCGTTGTACGGCCTGATTACCGGGCCGTTTACGCTGGCTCTTCACCTGTTGGGCACTGAGGTGTTCATGAAGTTGTTTGAAGACCCCGATTACGTGAATGAACTCATGGAGTTCTGTACACAGGTGGGCATTCGCCATGCGGAAATGTTGCTCGATGCCGGTTGCGACGTGATTGCCGTGGTTGACCCCATGACCAGCCAGATCGATCCCATGTCGTTCGAAACGTTTGTGAGCCCCTCCGTAAAAAAAATCTTCGATTTTGTTCGTTCCAAAAACAAATACAGCTCTTTCTTTGTGTGCGGCCATGCCCAGCAAAACATCGAGGTGATGTGCGATTGCCGTCCCGACAACATTTCTATTGACGAAAACATCCCACTGGATTTCGTGAAAGACATTGCCCTGCAAAAGGGGATCAGCTTTGGCGGAAACCTGAAACTGACCAGCGTATTGTTGCTGGGCAACGAGCTGGATTCGAAAAAGGAGGCCGTCAATTGTCTCGACCTGGGCGGCGACCGCGGCTTTATCCTGGCGCCTGGCTGCGATTTGCCCATGGATACGCCGATTGAAAACCTGCAAGCCGTTACCGAACTGGTTTACGACGATTACGCACGTCAGGTGGCCCGCGAGATGGAACACAGTTCTTCGCTGCAACCCCTGAGCCTCGACGGGCATTTTGTGGATGGAAAGGTGATCATCGACATCATTACCCTCGATTCTTCGTCGTGTGCTCCCTGCCAGTATATGGTGGAAGCGGTGAAACAGGCGGCTGCCGGGTTTGACGACAAGGCGGTGGTAACCGAGCACAAAATTAAGGAGGTGGATGGTATCCGGATGATGCTGGCCCTGGGCGTGCAAAACGTGCCAACCACCTGCATCAATGGCAAAGTAGCTTTTATCAGCCAGATACCGCCCAAATCAGCTATTGAGAACGCCATCGAAAATGCCCTGAACGCATGAGCATTCCCCTGCATCTGGTAACCGGTTTTCTGGGAAGCGGAAAGTCTTCGTTCCTCGACCATTTTATTCGGACCCATCATGGCAAAAGCAAAATCGCCATTGTTCAGAACGAATTTTCGTCGGTGAACATTGATGGGCGAAAGCTTCGGACTGAAGCGGGTTACGATTTGCTGGAAATTAACAACGGTTCGGTGTTTTGCGTGTGCCTGCTGGGTTCGTTTATCGATTCGCTGGCTGAGTTTGCCGCAAAACACCAACCTGATTTGTTGCTGATGGAAGCTTCCGGCTTGTCCGATCCGATTGGGGTGGGGCAGGTTTTTCAGTCCGCAAAGCTGAAGGGGAAAGTTTACCTGGAGCACGTGTGGTGTTTGGTGGATGCCGTTAATTTCGACCGTATCCCGGCCCTGAAACTCCGGTTCGAACACCAGCTGCGGTCGGCCGATACCATCGTGGTGAATAAGGCCGACCTGGTAGGCGAAAAGGTGGCTGAAATTGTGGCGCAAGTGAAACGTGTGAACCCTTTTGCCCGGGTTGTCTCAACCAGTTATGGCGTGGTCGATTTGTCTGCTTCCAAACGCGCCTTAAACCTGTTTCCCCAGGAAGATCCATTGGGGCGGCCCGATATTCAGTCGGTGGTTATTCGGAGCAACCGCGAAATCAGTTCCGAAAAGTTGCACGAATTTGTAGCGCACATCCGTCAGAATTGTTTTCGTTGCAAAGGATTCGTTAAATTGGAGGGCGGAAACTGTGTTTTTGCGCAGGGCGTTTTTTTAGATTTTACGACTGAAACGGTGCCGGCCTTCACGGGCCCTACCGAACTGGTGTTGATCGGAAATTTTAAACAGGCAGAAAATCTGCAAATTACCTATGATGAATATTGCCGACGTGATTTTTGAACGGACTTACCGGTTTGACGAGCTGACCATCGATTTGCATCAGCTGGCTCGCGATCTGGGGTATGAATACGACGATCTTCCGGAGCCTTTTGCCGGTTATCTGGAGCAGGTTGTGGACGATTGCGGCCATCTGAAGGACATTTGCGGAACCTACCGATTGATGGACTGTGTGCATACCGGAAACGGAGCACGCACGGTAATGGCCGGCAATGTGGAGTTTAAAGTGGGTAAAACGATTGCCAATGAATTGTTGCGGGCCGAAAAACTGGCTGTTTTTGTATGCACCGCCGGAAAAACCATCAGCGAAAAATCGGCCGTTTTTCTGAAAGGCGACGATCCGGTGTTGGGCTATGTTTACGACATCATGGGCAGCGCCATTACCGAAGCCGTGGGCGATGAAATCCAGCAAGTAATCAGCCGGGAAGTCACTCCGCTGGGCGAGAAAATTACCAACCGCTACAGCCCGGGATATTGCCACTGGAACGTGGCCGACCAGCACAAATTGTTTTCGCTGTTTCCTTCATCTCCGTGTGGCGTAACTCTTACCGCTTCGGCGCTGATGCATCCGGTAAAATCCATCAGCGGAGTGATCGGTATTGGGAAGAACGTCGTTTTCAGGCATTACCAGTGCGATTTGTGCAACATGCCCAATTGCGTTTACCGCGGAAAATAAGGCCGGGGTGGCGCGATTTTTTATCGCGCATCAAACAACCAACAATTTTTTATCGCACAATTTTAGAAACCGGCGATTACAAATCGCCGCGCCCGAAGGCTTTCCATTTTTCATCGTCATTCCGGCCAGGCCGGTAGCTGTGCCGGACAGGTAATCGCCTGCTGGCATTGATTCATTTTTTTAGTTCATAATTTGTACTTCTTCCTCCTGCGGTTTCTTTTTGCAGCATATTTTTGTCTATCAAATCATTAATGTCTCTTATGGCTGTATCTTTTGAACATTTTGCCATCTTTGCCCATTTTGAGGAGGTGAGTTTTCCATCAAAACCATCCAATAACTTATTCAACAGTTTCTTTTGCCGTTCATTTATTAAAACTCCGGAGTGTTTTGTCCAAAAGTCTGCTTTAAACAAAACTCTGACTAAAACAGCGTCAGTTGATTTTAGCGTGTTGATCAGGCAAGTTAAAAACCATTTTATCCATTCGGTTATGTCAAGATCTCCTTTTTGTGTCTTTTCCAGTATTTCATAGTATTCCTTTCTTTCTATTCGTATTTGCGCAGACATACTATAAAATCGCTGGTTGCTTCTATCTGATTGAGCCAGCAACATATCTGTCAACGCCCTGGTTATCCTGCCATTCCCATCTTCAAACGGATGTATGGTAACAAACCATAAGTGGGCTATTGCTGCTTTTATTACGAAGTCAATTTTTGAATCATTATTGAACCAATCTATAAACCGATTCATTTCTTTTTCAACTAATGATGAATCCGGAGCTTGAAAATGTACCTTTTCCTTTCCCAAAGCTCCCGATACAACCTGCATTGGCCCAGTGGTATCCTTGCGCCAATCGGCAACGGTAATCTTGTACATTCCGCTTCTTCCTGTTGGGAATAATGACGCATGCCAATCAAAAAGTCTTTCGGCTGTTAATGGTTTAAAGCAATTTTGTGTGGCATCCAACATCATTTCAACTACACCGTCAACGTTTCTGTCCGACGCAACCGAACCTGCAATTTCCATCCCCAATCTTCGGGCAATTGAGGAACGAACTTGTTCAGGATTCAAATATTCGCCCTCTATTTCTGACGATTTAAGTACATCGAGAGTTAACGTATCGAGTAAAGCCTCATTCCTTAGGTCGAATCCTAAGGATTCCATCTTCCCAATGAGTCTTCCCTGTAAATTTCTGGCCTCACTCAACAAATTAATTAGCTCATCATTTTTCCAAACGAAATTCGGCCAATCGACTTGTTGATGAATAAATGCGTTCATTCGTTGCATTTTTTGCAGTAAATATACTGAATATTCGTCGCATGAAGAATTAATCGTTGCATATTATGCGTTGTTTATGTGGATTTTTCGTTGCACGGTAGGTTTATTATTCCGGAGAGCATTCCTGTCCGAAGGGCATGAACTGCGATGCGAGAATCAGGCGCCCCCTTCGCTTAGGCGAAGCAGTAACGAGGGCTTCGATGTCTCGGGGTTGAGGGTGGCGCGATTTTTAATCGCGCATCAGCGAACCGGTAATCTTTAATCGCGCATCGAAAAACCGGCGATTACAAATCGCCGCACCCGTAGGCTTTCCATTTTTCATCGTCATTCCGGCGATGGCCGGTAGCGGTGCCGGATAGGTAATCCTTTTTTTGCGGGCGCATGGCTTGTTTTGTCGTTAAAAACGAGCGAAAGCTTACCCCTTCGTCTTAGCGAAGCGGTGACGAGGGGGAGTTCGGGGGCAGTTTGCCTATTTTCTTAAAATGTCTCTGATCGATTCAATTGTTTTTGCAACCTTCAATTTGTCATCTTCATCAATTTCATCAATACCTATTAAATTGCACATTGTTTTACCTAATGGGCTAATTCCTAAGGACGAAACACTCATTGAAATTCCATTTCCTGTTTGCTGCAGAAGTTGTTTGTTGTAGATATCCATTAATTCAAAATAGAAATCTTGATATTCTCCCAATTCTTCTTTGTCTTTAAATGATATCATCCATCTTTCTGTACTTAAATTATCTATTTTGGAGAAGTAGGACAAAATAGCTATTTGTCTATAGCTTAATTGTTCTAAAATTCTTAGTAGAGCATTTCCTTTTTCAAAACTTATTGAACTGTCAAAACTTAGGTTTGCAACGAAATTTGAATAGCAATTTATTTTCTTTTCTTCATATTCATTTCGCACTTTTAATAAAGTGCCTTCTAAAATAGACTCCGATTTTGACCTGTCCTTTTCTTGTGGCGAGAAAAAATCATCACCCCTCACTATTGTTCCACTATCGAGCATTTTGGCTATTTTATCAAGAGCAAGAGTATATGTTGCTCCAACTCGTGCTTGCTCTCTTGGCCCCATAATTTTTTCGGCTATCTCAGTCCCAATCTTTTTGAAAGCAACACTAATAAGGGGACCAACGACTGCACCAGAAATGGCTCCCACTGGTCCAGCAATTGCAAGTCCAATAGCTGCCCCTGCAACACTCCCACCAACTTCAGAGCCTTTATCAATTATTGATATTAATTTTTCAGATTGCTCTTTATTTTTCTGCTTATCGGTCATCCTTAAATGGTTTAAAATTTCATATAACCTTGCTGGCGCCGGTTTGCAACCGGTGCCGTGCCTGCAAGGCGCATTATTAGTTATTTCATCAGCGTATGAATTGCAAATTTGCGCCAGCGCGGAAGGCCGGAGTTTTATTCTACTTTATTAATTTCATTTTGTTCTTTTCCATTATCCATCAATCCCATTTCATATGAAGTATCGAATTTAAATTTTGATTCAAATCCTGTTTGGTCAATATCAAATCCTCCTAAAATCATATTGTCAAAATCTGTCCCTTTAAATAAAGCTGGGTTATAAAAATATTGATTTTCATATTTGAAAGAATGAATATAATGTGGAAAAATTACTCCAAAAACTGAAATCTCATCTTGATTTTTATATGGTTTACCTATAAACAATGGTATATCTTCAACTTGGGGGTCAAATTGATTAAAATCGAAATCCCAGAAATTTATTATTATTTCATCATTCGAGAATTGTCTCGCTACTTCTTCATTTGTAGTTCCAGAAATATTCAATGAACTCTTTTTATAATCAGTTTCCCCTAACTGATGAATTATCCTGAAATAGTAATTTTTTAATTGCTTCTTTATTTTTTCATCCATTAAATCTATTGTCTCAATAAAGGACTTTAAGTTTTGTAAATCATTAAAATATTCGAATGCTTTTTTATTTCTAGTTCGATAATTTATCGTCCCCTTATTACAATCTATATTGTCCGAAATTTCCTTAAACTTTTCAAAAATATATCCAAATGTTTCTTCTCCTGTATCATTAATTGAAAACTTTCTACCGAGTCTTTGTTCCCAAAAATATTTTGATTTCTCCCCATAATAAAAAAGCATCTCAGAGAATTTATCAAGTGAATTAAATCTTGGGTCTAAATTCACTCTTTTATAAGCAAACTTCTTACTTACTCCTCGATCCAATATTTTTATCAATTTTTCATTTTTAAAATATTCAAGTCGTACGAGAAAGTTATTATATATTTCCAGTTGTTCGGATGTCGTCATAAAATTTTTGCTAACGTTTCTAGTATATGTATCTGGTTCATATATTCCTCTATTAACTGCTCCTTTAAGTGGATCAAATACTACATGGCCCTTCGGTTTCGGTCCTAGTAGCCTTTCAGTGACCATCCTTTTCAATTTAAAAATTAAGCCATAAGATGTGAGTTACTTTTCCCGCCCCTAAATTTATCACAATCCATTCAAAAAATGTTCTGTTAAGCACTGGAAATGCACGAAAGTTTTTAACAACCTCAACCGGCATACTGAAAAATTGGCTGGTATAGGCCAATTTATCGTTGGTTAGCGCATTCACCTCTCTGGTTGAGACGTTCCCAGCGTTGGTAGCCTCATGCTCTTCTTCGGTAGGCATATTCTCGCCTCTGGTAAGCTCATTATCTATTCTGGTAGAGGCATTCTCCTCTCTGGTAACCACATTCTCCTCTCTGGTAGAGGCATTATCCATTCTGGTAAGCACATTCTCCTTCATTTTGAGGTGAAAAGTGCTGATTTTAGCTAAAAAAGACCAAAAACCTGTCGAATATGGCGTTTTATTGGTCATCGAGGGCGGTTTTTGCCCAAAACAGGCAGTCATGCGGCTCTGAAATGGCCAAACAGACCATTTTCCATCATTCAGCCATCAAAATGAAAAAAATCCGGTCAGAGTCGAAAAACATAATATCAGTGTTGCATTTTAATTCAAAGAAGCCTAATTTGTACATAATTAATTCAATCATCAACCAATTTCATTGTAACATGACGACAAATTTCAATTTTAGCTTTGGAGACCTGATCCAACGCGCCGACCGTATTGACACGCTCCTGCAACGCGATGCCGAACAGTTTTCGGGCATCGGCTACAACGGCGATTTTCGCACCAGCCTGAAGGAGAAAACTACTGTTTTCCGCGCCCTTCCGTCCGACGACTACTGGCAGGGACAGCAGATGCTGAAAACCGAGGACAAGAAAAGGCTGTTGAGCGAGCTTACCGCCCAACTGGTCGATCTGCGTTTCCGCGCCAAGCTGGCCCTGGGCGAACGCTCGGTGGAATACCGTTCGCTGCGTTTCACCAAGCTGAAAAACATCAAGGAGCAAGACCTGATCATTTATGCCGAGCATGTCACCAAAACCTGCCGGGAAATGCTGGCTAAACTGGCGCCGCGGAACGTGACCGAAGAGATGCTGGCAACGATCGACACCACGGCGCAGCAACTCGACACGGCCATCGACGAGCAAAAGAAAATGATCTCGGTGCGCGAGGCCAAAGCCTTTGAGCGCGAAGAAAAGGCCAACGAAATATACAGCCTGATTTCGGAAGCCTGCGAAGTGGGCAAAAGGATTTGGGAAGATGTAAACCAGGCGCATTACCACGACTACGTGATCTACGGCTCGAAAGAGAAGATCGAAGACGAGGAAGAAGTGGTGGAAGAAGATACGGAAGCGGCTGAATAAGCCGAACGGGTTGACTAACCCAAAGAGGCTGCCTCTCAGTGTATTGAGATCCCGAAACAAGTTCGCGATGACTTGGTACGGGACTTTTGAGGTAGCCTCTTCTATGTTTAACGGTGCGGCGGGGGAGTCAGGGTGGCACGATTTTTAATCGCGCATCAACGAACCGTCAATTTTTATTCGCACAATTTTAAAAACCGGCGATTACAAATCGCCGCACCCGAACGCCTGGCTTCCTTTTCCCGCCATTCAAGGGGGAGGGGTTACTGCGCGTCTTCTTCGCCACTGCCGAACGGATGGGCCAGGAATGCCGCAATGGTGGCGGTCATTTCGTGGTGAGTCCGTTCTTTTTCGGCAAAGCCGATGATGCAGGTGTGTTCGTTTCCGCTCATCCCGTAAATCTGGTAATTATGCTCCTTGCCGGTTCTTCCGAAGCTGTACAAATCCATGTTGTGTGCGCCGTTTGGCCTGATCTGACGGTGGTTTTCGTTGGGCGCGTCATCTTCGGGCGATTTTGCCAGGAAAAGCACGTGGTTTGATTTCGGGTCGACTAAATAAAACCATTCGGGCGTGAAATCATCGAAATCGCCGTCTTCGGTTGGAATGTGCTTTTGGCCGTCTGAGGTGACGAAATAATCTTCCGCATCAGCCGAGCCTCCTGCCACGCATTCGAGCAGAAAACAATATTCGCCTTCCGACCTGAGGACTTTGATGGCCACCCGATCGGCAAAGAACCAGTATTGAAAGGTGAACTTGTCATTCGCCGATTCCAGAATAACGACTTCGCCTTCTGTTTTTCCGTCAACAATGGTGGTTTTGGAGCCGCTATCCCTTCCGGCATGGCCAAAATTACCGACACTGTTGGGGAAACCCCGGAAGTCGCCGTTGGGGCCGGGCTCCAGGTACGACGCAATCCAGTCGTTGCCTTCCGGGTCGATGAAGCTTTTGAAGCCCGACACGCCATTGTCCTTTTCAAAATATACAGTGCCCATCGGCATTTCTATCCGGTAGCAGCCCGTACCATGATAGGTAACTTCGGTTAGTTTAACCTGTTGCGCCTGCACAAAGCCAATGGCCGAGAAGAACCAGACGATGATCCATGTTGTATTTCGAAGACATCGGTACATCTTATTTTCAGTTTTGAGGTTATTGTTACAATTCGCTTATTGTTGAAAACTACCCGTCGAATCCATCCTGTTCCGCCCGGGAGCCCCTTTTTCGTCGGTTTCTTTGTCTGTCCAGCTCTATTTGGCAGCAGGTTGGCAGCGCGCTATTCTTCTGGCAAAATCGCGGAGAAAGTCTTCGCGCCATTGGCTGACGGTTTTCGCGCCGATGTGCGGGCCTTCGCACCATTCCATGCGGGGATCGTCGGTGTACCAGTTCGGAAACTTGCCGGAGGGCTGATTGTCCAGTTCGGGGGATGTGGTCACCGCCGTCACCTGCCCCGTTTGGCCGTTCAGTTCGGGCACATTGCTTTCAATTTTGAAATGAAAGACCTTGGCCCCTTTAGGCGAAAAACGAAAGCGCATGGTCCCGTCGTTGCCGTTGGTCCCGGGCAGGGCCTGGTTTTCTACCATCAGCCGGGCTTCCGGTTCGGATGGTAACTGATCGGGCAGGGGCAATGCCAGTTCCATGACGGTAAACTCGGCAATGGTGTCGTTCTGTGCGGGCATCCGGTTAAATAACCGGTAGGGACGTTCCCATGCACGGGTGTATTGCCCGCCCCAATTGGGGATGGTTGGGTCTTCCGGATCGGAACTGTTCAGCAACCAGGCCAGCGAGGGCGTATCGCCCATTTTAATGGTTCCTCCCAGTTGGGTCATGAAAAAGTCGGCCATCGCGCCCTGCCCGGCAATGTGTCGGTTGGGGAAGCCGGTATTGCTCCAATCATCCGACTGGTTTCCGTCGGCAAACCAGCCCCGGTAGGTGGCGTTCGACTCGATGATCCACAATCCGGGAAAGTTGTCGGCCAGGTATTGGAAAGCGTCGGGGCCCCACTTTTTATTCGGGCCACCGATGTAATACACGCGCAGTTTCGGTAAAATATCGGGAGCATCGTGCAGGGCTTGCGCCAGATCTTCAATGCCGCCCCAAATCAGCACGAACAAGGGGCGCGGGTCGTCGCGGCGCGCACACCCGATGATCCAGTCCGAGCCTTCGGTCCGTTCGCTGAAGCCTTGGTAGGGTGCGCTTTCGGTGCCGCCTTGTTTGGTAATTTTCCGCAGGGCATCGGGCGCAGGATACCGGTTCGACCATTGTTTCAGGTTGGGATAATCCTTTTCGTACGCATCAATTACCTGCAGGATGTGTTCCTTTCTCCCCGGTCCGTAGGGTGATGAGATCAGCCCTTCCAGTTCGATAGTGTCGGCATACAACAGCAAGTGTACCATCGACTGAAAATCGTCGGGATCGGTTCCGCCAATATCGGTCGAAACAATGACCCGGTGACGGTTTTCGGCTGTGGCGACTGGTTGCTTTTGGCGCGTGCCGCACATGTAGAAACTCAGGCTTAACGCCAATAACAAGCTAAAACGATACAGGAAATGTTTCATGAGGTTTTGGATGTTGAACGCTGTTTCTCGAAGGTTTTCAATCCTTATTTATCCGGCCACTCACTCTTCAGCAGGTAATGGAATGTACTGTTGACGGAGTTCGCTTTTGCTTTCTGTACTTCAATCGTTTCATTTTGCAGCAGGCGGATCATTTCTATTCCGGCATAAAGTACCGGTCCGTAACCGTGTGTGGCATAGATGCTTTTTCCGCGATGGTAATAATAGGTGTTGTCATGGGCGAATGTGGTGCCTTCGCAGGTCCCGTCCACGGCCCCGTTTTCGAGCACCCGCGTTTGGGTGGCATTCCAGCCGGTCAGGGCAACCGGGCCGTACACATGGCTGATCCATCCTTCGTTGATGCCTTTGGCAATGGCAAAGGTGAACATGGCCGTGCAGGAAGTTTCGGTGTAGGTGTCGTTTTTGTCGAGCAGGTTGTGCCAAAAACCGGTTCCGTCCTGCAAGTTGGCCAAACTGCGGACCATCGACCGGTACAAATGCAGGATTTTGTCGCGTCCTTCATAGTTCTCGGGCAAAACGCTGAGCAGCTCGGCCATCGACATGAGCGTCCATCCGTTGGCCCGTCCCCAGTAAAAGCGCGGATCGTAATCGCCCGAGGTTACATTCAACCCATGGTCGAACAGCTCGGTTTGGGGGATATGCAGCCGGTCGGCCATTTGCAGGATTTGCTTGACGGCATCGTCGAAATAGTTGTGGTTGCCGGTGAGCACGCCCATATTGGCCAGGAAGGGAACGCTCATGTACAGATCGTCGGCCCAGATGGATTGGTATTGCGGCCGGTTACGGGCCAGGGTGCCGTCGCCCAACCGAAATTGGTTGTTGGAGATGTGCTCGTCGGTTTGCCGGATCAGCTCGAGGTATTTTTCATTTTTATGTTTTAAATAGGTTTTGATCAGGGCCGCGCCGATTGAGCCGCAATCGTCCAGGGCGTGAAAATTCAAAATGCGGCCCCAGTTGCCGATTTTCTCTTTATTTATTTTATCGGCATTTTGTTGAAAATAGGGAAGGTGCTCCACCACAAAATCGAAGAACTGGATGTTGTTGTCGAAGAATGTCTTGTCGCCGGTTACATCATCCATGTATTCGAAGGCAGAAAGGACAACCCCGTGGGTGTACGAATATTCGCTGGAAAAACCTTTGGACGGTTCGGCATGCAGGTTGAACGTGGTGAAATCGGTGATTTCTTTTCCGGTTTCGGAATCAATTAGGGTTTGGGGACTTGAAGCCTCGTAGTAGCCCCGGATGCGGTTTAATACTTCCTTGATGCCGTCAACCGTGGGGTATTCGTAAGGGATAGCATATTCCGGTATTCTGCCGGAAGGTTGTTGCTGTGCCGTGAGCGTTGTGCTGAAGAGGGTAATACAAGCGAGAATCAGCGCCCATTTGCAGGTGCTTGTCCGTTTTCTGTTTGTTGCCGGGATTCCGGCAGCAGCATGACGTTGCAGATTTTTCATGTTCAGGTCGTTTTTTCGGTTCATGTATTCAAGTTTGAATTTTGTTGATGCAGGTTAGTGCTGTATGTGCCAGTCCTTCCCCTGAAATTCCGTAGTGGTTGAAGATTTCGGCTTGCGAACCGGCAACGGTTTCCTCGTCGGGCAGGCCGACACGTTTGAAGGGCACCGAAATCCCGGCTTCGAGGATGGTCGATGCACAAGCTTCACCCAACCCGCCGTTGATGCTGTGTTCCTCGACGGTTACCACCGCTTTGCATTCGCGGGCAGCTTTCAGGATGGTTTCGGTGTCGAGCGGCTTGATGGTGTGCATGCTGATGACACGCGCGCTTATGCCTTGTCCGTTCAGCCTTTGAGCGGCTTCGAATGCCGGGGCAACAGTTTCGCCGCAGGCAATAAAGGCCACGTCGGTCCCGTCAACAATGGTGGACGCTTTACCGATTTCAAATTTTTCGTCGGCGGTGTGCAGGTGCGGCATATTCTTTTTGCCGAATTTCAGAAAGAAGGGCTTATCTGAGGCAGCGGCTGCTTTCACCGCTTCTCGGGCTTCGAAGTTGTCGGCCGGTACTACAATCACCATATTGTTGATGGCGCGCAGGGCGGCAACATCGTGCAGCGAGTGGTGGGTTGAACCCAGGGCGCCGTAGCTCACCCCGGCACTGATGCCCACCAGGTTCACCGGGTAGTTCGAGTAGGCAACGTCGTTTTTGATTTGCTCGAGTGAGCGGGTGGCCAAAAAACAGCTGGGCGAGGTGGCAAATACTTTTTTGCCCGCAGCGGACAAACCTGCCGCTACGCCAACCAGGTTTTGCTCGGCAATGCCCACTTCAACCAGCTGGTCGGGCAGTTTGTCGGCAAAGCTGGTTAGTTTTCCCGAGCCGCGCGAGTCGCTGGTCACAGCCATTATGTTTCGGTCGGCCTGGCCCAATTCAATCAGTGTTTCGGAGTACACCTCCAGGTTGGCTTTTCCTTTTATTAGTTGATCTGTAATCTTCATTTTTTTTAGTGTTGAAACACATTTAGCAAAAATTGTTGGAACGCGAAGACACAACGACGCGAAGGAAGGATAGGTATTGTCTTTGTTGTCTCGTAATCGTTGTATTCAATCGTCAATCAATGATCGTTTTTCGTTAATCGACAATCAACTTCATTGTAAATTATGCCCTATGTGCCTATGTGGTTAAACTCTCCAATTGCGCGTCCAGTTCGGCCAACGCTTTTTCGTATTCTTCATCCGAAGGAACACCGTGATGCCATTTTTTCACATCTTCCATAAAGCTGATGCCTTTGCCTTTCACGGTGTTGGCCAGCACGAAAGTTGGCTTGCCGGGAACTGTGGGAGCGGCGTTCAGCACCTCACGCAACTGTGCAAAATCGTGCCCGTCCACTTCAACGACGTTCCATCCAAATGCCCGCCATTTATCGTCAATCGGGTGCGGGCTGCACACTTCTGCATTGCGTCCTGTAATTTGCAGCGTGTTGTGGTCGAGAATGGCCACCAGGTTGTCGAGTTTGTAGTGGGCCGCCATCATCGCTGCTTCCCAGTTCGAACCTTCGGCCAGTTCGCCGTCGCCCAGCAGGGTGAAAACCCGGTACGGCGCTCCGTTTTTTTTGGCAGCCAAAGCCAGGCCTGCGCTGACAGGCAATCCGTGCCCAAGGGCGCCGGTGTTGAACTCGATGCCTTTCACCTTGCGCGTGGGGTGCCCAACGTATTTCGACTGGTATTTGCACAGCGTTTCGAGGTCGCTCATCGGAAAGAAACCGGCATCGGCCAGCACCACGTAAAGCGCTTCAACGGCATGTCCTTTACTTTGGATGTATCGGTCGCGGTTCGGATCGGTTACCGTTTCTGGCGACACGTTCAGCACATCGTTGTACAGCACGCTCAGGATGTCGATGCACGACAAGTCGCCCCCGGTGTGCCCCGCGTTGGCCAGTTTGATGTATTTCAGCAGAGCCTTTCGCAAATGAACCGACTTTTGCTCCAGCTCTTGATTGGTGTATTTTTTCATTTTAAGATTCCAAGTTCCAAGTTTCAAGTTCCGGGATGGCCTGTTTTCTCTCCGGCAGTTGCCGGAAGGCCAGGAGGAGCTTTCTATTCGTGTTTGTAAACCTCCCAGCCCAGGTAGTTTTCGATGGCTTCTTCCAGTATTTCGGAAACATGTCCGCGAACCATAGCCACGTGGTGCTCGAAGCCGTTCTTACACATGTATTTCATTAGGTTTTGCAGGTTCGGGATTTCGCAAACAGCAATACCGCCATCCATTCCGTACGGATCGTCGGTCATGGTGCCTTCGCCGAGGTACGATTTGATTAGTCCTTTGTTGTCGTCGGTTGAGATGCGGAAATAGGTCATATCCCCGGCGGCCACTTTACCTTTTACGGCGCCGAAAGTATCTTCTCTGCCCAGCACGGTTCCCAGCACATCCAGGCTGCCGATCTCAATTTCGTTTTGGAAGAATGATTTCGGGTAGTTGCTGCAATGGGTGCAAACCACCTTGTTACGGTCGTCGGCAAAATTGTTGTTCCAGTCGAGGATGGCCGAAGGTGTTTGGGCGGCCAGCGCCAGGGCATACATGGAGATGGTTCCGGCCACATCCACTTCACAAGCCGACGGCATGAGTTTTTCACCCATCATGCTCATGGTAACGCAGGCAGCGCAGCCATAGTTTTTCTCGATTGATTCCCAGCATTGCAGGGCCGAAATATTGATGTCGTTTTCGTTGATCCAGTTTTCAACAGCCAGGCCAAATCGGGCTTGTTTGGCAATTTTGCCTTTGCTCGCAATTCCGCAGGCGCCATAGGCCTGAATGGCTTCCACTTTTTCTTTTACGGCCGGGTCATTTTCGCCGATTTTGTTGGCGGCGGCAATAATTTCCGACATGTCAACCGGGACCACCGTGATGCCGTATTTTTGCAACAGTTTTTCGCTGTAACGCATGGTCTGGAACCCGATGGGACGGGTACCGATGGCGCCGACGCGCAGGTTGCTCAGGCCTTTCACTACGCGGCAAACACCGGCGAATTTCAGCAGGTCGGCGGTGAACTCTTTGCTGTCGAGGCTGTATGTGTGGTAAATGGTGTCGGTAAATTTAACCCCGTACTGGTAGAAGTTATTGCAAACAGAAAGCTTCCCGCAGAAGGCATCGCGGCGGCTTTTTACATCCACTTTGTCGTTGTCGTCGTCGCAGGCCTGTACCAACACCGGCACATTCAAACCCGACATTTTGATGGAGTTGACCACGCCTAGCTCGTCGCCGAAGTTGGGCAGTACCACCAGGATACCGTCAATGATGTCGGCGTTTTTCTTGAATAAAGCGGCACATTTCACGGCATCGGCATATCCTTCGATGTTTCCGGTTGGGGTTTCGCTTTCAGGCAAAATCACATAACCGAATCCCATGGTTTCGAGCTTGCTCAGTACTTTCTGGCGGGCATCTACGGCCAGCTTAAAATTGAAAATATTCCGGGTGGCGATAATCACGCCAAAAGTTTGTTTTTGAGTTTTCATGATTCAATATTTTTTGATTTATAATTTCAATTAATTCAGCCGGGCGCGCTCAACAGCTTTCTGCCAACCGGCTACCAATCCTGCTATTTCTTCTTTGGTTTGTTTGGGGTGATAAGTTTTTCCTGCCACCCGGAGTTGTACCAGTTCGTCGGGGTTACTCCAAAAGCCGAAAGCCAAACCTGCCATGTAGGCCGAACCCAGCGCTGAGGCTTCCTCAATTTCGGAAGGCGAGACTTCCTGCTGCAACAAGTCCGATTGAAATTGCATGAGAAATTTGTTGCGGGTAGGGCCACCGTCCACACGCAATTCCTTCAGTTGAATGCCGCCCTTTTCTTCTATCAGGCTAATCAGGTCGTTTACCTGGAAGGCAATGCTTTCGAGTGCCGCGCGTACAATGTGCGCTTTGGTGGTGTTTCGGCCCATGCCCGAAAGGCAGGCACGGGCTTGGTTGTCCCAGTACGGCGCGCCCAAACCGACGAAAGCCGGCACGAAATAAACGTTGTTGTTATCGGCCACCGAGTTCGCCAGGGCTTCGGTTTCCGAGGCATGGTTGATGAGCCCGACTTCGTTTTTCAGCCAGTTAAGCGTGTCGCCGGTGCAGTGGATGTTTCCTTCGAATACATAATGGATTTGCTTACCGCAGCTGTAACCGATCGAGGTTACCAGCCCCTGCGGGGCATCCAGGGCTTTGGTGCCAATGTTCATCATGATGGATGAGCCGGTGCCGTAAGTCGCTTTGGCCATCCCGGTTTTGAAACAGGTTTGACCAAACAGCGCCCCGTGCGAGTCGCCGATAAGGCCGGCAATTGGTTTGCCGGTTTCGAACAAGATACCGGGTTCGGTATGTCCGGCTACTTCGTCGCTGAAGCGAACTTCGGGGAACATGTTGCGGTACAAACCAAACAATTCGATTAGCTCGTTGTCCCAATTCAATGTATGGATATTGAACAGCATGGTGCGGCAGGCATTTGAGTAGTCGGTGGCATGTACTTTTCCGCCGGTCAGTTTCCACAACAGCCAGCTGTCCATGGTTCCTAAAAGTAGTTCGCCTTTTTCTGCTTGTTCTTTCAAACCGGGTGTGTTTTGCATGATCCAGCTCAGCTTGCTGGCCGAGAAATAGGGATCAATGAGCAAGCCGGTTTTGCTGCGGATCAAATCTTCGTATCCTTTCGATTTTAATTCGCTGCAAAGCTGCGCGCCGCGCTGGCATTGCCAAACCGCTGCGTTCGCAACCGGTAACCCCGTATTTTTATCCCAGATGAGTGCCGTTTCGCGTTGGTTGGTGATGGCAATTCCGGCAAGTTCGTCTTCCGTAACCTTTTGTTCGGTCATTACCTGCCGCATCGCTTCGCAAGTATTGTTAAAAATTTCAACCGGATCGTGCTCGACAAATCCCGCTTGCGGGTAAAATTGCCGGTGCGGAATAGTGGTCCGTTGTTTCAGCTTTCCGCATTTGTCAAACAGAATGGCCTTGGTTGCCGATGTGCTTTGATCGATGGCCAGAATGTATTTTCCGTCTTTTTCCATGTATTTTTCAGCCTTGATTTTTGAAATAAACCCATTTTTGTTTGTTGGGAATATTTTCGATGATTTTCGAAAACAAAAATAAAAGAAAAAATACGAAAATATTCAGAACGGAAGAAATATTTTCGGAAAGAATCGGCAGTGAGTAAATATATGGATCTAATTCCTGCGAAAGAAGTTGTTCGCTTCCGGGGTGACGTGTGCAATAAACCCTGTCCGGTTGGATTTCAGGCGAGGATCATTTTGATGTCGTTTTTTTGGAGCATTTCGATTTCTTCCTGTTTGATTTTCGAATCGGTGATCAGGTAATCGATGAGCGACAAGGCGCCCAGGCTGGCAAAGGAACTTTTCCCGATTTTGGTAGAATCGGCCACCAGGTACACTGCATTGGCCGATTCAATCATGGCCCGTTTTACACAAATATCGCTGATGCTGGGGTAGGTAAGTCCCGATTTCAGGGTAATTCCGGCGGTGGCCAGAAAGAGTTTGTCCACATGAAGATCGTTGAAAAAGTCGGCTGCTTTTTGTCCGGTAAGCGATAGGGTCGGGGCCTTAAATTCACCTCCGGTCAGCACGAGATTGATTTCGGGATCGGCGCCGAGAATGAGTGCAATGTTTAAAGAGTTGGTAATTACCGTCAGGTTTTTGAATCCGGAAATCAACTTGGCAATTTCGGTGGTGGTCGAACCCGAATCCAGGATAATGGTATCGCCATCGTGGATAAATTCCAGTGCTTTTTGGGCGATCGCTGCTTTTTCGGTCAGGTTTTCCTGATTTTGAAGGGCTATATTTTTTACATTGAGGCCGATGTTTTTCAAATAAGCACCTCCATGCTCCCGCTCAACGAAGCCGTCTTTTTCCAGTTTTTCAAGGTCCTGCCGGATCGTTACTTCGGTCACTTTAAATATTTTGCTTAGTTGCAGCACTTTCGCATGACCATCCTCACGGATCATTTCCAGAATTTTTTCTCGTCGTTGATTGGGTAACATATTGTTCGGATTTTGAGGATTTGCTAATTACAGGTTTTTGTCGTTCAGATATTCAGTCAATCCTTTGATGGTGATTAATTTCAAGCCGTGTGTTTGTGCCAGGACCAACAATTCCGGATAGCGTGCCATGGTTCCGTCCGGGTTCATAATTTCAACCAACGCCCCGGCTGGTTTCAGACCGGCCAGCTTTGCCAGTTCGACTGTTGCTTCGGTATGGCCCGGACGTTCCCGCAGTCCACCCGGATGTGCAATGATGGGGAAAATGTGTCCCGGGCGTCCAAGCTCTTCTGGTTTTGTTTGCGGGTTGGCCAGGGCGTTCAGCGTTTTTGCCCGGTCGCTGGCCGATATTCCGGTCGTGCAACCTTGGGTCATTAAATCGACTGAAACCGTGAAATTGGTGCTGTTTAATGCTGTATTGCTTTGTACCATTCGTGCCAAATTAAGCTCCTTGCAGCGTTCTTCGGTCAGCGCAGCGCAAATCAACCCTCGCCCATGAGTGGCCATGAAATTCACAAATTCAGGGGTAACCAGTTCGGCAGCGGCAATAAAATCGCCCTCATTCTCGCGGGTTTCATCGTCGGTTACAATAATGATGTTGCCTTTCCTGATTTCCTCAATCGCTTCTTCGATATCTTGATGTTGAAATTTCGCCATGCTAAGTTTTTAAAATAAAAAAGCAAATATATAAAATATAAAATAAGCAAAAAGAAAAGATAAACGTAATTGGTCGGGGCAGAATAATGAAAGAGCCTCACACGGGACTCGAACCCGCGACCTGCTCATTACGAATGAGCTGCTCTACCAACTGAGCTAAAGAGGCCATTGCAAATGCAAATATAGAAAAATGGTGAATTGCCGCTTCGTGAATTCACCATTTTTTCTGTTTTACCCCGGGAAGGCGATTTTGATGACATCCTCAAAATAATCCACAAGATGAACCGTCATTCCTTCTTTCAGATAATCAGGTAATTCAGCATAATCCTTCCGGTTATCGGATGGAAATATCAGTTCATAAACTTTAACGCGCCGGGCGGCAATGGTTTTCTCGCGAACACCTCCGATGGGCAATACTTTGCCCGTGAGGGTCAGTTCGCCGGTCATGGCCAGGCCTTTTCGGACAGCCTTTCCCCGAGCCAGTGAGTAAAGGGCCAGCGCCATCGTAATACCTGCCGACGGACCGTCTTTTGGGGTGGCGCCCGCAGGCACATGCAAATGGATAAAATGCTGGTCGAAAAAGCCTGACAAGGCCTTGTCTTTTGACAGCAGCGATTTGACATACGAAAAGGCGATCTCGGCCGATTCCTGCATCACATTGCCCAGCTGACCGGTTTGTTTAAAGCCAATGTTTTTTCCTTTTACGGCAGAGGCCTCAATGTAAAGGGTGGCCCCGCCCATGGCCGTCCACGCCAGTCCGAGGGTAACACCGGGAATGGATTTCTTATACAGTTCTTCCGGCGAAAAGGGCGGTTGCCCCAGGTATTCCACCAAATTTTTCTGGTTCACCTTTAGTTTTCCCGTTTCCTGTTCGGCATGCATCAGGGTAGCTTTGCGCATGATTTTTTTGATCTGGTTTTCCATGTTCCGCACACCTGCCTCGCGGGCATAGCCATCGGCAATCATGGCCAGGGCCGAGTCGGTAATTTGGACCTCGCTGGCTTTCAGCCCGTGCTCTTTCCGTTGCTTGGGAACCAGGTAGCGCTTGGCAATTTCCACTTTTTTTTCCAGGATATAGCCCGAAAGCTTGATGATCTCCATCCGGTCGAGCAGTGGTCGAGGAATGGTGTCGAGCTGGTTGGCAGTGGTTACAAACAGGATGTTTGACAAGTCGAAGCGGACGTCAAGGTAATGGTCCAGGAAGTCGCTGTTTTGTTCGGGGTCGAGCACCTCAAGCAGGGCTGCTGCCGGATCGCCCTGATAGCTGGCCCCGATTTTATCGATTTCATCCAGCATAATTACCGGGTTGGCTACTCCGGTACGTTTCAGGCTTTGGATCAGCTTGCCGGGCATGGCGCCAATGTAGGTGCGGCGGTGCCCTTTTATTTCGGCCTCGTCGCGCATGCCGCCAAGCGAGAAACGGTAAAATTTCCGCCCCAGGGCATCGGCAATCGACTTGCCAATAGAGGTTTTGCCCACTCCCGGCGGGCCAACCAGGTAAATAATGGACCCTGAAACCTTTCCACGCTTCACAATGGTGCTGATAAATTCGAGGATGCGTTGCTTGACGTCGCCGAGGCCGTAATGCTGTTCATCCAGGATTTTTCGTGCTTTCGGCAGGTCGTAATTGTCGGGTGAATAGATTCCCCACGGAAGGTCGGTGAGCCATTTGAGATAGGTGCGCGAAACCTGGTATTCGGCAGAGCCCGATTCCAGTGTCTTTATTTTGTTCAGTTCCTCGCGGACAACAGTGGCTGCCTCGTCTGTCAGCTCCAGTTTTTTGATTTTTTTTTCAATGTTTTCAATCTCGGTGGTCTTGTCGTCTTTTTCCAGCCCCAATTCCTGTTTGATCACTTTTAGCTGTTCGCGAAGGAAAAATTCGCGTTGTTGCTTCGAAATTTTTTCTTCAATTTGTTTTTGAATGTCTTGTTGAAGCTGGTTCAGTTCAATTTCTTCTTTCAGTAACACCAACAGCTTCTCACTGCGTTCGTACAGGTCGTACGATTCCAGGATGGTTTGCAACTTTTCACCGTCGGCCGTCAGGAACGACCCCACCAAATCCATCAGCAATCCGGGCTTGTCCATGCCCACTTGCGAGAGGGCCAGCCGCATTTGTTCCTGAAACATCGGGTTTAGTTTGATCAGCTCTTTCACCGAGTTGATGACAGCCAGGGTATAGGCTTTTAACTCATTCGAGGGCGGCGCTTTTTCTTCATAATCATATTCTACCTGCCACTGCGGAATTTTATCGCGGACAAATTCCTTTTTATGTTGAAAGCGTGTCAACCCCTGGGCGAAAAAATGGATGCTGTCATCGGTTTGGTTGATAATTTTGATGATTTTCAGCACGGTGCCCGTGTGATATAAGCTTGAATTCAGATAATTGTTTTCATCCATTTCTCGGATGAGCGAAACGCCGATGAACCCGTTATTTTTTTCGTAGCCATGTTGAACGTACTGCGCCACTTTGGGACTGATAAATGTGAGGGGCAACGCCAACCCGGGGAAAATGGGCCTGTTTTCGAGCGGAAGGACAACAATATTGTCAGGATAAATCTCTGAAACCAGCACCAGCCCGGAATTTCCAGCATGATTATTTTCCATGGCCAATATGTATTATGGTTATCGTTTTTCCTTGTTTTTTGATTCTGTCAATTTATACGTGTTATTTCGGTCTTCAAAACATACGCCAGATAAAAAAGCGGTACGATTTGTCAGAAAAACTGTCAAAATGGTAGGACTGCTTGGTGATGCCTGATGGGGTGCCGTTGACAGGGCAGGAGTAAGGGCAAAAAAAATCCCGGTCGGGCAGGCCAACCGGGACAGGTATTTGGTAAATCAATAATTTCTTCAGCAATTAGTAGGCGTTGATGATGGCCAGGAAATCTTCTGCTTTCAGTGAAGCGCCACCGATCAAACCACCGTCAACATCGGGGTTGGCAAACAGTTCGTTCGCATTTTTCGGGTTGCAGCTCCCTCCGTACAGGATTGAAATTTCATCGGCAACTTCTTGTCCGAACTGAGCGGCCATTGCATCGCGCAGGTCTTTGTGCATTTCCTGTGCTTGTTCGGTAGTAGCCGTTTTCCCGGTACCGATGGCCCAGATGGGTTCGTATGCAACAATTACTTTTTTGAAATCGTCAGCGCTCAGTTTGAAGATCGTTTCTTTCAATTGGTTGATGACAAATTCTTTCTGTGTCCCTGCTTCGCGGATTTCCAGCGGCTCGCCGCAGCAGAAAATCGGGGTCAGTCCGTTTTCAAGTACCAGGGCTACTTTTTTGTTCAGGATTTCGCTGGTTTCACCGTAGTATTCGCGTCTTTCAGAGTGGCCAAGGATAACGTATCCGGCGCCGGTAGATTTTACCATGGCAGCGGAAACTTCGCCTGTGAATGCGCCTTTTGCTTCGGCAGCGCAGTTTTGAGCGGCAACACCAACCCGGCTGCTGTCAACTGTTTCAACAACTTTGGTGATATGGGTGAACGGAGTTCCAAGAACGACAACAACGTCTTTTGCGCCTTCTTTGGCAACCAGTTCGTTTACAGCTTTTGCTAATTCCACACCTTCCTGCACGGTGGTGTTGCATTTCCAGTTACCGGCAACAACTTTTTTTCTCATGTTTGTTTATTTTGATGGATAGTGATTTATGTATTTGAAAAATATCGGCGCAAAAATAAGAAAAAGACAGCTAATCTGACGATAATACTCCGCTGCCGTTGCTGGGATTTAACTTTTGATTAACCGGTTTCAGTCGAATTGTGTTTTTTAACAGTTTTGTAACAGCCGAACAATCGGATTTGCCGGGATGCTTTGCGTAAGTGTCTTGTGGGTAGTGCTTTGGGGTTTGACGTTGAAATGATTTGACGAGCTTTTTCAAATGGGTAAAAATGGGATCTAAAATATTTGTGTATTTTTCGTCGAATTAACAAAATTTGAGTATGGGACAACTTTTTGTTTTTTTAGGGAGCGATTTGAGTTATAAAAAGTTCATTCCCCTGATGAACGATATTCAGGAGGCAAATATCTTGTATTTCAGTAACCGTGAGCATCTTGCAAGAGCAATTTCACAGGCTGTCCCAGATGCTTTTTTGATTCATGAACCGGATTTTCATACGTTAACGTCTGACCGGTCTTTTCTGGATACTTTTAGTCTCAATGTTCCGGTGATCCTGGTTTCCGGATACGAAAGCACCGCGGGGCCGACAGGCGTGGAGACACATATCATACCGGAGGATTTTACCGTTGCCCGCTTTTTGAAAATGTTCCGGAATGACGTGATGAAAAGGCCCGTTCCCCTTCATTCCAAACGGATCCTCGAATTAATCGTTCAGCATATACCAACGGCTCTATTCTGGAAAGATAAGGATCTGAATTATCTTGGATGTGATCAGGTATTTTGTAATGATCGTGGCCTGGAAGCCCCGGATGAGGTTTACGGGCTGACAGATTATGATTTGTTCCCGGTTGAAGTAGCCGCGAACAACAGGAATATAGATAAGGAAGTGATTGGATCGGGAGTGCCCCGAATAAATTACACCGAAGAAGTCGTTAATGCGAATGGGGATGTTGATATTTTACGTAAAAGTAAAATCCCAATTAAAGATTCTTCCGGTGAGGTAG
The DNA here is from genome assembly GCA_050178015.1 of Mangrovibacterium sp. GTDB lineage: Bacteria > Bacteroidota > Bacteroidia > Bacteroidales > Prolixibacteraceae > Gaoshiqia. The sequence continues at coordinate 149,499 of JBFXGM010000006.1, forward strand.
TTGCCATCATGGGGCTCTACGAACGGATTACTGAGCAAGTGAAAGTTCAGGAGCATTTACGGAACGAACAACATTATCTGCAAATGCTCATGGACAACATCCCGGATACCATTTACTTTAAAGATAGGGACTCCAAGTTTGTACGGGTTAACAAATCTCAGGCGCAGACAATCGGATTGGCCGATCCGGCAGAAGCCACCGGAAAATCGGATTTTGATTTTTTTGAGATGGACCATGCCAGGCAAGCCTTTTTGGATGAGCAGGAATTAATGAGAAATGGCACCCCGCTGATCAATAAGCTGGAGCATATAAGAACCACCACCGGGTACAGGTACATGACTGCTTCTAAAATCCCATTGAGAAATGGAGCGGGAGAATGTACCGGAATGGTAGGGATTAGCCGTGATGTGACCGGTGAACAGATGGCAAAAGAGGAACTAAAGCAAGAACAAGAGCTTTTAAAGTCGTTGATGGACAATATCCCGGACAGGATTTTCTTTAAAGATGTCCTTTCACGGTTTGTACGTGTGAATAAGTCCCATTACATGTCATATGGGCTGGAAAACAGCCATGATATTATTGGAAAAACCGATTTTGACATTTATCCGAAAGAAATAGCGGAGGACTTGTATGAACGGGAGAAAGCGATCCTCAAAAAGGGCATTCCGCAAATCAATCATATTGAGAAAAAACAGAAGCCCGACGGATCAACGATGTGGTATTCCGTTACTAAAGTGCCCATTCGGAACCAGCGGGATGAAATAATCGGGTTGGTTGGTATTTCGCGCGATGTTACCCTGCAGGAACTGGCCAGGCAAGAGTACAAACTTGCCAAAGAGAAAGCAGAAGAAGCCAATAGGGCCAAAAGCCTGTTCCTTGCCAATATGTCGCACGAGATCAGGACACCGATGAATGGTGTGATCGGGATGGCCGATATCCTGAGGCGCACCGATCTTGACCCGGTACAACGGGATTATTTGGATGTGATAATAAAATCGGGTCAGACTCTGCTATCGATCATAAATGACATTTTGGATTTTTCCAAAATCGAATCCGGGAAAATGGATCTGGAATATGCCCCGGTAAATATCCGTACAGTGGTGGAAGAGGTGGCAGATGTCCAGATTATTCAGGCAAATGAAAAGTCGCTTGACTTTCTTACCTATGTTGACCCGGATATCCCCGAATTTGTTTCGGGAGATTATGTCCGGTTAAAACAGGTAGTTACCAACCTGTCCAATAATGCAGTAAAGTTTACAGCAAAGGGCGAGGTGTGCATTTCTGTTGAACTCCTTCGAACAACACCTGAAGGTTGTGAGGTGCTGTTTAAAGTTAAAGATACCGGGATTGGGATACCCAAGGCCTATCAGGAAAAATTATTCCAATCGTTTACTCAGGCCGATAGTTCTACAACCCGTAAGTTTGGAGGTACAGGACTAGGACTGGCCATTAGTCAGAAGCTGGTTATGGCAATGGGGGGAAATATCTCGCTAACAAGTGAAGACGGAAAAGGTGCCGAGTTTTCGTTTTCCCTGCAGCTAAAGACCACCAAGGGAAAAAGGAACGGTTCTCAGCTGAAAAGTGTGTCATTCAAAAATCTGCATGCTTTAATTGTCGATGATAATAAAACAAACCGACTTATTTTCCGGGAATATCTTGAGAGCTGGAAGGTCCATGTTCACGAGGCATCCGGAGGAGATGAGGCTTTGGAGAAGATCTCAATACTGAAGGAAGATGGCATTACACTTGATTTTGCCCTTGTGGACTTTCAAATGGCAGAGATGGATGGTGTTGAGTTTGCCGGGAGAATAAAACAAATTCCGGATCTTTCAGAGTTGCGACTAATTTTAGTTTCATCGGTAACTGATGCGATAAAACGAAATGATTTGCTAAAGTCGGGCTTTAATTTCTATTTGAACAAACCTGTGAAACTGCAACAACTCTATCAGGTTGTTGCGTTAGTGATGGGAAAGCCCCAAAAATCGGCGGGTGTTGATCATGGGGCCGAGTTTATAAAGGCAAATTTACAGGATAAACGCATTATGATTGTTGAGGACAATCAAATTAACATGAAGGTTGCCCAACATTCGCTCGATAACCTTTGTCCCCATGTTTTTTTGGCCTTTAATGGGAGACAAGCTGTTGATCTTTTTGAAAAGGAGGAAATCGATTTCATACTGATGGACATTCAAATGCCGGTGCTAAACGGGATCGAAGCAACTATTCTGATCCGTGAAATAGAGAAACGGCGGAAGGTGGAGAACCCGGTCAAGATAATAGCAATGACGGCCAATACGATGAAGGAAGATGTTGAACATTGCTTGAATATCGGGATGGATGCCTTTCTTGGAAAGCCTTTCCGGGTAAATGACCTGATTGCTGTTCTGGATACTGAGTAGTAAACCCCGGGAATTTACCGGATAGCAGCGTGTTTAAAAACTCAGCGTGTGCCAACCTTCTTTCAGATAGTTGGTTAGTGGAACCCCCATGGGGCGCACGTCAATATCCAGGTCGGCCAGGTCATGGTCCACGCCGTACATTTTGGCGCAGGCGATACAGGCCTCCACCGTGATGCCCATATCGGCCATTTTTTTGATATCGGCCTGCAAATCTTCATTTTCAGCCAGCAATTTGGCCGACGGTCCCCATATGATCAGGACCACTTCGTCGAACCAGCCCTGTTTTTTGGCGTTCATGGCGTACATGAAACAAACTTTCTCGGCCACTTCCGGGTCGCTGCTTGTCCATAATACAGCCAGTTTGTTGCTGTTGTCGATTGTCTCTTTTTGATTTTGTGCCATACTATGCCAGGTAGTTCCCCAAACGACCAGTATTAGAAGTAAAAGTTTTTTCATCTTAAAAATTTGGGTTGGCGGCAATTTATTAAGCTTTCGGTTGAATTCAAAACCACCAGGATATATTTAAACATTTCTTATCAGTTGTCCGTTGCTAGCCGGCTGATGTCAATCAGATGAAATTCTGAATAGTCAAGCTGGTTTTCTTTTATAAATTTCTGGTTGATTAAAAAGAGTTTGCTGTTGAAGCGGTCCTGCGGGAAGGTGTTTTCGGTTGAGAAATCTTCATCGTCAAAACTGGTAAAGTTCAGCTCGCAGGCCGACAATTCCCATTGGTCATCGTTCATGAACAATAGTGGCAGCCCATGTGTGCGGCAAATAACGGGACGGTTTTCATAAATATGGCAGCAGTGGTCTTTCAGAAAAATGCAGCTTCCGTCAACCGAGGGTTGAAGTTCAACAGGATGCGTTTTCAGACTGTCGCGGATGGCATAATACTCGACCGGGAAAACCTTGTAATCCATGCAACACAGATCGCACCCCTTTTTGCAGGCCATGTGTTCGGCGTGAAGCTGCGAAAGCTGGTCGCTTATAGCATCTACCTCATTCAGGAGTTGCCGGTATTTTTCAAAGTTAAATGACATTGGCGGAAATTTTGGGCAAAAGTAAGGAAAAGCAAAATAGGACTGTTTCTAAAATAACATTATTAACAACCAGCTGTAGTTTTTCACATTCGGCTTCTTTTAAGGCTGTGGGGCTGAATCTTCCTGAGGAATTTTTATCTTTGTGGCGTGTTTTAAAACATGTCAATTTTATCTTAAACAGGTTCAACATGATTTCATTCTTTAAAACTCCTCAAAACAGCGTAATTGCTGTTCAATCAATCGGTTCGCTTGATGATTCAGACAAAGAAAAACTGATTTGGCTGTTTGGCGAAGCAACTTGTATTGAAAGTGAAACTTTGGCAGGCTGGTTTGTTGGGCCGCGAAAAGAGATGGTTACCCCCTGGAGTACCAATGCGGTTGAAATTACCCAGAATATGGGCCTTTCGGGCATTGTCCGCATGGAGGAGTTTGTTGAAGTTGCCAGCGAATCAGCTGCTTTCGACCACATGCTGCAGCGTATGTACAACGGTTTGGGACAAGAAATCTTCACCGTTAATAAACAACCTGAGCCGATAATTGAGATTGACGATATTGCCGCATACAACGAGAAGGAGGGGTTAGCCCTGAGCGAAGATGAAATTCAATACTTGAACACCGTGTCCGAAAAAATGGGCCGCAAGTTGACCGACAGCGAGGTGTTTGGCTTTTCGCAGGTGAACTCGGAGCACTGCCGCCACAAAATTTTTAACGGCTCGTTCGTGATTGACGGGGTAGAGCAGGAATCATCGCTTTTCCAGATGATTAAAAAGACCTCGAAAGAAAACCCGAATACAATTGTTTCGGCCTACAAAGATAACTGCTCGTTTGTGCAGGGGCCAGTGGTGGAACAATTCGCACCAAAAACACAAGATAAGCCTGATTTCTTCGAAGTAAAAGATATTGAAACCGTGCTTTCGCTGAAGGCCGAAACCCATAATTTCCCGACCACGGTTGAACCGTTTAACGGCGCTGCAACCGGCACCGGTGGCGAAATCCGCGACCGAATTGCCGGGGGGAAAGGTAGTTTGCCCATTGCCGGTACTGCCGTTTACATGACTTCGTACCCGCGAACCGAAGATGCCCGCACCTGGGAACAGGCCACCGAAGAACGCCCGTGGCTGTACCAAACCCCGGAAGAAATCCTGATCAAAGCATCGAACGGAGCCAGCGACTTCGGCAACAAATTCGGCCAGCCGCTAATTTGTGGTTCTGTGCTGACTTTTGAGCATTTTGAGAATTATAAAAAATATGGCTTTGACAAAGTGATCATGCTGGCCGGCGGTATTGGTTTCGGCCGCAAAAAGGACAGCCTGAAAGATTCGCCGAAGAATGGCGACAAAGTGGTGCTGTTGGGAGGCGATAACTATCGTATTGGTATGGGTGGTGGCGCGGTTTCGTCGGTCGCTACCGGCGAATTTGAAAATGCCATTGAGCTGAACGCTGTTCAACGGGCCAACCCCGAGATGCAAAAGCGCGCCTACAACGCCATCCGTGCCCTGGCCGAGTCGGACGAGAACCCGATCATTTCGATTCACGACCACGGCGCCGGCGGCCACCTGAACTGCTTGTCGGAACTGGTAGAAGAAACCGGAGGCCTGATTGACACGGCTAAATTGCCGGTTGGCGATCCCACACTTTCGCAAAAAGAAATTATTGGCAACGAGTCGCAGGAACGTATGGGCTTGGTGATGCACGAGAAAGATGTTGACCTGCTGAAAACCATTGCCGACCGTGAGCGAGCACCGATGTACGTGATTGGCGAAGCAACCGGCGATATGCAGTTCACTTTCAAAAACTCGAAAACAGGCGAAACGCCCATCGACTGGCAGTTGGCCTACATGTTTGGCAATCCGCCAAAAACCGTGCTGACAGACACCACCTCAACTGATAAATTTGCCGATCTGGCTTACGACCAATCTAAAATTGAAGACTACCTGGAAGATGTTCTGCAACTGGAATCGGTAGCCTGTAAAGACTGGTTGACCAACAAAGTTGACCGCTCGGTAACCGGGCGCATCGCCAAACAGCAGGGCGCCGGAAAGTTGCACCTCCCGTTAAATAACCTGGGTGTTATTACGCTCGACTACCAGGGCAAAGCCGGTTTTGCCACCTCCATCGGCCACGCGCCGGTAGCTGGGATGGTGGATGCCGAGAAAGGTTCTGTTCTTTCTATCGCCGAATCGCTGACCAACATTATTTGGGCACCGATGCCGGATAAAATACGCAGCATTTCGCTGAGCGCCAACTGGATGTGGCCGGCCAAGAACCCGGGCGAAAATGCCCGCATCTACAAAGCGGTGAAAGCGGCCAGCGACTTTGCCTGCGCCCTGGGCGTGAACATCCCCACCGGGAAGGACTCGATGTCGATGACCCAGAAGTACAAAGACGATGTGGTGTATTCGCCGGGAACGGTAATCATTTCTGCCTCGGGCGAAGTAACGGATGTGAAAAAAGTAGTGGAACCGGTACTGGTAAATGATGCATCGAAACCACTTTATTATATTGACTTCTCATCCACGGATTTGGCTTTGGGTGGCAGTGCTTTTGGTCAGATCATTAACAAAATAGGGCAGGAAGCGCCGACTGTGGCCGATGCCGCCTATTTTGTGAAAGCTTTCAATGCCATTCAGGATTTAATTGAAGAAGGGTTGGTTGTTGCTGGTCACGATGTGGCCTCGGGCGGGTTGATTACCACCTTGCTCGAAATGTGTTTCAGCGATAACGAAAGTGGGTTGAATATCGACCTGAGCGGAATTGGTGAAGCCGACAGCGTGAAAGCTTTCTTCAACGAAAACCCGGCCATCGTTATCCAGGCTGCCGATGCAGCTGTTGTGGAAGACAAACTGGCGGCTGCGGGAGTACGCTTCGTGAAAATTGGAACTCCTTCGACTAAACGGAAACTGACTGTAATAAACGACGGTCAGAGTTTCGGGTTGGATATTGATTCGCTGCGAGAATTGTGGTTCAAGACTTCGTACCTGCTCGATCGCAAACAAAGCGGGGAGAAGTTGGCCCTGGAGCGTTTCAGCAATTACAAGAAAAACGAACTGAACTACGATTTCAAAAACTTTACCGGTAAAGCTGCTGATTTCGGGATCGATTTGAAACGCCGCGAACCGAGCGGTATCCGGGCGGCCATTATCCGCGAAAAAGGGGTGAACGGCGATCGCGAAATGGCTTACATGCTTTACCTGGCCGGTATGGATGTGAAAGATGTACACATGACCGACTTGATTGCCGGCCGCGAAACCCTGGAAGATGTGAGCCTGATTGTTTTCGTGGGTGGTTTTTCCAACTCCGACGTGTTGGGCTCGGCCAAAGGATGGGCAGGCGCCTTCAAGTACAACGAGAAAGCCCGCGTGGCCCTCGAAAATTTCTACAAACGCAAGGATACGCTGAGTTTGGGGGTTTGCAACGGTTGCCAGCTAGTGGTTGAACTGGGACTAATTTACCCGGAACATGAGAAGATGCCGAAAATGCTGCACAACGAATCGCACAAGTTTGAGTCGGCTTTTGTGAACGTGGAAATCGCTGAAAATAATTCGGTGATGCTGAAGAGTCTGGCCGGAATGAAGCTCGGCGTTTGGATTGCCCATGGCGAAGGAAAGTTCAGCTTCCCGTATTCCGAAAGCGAATACCAAATCCCTTATAAATACGCGAACCGGTTTTATCCCGGGAACCCGAACGGATCCGACTTTCACGCGGCAGCCATTTGTTCGAAAGACGGACGCCACCTGGCCATGATGCCGCATCTGGAGCGGGCTTTCCGCCCATGGCAATGGCCGTATTACCCGGCCAACCGGAAACAAGATGAAGTGGCGCCGTGGATTGAAGCTTTTGTCAATGCCCGGGAATGGATCAAAGAACATAAGAAATAGGAGCAATAATCCTGTCCCGAAAGTAGTTTTTTAGACGTACGTCAATTTTGTCGCCTGCCAAATGCTTTCGGGACAGCTTTTGTAAGTAGTACGCTTGTTTTGTCGGTTATATTTTTCTGAAAAGCGGATCCGTGCGTAGGTGAAAGTGGGTTTTTGTTGTTCCGGATTTGTTTATGGTTGTGTTTTACAACTTCGCGTAATGTGTTTTCGGAGAAAATGAACATCTTTGTGATAACAGGACTTCAATTTACTTATGGACAAACTGCTACTATTTGTCTTTCTTTTCGCTCAGCTCAGTTTGCGGGCTCAACCTCCGTCTGACAGCCTCGAAAATGCGTTGCCCAAACTTCAGCGTGAGGCAAAGGCAGCAGCATTAAATCAGATTTCTGTAACTTTGCGCAGTACCGATAGTTCCCGGTCAATTAATTACGCGAAACAGGCTTTGTCCCTGGGGCAATCGCTCAGCGATCCGGAAATTATTGCGGCTTCGTTTTACAACTTGGGTGAAAGTTATTATGAGTTTGATGAATTTAGTCAGGCGCTGAAGTTTTATCATGCAGCCCTGAATATCTACCGTGAACTTAACAATGGTATCCGAATTGGTGAAACCTGCAATGCAATTGGATTGGTTCACTATTTTAGGGGAGAATATGATCTGGCTCTTGAAAAACAAATTGAAGCCCTGAAAAATCTGGAGAAGACAGACGAACTTCAGGAGTTGGCGCATGTTTATTCCAATATTGGGATGGTGTATTCGCGCTTAAGTGATTATCGGGTGGCCATTGTCAATTACCGGAAAGCTTCCGTCATAAACCAACAAATCAACGATTTGTATAGTGTTGCTGTCAATTTCAATGGAATGGGGGTGGGATATTACAACCTGGGCATGTTGGACTCGGCAAAAGTAAATTACGGGATTGCGCTCGACTATTTCAAACAAATTGATGACCGAAAAAGGGTGGCCATTGGGTTAAACAATATTGCCAATATCTATGTGGACGAAGGAGATAGCCTGCAAAAAGCGCTTGATTATTATGAACAAGCATTTCATGTTTTTGATGAGTTGAATGATGTTCGTAACAAGACCTTTGTGATGGAGGGGTTGGGATGTGTTTACAGGGCCATGGGGGATAACAGTAAAGCTCTGGAGTTATTTAAGGAAGGTTTGGAAGTAGCCCAGGCCAATCGGTTTGGGTATTACATCCAACAATTATACTACAAGGATATTGCTGCCACGAATGAATCGCTCGGTAGAATTGATGAGGCCTATTCCGCCTTCAAGCTGCACAAAATTTACCTGGACAGTTTGCATCAGGAGGAGCGGATGCGGCAAGCGGCTGCCCTGGAAAAGAAATATGAAAGTGAAAAAAAGGAAAACGAAATTGCCCGGTTGAGTGCCGAACGTGAAGTTACACGCTTACAAATGCAAAAGGACAAGGCGATCCGTACCTTTGGCGTTATTGCTATCCTGCTGTTGCTGGTTACCATTGTATATACATCGGTTGCCAATTTCAACAAGAAGCGGGCCAATCAGTTGCTGGCGCAAAAGAATACCCAGATTGAGGCGCAGAAGGAGGAGTTGGAGCTGATGAATTCTTCGAAGAACAAATTTTTCTCCATCATTGCGCATGATCTGAAGAATCCGCTGCATACCATCATGGGGTATTCATTTTTGTTGAATAGAGAATACGACCGGTTCACCGATACCGAAAGACGAAAGTATGCCGGGGATATTTACAGGTCCACCAACAATATCTTCCGTTTGCTGCAAAACCTGCTGGATTGGAGCCGTTCGCAAACCGGACGATTGAAGTATGATCCGGTTACCTTTGAGTTTGCCCAATTGTACGAGCGGATTTATCACCTCATGAAACCGCTTGCCGAGCAAAAAAATATTACGCTTGGCGACGAAATTCCGGATGATTTGCATGTGTACGCCGATCCGATGATGGTGGATACCATCCTGCGCAACCTGATCAATAATGCCATCAAATTTTCAAATTCGGGCTCTGAGGTGATGACGACAGTAACATGCAATCATACTGAAGTTGAAGTTCATGTAAAGGACCGCGGAGTGGGTATGTCTTCATCTGAACTGGAAAATTTGTTCCGTATCGATTCGAAAGTAAAACGCCGGGGAACAAACGAAGAGGATGGCTCGGGACTGGGACTGATTCTCTGCAAAGAATTTGTGCAGATAAATCAAGGCTCCATTTGGGCGGAAAGCTCGCCAGGGCAGGGAAGTACCTTTTCTTTTACGATCCCGATGGCAAATGGACAGGAACTGACCTGAGATCATCTCCAATTTTCTACCAGCATGGCCTTGGCCAGTTGATCCGCCTTTTGTTTGCTGTCGAGCATTTCTACAATTTTAAGAGCAAAAGTCAAGGCTGCACCAACTCCTCTGCCGGTGATAATGTTTTTATCGACTACTGCCGGTTCTTCGTTAACCAAGGCACCTGTAAGTTCGTTTTCGAACCCGGGGTAGCAAACTGCCCTTTTACCATTCAAAAGCTGCAGGTGTCCGAGCACCAACGGGGCGGCGCAAATTGCCCCCAAGGGTTTTTGCTGTTGGTTAAACTGAATGATTTGCGCTTTCAATCCTTCGTGCAGATCCAGGTTTTTAGCCCCGGGCATGCCGCCGGGCAGCAGGATCATATCCATTTCGTCATAATTGACTTCATCGAACAGCTTGTCGGCCAACACCGGAATCTGGTGCGAACCGACAACCAGCTTTTCGCCGGTTACTGATACCATGGTCACTTTAAAACCGGCACGGCGCAATACGTCGATGATGGTGATAGCTTCAATTTCTTCGAAACCTGTGGCCAGGTGAACGGCAATCTTTTTCATAACGGAGATCTCCTGTTTTTTTGAACCGTGAAGTTAAAAACAAAAAAAAAAAATGATTCGCGAAATGCGAACCATTTTTGTACCCGATATGATCAATCAATCAACAATTACGCCTAGTTCGCGTAATCTTTTAAAGCTTTTTCCAATTTTTTGCGTGTAAAGAAAATCCGACTTTTTACCGTCCCTAAAGGCAAGTTCAGGTGTTCGGCAATTTCTTTGTACTTGTACCCGTCCAGAAACATAGTGAACGGAACTTTGTATTCATCCTCCAGCGCATGGATATTTTTCAGGATTTCTTTTGAACTGAAAAATGAATCCGGTGATGGATAGATTTTGTCCTTCGAAAATTTGAGGTGGAAATCGTTGTTCGAGCCGTCGAAGGTATTTTTTGCCTTCACATTCCGGCGGTAGTTATTGATGAACGTATTCTTCATGATCGTGTAAATCCACGCCTTGAAGTTCGTGTTCTGAGTAAACTTATCACGATAGGTCAGCGCTTTCAGGAACGTTTCCTGAAGGAGGTCCTGTGCTTTTTCCTGGTCCGAAGTCAAACTTAATGCATAGTACAGTAGTTTGTCCTGTAACCCTAAAAGTGCGTTGTTGAATTGAAGTTGTGTCATGGCAGCGAGTTTTATCGTTATTGTTTAGAACAAATATAAATAACGCACGAGGATAAAAAAAGAATTCAAGGTCTTTTATTGTTCGATTTTATTTATTCTTGATAAAGAAAATTGATAGTCCCTGATTTCTAATATGTAAATGTAAACTACGGAATTACACAAATTTGTTTACCAACTGGGGCATGTTGTCAAACAAGAACATTTCGTGCCGGTTTTAACTGTTAAGATGTGCTTGATTTTGTATTTTAAGTGTTCGCATGATCAAATCAGGACTTTCCCGCTATCGATATTTCTTTACATTTGCAGCATTCTTTTTATAAATTTTAAATCAATGAAAATGTTTAGTGAAAACCCAAAGCGGGCTGAAGTGCTTACTTTCAGACGTTGGGGCGGACACAGTTATTCATTGTTTCAGGCCATCCGAAAACAGGTGCACATTGCCACGCTGGCAATTGCCTACCTGTACGTTGCCCTGCCCAATGAAAGCTTTGCCCAAACCGAACGTGTGGATGTGAACATGGAGTATGACCTGGATGAGATCGAGGTCAGTGCCCAGCGAGCGCCTGCAACCTATTCGCAGGTGGCACGGATTGTATCCGTGATTGAGCGTGAACAAATTGAGTCGGCCCCGGCCGGTAGTATTCAAGACCTTCTGGAGTATGCTTTAGGTGTTGACATCAGGCAACGAGGTACCTACGGCATCCAGGCTGACGTTTCAGTCAGGGGCGGTTCGTTCGACCAAACTCTCATCCTTCTCAACGGAATTAATCTTTCCGATCCGCAAACCGGCCATCACAACCTCAATTTGCCGGTCAATCTGAAAAACATCAAACGTATCGAAATCCTGAACGGCCCGTCGGCCCGCGTGTATGGGCCCAATGCTTTTTCGGGCGCCATCAACATTGTTACCGGAGCGGCCGATGCCAGCTTGTTTGATCTGGATGTGGCTTTTGGCGAACATCAGCTTCGTGATGTGAATGTGGCAGCCAACGTGCAGCAGGGCAAGCTGAACAGTTTTGTTGCCTTCAGTAACACGTACTCTGATGGTTACACGGCAAATACCGATTTCGAGACTTACAATCTCTTTTATCAGGGTAAACTAAAAACAGGTGCCGGGGATCTCGATCTGCAAGTTGGTCATTCCAACAAAGCATTCGGGGCAAACAGTTTTTACACACCAGCCTATCCCAATCAGTTTGAGGAAACCAAAACCACCTTCGCCTCCGTGAAAATGGAAACGGGGGAAAAGCTACATTTTACCCCGGCATTGTATTGGCGCCGCCACCAGGACCGGTTCGAGCTTTTTAGGGATGAGCCGGCTTCGTGGTACGCCGGGCACAATTATCACCTCACCGATGTGCTGGGGATGAACCTGAACAGTTGGTTTAGCAGCGCCATAGGGAAAACAGCATTTGGCGCTGAAATCCGTTCGGAAAATATCTGGAGCAACAAGCTGGGCGAGCTGATGACCGAACCGGTTGCTGTTCCAGGAGAAAAGAGCCAGGAGTTTACCCGTTCGCATTCGAGAACAACGGTGTCGTATTTTGCGGAACATACGTTTTACACCGACCGGTTTACCGCTTCGGCGGGGGCCATGGCCAACTGGATTTCGGACCTGAATTTTGAATGGAACGTGTATCCGGGCATTGATCTGAGCTATCAGTTGAATGATCAGTTTAAGGCGTATGCTTCTCTCAATAAATCCATGCGGATGCCCACTTATACCGATTTATATTACTCGGGGCCAACCAACCAGGGAAACCCGAATCTAAAGCCGGAACATTCATCCACGTTGGAAGGAGGAGTCCGCTTCCGGAATTCTTGGCTAAACGCTCATGCCCTGTATTATCACCGGGTAGGAAAGGACTTGATTGACTGGGTGCGCGAGAGCGAGGAATATTTGTGGGAAACCCGCAACCTGACCAAAATTGTTTCGGATGGCGCCGAGTTTTCCCTGGACCTGGATGTCACCAAAGCCATTGGGAAGAAGGTTTTTTTGCGTCATTTGGGGGTCAATTATTCTTTCAATACTCAAGATAAGGGCAGTAGCAATTACCTGTCTAACTATGCGTTGGATAACCTGAAACACAAATTGGTGTTCAACCTGGACCACGCGGTTTGGAAGAAGGTATTTGCTTCTTGGAAGTTCCGCTTTCAGGACCGCAACGGCAGCTACGAACGTTTCGAGAATACCCAATATGTTGGCGAAGCCAGCTACGATCCGTTTTGGCTGACCGACCTGAAGGTATATTACCGGTCGGAGGCCGCTCAAATTTATGTAACTGCATCCAACTTGTTCGATCAGCGTTATGTCGATTTGGGGAATGTGGTTCAGCCGGGCCGTTGGCTTAGTTGCGGTGTGAAATACCGAATCAATTTTAAATAACGATCAGAGGGTGATTGTAAACTCCGTAAAAGCGCTTCATTCTGAATTTATTTCAGAATCCCAATGCTTTATTCACCAAACAGAAACAGATACTGAAACAAGTTCAGGATGACAGACCAAAGAGTTTAAACCCCTCTCTTGCTTTTGCTACAAAAAAAGACTGTCCTTGATGTGACAGTCTTTTATATCTTATTGCATTCCGTATCACGGAAGAAAACTCAGCAGCGTATCGCCCCTCAGTCCACGGCGAAGGGTTTCCAGCGGAATCACTTCATTGTTGGCAATGTTTCCCAGGTTAACATTGGGGCCTAGTAACTTGATGAACCAAACCTGCTGGCTTTTCAGCGGGGCTTCCCATAGGATGTCGTCGGCGTTTACATGTTTGCGGATGTCGAGTACCAAATCACAATCAGCCGAACCGTCCTCTTTGTAGATGCCAATATTGCCGCTTTCACGAGCCTCTGCAATAACTTTCCAGGCGCCGGCCTGTAATTCCGTTTGCATCCACGAGATCCATTGCTCGTGTGTAATTTCCTTACCTTTCAGTTTGGTGCCAACTTCTGATAAAACCACATAGTCTTTGGCGAGGGATTCAATATAACTGCATTTTTTTCCATGCTCAATCGGTAAAACACCGTCAGATACTTCCACGGTTTCCACACCACTGTCGGCAATAAATCTCCGGTAATCGTCAAACATGTTTCGGGCAACAAATGCTTCAAAGAGAGTCCCCCCGAAATAAGGCTTTAATCCAGCTTGCTGGTAAAGTTTGATTTTTTCTTTCAGTTTCGGGGTCAATAAACCGGTTCCGAAACCAAGTTTCACCAAATCGGTATATTCGGTGCAAACTTCACAAAAATCTTCCGCCTCACGCAGGCTTAATCCTTTGTCCATAACCATGGTAAGACCTGACTGTCTTGGTTTTTCGGGCCTTTCAGGGATGAATGGCAAATTGAAATTCATTTTTTATAGTTTGGTTGATTGATGTTTCTTAATCAATTTACGGATGGATTCATTTTGGACCGCTTCCGGATAGTAATCGAACAGGTCGCGATAGCCGTTGAAGTCAATTTCCAAGGCTTTCTCAAAGTAACCGGTGGCGGATGTTTCGTCTTTATTTTCAAGCAGATATGCTGTCAGCCGGTAGTTGATTCCGGAATCGTCGGAAATTGCTTTGCTGGCACTTTTTAAAATGTCGATGGCCTTGTTAAGGCTCCCGCGGTCGTATTCCATTTCGGCGTACGAAACCCAACCGTCCGGGTTGTCCGGATCAAGCGATGTTGCTTTTTTATAAGCTGTTTCTGCCAGGTCAAAGGCATCCAGTTCGTGGTTTATTTTGCCGTAAATCAGCCAGAAGTCAGGGTTTTCGTCATCCAGTTTTAAGGCTTTTTTCATCACCGATAAAGCTTCGGTCAGCTGGCCTTCCATCCACATGATAAGTCCTGACCCGTACCAGGCATTTGAATTGTTTTTATTGATGCGAATAGCTTTCCGGTAGTTCACCAAGGCTTCGTTGTAGCGTTCCAGGTTTAGAAAACATTCGCCCAGGTAGCAATACGCATCGTCATTTTCTTTGTCACGTTCCAGGTATTCTTCGTAGCAAACAATTGCTTCCTCGTAGCGGTTGCTGTTCGAAAGTGCATTTGCTTTATTGAAATAAGCCTGCTCAAAATCATCCTGAAGTGCTATCGAAAAATCATATGCATCGATGGCTTCTTCGTGTTTGCCCATGCGGTTGTATGTAATCCCCATGTTGTACCACACCGAAGCGTTAAACGGGTCAATGTCGAGATAGTAATCATAGAATTGCAGGCTTCTTTCATAATCCTGGATTCTATCGTAGTAATACCCCAGCTCGTACAAAACCAACTCATTTTGAGGGTTGGTATCATAAGCGCGTTCCAGAAAACTGATTGCCTTTTCGGTTTCGCCGGCCTGTCCAAGTGTTACGGCAATATTGTACAGCAAATCGTCCATTTCTTCATAGTTGTGAAGGATGGACTGCTCAAATGCCGCAATGGCTTCTTCAACCATGCCAACCAAAATCAGTGCAGATCCTTTAATAAGAAAGACATCCGAATTGCTGTCCTCAATTTTTTCAGCGATTGTAACCAGTTCCAATGATTCTTCGGCCCGCCCGTCAATTAGCAGGATTTGGGCTTTTTTGATTTGAAGGGCAATAGAGTTGGGGTGAATTTCGAGTCCGTTTTCGACAGCTTGCTCGGCCAGTTTTATTTTTCCTTCATCCAAAAAGTATTCAACAATTCCTTCTATTTCAAATACATCAAAATATTCAAAACGGTTGTCTTCGATCATTTTGTTGAAACGGCCAACTGCTTCAATGATTTCTTCGTTTTCAAAATAGTCCCTTGCGTCCTCGTCCATAAACAGATAATTGCAGGTGCAAATTTAATAATAGTTTTCAAATTCAACTTACTCCGGTTGGTGCTCTTTTCTTAAAAGGTCGTTCACCGTTTTTACCGGGTTGAAAGTGAGGATAGGAACTTCCACGAAAAGCGTGTTCCAATCAGACATGGCTCCGTTCCACAAGCCCGGCAGTTCCTGGGCTTTCAGTTCCTTGCCATCTTTCGATTTGTTGGAAATGAAGCCAGTTTCCGGGTCGCTGTAGTTGGAGAGGTCATATTTCTCACCTTTGTAGTTTTTAAAGGCACAAACCAAATCAACCGGGTTGAAATGGGTGGCTTCATCTACAAGGGCTTTTTGATCAGGGTCTTTCAGATCGATTTGCGAGCTTTCAACTACTTGCAAAGAGGTTGAACCATCGCTGTTTTTTGCCCAAAAAGGGCCGCCGCCCGGTTCGCCTTCATTTTTAACCATGCCGCAAACGCGAATGGGGCGGTTAAATTTCGATTTCAGGTAATGGTACAATTCTTCTTTTTCGGAATAATATTGGTTGCTTGGCGGTTTCACGTTCAATATATTTTCGAGGAAGTTGGCCGCTTCGGCAAAAAAGGCACTGTCCAGGCTGTAGTAGTGGTGCGTGTCGAGAATGCGTTGGTAGTTGAATATCTTTTGTTGCAGATCGAGCAGCAAGCCCGCCAGCGCTTTTTTGTATTTGACGGTTTCGGGTTTCAGGTAATCGGGGACCACATTGTCGATATTCTTGATGAAAACCACATCGGCATCCAGGTCGTTCAGGTTGGCCAGCAGTGCCCCGTGCCCGCCCGGGCGGAACAACAGGCTGCCGTCGTCGTTTCGGAAAGGCTCATTGTCCGGTGTCACGGCAATCGTATCGGTAGCGGGTTTTTGCTGACTAAATGATATATCGTAATTCACCACGAATGCCGCTTCATATTTTTCTTTGATCGCCAAAAAATGCGCATCAAAGCCGGGCTGATGTTCAGGCGAAACGGTAAAGTGGATTTTTACGCTGCCGTTCTTGTTTTTTGCATAAAGCGCACCTTCCACGCAATGTTCTTCAAACGAAGTCCGGTTCTCCGTTCCGTATTGATGGAATTTGAGCAATCCTTTTGGCAGATTTCCGTAATTCAACCCTTCCTCAGTCAACACCAGGTTCAGCACTTCCAGTAATGATAACTGTTCCGGATCTTTTCCGGCCAATTGTTTCAAATCGGTGTAGAATGCAAATTTTTTCAGGTTCGAAAAAAAGTGTTGCATTTCTGATTTTGAAAGGACTTCCTGTTCCGAAACCCCTTTCTCCAATTGCTCTTTTGCTTCAAAAAGCGCCTTGAACATGCGGCTGGCAGCCCCCGATGCCGGGACAAATTTTAGCAAGCTGGTACCTTGGTTCACGCAGGCATCAAAAAAAGTGACGCTTTCTTCAACTTCAGCGTCGTTTAGTTTGATAATTCCTCGCCCGATTGTGGC
The DNA here is from genome assembly GCA_050178015.1 of Mangrovibacterium sp. Classification (GTDB taxonomy): domain Bacteria; phylum Bacteroidota; class Bacteroidia; order Bacteroidales; family Prolixibacteraceae; genus Gaoshiqia. The sequence goes on from JBFXGM010000006.1 coordinate 166,524, forward strand.
TGCATGTATAATAGGGAGAGGTGGAAAGCCTTTCTTGAAATTTTCAATCTGCGCGGAAACGGTTTGTACATTGCTTCCCCTTGCCTCCATGTCCGAAATGTCTTTTGCAGTAAACATAGCTTCTGGTTTTGAGTTTCTATAAAATTAGGAAATCAGCCGTACATAAAGAACCGCTAACTCAGTGCGAGGTTTTAAAGTTTTCAACATTTGTTGATAACGTGGGCTGCTGGTTCTATTTGTCATCCCGTAGGAGAAAGACAGAAGCAGTTGATCTCGTTGATTTTATTTCAGCGACTTTATCGTTAATTTTGCAGCTCAATCTACAGCAATGATAATAGGACAATTTCCCTGGGGACACCAGAAACGGTATCATGATTTTCCAACTCATTTCAGGCAACTGTTTGACGGGCGGGTACAAAAAATATCGGTCGATGCCGGGTTTACCTGTCCGAACCGGGATGGCACCAAGGCATTGAACGGTTGTTCGTATTGCAATAACGATTCCTTTAAACCCGATTATTGCCGGTTGGATAAGAGCATTACCGAGCAGTTGCAACAGGGAATCGACTTTTTTGCGAGAAAGCACAAAACGATGCGATTTCTTGCCTATTTTCAGGCCTATTCAAATACGTATGCCGATTTGCCTGTGCTAAAAGCTCGCTACGAAGAGGCATTGGCGCATCCCGGTGTCATTGGCTTGGTCATCGGTACCCGGCCGGATTGTGTCAACGATGAAATCCTGGATTATCTGGCCAACTTGTCAAAAACAATTTATGTGATGGTTGAGTTTGGGGTAGAGTCGGTTAAAGACGAAACATTGGCCCGCATAAACCGGGGGCATTCCTTTGCTGTTGCCAGGCAGGCATTGGAAGAAACTGCCCGCCGTGGAATTCATAATTGTGCCCATCTAATCCTGGGACTGCCCGGTGAAAACCGCGCCGATTTTTTGGAACAGGCCCGCGTGGTTTCGCAACTTCCTGTTGAAAACCTGAAACTTCATCAGCTGCAAATTCACCGTGGAACCCGAATGGCTGTGGAATATCAACGGAATCCGGGTGATTTCAATTTGTTCTCGGTAGAAGAATATATCGATTTGATGGTGGATTATCTGGAACTGCTGAATCCCCGCATCATTGTGGAGCGGTTTGTGAGCCAAGCCCCTGCGGGCATGCTGCTTGCACCCAAATGGGGGCTGAAAAATTTCGAGTTTGTGGCCAAGCTGGAAAAGCGGCTGGCCGAACGCGAAACCTGGCAAGGGCGCTTATATCGGGAAGAATAAATAGCGATTGGTTGTTAACGTGCCACAATGCCCGATGTTTTTGAATTTCTTGCGGTCCCAGGGTCATTCCTGGCATAAATTTTTGTTATTTTGCAGTGCAGACCGCTCTATCGCTGTTTCAGGTAAACTGGAAGAGAGGAAAGTCCGGGCAACGCAGGGCACCATGCTTCCTAACGGGAAGAAGGGCGAAAGCTTTTAGCCGCGTAACAGAAAATAACCGTCCGGCCCTGCCGGATAAGGGTGAAAAGGTGAGGTAAGAGCTCACCGGTTTCGGGGGTGACTTCGAAAGCCGTACGCGTCATGGGTTGCAAAGCCAAATATATCACGGCCGGCAAATGTTGCCGACAGGGTTGCCCGCCCTGTTCTGACCGTCAGGTCAGTCCCGGTTCGTCCGGGAGTCGTGAGGGGTAGGCTGCTAGATCGCACCAGCAATGTTGCGGCCAGATAAATGATAGAGGTCTTCGGTTCGCCGGAGATACAGAACCCGGCTTACAGGTCTGCTTTTTTTTTTGACACCCATGAAACCAATTATACTTACATGTTGCCTGCTGTTTTTGTTCCGGCTCCTGTCGGGCCAACCCTTATCCGGTGAGTCTTCTGTTTCGTTGCGGAGCGATTTTTTGTTTTCGGGCAACCAGCTTCCGTTTTGGCTGGAGGTGAACCGGCTGGGAACGGTCAGCAACAAACACGGCGCTCAGCAACTTTGGGGAATTGACTGGCAACACCGTGGAAAACCGTTTGGGAAGCGTGGATATTCATTCGATTTTGGGGCTTCCCTAAACGGGCGGACAGGAAATGAGCCATTGGTTTTTGCGACGGAATACTGGGGAAAGTTTCATGCCAGGAAAGTCTATTTACTGGCCGGGGCACAAAGCGATCCGGTTTATGTTGACGGGCTTTCGCTCTCGAACGGTGACCTGTTTCAATCGCGAAATGCGCGCCCATTGCCGCGTGTTGAGTTTGGGGCATCAGATGTTACGCCATTTCCATCCGGATGGGCAAATTTTTTCTCTTTCGATTTTAAATATGCCGAGCATTTCCTTATAGACGACCGGATTGTTTCCCATCCCGGGTTACATCATAAGTGGGGGCGATTAAAATTCAGAATTAACCCAAAACTTTCAGTTCATGCAATTTTAGATCACTGGGTTTTTTGGAATGGTTATTCGCCCGAATTCGGCGATTTGCCCGGGTTCCGCTATTATTGGAGATATATTGGAGGAATGGAGGGAGGCACCCAATCGCCTGAAACTGATCAAAAAAACGTAGCCGGAAACCAGCTTGGGCAATATGTCTTTCAGTTGAATTATCGTCAGGATGGTTACCTTCTGGATATTTACTGGCATCATTTATTTGAAGATGGGTCTGGGATGAAGTGGGAGAATGCTGAAGATGGCTATGGCGGACTGGCACTTACCCGGCAGAAGGAAGCGCCGCTGTTGAAAACGATTGTGCTGGAGTATGTTCATACGATGGACCAAAGTGGTAAGTATCACAAATATCAGCCTGATCCGTCCAATCCAGACCTTGTGATTGGTAACGGACAGGATAATTATTTCAACAACAGCGTTTACCGCTCGGGGTTTGTGGCATACAACCGGATGATGGGACTGCCGCTGTTTGTTCCAACGATAAACGAGGATGGGGTTTCTGTTGGTTATGCAAGTACCCGGTTATGGGGGATTCATTCCGGTTTCTCTGGCTATTTTTCTGAGCAGGTTCAGTGGACCGGAAGGATGACTTATTCTCGATATTACGGAAACTACGGATCCCCGATTTCGCCGTCTCAGGAACTTTTTTCTTTGGCACTTTCCTGTCAGTTTCAACCCAAACAAAAACCCATCAGCTACGGTGTTCGAATGGCGGCTGACTTGGGGAATTACGAGGAGCCTTCGCTGGGCGTGGAATTTAGCCTTCGCTATCAACTCAAATAAATCATTTTTGCGTTTGAAGCAGGATCGGTTGCGCCTTTCGACGATGGGACGGAACCCCCAATGTTTTTCCTGAAAAGAAAAAAACTGCACTTCTCGTCGAAATGCAGTTCTTCGGTATAACTTAAAGCGGTTGTGTTTTTTAAGCAGAATAGCTGTCGATACCGGCGGTTTCGGCTTGGCGGTCCACTTTTTTGATCAACCCTTGCAACACTTTCCCCGGGCCGATTTCGGTGAACACCGTAGCTCCGTCTTTCAGCATGTTTTCAACAGTCTGTGTCCATCTGACGGGCGAGGTCAGCTGGGCGATCAAGTTTTGTTTGATGGTTGCCGGGTCGCTTACCGGGGCCGCATTTACGTTTTGATAGACCGGGCAAACAGGCGTGCTGAATGTGGTTGCTTCGATGGCGGCGGCCAGTTCTTCGCGGGCCGGTTCCATCAGTGGTGAGTGGAAAGCGCCGCCAACAACTAATTTAAGGGCCCGTTTGGCACCTTTGGCGGTCAGTAGCTCGCAGGCTTTGTCAATGCCTTCCATACTCCCGGAGATCACCAATTGCCCGGGGCAGTTGTAATTTGCCGGAACAACTACCTCTTCGACTGAAGCACAAACCTCTTCTACGCTAGCATCATCCAAACCTACGATAGCTGCCATAGTTGAAGGTTGCATTTCGCAGGCTTTCTGCATGGCGGTGGCACGTTGCGATACCAGTTTTAATCCGTCCTCGAAGGTAAGTGCGCCATTGGCTACCAACGCTGAGAACTCACCAAGTGAGTGTCCGGCCACCATTTCCGGCTGAAAGTTACTGAGCGTTTTGGCCAAAATCACCGAGTGCAGGAAAATGGACGGTTGGGTCACTTTGGTTTGTTTCAGGTCGTCAACCGAACCTTCGAACATGATATTGGTGATGTTGAAGCCCAAAATTTCGTTGGCCTTATCAAATAATTCTTTGGCCAGGGGCGAGTTTTCGTAAAGATCTTTTCCCATGCCGGGAAACTGGGCGCCCTGTCCGGGGAATACATATGCTTTCATAATGAAACGTTTAAGTTTTTCAGGCGACAAAGATAACATGTTTTTCGAAGTGGTGCGATTTCTGGAAAATGGAATTGCCGGATTATCTGAAAAAGCTGGCCTCGTATGTGGTCCGGTTATTTTTTGCGTCGCTCACCACCAGTTTAAGGTGTTGCTTTTTGTTGAACTCCATCCGTTGCGGATCGAAATGGTATTCGAGCAACCTGTTTTTTGCATCGTACTCAAACAGGACCCATTTCCCGTTGATTTCACCCCGGTAACTTTCGATCCCTGAAAAATCGTCGGCAATTTTAAAGCTGATTTTGTTTTTATCGGTAAGGATCGTTTTATTCTTAATGTTGACAGGCGTAATGGTGGGGGCTACCGTATCAACTGCAATGGCGAAACTCCCAAGTTGTCTGACGTTTGCTTCCACCCAGCCATTCTCGTAGTTGCCCCCGAGTGCCCATTTTTTACCGGTTTTTTCATCAATAGAAGCTATCAGCGCTTTTTCCTGCAGCTCGTTGGGGAGTTTAACTGCCTTCAGTTTTAACCGGAAATAATCATGCACCGGCACTTCGTTGCTGTGCAGTTTGAAAATGGAAGAATAATACAGGTTGTTGGATGGTTTTTCCTGGTAGTCCAGCCGAAGGTCCGAATAAAAACTTCCTGCCTTAAAGGATGCCTCCAAGCCAGTTTTATCCAACGAGTATGATTTATTAAAGGGGACGAGGATTTCTTCTTTTTCCGGTTGCGAGATCTTTGCGGGTTTCGATTGAACTTTAAATGTCAACCTGCTACTGTTCCCTTTCACGTCTTTTACCAAGTAGCTCACTTCGTGTATTTTCCCGTCATCCAGCATTGCTTTTCCCTGGTTTTCCAGCACCGGGTAGTTATTCAGCTTGTTTCCGGGCTCAACCCAGTTTTTGTGCAAACGGCGGTTGTGTTTCTGGAAATGTTCGTAATCGATGTGACTGTTCAGGTAACGGGTTTCGTCAAAGCTGAGCTTATCCATCCGGAACGTATAGATCGGCTTTCCGTCAACCGAAAGCCCAATTTCATAAACGCCGCATTTGCTCCAACTTCCGTCGAGATAATCCAGGGATTGCAAGCCAAATCCCACTTCGCCAAAAACCGTAATTACGGGGTTATTTTTCAGGTGATAGGCGCCGTCGTAGAAAACGGTTTCAAAGCGTTGGGCGTATGGTTTACCGGATATGTGCGCATCTTCAGACAACGGATACAGCATGACCGATAAAATCGATGGCGGCATTTTGTCGGTAATGTTGAATTGAAATAGCAGGGGGTTCAACGGCTGTTGCGTACCGGTTTCCCGTATTTCGAAATGCAGGTGAGGCCCGCCCGAACTACCGCTGTTTCCACTGTAGGCGACTATTTCGTTTCTGCGAACTTTAAACTTTCCTTTGGGAACCAAGAGATCTACGGCAAAAGATTCCTTTTCGTATTGTTCCGATCTGGCGAAAGCGGCCAGGTCGTCCCGGAGTTTTTGTAAATGTCCGTAAACAGTGGTCGAACCGTTGGGATGATCGATATACAGGGCCAGTCCGAAACCGCCGGGAGAAATATATATTCGTGAAACTTCGCCGTCGGCAGCCGGATAAACGGGAACTCCGTTTTGACCGTTGGTTTTGATATCGATACCTGAATGAAAATGGTTAGATCGTAATTCGCCAAAGTTGCCCGACAGCAACATCGGGATTTTTACCGGGGCGTTGTAATAATCCAAGGCGGGCGCCTGTGAAAACACCGTTTTAAAAAATAAGGAAAACAGGAGGAATGTATATCGTTTCATGGCAATGCAATGTTTTTCAGATGGCTGATGATAACGGTGACAAACAAGATTTGCCGGGGCGATACTGCTATTCAACAAATAAAGCTATCTTCGTGTTATCAATTGGGCAAAAATATTAATTTTGTCGAAGAAACATACCGAAATGACTGAGCAGGATCAAATTTTACTGGACGATTTTAAGGCAAAACTCCGGCTGTTGATTCGACGACATGATCATTTAAAACAAGAAAAACAGCAATTGTCGGAACGAGTTTCCCGTTTGGAAAATGAAATTGCTGCCCTGAAAAGTGAAAATGAGCGCTTGGTTAAAAAGTATGATGATTTAAAGGCTGCGAAAGTTTTATCGGTTGGCGACCCTGAGAAGCTGCAGGTAAAACAGCGCATCAATAAAATAGTGCGGGAAATTGATAAATGTATTGCGCAGTTGAATGTATAGTCAATACATCGGATAATGGCAGACGAGCTTTCAATAAATATTAATATCAACGGGCGGATTTATCCGTTGAGAATTGACCGGAAGCAGGAAGAGAAGTGTCGGAAAGCTGCGAAAATGATTAATGATATCGTTCTTGAATACAAAAAAAAGTACGCCAACCAGGATGCACAGGATTTTTTGGCAATGACGGCTTTTCAGTTTGTATTGAAAAATCTGGAAATGGAACAGCTGGCTGATGAGTCGCCGATTATTGAGGAACTCAAGCTGCTCGATGAACACCTGAACGATTACTTGTCATTGAACGAATAAAAATTCAATATATCGGAAGCCCGCATTTGATTCAGTCCCTTCATTTAAAGGAACTGAATTGAATTGCTGGCTTTTTTTTATTAACAATTAAAAGTAACAATTAACCAACATGGAAATAATACTATACGTAATTTCAGGTTTTTTGGGTGGTGGGGTACTTTCCTACTTTATGTGGGACAAAGCCATCCAGGGAAAGAAAAGAAAGATCATCAGCGAGGCTGAAGCTGAGGGTGAAGTCATAAAAAAAGACAAAATGTTGCAGGCCAAGGAGAAATTTCTTCAGTTAAAGGCCGAACATGAAAAGTACATCAACGAGAAGAACAATAAAATTACCGCCCTTGATAATAAACTGAAGCAAAAGGAAGCTGGTTTCCTGCAACGTAAAGACGAGCTGCAACGGAAGCTGAAAGAGTTTGAAACGGATAAAAAGGAAGTGGATGTGATCCGTGAAAACCTGTCTGTTCAGCTGAATATGGTCCAGCAAAAAGAAGAAGAGCTGGAGCGCATGCACAAACAGCAGGTGGATCAACTCGAAGCCATTTCGGGATTGTCGGCCGAAGAAGCCAAAAGCCAGCTGGTTGAATCGCTGAAAAACGAAGCCAAGACCGAAGCCATGTCGTACATCAACGAAATCATGGAAGAGGCCAAGCTGACGGCCAATAAAGAAGCCAAGAAAGTAGTGGTGAAAACCATCCAGCGGGTAGCTACCGAAACCGCCATTGAAAATGCCGTCACGATTTTTCACATCGAAAGCGACGAAATCAAAGGCCGCATTATCGGTCGCGAAGGCCGCAATATTCGCGCCCTCGAAGCCGCTACTGGCATCGAAATCATTGTTGACGACACGCCCGAGGCTATCGTGCTCTCCGGCTTCGACCCGGTACGCCGCGAAGTGGCCCGCCTGGCTTTGCACCAGTTGGTAACCGATGGCCGTATTCACCCGGCCCGCATCGAAGAAGTGGTGGGCAAGGTGAAGAAGCAAGTGGAGGAAGAGATCATCGAAACCGGAAAACGCACCACGATTGACCTCGGTGTACACGGATTGCACCCCGAACTGATCCGTCTGATCGGTAAAATGAAATACCGTTCGTCATACGGACAAAACCTGTTACAGCACTCACGCGAAGTGGCAAACCTGTGTGCCATCATGGCCACGGAACTTGGGTTGAACCCGAAATGGGCGAAACGCGCCGGTTTGTTGCACGATATTGGCAAGGTGCCGGATGATGAACCGGAATTGCCGCACGCAGTTCTTGGGATGAAACTGGCCGAGAAATACAAAGAAAAGCCTGAGATTTGCAACGCTATCGGTGCCCACCACGACGAGGTGGAAATGCAAAGCTTGCTGGCCCCCATCGTGCAGGTGTGCGATGCTATATCCGGCGCCCGTCCGGGAGCCCGCCGCGAAGTGGTCGAGTCGTACATCAAACGGTTGAAAGCCTTGGAAGACCTGGCGCTTTCATACCCGGGCGTTTTGAAAACCTATGCGATACAGGCCGGTCGCGAGTTGCGCGTGATTGTTGGCAGCGATAAAATCTCGGACAAAGAAACCGAACAGCTGTCATACGATATCGCCAAACATATTCAGGACGAAATGACTTATCCGGGGCAAATTAAAATCACGGTGATCCGCGAATTACGCGCTGTGAATTACGCGAAGTAATTCTACAATTTGATAACATAGAAAAGGCTGTCTGACTTTAGTTGGGCAGCCTTTTTTGTTGGATGAAGGGAAATGACAGTCCAAAGCAGCTATTGTTGCAAGAAGGAAATGAGCGTTCTTCGCAGGAAATTAGGTCACCTAATAGTTATTAATTGAATTTTTAATACCTGTCAATTTACTCCTTCTTGTTCCTGTTTTTATCAAGATGGGAGGTTGTATTATCGTCACAGGGAATGACATGCTCTCCGCTTAATCAATTCTAACCGGAAAAGCCCGATAAATAGCATGCTTATTCCTGATCAGGGCGTAATTCAATATCCAAAAATGTAGCAAGTTTACGGTGCCGGAAAGGAAATCTCCGACGGGATTAACCTATCTGAAAAGTCTCATTTTCGTTGACCGCTTCTGTGTTTGGAAAGATAGCCTGTGCTTCCTGTAGGATGATTTCCGGTTGCTTGTAACGGGCCGAAAAATGGCCGATTATGAGTTTTTTAACTCCGGCCAGCCGGGCAATTTGGGCGGCCTGCACTCCTGTTGAATGATAGGTCTCGCTGGCTGTTTTAAGGTCGTCGTGCGCGAAGGTGGCTTCGTGGTACAGCAGGTCAACGCCGCTAATTGTATCAAGGATTGTTTCGGTAAAAGCGGTGTCCGAGCAATAAGCAAACGAACGTGGTGGCGGGGCTGGAATCACCAGCTGATTGTTTGGAATAACGGCACCGCTTTCGGTCACAAAATCTTCCCCTGCTTTTATTCGTTTAATGTCCCGGATCGGAATATTGTATAGTTTGATTTTTTCCTTGATGATATTGGGTGCTTTGGGTTTTTCGTCAAATCGGAACCCGCAGCACGAAATCCGGTGTTTTAGCGGAAAGGAGGTGATGGTCAGTTTGTCATCTTCAAAAATGACTTGCGGGCGCTTAAAGTTCAACGGGTGAAACACCAACCGGAAGCCAGGATCGGTGATGCCTAAAAAGTCGAACTGAAACTGGATGTACCGTTGCAGTTCGGAGTGGGCAAAAAGATGCAGGTCGTTTTTTCGCCCCAAAAGCATCTGGGTTGAAATCAATCCGATCAATCCGAAAAAATGGTCCCCGTGCAAATGCGAAATGAGGATATGGTTGAGCTTGCCAAAACTGATTTTGTTTTTGCGGATTTGATGCTGTGTCCCTTCTCCGCAATCGATCAAAAAAAACCGCCCAAGCACATTGAGCACTTGAGCGGTTGGATATCTTGAAGAAGTAGGCATTGCTGAACTACTTCCCAAAATTGTTAATTGAAATGGCATCTGCATGCAGCCAGGCTATAATTTACCTTTTTGCTCCAGCAATTGTTCAGCTTCATCAACGGTTTTGGTAATCAGCAAAACCGTGTGGAGCATCGAAATACGGATCAGATGTTCAACATCGGGTTGAAGGCCGGTCAGGATAAAGGTACCGATAGCATCTTCGCACAGACGGTTGGCAACCAGTATGGCACTCAATCCGGAGGAGTCAACGTATTTGCATTCGCTGATATCCAAAATGATGTTCCGTACACTTTCGTTACCTAATACCACCAGTTCTGATTTCAGTTCGGGGGCATTATTGGTGTCCAGCTTGTTGCTCAGTACTTTAATAACTGAGTGACCTTCTTTTCTGATAATTTCAAAATCCATGGATGGAAAATTACGAAATTCTGATAAAACAATCGATAAACCAGGCTTATTTTTCTTTATTTTCCTCAGCTTCCATTTGAGATTTCAAGGCTGCCAATTCGCTGATGTCACCTAAAGTTGTTTTCTCCAGGTTTTCTTTTACAGTTTTTACAGCTTTCTTGGTTTGCTTTGCCTGAGCCTTTTTAGTTGCTGTTTCTTCGGATTTTTTCTCATCTTCGAATACACGTGAGTGAGAAAGAATAATCCGTTTTGCAGACTTGGAGAACTCAATTACTTTGAAATCCAATTTTTCATCCAGACTGGCTTGTGAACCGTCTTCTTTTACCAGGTGGCGAGGAGTTGCGAATCCTTCAACACCGTAAGGCAGAGCGATTGTTGCGCCTTTGTCGAACAACTCAACAACTGTTCCTTCATGGATTGAATCAACCGAGAAGATGGTTTCGAAAACATCCCACGGGTTTTCTTCCAGTTGTTTGTGGCCAAGGCTCAAACGACGGTTTTCTTTATCGATATCCAACACCACAACCTCGATTTCGGCGCCGATGGCTGTGAATTCGGATGGGTGTTTGATTTTCTTGGTCCAGCTCAGGTCGGAGATGTGGATCAAACCGTCAACGCCTTCTTCGATTTCAACAAATACACCGAAGTTGGTGAAATTGCGAACGGTAGCTGTGTGTTGTGAACCAACGCCAAAGCGGCTTTCGATATCTTGCCATGGATCTTGACGCAGTTGTTTGATACCGAGAGACATTTTGCGTTCTTCGCGGTCCAAAGTCAGGATCTGAGCTTCGATTTCGTCGCCAACTTTCAGGAAGTCCTGAGCGCTGCGCAGGTGTTGCGACCAGCTCATTTCTGAAACGTGGATCAAGCCTTCTACACCCGGGGCGATTTCTACAAATGCACCGTAGTCAGCCATCACAACTACTTTACCTTTCACGCTGTCGCCAACTTTCAGTTCAGCATCCAGGTTGTCCCATGGGTGCGGAGTCAGTTGTTTCAGACCCAGAGCGATCCGTTTTTTGTCATCATCGAAGTCGAGGATAACGACATTCAATTTCTGATCCAATTCAACGATTTCGTTCGGGTGAGAAATACGGCCCCAGCTCAGGTCGGTGATGTGGATCAATCCGTCAACACCGCCAAGGTCGATGAATACACCGTATGAAGTAATGTTTTTAACAGTACCTTCCAGTACTTGTCCTTTTTCGAGTTTAGAGATAATCTCTTTTTTCTGCTGTTCCAGTTCAGCTTCGATAAGCGCTTTGTGCGAAACAACCACGTTGCGGAATTCCTGGTTGATTTTAACCACTTTGAATTCCATGGTTTTGCCTACGTAAATATCGTAGTCGCGGATCGGTTTCACATCAATTTGTGAACCTGGCAAGAAGGCTTCGATTCCGAATACATCGACGATCATACCACCTTTTGTACGGCACTTGATGTAACCTTTGATGATTTCGTCGTTGTCCAAAGCAGCATTTACGCGATCCCATGAACGCATAGCGCGTGCTTTTTTGTGCGACAGGATCATTTGTCCTTTTTTGTCTTCCAGGCTTTCGATGTAAACCTCTACCGGGTCGCCCACTTTTAATTCGGGGTTGTAGCGGAATTCATTCAAGCTGACGATGCCGTCAGATTTGTAACCGATGTCAACCACTACTTCGCGTTTGTTCATCGAGATTACAGTTCCTTCCAACACTTCTTTTTCCTGAACAGTGTTCAGCGTGTTGTCATAAAATTTTTCGAGGTCATTTTTGCGTTGACCGGCAAATCCCTCATCTTCTGATTCGAGTGCATCCCAGTCAAATTCTTCTGAGCTTGCAGCCCCTTCCTGGGCAGGAGCGCTTGCAGCTACTTCAGCTTGCTGTTCGAGTTCTTCCTTGGGTTCAAGGTTCTCTGTGTTGTTTTCTACCATTTAAAATACAATTAATTAATAAGTTAGACATTATATTTTACTAATGCGCCGCAAAATTAGTGTTTATCCGTCTTAAAACAAAGATTTTCAGCGCCTTTTTTGCTTGTTGATCGGTGGTTTTTATCGTTTTTATCACAACGGGCAGTTAAGCGGCAATTGTGAATTTCATTCAATTCCGAACTTTTGACGGATATGATATGAGTGAATTTGGATTTGTAGATGTAAATTTCATGCATGTTTCATTTGATTTGTGGCAAAACACCGTAGTTTTGTTGAGATCGGA
>JBFXGM010000007.1:0-147122 GCA_050178015.1 Mangrovibacterium sp.
GGTAGATAGAGATCTACTCTTTTTTTTGCTTTTTTTGAAAGAAACACCCACCGAATCTACGAAGACCCCTCAACCGGCTATTTCAATATACTCACTTCCTGGTGCCTGTAACAACTCACCAAATGATCATTTACCATACCTGTAGCCTGCATATGGGCGTAAATAATGGTTGAACCAACAAATTTAAACCCGCGCTTTTTCATGTCTTTGCTGATTTTGTCAGAGATAGCTGATGTGGCCGGTAATTCTTTCAGGTTTTCGAAGTGGTTGATCACCGGTTTATGGCCGACAAACGACCAAATGTAGTTATCAAAACTGCCAAACTCCTGCTGCACTTCCAGAAAACGTTGCGCGTTGGTGACACTGGCAGCAATTTTAAGACGATTGCGCACCAATCCTTTATTTTGCAACAACTGCTTCATCTTGTCCTCACCATATGCGGCAACTTTTTCAGGATCAAACCCATCGTAGGCCAGCCGGTAGTTTTCCCGCTTCCGCAAAACGGTGAGCCAGCTCAGTCCGGCCTGAACGCCTTCCAGCAATAAAAACTCAAACAACAACCGGTCGTCATGCACCGGTACGCCCCATTCCTGATCGTGGTAATCGATATATAAATCGTTTTTCAAACACCATTCGCAACGTTGTTTCATTGGCCTCAATTTTGTTAAAGATTCAAAATCTTTCTAAAATTAGAAAAAACATCCGGCAACAGGCTAAAATATTATTTTTGCTCTTCGTAAATTGCGCTCCCATGAAACCAAGACTCTTCTTACTGCTGTTTCTTATCTCGAACCTGGCCACAGCCCAACTTAACATCAACCATTATATCCGGGTTGGACAGACGCGGATTTCCATCGGTAATTATGTAGGCGCTATCGAGAATTTCAACATTGTTATCAAGTTCAAGCCCCAATTGCCGGAACCTTATTTCTTACGTGGGGTGGCCAAACACCAATTGGAAGATTTCAGGGGTGCCATCAGCGATTACAATAAAGCAATCAGCATAAAACCCTACTACCCGGATGCCTACATCAACCGGGGCTTGGCTTACCTTGAGCTGCATAATTACGACAATGCCATTTCAGATTACAACAAGGCGCTGGAGCTGACACCCCGAAATGCGGCCATCTACAATAACCGAGGAATTGCCAAAATAAGCATGAAAGACATTGACGGCGCCATTGAAGATTACAACAAAGCGCTGGAAGTGAACCCCAACTTCGTCAATGCGTTCATTAACCGAAGTAACGCTTATATTGTAAAAGGCGATATCCGGGAAGCGATTCGCGACCTGAACCGGGCCATCGTCATCCGTCCGCATTTTGCCAATGCTTACCTGCTGCGCGGCCTGGCCCGTTTCGAGCTGGAAGATTTTGCAGCTGCCCTGCGCGACTTCGACCAAACCCTCAAATTTGACCCGCAAAATGCCTATGCCTTTAACAACCGGGGAATTGTGAAGCAGAAACTGGAAGATTATGCCGGGGCCATCATGGACTACGATATGGCCCTGCAGCTCAACCCCACCCTGCCGAACGCTTATTTTAACCGGGGGATTGCCAAAGAGATCCTGAACCGGCCGGGCTTTGAACAAGATTACCTGACTGCGGCAAAACTGGACCCGAAACTGGATATCCGCAGCCGGATGACAGAAGAGGACTACTACGCCCAACAACAACAACAACAACAACAACAAACGCTTGCTTCCAACTCATCAGGCCAGCAAAACAATCAGCAGAATGGCAACCCGCAAAACCAGCAGGCAACTACTCAGCAAAATACCAAAGAGGAAGAAAGCGCCGAACAACGGGAACGCCGCCGGTTCAGGCTTTCGCTGGCCGACAACCGAAACTTGCCAAACATGAACGAAGAGGAGGTAGATGATGGTCGCGTTCAAAATAAAAATGTCATCATTGAACTCCAGAACATTTTTGTCATCGCATCCTTCAGCGAAAATGCCGTTGATTATGAACGACTCCAGTATTACAACCTGGCGTTGGAAGAGCTAAACAGTTTTAACAATTACACACCGTTGCTGAACATTACCAACCGCCAGACGAATGAGTTTACCGAGAATTTCTGGAACAACATCCTCTATTTCAACGAAAAAATAAAAAATAACAAAGCGCCGCAAAACTACCTCAGCCGTGGCATTTTCAACTTTCTGACAGATAATTACAGCGAAGCGATGGCCGATTTCGACCAAACCCTTTCGTTGAACGACAAAAGCCTGCTGGCATATTTCAGCCGGGCAAACTGCCGCTCGAAAATGGTAGAAATTATCGAATCGTTGCCCGACTTTTCGGAAGATCTGACCATTCCGCTGGGATCCGCCAACGACCGGGGAACAACGAAGAAAGAATCGATCACCGACTACCAGTATATTTTAAATGATTACCAAGCCTGCATAAACATCAGTCCCGGTTTTCCGTTTGCCTGGTACAACCGGGCCTACATTCTCTGCAAACTGGGCCGGTACGACGAAGCGGTCACAAACCTCGACAAAGCTATTGACTTGCAAGCTGATTTTGCCGAAGCCTACTTTAACCGGGGCCTGACAAAAATTTACCTGGACGATGTGGACGGTGGCGCAGCCGACCTGAGTAAAGCAGGCGAATTGGGAATTGCCGAGGCTTATAACGTAATAAAAAGGTACTGTAACTAAAACACAAATACGATGAGTTCACAACCCCTTGCCGAACGTTTGCGGCCAAAATCACTCGACGATTACATCGGACAGGATCACCTGGTCGGGAAAGGGGCAGTTTTGCGTAAAATGATTGAGTCGGGCAACATTTCTTCCATCATTTTATGGGGGCCGCCGGGAGTTGGAAAAACAACCCTGGCCAAAATTATTGCCAACACGCTCGACCGTCCGTTTTATATTCTGAGCGCCATCAGTTCGGGCGTGAAAGACGTGCGCGAAGTAATCGACAAAGCGCAGAAACAACAGTTTTTCAACCGGCCAAATCCCATCCTTTTTATCGATGAAATACACCGTTTCAGCAAGGCACAGCAGGATTCGTTATTGGGCGCCGTGGAGCAAGGATTGGTGACCTTAATAGGAGCCACCACCGAAAATCCTTCGTTTGAAGTGATTTCCCCCCTCCTATCCCGCTGCCAGGTTTACGTATTAAAATCGCTCGAAAAAGAGGATCTGCTGAAGATACTGGATTTGGCCATCAACAAAGACAGCCGGTTAAAACATAAAGAAATTATACTGGAAGAATACGAAGCACTATTACGCTTCTCGGGCGGCGATGCCCGCAAGCTGCTGAATGTGCTCGAACTGGTAGTGAACGCGGAGGAAAGCGACCGGATTGTAATAACCAACGACATAGTGACCGACCGGCTGCAAAACAACTTGGCCACCTACGACAAGAATGGCGAAATGCATTACGACATCATTTCGGCCTTCATAAAAAGCATTCGCGGAAGTGACCCCGATGCGGCCGTTTACTGGCTGGCCCGCATGATTGAAGGTGGCGAAGACCCAAAATTCATCGCCCGAAGGCTGCTCATACTGGCTGCCGAAGATGTTGGACTGGCCAATCCGAATGCTCTGCTGCTGGCACAATGCACCTTCGATGCCGTTCATCAGATTGGCCCCCCGGAATCACGGATTATCTTATCGGAATGTACCATTTACCTGGCCACCTCGCCCAAAAGCAATTCGGCCTACGAAGCTATTGGAAAAGCGCAGGAACTGGTCAGGCGCACCGGAAACCTACCGGTTCCGCTGCATATCCGAAACGCTCCCACTAAGCTAATGAAAGACCTTGGCTATGGAAAAGACTATAAATATGCCCATGCCTACGAAGGCAACTTTGCGGAACAGGAATTTCTTCCAAAAAAAATTAAAAAAGAACGGTTTTATACGCCACAAAACAACGCCTCGGAATTAAAAATACTGGAACGATTAAAAGCCTGGTGGGGCAAGCGATATTAGCCTTAAATAACCTAATCAGCAGCGACTTAAGCATCAAATAGCCTCCAACAAGATCTAAATACCAGTTTCAAAAATATCTCTATGCCCCAGCGTTTTTTGTACAGGTTGGCTACTGTTCTGGTCTGCCAATCTAACAGATTGGTAATTATTCGGATCACTTTGTTTTCATCGGCTTTGTAAACCGCAATTAACCGGAATGCTTTACCTTCAAGACCAGCTCTTTTGCATTTTTTGCTGATGAATTTTATCAATTCATCCGTTAAGATATCTTGATCCTTCTTTTCTTGCAAATCCAGTTCTTCAACACTTTCTAACAGTATGTTGCTTTTAATGCGTGTGATAAATACGTTTTTAGCACCACCCCGCCTTTTTATCAGGTAAAAATCGAAATATGCCTGATCCTCTACTATAATTGTTCCTTTTGGGTATATCTGATTTTCTAATCTCTTACTGCCATGTATTTTAGCTTCAGTAATATTGAACAATCTGGAAGCCCAAGGTATCGTCCCAAACGGTGTGGATTTTCAAACCACCCTTAGCTGTTAGGAACTTTGCCCAATCAAAGAGTCTCAAACAAAGGCTCACGGTGGAACTGGTCGTAAGTCATGTATTCATGGCAGCCTTTGTTGGTTTGAAATTTTCTCACCGAATTAAGCAATATGAACGCTGAGATTAAATCTAAAACTTCCGGATAATGGGTTTTTGTTATTTTAATTCGCCTGTGAAGTTTCATTATTTCTGTTTGTTTTTGTCAGCTACAAAAATATGAGATTCTCAGGCACTTTTATTTTTCTAAGTTTCGGATAGTCGTGAATCAACGTAAATTCTTTTGCCAACAAATTTTTGCCAATGAAAAAAGTTTTTACATTTGTGCCATTAATGAATGAACATTCATTTATTATTCAGCTAAAATGGCACGAATTACCGATCAAAATAAGGTGGAGCGGCTCAAGCAGTCGACGATGAAATTAGTAGTAGAGTGCGGCTTTGGCGGAGCATCCGCCGCGCTGATTGCCAAAGATGCCAAAGTGGCGTCGGGATACTTTTA
The DNA here is from genome assembly GCA_050178015.1 of Mangrovibacterium sp. Lineage (GTDB taxonomy): Bacteria > Bacteroidota > Bacteroidia > Bacteroidales > Prolixibacteraceae > Gaoshiqia. The sequence continues at coordinate 4,995 of JBFXGM010000007.1, forward strand.
CATGCACTACAAGGGCAAATACGAAATGGTTAACGCCATTTTGCAGGAAGTTTACCTGGAAGTTTTCAGCAAGTTCGACGAGTTGATTAAAGTAGACACCCCTTTTGGCGAGATTATCGAAAAGATGGTCCGCCACTTTGTTGCTATTGCGAATTCGGAACCGATTAAAGTTAAATTTTTGTATGTGCTTACCAACGATTACAACTTTGTGATCGACAACGACCTTCGCCAAAAGAATCTTCGCTTTATTGAAACGATACGCACCGTCGGGATCAACTCGGGCAGCCTGGACAAACAATTAACCGTTGAAGATTTGTACCTGATTCTTTTTACGATGACGACCCAGTTCATCAATCAGAAGTATAAATACGCCGAACAGGAACAAATCACCGAAGACGACACCAATCATTTACTGAGTTTATTCCTGAAAATATTAAAATAACAGCATAACATGAAAACAAGACAAAAACAAAGGATCCTGACCCTGCTTATAGCCCTGCTTACAATCAGCATGGCGGTGGTTGGGCAAGAGCCGTCCCTGTTGCTGACGTTCGACCAGGCCATGCAGCAGATGCTAAAGCAAAATCCGGCGCTTCTTCGTCAGAAAGAAGAAATCCGCCAGAAAGAATTTGAGCTGAAGTCAAAAAAAGGCTATCGCCTGCCTACTGTCTCGTTAAACGCTCAAGCGGTGGCCATGTCCGACCCGCTTCACCTCGATCTGACCCCGGTAGGCGAGGCCATTGCGCCGCTGTACGAAACACTGGGCACATACGGCGTGTTTAGCGGTGTGCCCAACCCCGATCCGGCCACAAACGGGGTGATGCCAACCCTCCCCGATGCAATCAGCACCCAGGCGGTGCGCGGGCAACTGCTTGAAGCGGGCGAACACATCAAAAATGCCGAGTGGGACCAAACCATCCAGAAAGAAGAGTTTGCCCTGGTGTCGGCTACCTTTTCGTGGCCAATTTTTGCCGGGGGCAAGATTAACGGAGCCAATAAAGCCGCCGGTGCCCAACTGCAGATCAGCCAGGAGGAGCTGAGGCACACCCAAGGGCTGCTGCTCACCGAATTGGTGACCCGTTACTACGGATTAGCGTTGGGGCTGCAAGTGGTTGACTTGCGTAAAGAAATGCTCGCCAGCATGGAGAACCACTTTTCGGATGCGCAAAAGCTTTTCGACAACGGGATGATTGCCCGGGTTGAATTGCTGCATGCCGAAGTAGCCCGCAACGAAGCCGATCGCGAATTTAAAAAAGCCAAACGTAACGTGGAGATCCTTCGCACAGCTTTGAATGCCACGCTGGCCAACGATTCGGTGCAGCAAATCATTCCAGCCAGTAATTTGTTCATCAACCCCGAAATCAACGGACTGGCAAGCTGGATCGACAAAGCGAAAGAGCTCAACCCCCAGCTGAACCAAATTCAGCAGAAAAAAGAACTGGCCGAGATTAAACACACCCTAGAAAAGAACGAGTACCTGCCTGCCATTGCCGCGTTGGGTAACTACAACCTGCTTGACAAAGATTTTTCGCCCTATATGCCCGACTGGACGGTTGGTGTAGGCATGCGGTGGACCCTTTTCAACGGGATGACCCGCAAAAACAACCTGCGTGCCAGCGAAACACTGCACAACCAGGTAGCCTACGCCGAGCAGAAAGCCAACGACGATCTGAAAGCCTACCTGGTGAAACTTTTTCACGAGCTGCAAATGCAAATTGAGCAGAAAAACGAACTCGAGACCACACTCGAACTGGCCACCGAGTACCAATCGAGTGCCACGAAAGCTTTTAAAGAAGGATTTGCCACCTCGACAACCGTTGTGGAGGCCAACACCAAGGTAATGGCCGTCAAAACACAGCGACTGAACGTTATGTTCCAGTACGATGTGGCCCTGGCCTATTTCCTGCAAACAGCCGGCGTGCCCGACCAGTTCGTGCTTTACGCAAAAAACGAAAATATGAACACCGGTTCGTTATAATCACTCATCAACACGTAACTATAAAAAACAAGCATAATGAATAAGAAAACTTTAACCACGATCATTGTACTGATAGCCATCGTTGCCTTTATCGTGTACACGCTGATTACCGTCATGAAGCCCCGGCCGGTTGTTTTGCAAGGCGAAGTGGAAGCACAGGAATACAATATCGCCTCGAAAGTGCCCGGAAGAGTAAAAGAGGTTGCCGTAGAAAAAGGGCAGCAAGTTAAAAAAGGAGACTTCATCTTTTCGATCGACAGCCCCGAGATCGATGCCAAACTAGCCAACGCCAATGCCGCCCGCTCGGCGGCCGACGCCCAAAGCCGCAAGGCTCAAAATGGCGCGCAGGCAGAAGACATTACTGCTGCCTACAGTACCTACGTAAAGGCCGAAGCGGCAGCCCAGTTTGCCGAAAAAACCTTCGCCCGTGTTGAAAACCTGTTTAACGACGGGGTAGTGCCCGCGCAGCAGCGCGATGAAGCCGAAACCCGCATGAAAGCAGCCCGCGAGACAGCCAATGCGGCCAAAGCCATCTGGCAGAAAACCGAAAAGGGCGCTCGTGAAGAAGACAAAGACGCCGCAGCAGCTATGGTGAAACGTGCCGATGCTGCCATCGCCGAGGTAATGGCCTACCTGAACGAAACATCCATCAATGCCATTGCCGGGGGCGAAGTATCGGGCATTAATGTGGAAGAAGGCGAGCTGGTGCCAACCGGTTTCCCGGTAGTGACCCTGATCGATCTGGACGATATCTGGGTAACCTTATACATTCGCGAAGATTACCTGAAATATTTCGCCATGGGAAGCACCTTCGAAGCAAAAATCCCGGGACTGGGCAACGAAACCTTCAACTTTAAAGTAAACTACATCAGCCCAACCGCCGATTTTGCCCGTTGGAATGCCACCAAAACATCCGGACAGTTCGATTTGAAATCGTTTGAAATAGAAGCCCGTCCGGCAAACAAAATCGAAGGTCTTCGTCCGGGAATGACGGCTGTTGTTACCTTACCCGAAAAAGAATAAAATGCAAAAGCTGATAAACCATCCGATCCTCTCGGTCATTAAGCGCGAAGCCGAACGCATCAGGCACAATCCGGCCTATCGGTTTTTGCTGTTTGGAGGCCCGCTGATTGGTATCTTGCTGTTGTTCTACATTTTTCAGCAGGGGGTAGCCAAGGACTTGCCTGTGGCCATTGTCGACCAGGACAACACCCCGCTTTCGAGGCAAATTGGCCATGCCATCGATGCCTCGCCCGACGTAGCGGTGGTGGCGGCAACCAGCGATTTGTCGGAAGCTGAAGGATGGATGAAAAAAGGACTGGTACAAGGCATCGTGGTGCTGCCCGACAACCTTCATAAAAACATTTTACAGGGCATTGAATCGCCCGTGCCGGTATATATCAACGGCACCAACGTGACGGTGGCCGGCATTGTACAACGTTCGTTGTTAACCACGCTGACAACTTACTCGGCGGGCATTCAGTTAACGAAACTGGGCATGACGGGCAACAACCGTGAGCAGGCGATGGCCCGCGTTATGCCGGTGAATATCCAAAAGCACGTGTTGTTTAACCCATACGCCAACTATGGGTACTTCCTCAACTCGGCCATGCTGTATTTAATCCTGTTTTTGTTTGCGTTCATGAGTTCGGTATACTCGTTTGGCAACGAGCTGAAGCGCGGCACCGGACTGAGCCTGCTGGAGGCAAGCGGCAACAGTGTCCGTTTGGCCATTGCCGGAAAAACCTTGCCATACACGGTGATTTTTGCCGGTTTTGCGATGCTGATTTCCTATTTGTTGTATATCGTGGAAGGAATGCCCGTCAACGGCAGCTTTCTGCTCCTCTTTATCGCGCAGTTAATCACCATCGTGGTGTATCAGCTGCTCGGGGTGATGATGGTGTCGGTCACCCGAAACATGCGCTTGTCGTTGTCCATCGGTGGGGCTTATTTAATGATGAGCGTTACGTTTGCAGGCTTAACGTTCCCGATGGAAGGCATGCCCGCTTTGGCACGGGCCGCCACGGCAATATTTCCGTTTACCTGGTGGGAAAAGATCGTGATTTCGCAGTCACTTCGGGGCGCGCCCCTCCGCGAGGCCTTGCCTTATCTTTGCTACATCCTGGTTTTTATGCTCATTGGCTTTGCTTCGTTTAAATCGTACAAACGAAGCCTTTCCAATCCCGATCATTGGGGAAAACTTTAATCATCATGAAGAAAAACACAGCGAATCCAAACAGCATCGAGCTCATTGCCATTCATTTTACCAAAGAATTGAAGGCCATTTTCAGCGATAGCGGCGCCCTGCTGATATTGATCGGTGCTTTGCTGATCTATCCGTTGATTTACTCGTTTGGTTATTTCAACGAAACACTCACCGACCTGCCCGTTGGCGTGATTGATTTGGATCAGACCACAACCAGCCGTAAATATACCGGCATGATCGATGCCACGGAGGAAATACAGGTGACATATAAACCTTTGAGTTTAAAAGAAGCCGAGGAATTGTTTCTGGCCAATAAAATCAACGGCGTGATCCTTATTCCGAAGAATTTTCAGCAAGATGTTGTTTCGGGCAGGCAAGCCAACGTAGCGGTTTATGCCGATGGCAGTTATTTGCTGAAATATAAAACCCTGTATTCGGCCGCTTCGGTTGTAAACAGCTACTTTAACGGGGGTGTGGCCGTGAAACATTATCTGGCCGAGGGCAAATCGTTGCACCAGGCCAAAGTGGCGGCTTCACCCCTGAGCATTCAGTCGCACACCTTGTATATTCCCACGGGAGCGTACGGAAGTTTCATCATGCCGGGTATGATCCTTATTATTATCCAGCAAACCCTGCTGATTGGTATCGGCATTATGGGAGGCACCTTTTCCGAGTCGAAGGCTTCGCCTTTTATTCTTCCCTCGGAGCAACGTTACCGCGAAATTCTGCCTCATCTTCTGGGACGCGTGGGTGCTTACCTGCTTATTTCGGCGTTTAACATTTGTTTGGCAGTGGTGCTGGTCCACCACTGGTTTCATTACCCCGATAAAGGCCACATGACCGATATCCTGATGCTGCTGTTTCCGTTTTTACTGGCCGTGATCTTTTTCGGCATCGGTTTGTCAACCTTCTTGAAGCACCGCGAGTCGGCCATCGTGTTTATGATGTTTCTTTCGCCCATCGCGTTGTTTTTGAGCGGCGTTTCGTGGCCCGTAAATGCTATGCCCGAGTGGCTGGTAGGCCTGTCGAAAATTTTACCGGGCACCACAGCCATCCCCGCATACCTGCGTTTGCGCACGATGGGGGTTGATTTGGCCCATGTAAAATCGGAAACCATCAACCTGTACCTGCAAGCGGCCAGCTATGCTGCGCTAACCATCGGTTATTTCTTTTTGCGGGTTTACATCGACCGACGAAACCAAAACCGCGCCGGGCAACAGTCTGCTGGCTAATGTTAAAGAATAACTGAAACAGGCCACTAAGCCGGTGTGGCCATCCTTTTAACAGAAGAAGAGACAGCCCATCATAATAACAACCATCCCTTCATCCGAGTGCTATACTATTTAACCCGCATTATTCATCAGCTAAAGAATCGGACATTATAATTTACGGGATCTCATTTTTGTCCGTTGGATTTACTAAAAATTGCATTAAATCGTGATGGGGGATGTAAAAACAAGTTCATTTTTATCTTATCCGACTATTTTTGTCCTAAAACCTTCATTTTTTGACAATAGGGCATAGCAATCCCATTATTGTTTTTTGCTGCTGTATATTTATTGAAAGATCAATTGCCGAACCAGTTCCTGAATTGCTTTCGCAACGCTGTCCATCGCCATCTCCGACTGGTGGGGCGGCTCACACAAGCTGAAAGAACACGAAATAAAGATTGATGCAGCCCGCAACAACCTCGATGAAAAATCGGAACTACTAAAACTGCAAATGGAAAAAGCTTACAAAGAGCTCACTGAAAGTTATCAACAGATCAGCGTGGCCGAATCGCTGGCCAGCCAGGCCAGGGAACACCTGCAGGTAGTAACCGACAATTATGAGGCCGGCATCCTGTCAACCTCCGATTTGCTGGAGGCACAAGCTATTTTTCAGGAATCGCAAAATGGCCTGGTGGATGCCAAAAGTACCTATCAAATCCGGCAGGTTTATTACAAACAGGCCGTTGCCCAACAGCTTTATTAAAACTTAAAAAATCAGAAACAGAAAACAGTCATGCCCCTGCAATAAAATCCACTAAGCCATTGGTTGCAGGGGCTTTATTTTACAAGTGCATCTTCCGTTAGGCGTGTTCTAAGCCAAACCTAAAACTCAGATTAAAACCCTCTTATTGAAACATTTACCCCACAACACAATATAATTTACCGACTACTTTTAATTGTTGTGTCAGATTTTTTCAATCTTTTTCTAAATTGCCCTGCTTAATAACCATGGGCTATTGCCGTGTTCTGAGCTATTTTTGTCCCGGAATAATTGGCTAAAACAGCATTTAAACAGATTGGTGCTCGTAAACTTTCGTTCGCTAACGCTTGTTTGCAAACTGGTGAAAACAAAAAAATGAAGAACCAAAAAAGAATAAATCAATCAGATAATCTGAAGCACAAAATATCATGGCTTTTTTACCGGCTGGTTTTCAACCTGGTAGCCTGGAATATTTTATTGCGTATTTTCGTTTTTTTGAATTACCTCGTCAATCCTACGCTGGGCACAACAGGTGCAAAAATCTTCCAGCTTACTTACAAAAATGGTTTGCTGATTACCGCCATTGCCTCGCTGGTAGCCTTCAGTTCGTGGTTACTCGAAGACGTTTTACTTTACAAACAACTGACAAAAAGAAGCTTAGGTGTCATCTTTGCCCTCAGGGTCATTTCCTTGATCATCTTACTAATCTTCGTCCTTCTCATTATTTCTATTTACCATTATCACAATCAACCAGTTTGGGACTTAAGCGAGTACCTGGACTTGATCAAATCCTTTTTTCTGAACCGTGTAACCCTTTACCTGCTGTTGGTTGGCATTCTGATATCCTCCTTCATAAACTTTTTTAAGGCCATCCGGCAAAAGGTTGGGTTCGAAGGATTCTTGCGCATCATTTCGGGCTATTACCGGGTGCCCAAAGAAGAAGACCGTATTTTTATTTTTATCGACCTGATCTCATCCACCCGCATTGCCGAAATTCTGGGGCACCAAAAATACAGTGCTTTCCTGCAGCAATGTTTCGAACCGCTTGGCCTTCTTGAAATTAAATACAGGGCCATGCAATATCAGATTGTGGGTGACGAAGTCGTTTTAAGCTGGTTGGCCAACAAACCCCAACACTTCCGTTATGCGGTGGATTTCTATTACGAATTCACCGAGATACTGGGGAAAAAGTCCGATGTTTTCATGCACGAATTTGGCCTCATTCCTGCTTTTGCAGCCTCGATCAATACCGGTAAAATTATGGTTTCGGAAGTGGGAACCGTTAAAAGTGAAATTGCCTTTCACGGCGATGTGCTGAACACAGCCGCGCGCATTCAGAAACTATGCAAGAGTTATGGCAAAAGATTACTGGTCACGCGGGCATTTTCCCAAAAATTCAGCCTGGTATCATCGGGTTATAAAATTGAATGGATTACCAATGACAGGCTAATCGGAAAACAAAGGCATGTAGATATTTGTGCCATCGAACCCGACACTGAAAGCTAAAAAAATGGCGCCTGCTGCTATGCATTCATGAAATAGCTGAACACAAAAACAACGGCAGCAAGCACAAAACCGAACATAAAGATGTTGTACGCCGTGCGCAGCAACTTAAATTTACGGAACAACGACTGCCCCAAATAATACTGGTCTTTGATCAAATTAGTGTACAAATAATCGTAATCGTCCATCATCTCTTTCATGGCCGAATCGTATTGCTGATACGGAATTTGATAAAAGTTCCCAAAGAAGAGCAAGTTCACATTTCGTTCTTTCAAATCGGCCTCACCATATTTTTTCGAGCTCAGTTTGGGTCGGCACGAAAGAATGGCGAATACCAACGATGCCAGGCTGGAAACAAAAAGCACAACAACAGCAGGGACTAGTTCCCCCTCGAAAAATGGATGACGTGAAGCCACGGCCGCTGAAACAGATATTAAAATTGAATTGATGGAGATCAGAATATTCGCTTTTTTATCGGCGATAGAAGTTAAACGCATCTGGTTGTTGGCAGTCAGGCGGAACATCGATTCAACTCCTTTGGCAGTAGAGCGCTCCCTTGAATCAAGAGTCGATTTGCTTGCTTTTTCTAAAAGATCGGCAATTATTTTCTTTACTTTCTCCACGTTTTGTTCCTTTACCGGATGAAAATGGTCCACGGCAAATTGGGTATAAAAACGTAAACCTTGCAAAAACTCAAGTGTTTCTTGCCAGTAGTCTTTCTGTGGAATGGTACAATCCTGGCACAACGACCGCTCTTTGCGTAATTTTTTCGAAATAGAAATAAAATTTTCATGACCAACATGCGAAATATCGGCATCAAGAATCACTTTTTCGGCCAAGGTTTCGGGAACTGCTTCCCGACGGGTGGCTTCGATACATTGAATCACCTGACGGGAAAAAGCCTCGGGGACTGCGTTTTTCTCGAAAAACGATTGGGCAATACTGATACTGGCATCTTCATGATTCTCCTGCAAAATCAGGTAGCCGGTATCATGAAACCAGGCAGCCACCAACACCGCTTGCAATTCGGTGTCGCTAAGCTGTTCGTTTTCACCGATCAGGGCTGCCTGCTTAACAACTGTCATCGTATGCCCCAGCGTATGAAAAACTAATTTCCGGTCGTGATGGTTTTCAAAAAAGTCAATCACAAAAAGTTTGGCCCTGTCAACAATATCCATAGCAGCTGTTTTTAATTTTGCTAACACAAAATTGCATTTATTATTTTTGTAAAAATGAAAAAAATATTCCTTTTTTTAATCGCATTTGCAAGCATTTACAAGCCCTTCGCACAAACAAACAATGGCAGTGGCCAGGTTTCGTTTAGCTTGTTCATGATCGGGAATTGCGGCAAGTTCAAAAATTCCGATCCGGAACACCAGCTTTTGCTCGAAACACTCATCAACTTTAACAACAATAAGAAAGGCGTAATTTTCCTGGGAAATAACCTCTACCCAAGCCTTTCTGATGTTTTTTCCGAAAATTTGGAGAACAAGCAAGCCCATCCTCACCTCGACCAGCTCCGGCAATTTAACGGCCCAATCTGTTTTGTGCCCGGCTGGACCGACTGGTCTTTTGGCACACCAAACGGGAAAGACATGATCAAATGGGAATACAAAACCATTCACACGCATTTAAAAGACAAAGAACTTTACATGCCCGACTGGGGTTGCCCCGGCCCGATGGAAGTGCCGGTCAGCGACTCGCTCACCATCATCCTGCTCGACACACAATGGTGGCTACACCCATTCGATACCCGCTTCGGCAAATGCGATTTGGAAGACGAATCCGGTTTTTGGATCAGCCTGCGCGATTTGTTAAGGCTGAACAGGAACAAACAGGTGGTTGTGGCCGGTTATCATCCGATAGTTTCTTACGGCGAATTTGGCGGATATTTTCCGCTGGCAAAACAATTACTGGCCTTCCCGGTTGCCGTCTATCGCAAAACACTGGGCACCCGGCTCGACATGGCACATCCGGAATATGCTGCATTTCGGGAAAATTTAAGCGCAGTACTTGCAGAATTCCCCAACGTGATCTACGCTTCTTCGCACGAGCGTAATTTTCAATATTTCAACGAGAACAACATTCACTATATAATAGGCGGGTCGCTGGTTGGCGGCAGGTATCTCAAGAAAAAAGAAACCGTTTGCAGCAGCAAAAGCCCCGGCTTGGTACGTCTCGATTTTTGTGCTGATGGCCAGGTAAAATTACAGTTCCTTCCGCTTGATCGGTTAAACGGGCCCGAATGCCAAACAACCCTTTACACCTACCTACATGAACAGATTGAAGAAAAAACACAAACCTTTGCTGAAACACTGCCGGACAGTATGTTGAAGGAAGCCAGCCGCCAATACCAAACGCCGGAACGAAGCTGGAAATGGATGGGGAAAAACTACCGCGACGTGTGGGCAGAGCCGGTAAACGTTCCGGTTTTCGATATCGGGAAAGAACACGGCGGACTGAAAATCGTTAAACGGGGTGGTGGCCAGCAAACCCAATCGCTGCGCCTGGAGTCAACCAACGGGCAGCAATACACGCTGCGATCAATGGAAAAATTTGTGGAAGGTGCCTTGCCTGACGAAGTCAGAAACACCTTGGCCGTGGATGTGGTGCAGGACAATATTTCGGCTTCAAATCCCTATGCCTCGCTGGTTGTTGCACAACTGGCAGACGCTGCCGGTGTAATGCATACCAATCCCAAAATTGTTTACGTACCGCGCGATCCCCGTTTGGGCGAATATATAGAAGATTTGGCCGGAAAGCTGTTTTTGTATGAAGAACGACCAGATGGGGATTGGGCCAACCAAAAAAGCTTCGGCTACTCATCACACATTGTTGGCACTGATGATGTATTGGAAGAAATCGAAGATTCTCCCGAACACCGGGTTGACCAGCTAGCCGTGCTGGAAGCCCGCCTGTTCGATACATTTATCAACGACTGGGACCGGCACGATGACCAGTGGCGCTGGGCCTCGTTCAAAGAAAACGGCAAAACCATTTACCGGCCTATTCCACGCGACCGCGATCAGGCGTTCTACGTAAACGAAGGCATTCTCCCGTGGCTGGTATCCCGAAAGTGGCTAATGCCCAAAATTCAGGGATTTGCACCTATCACCGAAAATATGGACGGGCTCACCTTCAACGCCCGCTATTTCGACCGGACTTTTCTGACCGAACCTGACTGGAGGGACTGGAAAAATATGGTCGATTCACTTAAAACTCGCCTGACTGAGGAAGATATCCGAACAGCTGTGTTGGCTTTTCCCAAAGAAGTGCAGCCCTATTGTGCAGAACAAACGGTTGACATTCTTTTAAAAAGAAAAGAAAACCTGGAAGAAATGGCCCGGCAACATTACCTTTCGCTAGCGAAAAACGTCGATATTATTGGAACGAACGAAGATGACATCTTTAACATAAAGCAAAAAGAAAATAGCGAAACAGAAATCAGCCTGTACAGCTCGAACGACAAACCTCCTTATTACCAACGGACCTTCTCGGCTGAGGAAACCCGCGAGATCAGGTTTTATGGCCTGGATGGGAAGGATGTTTTTGAATTTGAAGGAAACGCGGGCAATAAAATTAAGATCAGGGTTATCGGCGGAAAGGGGAAAGATTTCTTTTTGAACCAATCAACCGCAAAATATGGAGGGAAAAACATCCACGTGTATGATACAAAATCAGGCGTAGTCATTCAGAGTGATTCGAATTTGAAAAGTCATTTTTCGGCAAACAAAACCACCACAGACTACGACCGGATGGACTTTCACCACAATGTAGTCACCCCGGGAATTTTTATGGGCTACAACCAGGATGACGGCGTTTTCGTCGGTGGCGGGCCTGTTTTCAACAACTTCAAATTCCGCCGGCACGATACGCACACCCTGAAAGCCAACCTGGCTAGCCGGACAACTGCTTTTAATGCTTTTTACAATTACCAGTCGATGAGCCAGGCCGGTGGTTTTGACCACCACGCCACCATTGAACTGAAAGCGCCCGATTATGCCATGAACTATTTTGGCATGGGAAACAAAACTATTAAGGACGATGCCTTGGGCGACCAGCACTACCGCCTACGCATCAATCAGTTACACATGAATTACTCCATTGGCAGACGCTGGGGAAGAACGGCCTTCCAGGCTTCGGATAAAGGACAAATCAACGAACATGAACTCCGTGCCGGAACTTTCATGAACCACTCCGATGTAGAGGCTTATCATGGCCGTTTTATTGCCGATTTGGAGCATAATGGCCTGCAACCGGAAGACCTGCAGGGGCAATGGCACACCGGGTTTTCGCTTCAATATGCCTACACCAACCTCGACCGTGAAACAAACCCGCGGCGTGGTTACCGCTTTTCAACCGGCGCCAGTCAATACGTTCAACTTAACGGTGAACACGAACCTTTCTCTAAAATAAATGCCGATCTGCGTGCCTATCTCAGTTTTACAAAAGAGCCGCGCACCGTACTTGCCATCCGTTTTGGGGGTGAAAAATTGTTTGGCAATTATTACTTTGCCGAAGCCGCCAGGCTGGGCGGAAAAACCAACCTGCGCGGCTACCTGGCCGACCGTTTTTATGGCGATGGCGCCATATGGCAAAATACGGAACTGCGTTTCAAGCTGTTCAATTTCTCCTCCTATCTTTTAAATGGAGAGTTGGGTTTACTGGGGTTTCACGACTCGGGGCGGGTTTGGCTTTCAGGCGAACACTCAAGCCGCTGGCACAAAGGTTACGGCGCCGGCTTTTGGCTTTCTCCTTTCGGAATGACTATTTTTACTGCCACGTATAACTGGAGCCGCGAAGACCAAATGGTACAGGCCACTCTAAATTTCAAATTTTGAAAACACTATTGATCATTCTGGGCACACTGTTGGCTGTCGGAACATGGGCCAGTGACGAAAATACCACCCCTCGCGAGATTTACCTGATCAGACATGCACCTGTTGCTATGGAAAAACCGGCACTTTGCAGTTCGCACAAGGCAGCCCACCTGCTGGAGCAGTACAACGAGCTGCCCATTGTCGCTTTTGACCCGGTGCCGATCCGCCAGTTGCTGCCTGAGAATGAGCTGACAGTTTTTACCAGCACCCTGCCCCGGGCCAAACAAACCGCACAGATCCTTTTCCCATCTGACAGCCTCAGATCGAGTCCCCTTTTTAATGAGTATCGATTGGGTATGATTTCAGTCCCTGTACTGCAACTTCCCTACCCTGCCTGGACCGGGCTTTCCCGTTTTTTCTGGCTGACATACCTGAACAACAAAGGTGAAGGCCGGATCGAATCCCGAAAAAGGATGAAGCAAGCTATCGACTTTTTGGAAAAACAATCGCAGCAAAAGGAACGGATTGTGTTGGTTGCGCACGGTTACCTGATAGCCGAAATGCGCCGCGAATTCAAAAAGCGCGGGTGGAAGGTGGAAGTCAACGGCGGCAATAAAAACCTGGCGGTTTCCAAACTCACTTTTGATGAATAACATGGACTTTCAATGAAAGATTCTTCAACTTGGCCCAGGTTCCTATCCTAACGAAGAGCGGGAACAACCGCATATTCACTCCCAATATTAATTAAATCTTTCTTTCATCAATTTTTCGACATTCAAAGAACAACCTGGGGTGGCTTACACTAAATTTGTCGCCTTATTTTACAATCCACCAAATTCTCATTCTATGTTTGTTTTAATGATCCTTGTGTTCGTGCTGGGCTATTTGGCCATTGCGCTCGAACATCCCCTAAAAGTTGACAAAGCAGCTTCTGCTTTAATTATTGGTTCACTTTGTTGGGTAATTTACATATTAGGGGGCGACCAAATTCTTGCCCTCGGCTACAGTCCGTCGTGGTCGGCATTTTCGTCGATGCACGGGTTGGGCCAAACGACCGAAGCCATTCGCGAATTTATTGTTGAGCACGAAATCATCAACCATCTGGGCGAAATTGGCGAAATCCTCTTCTTTCTGCTGGCGGCCATGACGATTGTCGAAACCGTTGATCATCACGATGGTTTCAAGGTAATCACCGACCGGATCAAAACCACCAACAAGGTGAAACTGCTTTGGTTGCTGAGTTTCCTGACCTTCTTCATGTCGGCCCTGCTGGACAACCTGACTACCACCATTGTCATGGTTGCCTTACTGCGTAAATTGATTGACGACAAGCAGACGCGCTGGTTTTTTGCCAGCATGGTGGTTTTGGCCGCCAATGCCGGTGGCGCTTGGTCGCCTATTGGCGATGTTACCACCATCATGCTTTGGATTGGCGGACAAATTACAGCGGCAAAAATCGTTGCCGGGGTGATCCTGCCCAGCATCATCAGCATTGTTGTTCCCCTGATTATCCTAACCTTCACCATGAAAGGAGAGGTCGCCCGGCCGGAAACAAACGATGACGACAACGGGCTTACAACACCTTCAGAACGAATGCTGATGCTGATTATCGGAATAGCCGGTTTATTGTTTGTGCCGCTGTTTAAAGGGCTCACCCACTTGCCCCCTTATATGGGTATGTTGTTATCATTGGGCATCATCTGGGTTGTTTCTGAATTGATGCACAAGGACAAGCCGGAGGAAATCAAGCACAAACTACGGGTAACCACCGTGTTGCGCCGTGTTGATGTTCCCACCGTGCTCTTCTTTCTGGGTGTACTTTCGGCAGTTGCAGCGTTGCAGTCGGCCGGTCAGCTCAATTTACTCTCTCAATTTCTGAATGAAAAATTGGGCAATGTGTATCTGATTGATTTGGCCATCGGTGTGCTCTCATCAATTGTTGACAATGTGCCCCTGGTTGCGGGAGCAATGGGCATGTACCCCATCGCGGGTCCTGACGCTACCGGTTATCTGGCCAACTTTGCACAGGACGGTATTTTCTGGGACTTCCTGGCCTACACGGCAGGCACAGGCGGCAGCATACTCATTATTGGCTCTGCTGCCGGGGTAGCCGCCATGGGACTCGAAAAAATCAACTTCATTTGGTACCTTAAAAAGATATCGCTGCTCGCCCTGATTGGTTACCTGGCTGGTGCAGCAACATTCTACCTTATTTTTGGTCTGTAAGCCAAAATTGAAAATATTCCCTATTTTTGCGAGGTATAATAATTCAGGTTATACCTCGTTTTTTATGTGTTCTTCAAAATAACAGATCTATGCTAAATTACATGCTATTACAAGTATCGGCCCCGGTAACGGAAGGCACTGAAGCACTGGCCCAAACTACCCAGCCAGATGGGATCGTCACCCGTTTTTTTGATCTGGCCCTGAAAGGCGGCTGGATCATGATCCCGATTGTTGCCCTTTCGCTGGTGGCTGTTTTCATCTTTTTCGACCGCTATTTTGCCATTAAGAGAGCCGGAAAAGTGGACAATTCCTTACTCGAAAGGGTTAAAGACTATATCTTCCAGGGGAAAATTGATGCCGCGTTAAGCCTGGCCCGCTCGCAGGACACGCCAACAGCCCGGATGATTGAAAAAGGCATCACCCGTATCGGTCGTCCCATGTCAGACGTAAATGCAGCCATCGAGATCATTGGCAACCTCGAAATATCGAAACTGGAAAAAGGCCTGCCTGTACTGGCCAGCGTTGCCGGTGGCGCCCCCATGATCGGGTTCCTGGGGACCGTAATGGGGATGATCCAGGCATTCTACGACATGGCTAACGCCGGGAACAACATCGATGTGACCCTGCTTTCTTCCGGTATTTACCAGGCCATGGTAACCACTGTTGCCGGCTTGATTGTCGGTATTGTTGCCTACTTTGCTTATAATATTTTGGTTTCGAATGTGGAAAAGGTTGTTTTTAAAATGGAAGCCGCTACATCTGAATTTCTGGATTTGTTGAATGAACCTGCAAAATAAACACAATGGCTTTAAAACGAAGGAGTAAGGTTGATGCCAGTTTCAGCATGTCGTCCATGACGGACATCGTGTTTCTGTTGCTGATCTTTTTCATGGTCACCTCAACACTGATTGCCCCCAACGCACTGAAACTGCTATTGCCGGAAAGCAACAATCAAACGGCTGCCAAACCAATCACCACCATTTCGATTACCGCAGATCTGAAATATTACATCAACGTGGACGGCAAACTGAACCGCATCGCTTTTCACGAAATTGAACCAGCCTTGCAGAAAAGTATCGGCAACATCGATGATGTATATGTTTCCCTTCATGCCGACAAGTCGGTGCCTGTTGAACAGGTGGTGAAAATTATGAATATTGCCAAGCGCAACAAATACAAAATGATTTTAGCTACCGCACCCGAAAATTAATGAGCTACTTTTCAGACCATAAGGAAGGATTTTGGGGCACAATTGTCATTCATGCCATTGTGTTGATTTTGCTGCTGCTATTGGGTTTCTTCACGCCGCTACCCTTGCCGGGAGAAGAAGGTATCCTGGTAAATTTTGGCAATTCGGAACAGGGATTTGGCAGCGAAGAGCCTGCCCCTGCACCCCAAAAGCAAAGTCCGCCTGTGGTTCAGGAAGAGCGCAAACAAACCATTCCTCCCCCTCCTCCGGTTGAAAAAACGCCCGCCACCAATCAGGCCAAGGAAGAAATTTTAACACAGGATTACGAAAAAACGGTAGCCTTGGAAACGGCTAAAAAGAAAAAAGAAGAAGAAGTCCGCAAAAAACAGGAAGAGCTGGAACGCCAGAAAAAACTGGAAGAACAGCGTAAGTTGAACGAATTGGAACGTCAACGCCAAGCCGAACTTGAAAAACAACGCCAAGCCGAAATCGCCCGCAAAAAACAGGAAGAAGAGGAGCGTTTGCGCCAGGAAGCCGAACAAAAGCGCATTGCCGATATCAATAGCAGGGCAGCCAACGCATTCGGCAGCGGAGGTGCAGGCACCAACGATTCGAAAAGTACCAGCCAGGGAGTCACTTTTCCCGGAGGCAACCAAGGCAGTCCGACGGGAGCAGCCGGGGCCGGCAATTACGGCGCCGGTGGCAGTGGCAGCGGAGCTACAGGTAGCGGGCCTTCGTACAGTCTGGCCGGAAGAAACGCACTGTCATTACCCAAACCCAGTTACCCGGGCAACGAAGAAGGTGTGGTTGTAGTAGCTGTTACTGTGGATAAAAACGGCCATGTAACCAATGCAGAACCGGGCGTGCAAGGATCAAACACCTACAATGCCAACCTGCTGGCGGCAGCCAAACAAGCCGCTTTAAAAGCCCGTTTTAACGCCGACCCAAACGCGCCAGCCATCCAAAAAGGGACGATTACCTACCGGTTTGTACTCGACTAATTTCCCGGCCGAATCAGCACAAAATTACGGGTTAAACATATCGGGCGTAAAGTAGCCCAGAATAGCGTTTGCCATGTCAATCTGAGCTTTTGCCCCGGGGTAATCCGGATCAATTTCCAACGCCTGCCTGAAATAATTGATAGCCATGCCCCATTCCTGTTTTTTGCAGAAAATCTGCCCCAGCAGAAAATACGCACCGGCATCTTCCGGCTGTTCCTGCAACCTGTTCTCCAATAAGATTTGAGCCTGCTCCAATTGGTTGGTCTCAATTAATTTAAGGACTTTTTCCACTTTTCGTTTTTTAGGTGTAAAAGAAAAACCAAAAGGAACCAATATCCTCTCATCACGGTAATGCTGAATAATTATATGGGCCCCATTCAAACAAAGTTCCCCCACCAACATCGAGACGATGTTGAATTTTAGCGAATGCGGTCAATTGAGCGGATCAGCGCTTCATCTTTCCCAATATTGCGAATGGCCAGGTAATCCAGAATAATGGCTACCAACGGAAACGCAACCGGTAACTTAAAACTTACGTCGGCGCCGCTAAAGGCGTAATACGTGAAAAAATAAAACATGCCAAACAAGCCAATCATCAGCAAAATAGTAAACACCAGCAAGCGGATTTGCAGGATGCGCTTTTTAAACATGTAAATGGCAACCACATGCAAAATCAGGATTATTCCGATAAAGGCAGCAATGGCCAGGCCGTTTTCCTCGACCACTTCGTTACGGACGATGCCGCGGATATCGAACAGGAAAAGCTGGTTGTTGTGGGCAATTTCGGCAAAGGGCAAAGCAAAAAGCAGTCCGATCAAAATCGCCGACACCAGCATATAAACGGTTTGTATTCTTTGTAACATGTTAATTCGATTTTATTTTGTGACAAAATTACATTTTTGAACAGAACAGGCAAATTACGCCGCACAGTTTCATTATTCAAGTTTTGACATTACAGGATTTCCTTCATCCAGGAAAAAGGTCTTTTGTACTTCCAGTTGTATTCTTCTGTTGAAAAAAATAGAAATGGGAACACATATTCTCCGCGCACCCTCAAACAGATACGAAAAGCCCCTGCAAACTCAAGGCTGCAAGGGCTTTTTTGTGGAGATGCCGGGAACAGAAACCACCATTTTTTGCCGTTTCTGAAACGCTGATAAAATTAGTAAAATACTCATGAATGCCCTTTATTTTCAATTAGTACAGTACTATAAATCCATTGCATAAAATTTAACGATATTGGAATAAATTGCTATTTGGCTGACTAAATGCTGACTAGAATTTGTATCTTTGAAGTAAGATTTAAATGTTGTGTTATGGCAAAAGTTAAATTTATCCTTCAAAGCAAAACAAACCCGGTTAACATATACCTCCGTTTGTCGATCGACAAAAGAACAAGTTTCAAAAGAAAAACAGGGTATGTTATCAATCCCAATAGTTGGAACCATGATTCCGGCTATCCAAAACAAAATGATGCCGACCGGAAAACCCTGAAAACAAATTTGCAGGAAATGGCCAATTTTATTGAAAAGAACCTCAATAAGGCAGTTGAGCAGAAAAATGAAATAACTGGTAGTTGGCTCCAAGAGCAAATAGATAGTTTTCAAGGCACAAAAAAGAAAACCGATCCTGACAGGCTGTCTTCATACATTCAAACCTACATTGACAATCTGCCTTACAAAGAATTTCCAAATAATAAACGGGGAGTAGCAAAAGGAACGCTTCAAAAATATTCAACCCTCAAAAATAAAGTGGTTGACTTTGAAAGCTACGGAAAGAAGCAATACTATGTGAAAGATGTTGGCCTGAAATTCAGGGATGAGTTTGTGAAATATCTTTCAGAGGTAGATAAACTGAACGCTAACACGACCGGACGGTATATCAAATTTTTGAAAACGGTTTGTTTGGATGCAAAAGAAAACGGGTTTCCGGTACATTCCCAACTGGACAAGATCAAAGGTTTTACAGAAAAGGCCCCGAAAATATTTTTATCGTTTGAAGAACTGGGGAAAATTGAAAACGCAAACTTTACCCGTTCAGCGCTCGAAAACGCCAAAGATTGGCTAATTATTGGCTGTTATATTGGCCAAAGGGTTTCCGACTTATTGCGGCTTACCTCAAAGAACATCCATGTAAGGAACGGGCTGGAATTACTTGAATTGATACAAAAGAAAACCGGAAAACGGGTTTCCATACCGTTACACCCAAAAGTTAGGGAAATACTGGACAAACGAAACGGGAATTTCCCTGAAAAAATATCAGACCCTAAATTTAATCTTCACATCAAAGACGTTTGTGAACTGGCCGGTATCAATGCAATGACAGCAGGCAGCAAGCTTGTGAATATCGGAACCGAGACGGAGCCAAAATGGAGGAAAGAACATGGAATTTTCCCAAAACATGAACTGATTACCAGCCATGTTTGCAGGCGTTCTTTCGCTTCTAATTTTTACGGGGAGATACCCACAGCCTTACTGATCAGCATAACAGCACACAGCACGGAACAGCAGTTTTTGCAATACATAGGCAAAACGTCAAATGATTATGCGCTTCAATTGGCTGAATATTGGAATAAAGAGCAATTGAAAGCCAATAATATAACCCCAATGACAGTACTTAAAAACGCAGTCAACGAATAAATTAAATCCAGTTGAAAATGAAATACGAATTATATGCACCAATGTATATTTTGTTTATTAGATTGGCAGATTATATTGATATTGATGAAGTTGAAGAAAATTTGAATAACTTCTTGATTGAAAATATTGACATTGATAAGGGAGTAAGTAAAGAATATATTCTGGATACATTGAGGCAGGCATTTAGAAACGGTGAAGCCTGTAACGTTAAGTTAGATACGTCAAAAAAAGAGGTTGTAATCGAAAAGTGTTTGGATTGGATTGGAAGGAATAGAGAAGAAAGCACGGGAGATGCTGAAATTACAGAGTTAAAACCAGAAACGAATGAAAGATTGATGCCAGCACGAAAGCGTGATAAAGAGTGCATTATCAGGGAAGAACAAGCCGTCAATAGTGATTTGTCTATGAGGGCCATCGCTTTCAAATGTATTTACGAAGGTAGGCAAGTTACTGAGCAGAATTACAAAGAAGTAGCCCAGGAGTACGGAATAGGGAAGGCCCCAACATCTGGGCGGAAAATTTATCAACGGTACACTGAGCTTATTTCTACTTCCAATAGGACAAAGGATCCAGGCACTTCTCAAATGTTGAAAAGAATGATTAAAGACCTTGAATCTATTATTCCGTATATATCCACAGAAAAAACAATTGAGGCTATAAATGACCTTGAAAAACTGAAGGGCTGGCAATCAAGGTATGATAAAGCCTAGGTGCTTTCAATCGATTCAGACTATTTTCATAACCGGATATAACCGGTTACGGTCAAGTAGTTGCATTACCTTGCACTTGAATTCAAAAAATTTGAGTCATGCAAGGAACCATTCAACTCATTCAACTCACGCCTGACGAACTCGAAAACAAAATAGTCGCGGGCGTTAAGGCTGAAATCGAAATTCTGAAAAAGGAATTTCAGCCAAAGGAACCAACCGAATATCTCACCCGGAATGAAGTCCGGGACCTACTCCAAGTTAATCTTAGCACGGTGCATAACCTTACCAAACGAGGTGTACTCAAATCCTACGGAATTGGGGCGAGGGTATATTATAAGCGGCATGAGGTAGAGCAGGCAATTAAGCCTATAAACTCCTAAGAAATGAGTGATGAGAGATATCTCAACTTTCCTATTCAACTATTGCAGAATGCTTTTAAAGATATCCGCCAAGCGATGAATAATATTATGTACTATGCTGGATATGTCCACACGCTTAAACTTGAACTGGGAGAGGAACAGGAAAAAATAAAAGCTGCTGGGGAATACTTGGGAATCACTTGGGGAAATCCTATTGCCGCCTATTTGGATGGGGAAAAATTGTTTCATGAAATTCCGACAAATTCACCGCACACAGGCATAAACAAACATCTTTGCTTTGATTTTTACGACAACCCGAAAAGCAATGATGAGATAGCCGTTTTATTAGCCTATTTAGCCCTAAAATCCATTATCGGCCCAAAGCCATACACCAAGACTACAAATGATAATCTCATTGCCAGAATGGGCGGGTTCGTCTCAAAAAAAGACATTTCAGGAGAGCAGCTACCAGAACCACTTTCGAAATACAACACCAGGCGAAAACTGGACAAGATCAAAATTGACCTTCAAACCAATTGGAGCGTAAATATTTACGCAAGATACACGCGCGGCTTTTACGTTTCATTCGATCAAGCTTTCACGCTTGATCAGTTGGTTTTTGAAGCCGAAAAACGAAGAAAAAGAGCAGAAGAAAAGCAGTTGCAACAAAGAAAAAATGAAGCATTTGAAAGAGCGTTGAAAAAACTAAATGAACCATGCAGAATAAACATAACACAAAATTAAAAAATGTGCGTCATGGGTGCATCATGTGTACACCTATATTAAGAAGTGTACAACCACATGTACAACCACATGACAACCACATGTACACCTATATAAATATTCTTAATAAAGGTTCTTAATAAAGGTATTCTATACATGTGTCGAAATCGATTTTTCGATGATGCAAAGAATTTAAAATTAACAAAAAGTAATACCAAAATGGAAAAGAAAATTATTCATTTCAACGAACAAGATTTTAACAGGCAAAAAAGTGTATTCCTAAGTAATTCGCAAATCCTTAATGATATTGCGGATGAATATACAGCCCTTGGAATTGGCAAAATTAGCCCGGAGAGGGTGCAGGAAATCTTTTCCGGCAAATTTGGCAGCATAGAGGCCGCATTGTCTGATGCTATCGAAAAAGAAGCTAAAAACAGCCTTGTAAGAGAAGTTTTTAAAAAAGGAGTTTTTGAGCGTTTCGAAAATTTTCAAACAAAGGTTGGGCAACTTGCCGCAAGGTTCGAAAAGAATCAGAGTGGAGCCCTGGGGATCGTTTCCACTCCATTGGGATATTTCTCCATCCAAAATGGAAAATTCGAAATCACCAATGAAATTTGGCAGAAAATAAAGGATGAGCGGTGTTCTAATTTTATTTCGACTGAACAGGAGCAAAAAATCCATGATGCTTTGCAAGCCCTTGCAGTCGCAAGCAACGACTTTATGTCATCGTTGGGAGAAGGCGTTAAGTTAAGGTATTTTCCACCAAATGAACCTTCTGATTTTCTCATTCTTGGTGATAATGGGTTTGAGCCTGATCCTGAGACTGATTATAAATTCTTAACACAGTAAGCCATGAATGAAGAAGCAATGAAAGCCTATTTGGAGCAAAACGAACAGCGGCTCCAACGTCTGGAAGATGCGATGTCAGGCACTCCGGGGAACCCTAAACAGCCTGAAAAGGATGAGAAGCAAACACAAATTGATGAATTCATCAATCAAATGAAAGCAATCAACACGGCCCCGGAGCCGGGTGCGGGTGCGGATGAGGGTAATGACGAATTTATCAAAATGATGAAACAAATTAACAAATACAAATGAATAGAATCCTTACCATAAAACAAGAAAAGTTTTGTCATGCGTATTTGGAGACAGGGAACGCAACAGCGGCTTACCGACAGTCTTATTCATGCGGTCGGATGAAAGATGCGACAATCAACAGGAAAGCAGTCGAACTCTTGAGAAACGGCAAGATTACGGCAAGGATTGAAGAACTACAATCGGAATTGCGAAAACTATCCGATATCACCAAAACGGAGGTATTGGCCGAGCTTGCCGCCATTCTCCGAGCAAGGATTACAGACTATCTACACTTCAATGGATTTCGAATTGCTTTCAAGTCCTTTGAAGAACTCACAGAGGCGCAAATAAAAGCGATCGAGAGTATTAAAGAAAATAGACATGGTGAGATTGAGTTAAAATTGCATGGGAAGTCCTGGACTATTGACAGAATATGTAAAATATTAGGCTATGATTCTGCAACTGATTTTAATTTGAACCTTGAAAAACTGGATGAATCCGCTATCGATGCCATTATTGAAAGATTAATTCCTAAAAATCAATAAATTATGAACTCGAAGAAAGACAAGATTGAATTGTTAAAAGCGATCCGGGCCGGAAAGATCAAGCCGGAGGACTTGCCAGAAAACCCGACAATCATTTCAAATGTAAACGATGTTTTTTATGGAATGCTGATTTCTTTCAGTCGGTACCAACGCGGAAAGGAAGACCGTGTTGTATATGTTGGAGAGGCAATGCAAGCCCTGGAGAAAGCAGCACCGGAGATTTCCCGACTGGTTAAACAATACAGGGAGAAAGACCAGCACAAAGGGGAAAGTATTGCTCAATAAGCAATATATCAATAAGTTACGAAAAATATAATTGATTTTCAATATTGATTTTCAACTTTCTTTGATGGAAATTTGCTCCTAACTTTAAACTTCACGTTATGAGAACAAGAACTTTTCAAGAAAAAAAAATGATTGACACCTTTTCTGGTGGAAAGGTTGTTACAGACTTCGAAACCGGCATAATTCACGTCACTTCCGGTGATCGCTCAAGGTCGCTGCCCATTATGGGATTGTCCCTCAACGACCATGAACAGCTGATTCGAAAAACGGAATTGGAGAGCAAACCCGTTTCTGAACTAACCGTAAAAGAATTTGATGAACTCAACTTTTTAACTTTGAATTATGGCGAAAGGTAAAATATTCGTACAAGGCAATTACCATGAGATGATCCGCAAGCTCAGGGCAGGAAAAACCGTTTATCTGGAAAATTTCTTTCACGATATTGCGATCAAGGTTGAACCGGGAAACCCAGAATATTACACAGCGAAGCGTATGGGAGGGGGCTTCTACCAATTAAAGCGTGATACTAATTTGGCGTGTGAAACTTTGTTGGAAGCGAACCAGCTCACTGAAAAAGAGTGGTTAAATTATTGACTTCCGGCCTCATTTAGTCCCTCGTTTAGTCCCTGATTCCTTCAAATGACTGATATTCAATATGGATTGTGGATAAAGACGTTCTACAACCCTGTAAAAGATCGTCAAAAAGGGAAATTTTAATAGCCTCCAAGCCAAGGGGCTAATTTATTTCTGTTTGATTTTAAACGCTAATGTTTGATACGAACTTGTTGAGATATCCCAAAATTGGTATGAGAATGATTCCCGGTCATTGCTCACCGTTGCTGTGAAGTTGTTAAAACAATCGTCACAGCCTTCAATACTTTGGATTTGTAGCTCAATGGATGGGTGATTATATTCGTAATATCCAACCGGATTTCGATACAGCGTTCCGGTTTCGGAATCAAACCTTTCCTCAATTGATATTTCGCCATTTGATTTAAATTCATAAATAAGATAAAGAGGACGAGAATCAGAGGTCCTTTTTGATTTGGCAATATACAATAGTTCGTTCAAAAAATATAAATAATCAAGCGGCCATTGTGCCGAAATTCAATAGTTCTTTGACATGCTGATGATTTTTGATTGAGTTCGGGTTAATGGCGAACAGCCTGAAAAATCGGGACAGCATCAAGCTGTTGTGGAATAGCACTTTATATGTTGCCATTGAAAATGAGTTTTCCCGCGTATCGGGGTTGCCCAATTGCATTATCTTGGCAATATTTACCGTTGCCAAGGCTTTATTAAAGCCAAAGAAGTCAAACCCCTGCTCGAACTGGCGACGGAAGCGTTGTTCTCCAGAAAGGCTGTATCGACCTAGCTGGAGGAAGTTAATCCGTGAAGGGATACTCAGGTATAGCATGAAAATCTCAATCATAAAATCTCGTCTGCATTTATTGAGCTTTATTTTGGAAACAGCTAAAGCGTCAAGAACAATTTTTGAATATAAATCATAAATCGCAGGGGTGGCCACAATCAAAGTAATTAACTGGTAATTAATACTTTAAAGATACAAACCCCTGCGGTTTCAACCTAATAAATTAAAGGTTATTTTGCTGAATATCAGATTATTAACTAAGTTTTAACCGAAGTATTGAATATAGGTATTGCCTATTATTGTTGTGTAAAATTGTTCCTGAATGTTTTCCTCACTATCATCTGAACAGCTTGCAAAACTAACAATTAGCACAAATGCAAAATATAAGAATCTTTTCACTGCCATTTTACGAATGAAGTTATAGGATATACTGATTTGATGGAGAAAAGTTCTTAATGTACCTGATCAATTTTGGAGGAGCCAGACGTTTGAACGCACAAAAAAAGGGGTAACCACTGTTACCCCCTAAAGATTTAAATGTTGTGGCTGTGTTGAAAATCACATTCAAATATACATCTTAATTCTGTCCCCCAAAAGACCTATTTTCTTTTTGGCTGACTAAATGCTGACTAATTCAGTTTAAACAAACTGATAATCAGCATTTTTTGTGGAGATGCCGGGAGTCGAACCCGGGTCCAAACGAGGAAGCAATATGCTTTCTACATGCTTAGCCAAGACTTGGTTTTCGAGTAGCAGCTGGATCAAGGCCACCGACCGCTACCTTAGCTTCTTAAGTTTCGCAAAAGTCCCGAAGCTAAACTTTCGCTATTCCCGATTTACTTGCACCGCCGAATCGGGCCGCTTCAGGAAAGTAGCACCCGGGCGATGTCTTGTCCTGGCACCTGGTGCCTGGATTAAGTGTAATCTACTTAGTAGAATTACGCAGCAAGAGCGTAGTTATTTTCGCCAATTAAAAGTTTGCCCGTTGAGATTATTGAGCCAACAGACAATGCTCAGCATGCTTACATACCTCTTCTACCCGCTGTCAAAACCAGTCATCCCCGGTAGATTAGGAATGCAAAGATACTACAATTTCCGCCGAAATGTTCCATTTGCGAAAAGTTTGGACTGAAATTATTGCTTTTCCGGGTACGAATTCCCCTATAGTTTCCTCACCCGGTTTGCCATTCACTCGAATATCCCTATCTTTAAGAATCAACCAAATCCATGTACGTATGAACATTGGCATTTTACGGGAAACACGTCGCTGGAACGACCGCCGGACAGCTATTACACCGGAGGTGGCAAAACTAATCCGTGAAAATTTTCCACAGGTCCGTGTCTTTGCGCAATCCAGCAAGGTGCGTATTTTTTCGGATGACGATTACCGCATGGCAGGCGTGGAAGTAGTGGATGATATTTCGCATTGTGATGTGCTCATCGGTGTGAAAGAAGTGGCTGACGATGCGCTGATAGACGGAAAAACATACGTTATGTTTTCGCATGTAGCAAAAAAACAGGCCTATAACCAGCGATTCTTCAGGGAAATGGCCCGAAAAAACATCACCCTGATCGATTACGAATACCTGACCGACCGGCATGGGGACCGCTTGGTAGCTTTTGGTTTTTGGGCCGGAGTGGTTGGGGCTTACTATGCATTTCAAGGGGTGGCCAAACGATTTGGGGGGCTCGCGCTACCCGGCCCGGAGGTGTGCCGTGACTTACAGGAATTGCACCATCAGTTGCGTGCGCTAACCATGCCCCCGTTAAAAGTACTGCTTACCGGTGGCGGCCGGGTAGCTGCCGGGGCACTCGAAATTATTTATGAGTTGGGCATCAAAGAAGTTTCCCCGCGCGATTTTTTGGAACGCGATTATCATCATGCCGTATTTTCCCGGCTCGACCCGGAAGATTACGTGGCCCGCAAAACAGGCAAATACACTCGTGATGATTTCTACTCCCATCCGCAACAGTACGAGTCCACTTTTTTGCCATACGTGAGCGCTGCAGATGTGTTTATCCCCTGTCATTTTTGGGACCGCGAATCGCCTCATTTTTTCACACCGGAACACCTTCAATCGGCTAATTTCAATATCTCCCTCATCGCTGACGTCAGTTGCGATGTACCCGGACCAATCCCGACAACCATTCGGACTTCAACCATCGAATTGCCTTTCTATGATGTCGATCCGAAAGATCTGTCCGAAAAACCAGCGTTCTCCTCCGCCCGGCACATCACAGTTATGGCTGTAGATAACCTGCCAACAGCCTTACCGCTGGATGCCTCGCGCACGTTCAGCCTCGACTTCTACTACCAGGTGCTTCCGGCACTGTTTGGTTCAGATAAAGATGGCATTATTCGACGGGCTACCATTTTGAAAGCAGGTAAACTCACTGAACGGTTTGCCTACCTGAATGATTTTCTGGAAGGGAACAACTGAACATCCGATTGATTGGTAAGGATATGCGCATCGGTTGAAATAAAATATTCAGGAATAGGAAAGAAAAATGGACATCCTTTCAGGTTTTTCAATGAAAATATTATTTTTGCATCCCGTTAATGATCGGGATGTAGCGCAGTTGGTAGCGTACCACGTTCGGGACGTGGGGGTCGTCCGTTCGAGTCGGATCATCCCGACAATATAAAAACAACACATCAACACAAGCTCGTAAACAACTCTGTTTACGGGCTTTTTTATGCGCTTCCAGTTTCCGCTAATTTATTATCATTTTAACATTTGCTCAATTTTCTCCTCCAGGTTCCTGATGGCCATTAATATCGTCGTCATTTCCGGTTGGGCCTCCGGAAATTCCCGGCTGGTATAGGCATAAAACCGCCATATTTCCAACACATCATCGGTAACAACCGCGTAAGGTTTGTACACAGGATTGAGTGATTTTAACAGAATGGTGCCGTCGGCATTCACTGTTACCAGCTTAAAAACAAAATCCTGTTGTCCTTTCAGAATAACAATACAGGGAGTATCTGCTTTAATGATCGTCCAGTCCGGCACGTACTGCGCAATGATGTCGCTACTTTCAGGAACTGGTAACATAGAATCTCCCGTTGATGGAAAAATGCGGAACGTTCCGTCCGCAGGAAGGTTGGGCAGCGAATACTTCGGTAATGATGCAATAAATTCAGGATCGTTGTACCCAGCCATGTACCCGGCTTTTGCCTTCACCGGCACGTACTCTACGTTTTCGTTGTTCGAGCGGTCAACCGAAATGGCCAGCACCCGTAAATTTCCGCCCCGGATGTACACATCATTCCCGGCTTCCAGTTCCCGTATTTTTAGTTCACCAAGTTTGGAAAGGTCAATTTTCAACAAGGTATCAATGCTTATCTTGAAGAATTCAGAAAAATTCAGGTAGTCCGTCGGTTGCGGCGACTTGGTATTCCCGGCCTCAATGGCGGCCAGTTTTGCACGGGTCAAGCCCAACTTTGCAGCAAGCGTTTCCTGGCTCAATTTCTTACGATCACGAAGAAATTTGATGTTTCCGGCGAAAAAAATCCTTTGCATTCCAATATTTGATTGTTATATTTAGAAACAAGATACTGTTATTAATCGTAACAAATTTAGGAATATTTTTTAATTATGAGTGAGTTAGCCGATAAAAAAGAAATCATCAGGCAACTGAAAGAGAAGATTCTTTCGTTGGAGGGATTTGGCACCGGGCCGGATAGCCACTTGCTCGATTTTGGGCTGGGGCCGATGAACGCGGCATTTCCCGGGGGCGCTTTCCCTGTCGGGGCAATACACGAATTTATCAGCCCAACGGAAGCCTGCGCTGCCGCGGCCAACGGATTTCTTGCGGGGCTACTGAGTACACTCATGAAAAAAGGAGGTATTTGTCTTTGGGTAAGCACCGGGCATAAATTGTTTCCATCGGCACTGAAGTTTTTCGGAGTTGAACCGCATCGGGTCATTTTTATTGATGTCAGGCGTGAGAAGGACGCTTTGTGGGTTATGGAACAAGGGCTAAAATGCAATGCTTTGGCTGCTGTTGTTGCGGAAATCGGGAACATCAGCTTTGCCGAATCCCGGCGCTTGCAGCTCGCTGTCGAAACCAGTAAGGTAACCGGCTTTTTGCATCGGCAACAACCGCGCATCGAAAATACCCTGGCCTGTGTATCCCGGTGGAAAATCAGGCCTTTAGCAAGCCGGAGCGGCGGACTACCCGGAGTAGGATTTCCCTGTTTGGAGGTGGAACTGGTTAAAATACGCAACGGCAGACCGGGTGTTTGGCAGTTCGAGTGGAAAAATGGAGCACTCAAGGTTTTACCCGATCGGAATAGGATTGCGGCAAAACCACCGGTAGCTCAAAAGCAACAACATTATGCCTAAGCGTTATCTTTATATCTGGTTTCGATATTTGGCTACCGACCGGCTGGCTAAAATCCATCCTGATCTCCGGGGCAAGCCCTTTTTGCTGTATGCTCCAGAACACGGACAGATGGTGGTCAGGGCGTCCAGCCAAAGCCTGATAAAGGACGGCATTTCTCCAGGCATGGTAGTGGCTGATGTCCGGGCCATATTGCCTTCTGTTGAAGTGTTCCCGGATGATGCTGTTGCAGTGGAAAAGTTACTCAAAGATTTGGCCGAATGGTGCCTGCGTTACAGTCCTGTTGTTGCCACCGATCCCCCGGACGGGCTGATCCTGGATATATCCGGCTGCCCGCATTTGTGGGGCGGTGAGCTTCCTTATCTCCAATCAATCACAACCCGTTTTGGCAAGGGAGGATACGATGTGCGCGTGGCCATTGCCGATACGATTGGAGCGGCTTGGGCTGTAGCTCGCTATGGAAACAATGAAATGATTATCGAATCCGGGAGACAGGCTGAAGCTCTTTTCCCGCTTCCTCCGGCGGCCCTGCGGCTAGACCGTTCCACTTTACAGCGCATGGAAAAGCTCGGGTTCCGGCAAATCGGGCAGTTTACAGGTATCCCCCGGCTAAACCTGCGCCGGAGGTTTGGCGATACCCTCTTGAGCCGGTTAGGGCAGGCCCTGGGAACACTTCCTGAACCTTTGGAGCCAGTTCGGCCTGCCCCGGTTTACCTCGAACGGTTGCCCTGCCTGGAACCCATCCGTACCGCTACAGGAATTGAAATTGCCCTGAAACGCCTGCTGGAAACCTTGTGCGAACGGTTCTTCAAAGAGGGTAAAGGCATGCGCACCGGAATATTCAAGGGATACCGTATCGATGGGGAAACCGTTCAAATCGGCATCGGCACCAACCGGGCATCGCGCAATGCGACACACCTTTTCAACCTATTCGAGCTGAAAATACCCGAGATAGAACCAGCGCTCGGAATTGAACTTTTTACGCTGGAAGCAGTACTGGTTGAAGATGTGAGCGAAACCCAGGAAGCATTATGGAGTACGGCAAATCGTGATCGCACAGCTATTTCTGAATTGCTTGACAACATCGCCGGAAAAGTAGGAATGCAGGCCATTCACCGGTATTTGCCACAAGAGCATCACTGGCCGGAACATTCGGTAAAAGAAGCTACATCACTGGAAGAACAGCCGGAAACGGAATGGAGAACCGACCGTCCCCGGCCTATTCATCTTTTACCGGAGCCCGAACCCATTGATGTTATGGTAGTGCTACCTGATTATCCGCCAATGCACTTTCGGTACAAAGGTGAAATCATCCGTGTTGCCCGCGCCGACGGCCCTGAACGCATCGAGCAGGAATGGTGGCTTCAAAGCGGCCCTCCGCGGGATTATTACCGGGTTGAAGACGAATGCGGTGCGCGTTACTGGTTATTCCGGTTGGGTTTGTACGGAAACCAGAAACCTCAATGGTTCTTGCACGGATATTTTGTCTGAAAGCAAAATTGAAAAGAAGATATGAGTCATGAGTTACAAAACTGAAAACTGTGACTGCAACTGAAAACTTGAAACCGAAATGGATTACGCGGAATTACAGGCAACCTCGAACTTTTCGTTTCTCCGGGGTGGTTCGCATCCGGAAGAAATTGTTGAACGGGCAGCCGAATTGGGATATAGGGCGATTGCCATTACCGACCGGAACACGCTGGCAGGTATTGTTCGCGCCCATGTGGCGGCACGGGGAAAAGATATCCGTTTTATCCCCGCATGTCGCCTCGATTTGTTGGACGGCCCGAGCCTGCTGGCCTATCCAACCAGTCGGTCAGCCTATTCGAATTTATCGGCATTGCTCACCGAAGGAAATCTGCGGGCCGAAAAAGGTAAATGCCACCTGTACCGGGCTGATGTGTTCAAATACGCCGACGGAATCAAATTTATAGTGATACCTCCGGCATCGCTCAACGCCGATTTTGATTTCGACCCCGGGTTTGTCAAAGCTTTGGAGGGATATAAAGACGCGCTGGGCTGCAACCTTTACCTCGCTGCAAATTTCGCTTACAGTGGCGATGATCACAAAAAGCTGTTCCGGCTTTCACAACTGGGAGGGCGATTGGCTATTCCGCTGGCAGCAACAAACGATGTGCACTATCATGCCACAGATCGCCGCGAATTACAGGATGTTCTGACCTGTATCCGGGAGAAATGCACCATTCATTCCGCTGGTTTTAAACTGCACCAAAATGCCGAGCGTTACCCGAAACCTATCAATGAAATGTACCGCCTTTTCCGGCAATACCCTGAGGCAATTGACCGCGCACTGGAACTGGCCGATGCCTGTTGTTTTTCGCTGGATGAATTAAAATACCTGTATCCGGAAGAAATTACCAGCGATGGCCGAACGCCGATGGAAGAGTTGGTTTACCTAACCTGGAAAGGCGCTCACGAACATTTCGGTGAAAACATTCCGAAGAAAATCAAGGAAACCATCGAAATGGAGCTGGAATTTATCGGGCGGAAAGACTACGCTTCTTATTTTCTCACGGTGTACGACTATGTGCGCGAAGCCCGGTCGAGGGGAATCCTTTGCCAGGGCCGTGGTTCGGCAGCCAACTCGGTGGTTTGCTATTGTTTGGGTGTCACTTCCGTCAATCCTTCCAAATTCAAACTGCTGTTTGCCCGGTTTATGAGCGACGAACGCAACGAGCCGCCCGATATTGACGTTGATTTTGAACATGAACGCCGGGAGGAAATTATGCAATACATCTACGAGAAATACGGTCGTGACCGGGCCGGAATTGTTGCCACGGTTACCCAGGTTCACTGGAAAGGAGCGGTGCGCGATGTGGGAAAAGTTATGGGCTTGTCAACAGATGCAATCAATGTCCTCTCGAAATCGGCCTTCGAGTTTACCGAAGATTGGTTTGAGGGGAAAGCTCCGGAGGCGGCAACGTTTAACCCGCAAGACCCCCATCTGCGAAAAGTGTTGAAACTGACAGGGCAATACATCGGATTTCCCCGACAATTGGGACAACATACCGGAGGATTTGTGATTACCCGGGAAAAGCTGCACGAACTGTGCCCAATCCTGAACGCCCGCATGGAAGACCGCACCTGTATTGAGTGGAACAAAGACGACATTGAAGCGCTGGGGTTTATGAAGGTTGATGTGTTGGCACTGGGGATGCTCACCTGCATTCGCAAAGCTTTCGACCTGGCTAAAAGACATTATAACCTGAATCTCACTCTGGCCAATATTCCGCAGGACGACCCGAAGGTTTATGAAATGATCTGCCATGCCGATACGCTCGGGGTTTTCCAGATTGAGAGCCGGGCACAAATGTCGATGTTGCCGCGCCTGAAACCGCGTAACTTCTACGATTTGGTCATTGAAGTGGCCATCGTGCGCCCTGGCCCCATCCAGGGCGATATGGTGCACCCGTATTTAAAACGGCGCAATGGCAAGGAGCCGGTAGAATTCCCGTCGAAAGAATTAGAAGATATTTTAGGGCGAACGCTGGGCGTTCCTTTATTTCAGGAGCAGGCCATGGAAATAGCCATTGTTGCTGCAGGTTTTACACCGGCTGAAGCCGATGGCCTCCGCCGGAGCATGGCGACCTTTAAATCGAAAGGAAAGGTTAGCTGGTATAAGGAAAAACTGGTTGGAGGTATGGTGAAGAAAGGCTACACCGAAGAGTTTGCCTTGCGGGTATTTAAACAGATCGAAGGCTTTGGCAGTTATGGTTTCCCGGAGAGCCATGCAGCCAGTTTTGCCCTGCTGGTTTATATTTCGTCGTGGATCAAGTGTTATTATCCCGATGTATTCGCCGCCGCTCTGTTGAACAGCCAGCCGATGGGCTTTTACCAGCCTGCGCAGATTGTGATCGATGCCCGCAAACATGGCGTAACTGTTCGTCCGGTAGATATCAACTATTCTCAGTGGGACAATATATTGGAAGAGAAGGATGGTCGCTATTGCGCTGTCCGTTTAGGGTTCCGGCAGGTAAAAGGACTTCGGGAAGAAGATATGCAGACGCTTGTATCCGGAAGGCCGGCAAGCTACCAAACTATCGATCAACTGCTCAGTGCAGGAGTTCCGCCATCTGCATTGGAACGGCTTGCCGATGCGGATGCCTTTCGCTCCATTGACCTCGAGCGCAGGCAAGCGTTATGGGAAGTATCGGCTTTGCACGACCATCCAACCGGAATGTTTACAGGAACACCTTCGCAAAGCACGACAGAAGGGCTGACCGAACTTCCTGTCATGACGTCTGGAGAACATGTAATACAAGACTATGCAAGTACGTCGCTGTCCCTAAAAGCCCACCCGGTCAGTTTTTTTCGCCAATTACTAAATCAGATGGGAGTTTTGCCCACTTCAGAATTATGCAAGCAAAAAAATGGACAGCATGTAAAAGTGTGCGGTTTAATCACCGTCAGGCAACGCCCCAGCACAGCAAAAGGAGTACTGTTTATCACCATTGAAGACGAAAGCGGTTTTGCGAACCTGGTGGTTTGGAGCAAAACTTTTGAGCAATACCGAAAAGTGATTTTGCAATCGAGCTTGCTTATGGTAGCAGGTAAGTTACAGATTGAAGGCGAGGTTATCCATGTAGTTGTCAACTCGTGTTTTAACCTGAACGAACTGATGAGCATTGATTTTGAAGGACGCAGTTCCGTGCAGAAGCCGGCCAATCTTAATAGAAAAAATGCAGGGGAAGTTTCAGAAAAAGTAAAAAAGGTCAGCGGTAAGATTTTACAGGGCGAGCTTTTCCCGTCCCGGGACTTCAAATAGTATTTGCTGCCTGCTATGATCCCAAGATTCGGAGTCGATATAAATTCCTGTAGATAATTCGAACATTATTTTTACAATTCAGTGCATGTTTTGCCACCACTCCGCAAAATAAAAAAGCGCCTAAACCGGTTGATTTAAGCGCTTTTAAGTCTTTTTGACTTTCTTGTTTGGTGACTCAGCTGGGATTTGAACCTGTCGCTGTTCCCAGCTGATTATCAATATTTTCGCAAACGCCTAAATCCTGAGGTCTCGATATAGTCTCGATTGATAATCAATACATTACAATACAAATATAGACAAATTTAATTGATTTTCTGAAATATAAGATAAAACTATTCATGTATAATTTCTTCATTCTGACACAACTCACCCGACAGTCACTCAATTTCGTTTTATAGCGTAGAATTTCAAAAAATGTCCCTTTGAGCATCTAACAATTTTCTCACCTTTCCTGATGTTGAAAACTTTCAAAAAAACCGCTATTAAACTGTATTTTTTTTGAATTTGTTTCGGTAATTTTATGTCTTTGACATTCAAAAACTATCCTTTAAAATTTTTAAGATCATGAACGAAGAAAAAAAACAACACAATTTGATTACCCTAAAATTCTCTATTACAGGAAAGCCTGTGATAGAAATTGAAAAAGTGAACCTGAATCAACCACTCCGTGTTGCTGTTGAAAAGGCTTTTGAAGCTAGTGGAACAACAAGGCCAATTTCCGATTATGATGTTCTATTCAACACGACAATGCTTAACATATCTTCAAAAGTTGAAGAACTTGGATTGACTGATGGAGCATTATTAATGGTTAGTCTAAAATCAGGGAAAGGTGGCGAATAGTAGCACTAAGCAATATGTTGATATTGAGGTTACAAAAAATAAGTTTAATAATGAGATTAATGAATTCACTGCATTAGAAAAGAACTACAACGAGCGCGGTGTCTTTTTGGTTGAAATTCAAGGATTCACGTTGCGATTACTTTTTACTGCGCCTCAAATCAAACCCAGTCCCGTCTTGTTCTCGGTAGAGCTCGATTACTCAAACTGGGATTTCGAGCCTCCTGCTCTGAGGGTGATAAATCCCTTTACTAAAGCAGTATTACGTAATAATGAAGTCGGTGTTCAATTCTTACAATGGAATAACGAAGCTCAGGATGCTCAATCTTTATTAGTTGGCCATGATATTCCCTTCCTTTGCATACCTGGCATAAGGGAATATCATCAACACTTTCACCATTCAGGGGATTCATGGATGTTGTATAGAACGAGAGGAGAAGGAAAACTTACAGATATAATTGAGAAGATAATAAAGCATGCAACCTTACCATTGGTCGGTTATCTTGTAAATGTAAATGGGCATTCAATCGTATTTCATAAATTTCCACTGGTAAGCGATAAAACCAAAGCGCCATAATGAAAGGATATTCAAACATCGAGTTAATTATAATCTCCAATGAATTGTTAGCTCGCGCATATAATTTTTTAAGATATGCAGGATCAAAGGGTGTCGAAGGCATTTGTTTATTCGCTGGAAATATGGATGACAATAAATTTATAGTGAAAGAAACGATAATTCCACGTCAAACTGGATATATTATGGAACAGGGGCTTATGTACGCTGTAGACAGCGACGAGCTACGTAGATTAAGTATATGGCTATATGAAAACAATATGCAGTTGATAGCTCAAATTCACAGTCATCCAACTGTTGCTTACCACTCTGAAGCCGATGATCGGTTTCCGATTGTTGATACGATTGGCGGTATTTCGATTGTAGTCCCAAATTTTGCTTCCGGAGATATCGATCTTGAAGAAGCAGCTATCTATCGTTTATCCTCAAATAAGAGCTGGAATAAGCTATCAAATAAAAATGTTAACTCACTATTTAGGATTAAATAAAAATGGCATTAGCTAGGTATTTCTCAAAAGATTTGTTGGCTTTAAACAGGCTGCTTAATACTGATTCCTCTGTTTTTGAGGAAATAATAAATAACAAGATTGTTACCCTTGCGTTCGACATAAACGCTGTCGAAACGCATGAAGGGTCTTGCGGCCTTGATCTAATTATCAGATTGTTAGCGAGATTTTATCCTAAATTAAGAATCAGTGATCTGTCTGGAACAAACCAGGCAAAACAACGAGAACTCGTTGAACTAGCAAAGAGGATCAACGGCAACATAGAAATCGTCCCAGATTCGGAAAGTGAGGATATTCTAATTATCGCTGGCGCTACACAAAAGGAAATTACAAACAAGTCACCTAAATTTTATTTTGGATCAGAAAACTGGATCGCCAAATATTCAGTTTCGAATATTCAAGAATTTGGAAGCTCTGAAAACCCATTTGGAAGTGGAATAGCAGCATGTATTTTAGCTTCCAATGTGTTTAGAACCTTATTTTCTGACTACATCGTTTATAATGAAAAAGATTTTGAATTTGAATTTTCATCATATTCATTAGAGTTCGGTTCACGTGATAACCCTCCGTTAAAAGACATAATACTAGATGATTTGACAATCGCGGGTGTTGGTGCCGTTGGCAATGGTTTAGTATGGGCGTTAGCACGGCTTGAGGCAATTCGTGGAGAAATTGCATTGATTGATAGCGAGACAATTAGCAGAACAAACCTCCAACGTTACGTCCTTTTTAGAGAAGAAGATGAAGGACAAGATAAAGTACTTGTCGCCAAAACTTTTTTCAAACAGATCAATTTGGATGTCCATACATGTAAAGGAGAATGGAAAGATTATATTGAAGAAAGAGGAAATTGGGATATCCATTGCGCTGCTGTTGGCATTGATAATGCCAATGACCGCATCGGAATTCAAAGCTCTTTACCTCAGGTTATCTTTAATGCATTTACAGAAGATGGAGTCATTGGAATATCGCGACACCTTGATTTTATAAATGAGCCGTGTCTTGCCTGTTCGTATATCCCTACTTCAAAGAAAAAAAACCGAACTGAAGAAATTGCAGAAGAATGTGGTATCCCGGATAAGGTTGACCTAGTAAAGGACTATTATAACTATAATGCAGCGGTAAACGAAGTAATTCCGAATTATACGGTAAGTCTTTTGCAGGAAATTGCAAACAGGAAAGGGATTCCGTCTGAAAAACTTGAACAATATAATGGAAAGAAACTCGACGAATTTTACTCTGATTTTATTTGCGGAGGTACGATCTTGACACTATCTAATGCAGACGATAAAATAACTGAAGTCGACGCTCCATTGGCATTCCAATCAGCATTGGCTGGCGTATTGTTAGCAGCAGAGTTGGTAAAGTATTACATGAATGATGGTCACCCAACTGAAAATCGAACGGACATTTATGTTTTAAGTCCGTTATGCGATATAAATCCATACCATCGAAAACTGGTGAAAGATGTGACTGGACGCTGTCTATGCGTAGACGATGATTTTATAGACAGATATCAAGAGAAATGGAGATTATAGTTTTGGTAGAACATCCAATTAAATTCTGAAAATGGATAAGGGTGATGATCTCCGGATTCTGTTTACCAAACCTGAACTGAATTGAACCGAACCGAATGATAAATAGACGTATCCAAAGGACATCCTAGTGTGCCTGGACTCACAGAGCACAAATCCCTTTGTGGTAATCTGACATTTACGTGGAGTGGTTTTACCTTTCAAAATTCTGAAACGAACCAAAAAGGGGCACTCGGCCCATAGCCGTCAACCTAAATCCATAACTAGCAGATTATGAGCATGTAGCTGTTTTTACCCCCGCTCCTTTTGAGAGCAGGGTTAATTTTAGTTATTTCATTCATATCAAGGAACTTTCTAAAGTTATTAAACGGGATTGAGTTATGCTGATTCACCCTGGTCTTTTTATTAAAAATAGCAATAATATTCTATATATCAATACATTGAGTGCATTATTTCTTCTGAGCTAAGCTTATTTTTTTTCTTCTCCAGCCAATGATTCCTGTATAATAGTTGATCAATCCAAACCCAAAAATGTGATAGCTCCTGTAAACCGTGTCTTAAGACATTTCTTAAACGGTAGGTGTTATCAAACAAGGTTTTAAAACATTTAAAGAGACTAAGCAACTTGCCTGTTTTCTGGTACATCAGGGGGCGTTTGCTCATGATGATATTCCAGTTGACAATCATCAGGAGTAGTTTAAAATATAGATGACACAACCACCTTGTGTATTTCATATTCCGGATATGATTCACCCCTAGTACTGATTTCCATATTTTGAAGACCAATTCAATTTGCCAGCGTATTTTATAAATCAGGGGAATAGCCGAAATAGGCAAGATATCTTCAGGAACATTAGTGATACTCAGGTTGAAACGGGACATCAATTTAAATTTTTCACTACTGGTATATCCTTTTCGTTTATGTGTTTTGTTTGATTTTAAGATACGCTGTTGGTATACCTCGTCGGGTAGGAGATCAATAATCAAGCGAACCGGTATCTTCGGTTCATTCCCGATACACACGTCTTTTTCAATTCTGGTCAGACCATACTTTTTCATGCGCCGGTACAGGGCACCAAAATCCATCTGTCGAAGTTCCCCTGCCTTCAACTCATAGACGATTGTTTTTGGGCGAAGTCTGGAAATGAAGAATGCTTTCTTTTTCTCAATATTTAGAAAGGATTTGAATGCAAAGTAACCAAGATCCCGGATGATCAGGTCATTGCTCTGAACCATTTCCAGGGCTTCAAGTGAATCTCTGACATCAGGTCTGTTTGCGGCTGTCAGGCTCAGGTCAATGATTTGTCCACTTTTTAAATCAAACTCAAACTGAACACAGGCGCCAGCTTTGGAGGCTGCACCTCCCGAACCTGGGAGATGTTCGCTGTATTGTTCCGGAAGTTCAAACCGGGTCGAATCTTTTATGACAACCCGATTGAAAAAGTTTAGCCATCCGCTATCAAGCTGGCTAGTTAACTGGCCGCTAAGTTGCTTTTCTATAAGCAACTTCAGAAAATTTACTGCCTGGTTATTGAATCGTTTATCAATACCTTGTTTACTTATCCCAATATCGTGTGAAGACTGGGCTTCAACTGCAAGTTGATTGAGACTTTTTAACTCGGAAAAACTGGATTCATACATCATTAAATCAAAAAACACAAACGGGTTTAACTTGGATTTACGTTTCTTAAACCCCGTTTTAATAGCCGCATCCATCAATTCTTCTGAACTGAACAGCTTCTTTAAAGAACTTGCTATTTCTTGGGAGTTGTCTTTGAACTCCCCCCTTTATATTTAGTAAAAAAACTAAAAACCAGATCTACCAAATTGAAAATCGACAAATCCGGTTTTCTTAGGTTGACGGCTATGGGCACTCGGCCCCTGTGTCTCAACCTAAAGAGGATTCCCTTTTCCGGCATAGACTTCTTCATCTGCCGCAGAAGAAAGAAAACTTCGGAATTCCGGTTCTCCGCAATCAGAACACAGCAGCGTGCGGGTTCGTGGCCAGTAATAGGCTACAGCTCCACGTGGCAAACGAACCTGGCACTCTTCGCAGTAACTTGGATAACGTACTGCAATTTGTCTTGGATCATCTTTGTATCTCATCATCAAAACCTCCTATAGTTTTATTCTGACAATAATCATCAGCATTGGTTAATCTTCAGATGGTTTCATAATGAAAATCGCAGGCGATGGGTCATCAAAATCCCGGGCTGTAATCAGGCCTTTGAGCGTGACTTCCCGCAACAGCCGGTTCGACCTGTCCGTTACTTTTTCGTTCTGCTCCCAATCACCGGTATCTGGCAGTTGGACCAATAGCTTAAACAGCAAGTGGGAAGAAGATTCCTTCCGGGCGAAATAGGCAAACATGAACAGCACATCCCATAACCGGCCACCCTGATCCTGATAGCCTTCCATTCCTATGGGTACTTCAACATATTTGTCCCAAACTGAGCGGGTCAGGTAAACCGGATGACGAATCCCAGCTTCCTTGGAAATCTTTTGATCAACTTGAATCAGAAAACCATCATCAACGGCTTGTTTGGTGGAGTAAACTGAAATCGGTTTTAAACTCTTGAAATCATTCATAATAGATCGCCGCTTGCCCTGCGGACTTATAATGGCATCTGGCACGCCGTTAAACTTAAATTTTTGGCGTACCACAATTGAGCTGTCCCGGATCAGGTCAACGGGGTGCATGTCAGGTTTTCCGTGCGGATAGCATGTGCGATATGAAAAGGAAAAGCTGAACGCATCCGAAGGAAACGAGCCACGAAAAGCGAGTTCCCCTTTACCGTTCCGGGAAGCGAAATAACTTTGTCGGAAATTTGAGTAAAAACAGGGAACCTGAAACAGATTGTCATGAAACACTAAGGACTAACCCAAAAAGGAGCGGTCAGCGCCTGGTGCATGGTCGAAAAATGATTGGCCAAGGCAATCATCGGGGCTTTTGAATAGTAGGACCAGTCCAGGTGTTTCGACCAAAAGCAGTATTGGGCTTCTTCGCTGTTCAATGGCGTGGGATCGTTCAATACATCAAAAAGCCGTATAAGAAGCAAAATAATATTGATCCCCAAGATAAAATATGCTCCGTATTTTGAATAAAAATTCTTGTTCATAGCTAATCATTGGTATCAATCTGGATAATTTTCATACATTTTCTCCAACAACAACAGGCCTGGGGCGCTGACAACAGACCGTAGGGAATAATAGATCAGGTCATTGACCAGTACTTCCTTACTGAGATTGCATCCATATGAAATTTCTGCATTATTTATGATACTCGTTGAAACGCGGTACAAAAAGCAACAAAATGGCTTTATTTCCAATACTGGAATAAACAGCCCTTCACCTATCCCTTTTTTCAATTGCCCACCTGCTTTTTCAAGGACCAGTTTTTCTTCCAAATAATAGAAAAGGCTGTATTTGACAGGATAGTGTTTTTTTAGAGTCCGAATAGCTGTAGGATGGTTGCATTGCTGTAGGAAAATATACTTACACAGGTTAAAGAACGATTCTATTGAGTTGCCCGACTTGAAAAGGATATGATCCAGTTGTTTCCCGATCATTGATTCCAGTTCTTGAAGTACTGCCGAAATAAGCTGTTCCTTACTGAGGAAATGTTGATAAATTGTTTTCTTTGACAGGTGCCCCTTTTCTGCAATGTCATCCATCGTCACGTATTTAAATCCAAAACGAAGAAATAGTTTTGTTGCAATACTGATGATCTTGAGCCGTGCTGCTTCCATAGTTGAGATGATTTGGTGTCAATTCATGTTAATCCTTGATACGGTTAAACTGTAATGTTTTGACCATCCAATTGGGAAGTGATTTTTTTGGGTTCCTGCCTTTAAGGTTCATGTACCAACCCAGCTTTTCAATAACCGGTAGTTTATGGGTTTCCACAAATTCAATTGGAGTCCCATCCTGATCGGAAATGTATGAAAAATGGCCTGCTGTTGTTCCCATATCAAAACTATTGGCACTATCGACCGTAAAAGGGAATCCTTTTTCCTCACACTCAGTTTTTAAGTGGTCCATACCAATCAGGTCAAAGCACAGATGGATGTATCCAAGTTCACCCCAAATCCTGTCGCGAAATATCTTATCCGGGTCTCTTTCAAGCGGCTGGACAAGTTCAATTTGAGTCGGCCCCAATAATTTGGAAAAAGGACCTGTCCTGGAAGTATTGTGTTTCAGCAATACACGCCGGTATTTTTCATTGCCGCCCGGCAAGGCTGCAAAGTCCTGAAATTGGCCAGATACAAAATAGACGATTTGGTCATATTCCAAAATATCAGCATATACTTTCATGGCTTTTTCAATGTTTGA
Source organism: Mangrovibacterium sp. (assembly GCA_050178015.1). Classification (GTDB taxonomy): domain Bacteria; phylum Bacteroidota; class Bacteroidia; order Bacteroidales; family Prolixibacteraceae; genus Gaoshiqia. The sequence continues at coordinate 46,516 of JBFXGM010000007.1, forward strand.
TACACCGATAACCACGCCGGCAACCCCCCCAGTCAAGGATTTTTGTTTCATATAAAAATTTGGGTCTTCAACCACCTCAAAAATATTGTTATAAGGATCCTTTAGATAGTAATGTAAATTACCCTGTGGGTCTTCTGTGAGGTTCCCTAAAATAGTTAAGCCCATTTCCCGATGCCCTTCAAAAGCCTTTTTGACATTGTGGCACTTCATTTTGCAAATAAAAATTCCACAATCTCCCAGTTTTTCCTCAAACACAGGAGGTTTTGGCGCCTTTTGCGTGTGTTGCCAGATTTCGAAGCCGCCACCCCCTTCCATGTTCATGGCCAGTGCGGCATAGCGCTCACATTCTTGTCCATTGGTATAGTGTTTCATAAGTTTGGCTGTGGCTGTATCTTCAAACACGTTGATGTCCATGCCAAATACTTTTCGGTACCATTTCCAGGCTTCTTGCGCGTTTTTTACGCCAATCCCAACTTGTTGGATGCCACAAATATTCTTTTTCATATTGATCTTCGTTTTTTATGAATGTTAATTTTTGATTTTTGTCACTAATTTGTAGAAAAGGGCAGGGAATAACCGCCTGATATAGACCATGGCCAGCTCTGTCCGGCCAACCAGTATTTCTTTCTTGTTTTTCCGGATGGCTTTGACAATCTGCTTGGCACATTGATCAGCCGGCATTCCACGTGCCTGGCCTTCATCCATCTTGTTATAAGAAGTTCCGTTAGCGGTCAGTGCATTAACCGAGATATTGGTGTGGATACGTCCCGGAGAAACGATGGTCACTTTAATGTTGTCACTGGCCAGTTCAGCCCGCAGTGATTCAAAAAAGCCCTGAACAGCATGTTTAGACGCCGAGTAGGCTGTTCGGGTGGGGAACCCGAACTTCCCAATGATACTGCTAATGACGACAATGTGTCCCGATTGACTTTTGACCATATGGGGTAAAACCATTTTGGTCAGCGCTACCGTGCTAAAAAAATTTAGTTCCATGATGCTTCGGTCATTTTCCAAAGGGGTTTCCTTGGCCATAGAGCGTTGACTGCGGCCGGCATTGTTCACTAGTATATCTATTCGTCCTGTTTTTCTTAATACAGCATCAACCACTTCCGATAGTTTTTCAAGCTTTAACAGGTCGGCGGGTTGAATCCAGCACTTCAAGGTACTTTGTAAACATTTGGTTTTCACCTTTTCCAGTCTTGCTCCATTTCTGGCAGTTAATACAACAAATGCCCCTTCTCTGGCAAAAGCATAGGCTAAAGCTTCCCCTATCCCGGAGGAGGCGCCTGTTATCCAAACAATTTTTTCTTTAATGTTTCCCATCGTATGTTTTTTGCATTAAAACTCAGAAACTCATTTCTGTCCTGAAAAATATTCCGCTGTTATCTGTAAAGTCACGGTCCATATAGGTATTGCCGAGCTGATGTACATATTCGACCCGTAATACCTTAAAGATATTGGTCACTCCAATACCGATCTCTGCGTAAGGGTCTTTTGATTTGTTGCTGTAATAGCCGGGAAGGTCGAATACCCCCTTGTAGGAATCTGTTAATGTTCCATAGTGGCATTTGAGTGAAACAATCTCCCGTAGTTTCAGCTTCTTGACCAAGGGGACCCGGTTAAGAAGCACCCCGCCTCCATTTACATGAAGGTGTGTGTTGCTATATAAGTTATGGGCGAAAGCAGCAAAATGCAAAAGATTAAACCGGTCTTTGGAATAGCCCAGTGACATGGAGCCTACCGGCTGGTCCAGCAGGTCGTAAGGGGCACCTCCAAACAAATACCCGGCATTCACGATATAGTTCATAAAGAGTTGCCCTATAGTCAACCGTCCTTGGATGGAACCATGGAACTGGGAATACAGGCCTAGGTCATTAAGCCCCTGTCCGGGCAACAAGGTTTGTCCGACATCCCAGCTCAGATGGACCACAGGAATACGGTTTATATAATAGATCCGGTCGAAGAAAAACTTGTCATAGTGCTGTCCAAAGGCAAGCCGGAGATCCATCAATATCCCATAATTTTTGTAATTGCCATATTCCTTTTCACCGCGTATGAACCGTACATCCGGAGTGCTGGTATTGGATAACAGGTAGGGGGAGAATTCCAGGTGGTTTCCGTTTGGGGCATTGTATTCCAGCCTGAACTCGTACCTTTTTTCTTCTTTCAGGTACGGATTCTTTTCCCGGCCGGTAAACATAGCAATGAAATTACCGCTCCCTTTATTGTTGGGGTTGTTCTTTATGAAACGAAGGTACTTGTCCTGGGATACCGGTATATAATCATTGGAATAGCTGAGGCGCAGAATGAGCTTGTCTGTTAATTGTGGCTGATATACCACGTTCATTCCGTATTTGAGATCATTGTTTTTCGTCCCGTACCCCAGAAAACCGCCGATTGAAAAACGCTCAAACATCTGTTCGCTGGTCCTCAGGGGAATAGAGAAGCGTTGGCCTTCAATGCTGTTGGTGTTATATATATCAAACACCGGCCCGATATCTATTTTGCCCACATTAAAATAGCTTGTTAAGACCATGCCCCCGATCTTGTCAATGCCTTTAACTACTTTATGTTCTTTGAGTTTATCAACGCGGGAATAAGCATTTGCCTCCAGTTTGCCGGAAGCAAATTCAGGCTGGTTTTTCCAGGCAGCAGCACTTATATCATTTAGGCGGGGTGACGTGGAATACTGGATTGATTTATTGATCAGCCAGTTTCCTTTCGACACATTGTCCATCCGCTTCGAACTGTAATTCGATAGAGAATCTTTATTCAAGGTGACCGACAGGTTGACGCCTATGTTTTGCCCATCATAAAACCACCCCCCTCCGGGTTGCTTCTTATAGCTTATCCGCCCGCTAAAACCATTCACAAAATTAAGGTTGGCATGCCTGGAAATGAAGGCATCAATCGAAACCAATGCAAAACTTCCGTCTTCTACCGTAAAGTGGCCTGTAAATAAAGGATCATATTTGTTTTTAGGGGCAAATGAAAAATGAAAATACCAGGTACTGTCACTCAGGGTGCTGTCATTCAGGTACAAGTTGTAGTGCGACAGAGCCGAATTGTTCAGTGGTGAAATAAAGCCCCGGTCCATGATCATGATCTGGTCTTTGTAAAAGTCCATATCCACCACCACATTGTTGATGATCACACTTTCAAGGGTCTGGTTGATCCTGGGGAAAATGCCGTCTTTTTTATGATAGGCTATCCGGACGCTGCCATGGGTAACGGCCCGGCCCTGTTCGGAAAGATAGACCGGTGAAAAACGCAGGTGCTGATTATCTATCTCAACGGTAACCTCATCCACGTTGCCAAATGACCGGACGATCCTGGAGGTTGTGTCGACTGCCATATAAACGGTTGTTGTTTCCAGCGCTTTATAATCACCGACCCGGTATACCTGTTCGCTGTTTTCCTTTTTGTGCTTCTGTATCTCGTTAAACAAGACCTTTGCACGGGGTATTTCCGGTTTTACTGTAACTTCCCCAAGGGTTTTGACATCCTGCTGAAGCAGGATGTCAAACTCATTGTCAGCGTACATGTCGATTGGTATTTCCTGAGGGACATAACCGACAGAGGATACACAAAGCGTATCGTTTGATGGCGACAGGATGGTAAAACGGCCGTGTATATCGGTCATAGTTCCCTGTAACGTTTCCTTTAGCCAAACGTTGGCAAAAGGGGCAGGCTCCCTGTTTTCCCCGTCTACCACAGTCCCCGATACTTTCTGTGCAAACGTAACGGAACCCGTGCCCAGCATCAATATCAATATGACAGTAAGCCTGTATAGCATGGTGATATAAAATGATTTTATGGCTATTGTTTTTTTCTCATGAGCCAGTAAAGGCCTTTGACACCGATCCTGATGTCGTCGAGCCACAGCAATACAAATATTTTTTCGATATAGGCAACCACTCCCCAACCCACAGCCAGATAGTACATCCAGGGATAAAACCCGAAGACAAACAATACGAAAAAGAATATACCCTGGATATATCCGGCAGAAACAGCTGTATACAAGTGCAATCCCGGAATTTTACCAAACCGGTAAAACGCAATGATATAGCTTAAGATAAACATGGTCAGGAATAAGTATAAAAGCCATGCATGGGGTGCTATTTCATTCCATTTGAAAAGAAACAAGCCCAGCAAGGCCATGGCATAGGTGAAAATATCGGCCAGGTTATCAAGTGCTGCCCCAAAATTTGTTTGAAGTTTAAAAATACGGGCGATGTTGCCATCAAGCACGTCGCTAACCAAGCTTATGCACAAAAGAACGACAAACCAGTCCTCGCGTCCGGTAAGCGCCATAAACAGAATGACCGGGAAAGCGAGAAGACGGTAAAGACTGAGTAGGTTGGGGACGTTTAAAACATTTTCCCCTTTGATAATTATTTTTTTCATTTTTTCATTTCTTTTATGAAGAATATTGATCTTACAGTATATATTATGGATAGAAATAAATCTGCTAGTCCGCTCAATAATAGCAACAATCTGTTTTGGTTTGCTTCTTGCAAGCAAGGTCAGCAATAAAATATTTAAGCATTCTAAAAATTGTATCCTCAGTGACATCGTTGTCGCTTACCGGAATAATCATATCCCTTTTTCTTGTGTCGAATAATATATCCGAATCTGTATAATTTCCCGTAAATGACATGCCAGCTGCAATTATTCTTTCTATGGCATTCATTTCTTTGCTGTCAAGATATTTGACAGGGATGAGGTTTGTTGGCAGTAACTTGTTGATGCTATTTATGATATGGCTGTTCTTGATGGGGTTTTTAGCAGTGAAGTTTATTATTTCAGGGACCTTGTCCGTCGCTGCAATTCTTATCAGGCCGTCGATGACGGTATTTATCGGAATGAGGTTTTGTGTAGAATTTGGATCCACACATACCTTGATCGTCCTGTCAGGATACCTATAGGCTAAGCTATAAACCCTTTTGGCAAAATCAAAAATACCATAATCCGTTTTTGTTGCCCCCGATTGACTGTTCCCAACCACCTGGGATAATCTTATGATGTGCCCGTTGATGCGGTTGTCCCCGATATATTTTTTCACCACATTCTCAGCAAACCTTTTCGATTGTTCGTAATAATTTCTAAACATGGAGATATCTTCGTTGTCGTAAAATTTTTCTTCGAATAAACCGGAAAACCTGCCACAGGAGTATGCAGTGCCTATCAGGAAAAAGCGCGAATTGCTTTTCGCATATTTCAAATAAACTTTTATTGCGTTTTCTACTCCTTCTACATTTGTTTTAAATATTTCATCCTTCGATTTTAAATCGTATTTCAAACTGGCTGCAAAGTGGAAATAATCCACATCTTCATTGAAAATATCTTTCAGGTGCCCTTCCGGCATAGAGAAATCCCTATCGCACAATGAATAACTATAAACCTTCAGGTTATCAGGCTTTATATATTCGTTTCCGTTAATATCGGACAATGCTTCTTTCATCCGTTCTTCTGCAGAAAATTTGTGACGTTCTCTCACCAATGAAATAACTTCATAATTCCGTCCAAGTAATTCACTAATAAAATTAGAAGCTACATAGCCATTGCCTCCATTAATAATTATTCTTTTCATTGTGTTGTATCTTTATTGTATTCTATTTAGAAATTATATTCGATGGTTTATTTCTTCATCTTTAATTTGGGTTTAAGCTAATATCTACCATCATAGCATCAATACCAATACCAGTACCGCACACAATGGGATGCTCAGGTTATCCAATCCGCGCCAGCTAACCAGTTCTGCCAGGGTGCTTGCAACTGCCACTGCCAAAGCCAGCCAGAAAGTTTTCAGGTCAAACGCTGCGCGATGAAAATAAAGGGCGATGATGCTGATCACAAAGCTGGTGACCAAAAATGCCCCTGAACCAAGCCATGTTTTTTTCAATTGATAACCAAAAATCTTAATCCGTCCATTATAATTTGTGATGTTAGTTCCCAACAGTGCTGCCATTGGGTCACAAACAGCAAGTATTAACATGGGCAGGATGTAGATAAATTTATTTTCAAGCAAGAATGAAATAAGAAATGTGACATAAATGGAAAGCGGAAGCAGGTAACTGCCTATTGTTTTCCGTTCAATATCATGAATCGATCCAAGCTGTTTGTTGCGTTGTGTGATGAACAAGGCCGCGAAAAACATTAGGGCCAACACCAAAATATACCAGTGTGACGGAAATATGTAGGGAAATGGCACCACCGCCAAGGTAGCCGTAAAATGGGCAAACTTGCGGGTTATTTCCCCTTTTACACTGAGCCGTCTATAATTTAATTCGTTAAATGCCAGTAAAAGAATAATGCCAACTAAATAAGCAAATGAAAGTATAATGATATTACCCATGTTTATTTTTTTATAGTTTCATTGAAAATTAAAAAACATACACCCATAAAGCCGTCCATGCCCCTCCGGCAATTAGGCTATCGAAGCGGTCCAGAAAGCCGCCATGACCGGGAATTAAATTGCTGAAATCCTTTACGTTGTATTTTCTCTTGTATAATGAAGCCGCTAAATCCCCGCTAAAAGCAAAGACAACTACGCCTATTGACATAAACAATGATTGCAAAGCGTCCCCTTCGTATAGGCCACTAAGGAATAAACTACTCCCGGCTGCTACGGCCGCGCCTCCGACAAAACCGCCAACTGTTTTTTCAGGGCTTATGTTAGAAAACAGTTTTGTCTTTCCCCAAAGCTGGCCGGTAATTTGGCTGAAACTGTCGAAAATGGACAGGATCAAAAATGAAAAAAGGATCAACTCTTTTTTTAATCCGCTAAACAGGATAAAGCCGGAAGAAAGAAGTATAAAGACAAACAGGGAAAAAACGAAAAAGCTTTTTTGTTTATAGCCGCCAAGCCTGAACAGTCTAAACAATTCGAAGGATCCCATACAAATAATGCCTGCCGCCAGATGACGAAATACAACAGGATCAATGATAATGCTAAAGAATACGATGTTTATAATCAGAAAATAAACAATAAACTTCCTATAGCTTTCCCATGCTGTCTGTAGGTCTTTTTTCCGGTTAATAAAATAAAAACCAACTCCCCCTGATAAAAAATAAAGGAGGATGATGTAGTAGATTGTACGGATCATGTTCTGTCATTTAAGGTTGTCTGCTGTTAGCCAATGATCATTGAAACACCAATTATAAAGATGGCCAGGGCGTATAAATACTTGATTTTATTCTCTGATTGGTCGGTTTTTAGCTTTGATAAGATTTGAGGGCCCAACAATGAACCGATGAGCGAACCTGCCGTTAAAAAAGCGACCAATGTAAGATCGGCCTTTCCAACTAAAAAGTGGGCGCTTGCAGCAAAGATTGTGTTTGCCAGGACAATTATTAATGAAGTGCCCATTACCAGTTTGAAAGGTATATTCATCGAAAACAGCCCCGCTAAAACAGGGGCTGTTCCACTTGTGCCGAATGTGCCGGTAATGATGCCTGCAAGCAGCCCGAACAATGACCCCTTTGTTATTTTTGCCATTCCGGAATTATTTTGCTGTTTTGCACCACCTCTACCTGCACGCGTTTTCCGCCAGGTACTGAAAGCGATATTAAGCGCAATAAATACTGAATAGGCACCAAAACTAACCTTTAGCTGGCTGGTACTAATGCGGTTGATGATGCCCGCGCCAATAAATGCACCCGCAATGCCTGCAAGGGCAAAAACTGCGGCTGTACGAAAATCAATGTTGTTCTTACGGTAATGCCCCAGTGAACCAACAAAACAAACAGGCAGTGTTGCTACCAATGATGTCGTTACTGCCGTTGGTGCCGGAATGCCTATCAAAAGGGTAAGTACGGGAAGAAAGAAAAAACCTCCGCCGCCACCCAACATGGAGCCAAACAGCCCGATGATTAAGCCTGCTAAAGGCAGCAAAAAATAGATCGGTTCTACTTGTGAATGATATATCATGGTCATCTATTTGTTCAAAATACGTTCTAAATAAATTGTTGCCAACGGATGTTTAAGCGCTGCGTGCTCAAGGACGCCATCCTTGTATTCATATTCATTGGTTGTGTGGTTTTTTTCGTTTGTCATGGTATAGATATGATCAGCAATGCACTTCATATTGCTTTTTTCCCCTGTTCTTTCTTTGTACATCGACGAAACTTGGCTGGGTTCGTTAAAGTAAAGCAGGCTGCCACTATAGCATATATTGTCATGGATCAGAGTGGAGTCTCCATCCTTTACCAAGAGATATGAACCGCCCTGTTTTTTTAACAGTGCGTCGGAATTGATCTTTCCGTCTTTGATGGCTTGTACATGCGACTCGCACAAACTTCCATTGCGGTGTAACGTTTCCTGGATATAGTTTATCCTGTAGGTGAAAATAATTTTTACCTTGACACTGGTGACTGCTTTTATGCTTATCTCTTCCTTGGCGGTTTTTTGGGTTACCAGAAACTCTCCGATGTTCATCCCCATAACACGGATACGATATTTGGCTGTACGTTCTGTTGGCCAGACAGAAACAGGCGCCAGAAAAAAGAAAACGGCCAGGAGTCCCCAAATAAGCTTTGTGTGCTTCATTCTATATATAACTAAAGAGAAAACTGTATCGAAACCAACATCAAAAAACGGTCATGTCCGGACTTGTTCCCGGTCAATCTCCACACTCCGTCAACCCGTATGACCTTTAAAATATTTTCAATTCCCGCGGATACTTCCCCGTATGATTTTCCGTTTAAGGGCTTCATTTCTTGAGGAAAAAGTAATTGGTTATGACCGGAGAGGTCAATATCCCCTGTAAGCCATTTGCCACCAATTACCTCACGCCATTTTAATTTGCGCAACAGGGGGGTTTTATTAAAAAAATACCCCTGAAAATGATGTTCGGCCCCAACGCCAACATATCGGTCGCTGACAAACTCCTGGTAATTCATCAGGTTGAAAGCATATTTATCCAGCGAGTATGTTTCATTTCCTTCGTGTATTTTAACCAGCGGGAAGGGGAGGTCCCCCCATATCCTTCCAGCCTGTATGAAGACGGTCGTATAGCCGACTGGGTGAAGCGGCAACTTGTCGTAAATATCGGCCTGCAGTTTCAGGTAATTGTAGTTGCCCGATAAAAATCCTTTTATACCAGCGCTGGTGTTGATATTCATAATAGGGAGCGGGCTTCCCAGGCTGGTTTTTTCGAATGTTCCCGTAACCGTGCGCTCTTTTGGGGACAGCCGTGTATTAAATACAATTTCTGTATTCCGGATCGCGTTAACCGGGTTCATCTGCCGGTCGAAGAAAGGAACATAGGGGCCGCTTTTTATTTCGCTGGTTTCGAGCTTTAGCCGGTTAGACCATGCAACAGACCATTCTTTTCTGATTTCAAACCGGAAACGGTTCACCATGTTTAGTTTGGACAAGGGGTCTTTGCTCAACACCGTCATTAAAATATTGTCTTCCATAAAAGTATTTCCGCTTCGTCCAAGCAGTTCGTAATCGTGTTGATATTGCGTGGAGATTGAAAAGAGGTTGTCTTTCTGGAAATAGTATTCTGCCCCTGTGCTGAATTTAAAACTGTCATCTTTTACCCCATAGGCCAAGTACCCGTTCAGGCGCAGGTTGGGACTGAATTTTTGAGTTGTCCTTCCTCCAAAGCGAAAGCGGTTGCCTTCAATTTCGTTATAACTGTACATGTAGTAATATGGGCCGATTTCAAATAAGCCAATATCTTTGTAACCAAAGAAAAACATATGGATATAGTCGAAGGCCGTTTTTATAACCGGGACGTTCTTCAACGAATCGACCATCTCATAAATAGCCATTTCCCTGTCGTTTAGGTTAAAGGGCCTGATGCTGTCCCAAAATTGTTCGCCATTTGCAAAAGCATTGGGCGAAACACTAACTTCTTTTTGGTTTTTCCTGATTTTCACTATTTTGGAGGGGAATTGAAAATCTTTGTACTTGGTTGATTTTCGTCCCATTAAACCGGCCATTTTCCCTTTTTTGTTTGTTTGGAGGTTTAAATCGGCCCAAATCGATTCGTTGTCCGGAATGTACCGGCCGTCTTTTAACCGGTATTCTTTTTCAAAAACCAAATCCTGTACGAAGTTGATGTTGGCATTTTCTGACAATCTCATTTCAATACGTTTCAGCGCATAGCTTGAAGAAGAAATCCAGAATTTTCCCTTAAATACAGGCTCCTGCTTTTGTTTCGGGAAGAACGACAATTCGTAAATTTTTTCTCCGTCAACCCAGGCGCTGTCGCGCAAAAAGTACCGGTAATATGAAAGTCCCTGGTCGTGCAGCGGTGAGATAAGGGCAGCATCGGCCATGTTGATAAAGTTGCTGTAGGGATTTACGTTGGTATAAAGTTTTCCTGTAAATTCGGACACCATGTTGGTTTGCATACCAGAGGTTTTGTTGGCTGTAATATATTCATAGTCGTCGCCGTCTTCGACATGATAAAGGTCTGATACTGTTTCGGTTATAAATACAGGCAAAAAGGTTTTTCCGTCTGTTTCGAGGGTATCCATGTAATCGAAAACAAATCCAACCTGGTCCCAGAATTTGTTGGTTTTATCCGGTTTCTTCAGGTTTTTTAGGTCGATTTCCAACTTGCTGTACAAGCTGCTTCGCCAATCGGGGAAAAAAGCAGGGTCGTTATCCTTTTTGTGGATGCTGATCTCCTGCATGATCCTGTGGGCAGGATTTACACCCGGGGTGACTTCGATTTCTGCAATAGGAATCACCTCTTCTGATAATTCGATGTTTAAAACAGGCGATCCGAGGGTGTCGGCCATGATAAACCGCTTGCTATAGCCCACAGCCGATACCTGCAACACCCTGGCCGTATCATTTGCCTGAAGCGAATAATAGCCGTTGATATTGGAAGTTGTTCCAACCGTGGTGTTCACAAAAACAATGTTCGCATAAGGAATTGGTTCGCCTGTAGCCCGGTCGCTGATCTTTCCCGAAATCGTTGGCTCCTGCCCAGATCCTTTTGCCGGAGCAAGTAGTGTAAAAAGAAGAATATAATATCTTATAAAAAAACATTGTTTCATGGGTCATTTAAAATTCTAAGGTTGCCTCTTCTCTATATCTCTCTTCCAAATATGTTACAAGCCGCTAAAACCAATATCCCAGGTTTGCTGAGAACGTCAGATCTTCGTTTAAATCAGAATAACCAATCCCGATATCCACCGGGCCAATCATTGTTTTCATCGAATATTTTATGCCACCGCCATATCCCGGGTTTGCTTCGGTCCAGTCAGCAGGAGAGTTTCCCTGCTGCAGCATATTGAATAGGAGTGAAATATATTGGGATTTGGAAAGCTTTAACCGGAGGCCCAGCAGCCCGATGGCCGAATAACGGTCGGCCACAATAACCGGGGGCAGCCCGTAAAAGGGAAGGTGATAACTAAAATATTGTGAGTAGGAATCTCCTCCAATGAACGTAGCTTTTGCCATCAGATAATCGGAACTAAGCAATGCACGGCCATATAGATTAAATAAAAGGGCCGTGTTGCGCCACAGTGGAATTACATTTTTCATGTTTAAAAGAAGGGCTGGACTCACCTTTTCGTTCTTAAAATCAATATCCAGAGAAAACTCAGCGTAGAGGTTTGTTCCTTTCGTGGGGAAATAAAAATCGTCCATGTTGTCCAGTGAAAGGTACGCGTAAACATCGGTGTTAAACCGATCTACTTTTGTAGCCGAAACATCAGGCAAGCTGCTGCTCTTAGCAAAAACATCGCCGCTAAAATATTCCTCCTGAAGGCCAAGCCCGAAATTATACTGTTTTAGAAAAGACTGGTACAGGTATATTGATCCTGAAGCGTAAAACAAATCTGCATTGACAATTTTGGTGCCTCTTTCGTAGATGTCGTAATTCTGATACTTGCCCCTGATTTCTGCTCCCAGCGCGGGGAAGCCATTCTTATTTGTCTCAGCCATCACTCCAAATCCCGGATTGGCCGATAGTTCAGCACTGGCAGAATAAAATCCGATAATATTCGAGTAATTTTTTCGGGTTACGTTTAAAAGCAAGGCTGCCGCGTCGGTTGTATTGACACTGAAGCCAATATTCATGGAATACTCTTTTTCGGTCGTAATATTCAGCTCCAGGGTTTTTCCACCATCTGCATGATCATTGAGCATGAAATAAATCTTTTCAAAGCCCCCGTGCCCATAAATCCGGTCAATCGCGCTTTTTATTTCCTCGTAGGAATAGCTGCCTGGAACGGGCAAATCGAGTTTTTTCAGAAGAAATGCCTCGTTCAAATGATTGGCCCCTGTCAATTTAATGTCGTTAATCTCCCATATTTCGGGCGCGATAAATGCCCTTGATTTGTTCCTGATTTCTAACTGGTATTTTTCTTTCAGTTCTTTCAGCTGTTCCTTTACCAGCCAGGCGGCGTTTCTTCCACGCAGGATCAGGGTGTCTACAGCTTCATCGGTAAAGCTCGAAACCGAGTAGCCGGAAATGTCGGGACGAATGGTTAAATCGCACATACTGCTATTGGCAGTGCCTTTTTCCATTCCCAGAAAATTGATCATCTGACCAACAATCTCCCCCATTGATCTAATTTCATTCCGGGTATAAAAACCACCCCGGATATCGACGCCAATAACAATATCAGCTCCCATTTCCTTCGCCACATCAACAGGAAAATTATTTACAATTCCTCCGTCAACAAGTATCATCCCATCTCTTTCAGAGGGGGCGAAAACTCCGGGAATGGCCATGCTTGAATACATAGCCGAAGGCAAAAAGCCACTCTTCATCGCCACCTCCCCTCCAGTTTCGAGGTTTGCTGCTATGGCAGCAAACGAAATTGGTAATTTTGCAAAATCCATATCTACAGGAACGTTCCCGGCTAACCCGCAAAACAGGTTCATCACATTTTGTCCTTTGATAACTCCCTTGGGAAGACTCAATTTTTTGTTATCCCCAACGGGAAGTGAAAACAGATACCGCTGATTAAACTCCTTATCGTTTTCGGACAAATATTGACGAGGAACATCGTCCGATAAAACACCTTCCCAATCTTGTTTTTCAACAATTTTTTGAATGTCATCGGCTCGATACCCAATTGAATAAAACCCACCGATCAGGCTTCCGATACTGGTACCTACGATAATATCGATTGGAATTCCTTCTTCCTCTAATACTTTCAGCACACCGATATGGGCAAAACCTTTGGCACCACCACCGCTTAAAACCAGCGCAACTTTAGGATCAGGAGTAAGGTCTGGGGCAGGTAGATTCTGGCTATCTATTCTTTCGGAAATGCTTGTTGCTTGTGCAAATAACGTAATCTGACTACTCAATGCAAGGCAAGCAAACAGGAACATAAACTTCAATTGCATCATGTCAAGACTCATTAACATTTAAAAAATCCACCAAACGCTTCATGTCTTCCTCAGAGTTAATCAAATATTCATCTCCAAGCTTTAGTGAATAGATGTGATGAAAAAGCAGGGCAATTTTTTGCTGAGTAGGCAGTTTAAGTCCTAACAAAGCCTCAGTATATAAATTATCTCGTCGTTCGTAGATGTTTTTCATATTCGGTCAATAGAGTAAAATAATGCTTAGGTTATCTTTTTCTCCAAACAAAAAAATTTTGTTTTCGCGGGCAAGCCATCCTAATGCCATCCTTACCTCAGATCCTTTTAACGTCAAATCTTTTTTGATGTCAGCCAGGGTGCTTTCCCCTTTTTTATCCAGGTATTGCCAGATCCGTCCGGCATTGTTACCGATATCTGTTTTTATCATGGCTTCATTATTTATTGGTTCTGGAAAATAAAGCCCCTGCTACCAATGGCTTCATGGATTTTATAGCAGGGACCTGACTGTTTCCAGTTTCTGAATTTTTTAAATCTAATAAACCGGTTGAGCGATGGCTTGTTTGTAATAAACTTGCCGGATTTGATAGGTGCTTTTGGCATCGACTAATCCATCCTGTGCCTCCTGAAAAATAGCCTGAGCTTCGAGTAAGTCAGATGTCGAGAGGATCCCAGCCTCGTAATTGTCGGTTATCACCTGAAGGTGTTCGCGGGCTTGTTCTGCCAGTGATTTGGCCACACTGATCTGTTGGTAGCTCTCGGTCAGTTCTTTATAGGCCTTCTCCATTTGCAACTTCAGTAATTCCGATTTCTCATTCAGGTTGTTTCTGGCCACATCAATTATAATTTCATGTTCCTTTAACTTGTGCGAACCTCCCCACCAGTCGGAGATCGGGATGGACAAGCTCGCAAATGCAATTCCGTAGGTATTTTGCTCATCGGCAAAATCCAGGTATTGGCCTTGTACACCAACAGCCAGTTGCGGTAAAAACTCGCCACGGGCCAGTCGCTTTTGCAAAATCCCTGCATCGATGGCCTTGTTCAGCAGTTGGTATTCACTTCGGTTTGTGAGGGCTGCTGCAGGCGACAGGTACAGCATTTCCGGGACGACAGCACTGAAGGCCGTATCCTGTAAGCTGATATTTTCCGAATAGTCCAACCCAATGTGTTGGCACAAGGCCATTTTTACCAGCGATATCCCATTTTCCAATTTCAGCTCGTCAGCTTTTGTTTCGTTTATTTTGAGTTGAATTTTCAGCAAATCGCTTTTTTGGGTCAAGCCGGCGTCGAATGAAACCTGAACGTCTTTTATTAAGCTGTTAAGGAGGGCTTTGTAGCTCTCCAATGTGCTTTTTTTTGCCTGCAACGAAACCAGCGACCAATAGAATTCCTCGGTCTTCACCACAACATCGCGGGTACTAAGGTTCAGTGTTTCTTCGCTCACCTCTTTGCCCAGTATGGCCAGTTTATATCCCGAGCGGATGCGGCCGCCCGCGTAAACCGGTTGTGTGGCAGTGAGCATTCCCACATTCATATAGTCCAGTGCTTTTAGTTCGAGTCCCGGAACATGTGCGTATTGTGTCGCCGAGGACAAATTTTCCAGGTTGCCATCATACACCGGCAACTTCATTTCCGGGGTATTGATATCAATCAAATAATCGTTGGCGTGAAATGCAATCGCCTGGGCGTTCACTTTAGGAAAGAAATTGGTAAAAGCATTCTTTTCAATCTCTTCCGACTCATTGATTTTCAACCGGGCTTCTTTTAGCCGCTTATTATTCTCGATGGCATAAACCTTACACGAATCGAGCGTTAATATTTGAGCAGATACAGGCAAGGCGCCCAAGCCCGCGATCAACATAAGTGAAATATACCGTTTCATTTTTGTGTTCATGTGTTAAATAATTTAAATGGAGGCAAGTTCATCCTTTTTAGGTCCGTTGCCGGAAACTTTCCAGTACAGTACAGGGAGGATCATAAGTGTAAGCACCATACCCACGATCAGGCCAAAGCAGATAACTGCCCCCAACGGGCCCCAAAGCGGCGATCGGCTGATAATCATGGGCACCACCCCCATTGCCGCTGCCATAGCCGTCAGGAAGATGGGGCGCATCCGGCGTTTCCCGGCAGCTATAGCTGCTTCCTTGTAAGTATGGTTTTCGTTGGTTACCAAGTGCATCGCATAATCGACCAAGATAATGCCATTACGGACAACGATGCCTGCCAATCCCATAAGTCCGATGAAAGAAGTCATGCCAAAAGGGTAACCGGTAAGTTTCAAACCCAAGGCGGCACCCAGAATACTCATCAGCATGGTAGACATGACCAGCAAAGCCCGCCGGGTTGTTTTAAACTGGACAATCAGAATGAAGAAAATAATTAAAATGCTGGTTACCAGTGAGTAACTGAGTGGTATCATATTTCTGACGGACGCTTCATGATCGCCCCCATATTCCAGAGAAAGGCCGGCAGGTAGGTTCAATTGGTCGATTTTTGGCCTTACTGTCTTGAGGACGTTAGAAGGAATGAGATCACCTTGAATATCGGCTTTCACTGTGATGGTGCGTACTCCGTTTCTCCGGGCGATGCTTCCTTCTGTCCATTCGGGTTGCAAAGAGGCAATTGAACGGAGTGGCAAGGATTCCATCGTCAGGGGAGACGACACGTAATGATTTCCCAGGTCGTCAATGTTGTCTCGCTGATCTTCCGGGTTCAATAAAACTACGCTTACCGGGTAATCGTCTTCCCAAATGGTTGTTACGGGAAGCCCGTCCAGCGAAGTCATTAACGATGCAGCAACCAGCGTTTTGGCGTATCCAAGCTGGGAGGCTTTATTCTGGTCGAGCTGTACGCTGATTCCCTGTCTCATTTCGCCCCAATCGTTTCGTACCCAAGTAAAACCAGAATTGGCCTTAAGGATCTGTTCCACTTTTTCGGCCGTTTGCTTCAAATCAACCAGGTTGTCGCCTGAAACGCGCACTTCAATTGGCGCTTCAAAATCTTCAAGCGCCAGTTGTTTCCATTTAACAACCGCTTCGGGAAAGATATGGCTGTATTTTTCGGAGTATTCGTGCAATATTTCAATGGTTGCTTCATTCGAGATCGTGTTGACCATTAATTGTCCAAAATTTTTGGCAGGCATGTGCGGAGCATACAAATCGTTGAAGCGGGGGGAGCCTGTACCTACAAAACCAGCAACATTGGTTACACGTTCATCTTGTAAAAGCAACTTTTCCAAACTGTCAACCACTGCTTCTGTCTTTTTTAGAGAAGATCCTTCGGGCAAATAGATCTCAACCGGAAACTGGCTACGTTCCATGGCCGGAAATAGTTTTTGGTCCACGCTCATAAAGATCAAAACTCCTAAAATGACCGACAAAGCTCCTAATGCCAGTGTTGTTTTAGCATTTCTGAAAGTCCAGTCCAGCATGGAATCATAAGTATTCTGAACCCGGTCGAGAAAACTTTTTTTATCATTTCCGCTTTCTGACTGTTGTTTGTGCAATCCGTTTTTGATGAACACGTAACACATGAACGGCACGAGAAAAATTGCCACAATCATGGAAACTCCCAAAGCAATGCCAATGGTTAGCGGAAAGGTGCCAATGAAATCGCCGCCCATTCCAGCCAGAAAAAGCATCATGGGAAAGAAAGCCACAATAATAGCGGCTGTGGCCGACAGTACCGGGATGAACAATTCGGTCGCTGCTTTCCAAGCAGCATCCCAAGGTCTTTCATGTTGGTCGAGCTTTTCAATGTGGCTGTCGATCACCACAATAGCATTATCGACCACCATCCCAAGCACCACGATCAAGCCAGCCAGCGACACAATATGTAGTTGAATGCCTACCAGTTGCATAATACCGAGTGTGATCAATACTGATACCGGAATGGTGGCACCAGCCACTGCAGCAACGCGGAAAGGCAATAAAATCATGGTGACTATAATCACAGCCAGGATAGCCATGAGAAATTCAACCATAAAATGTGAAATGGAATGATCGACCACGTCAGGCAGATCGGAAATAATGTTGATTTTTACGTCATTGGCTGTTTGATCGGTGAATTTTGCCAATGTTTCCTTCACATCGTTGCCGAATTGGACAATGTTGTTGCCTTTTTGCATTTCGAGCGAAAGCAGCAAGGCGTTGTTACCATTGTTGCGGATATAGCTGTCCGGGTCTTCATACTTCCGTTCAACATAGGCAATGTCTTTTATCCTGACTATATTTCCTGTCGGATCAGTATAAATGATCTGGTTTAGCAGATCGTCTTCCGACTCAAAACGTGGAGGCAAATGAACCGGAAGAACCAATTGTCCGTTATCCAATTCGCCCGAATAAATCAGCGATTCCTGGATTTTAAACGAGGCAAAGATTGTGGTAGGATCCACATTGTATTCATTTAGTTTTTCCTGCCTAAGGCGCACGTAAATCTTTTCATGCTGCGTTCCATACCGTTTTATTTTCGAAACGGAACTGATCTTCCGGATATCAGACTCCAAATCTTTCAACACTTCTTCCAGTTCGCGGTACGACTTCTTTTCCGACGACATGGTAATCAGCAGGGCCGAAGTGTCGCCAAAATCGTTGCTTCCAACCAGGGCAAGCACCCCGGTTGGCAGCTGCATTTTCATTTCTTCCAATCCATGCCGCAACTTCGACCAAAACTGGTCGGCATTCCGCACATCGTCGTTCAATTCCACAAAAATCGTCATCATGCCTTGGCTGGAACTGGACTGGGTCTTTTTTTTGTTGACTTCTTCGTAACCGAAAATGTAGTTCTCAACGGCTGTTGTCAGTTGTTCTTCCACCTCAAGCGAAGTAGCGCCAGGGTAAATTCCCACAACAACTCCTTTCCTGATGGTAAACTCAGGGTATTCGCGGCGGGGCATATTTTTTAGTGCAAAGATTCCGAGAACCATCATGCACAGTACAAATGCCAGGATAATCTGCCGGTATTTCATGGCAGCTTCCACCAAATTTATTTTTTTCATCGTGTTTCCATTTAAAAAGGATAGCCCAAACAACTCGAAGTGCGTAAGAGGAATCGGGGACTCAGGGATTGTTGTTTGGCGCTGTCCTTTTATATTGTTAGTTGAATTTGATCATCGAATTGTCGGATAACTTGTGCTGCCCTTCAACTACAAACCACTCACCCGGACTAAGTCCGGCCATAATACAAAGTTGGTTGTTGATGATTCCTGAAGTTTCGATTGTCTGCCGCTTTGCCCGCTTGGATTGTTTGTCAACAACAAACAGGTAGTTGCCATTTTGCGCGTCTTTCATAACCGATTGCATGGGTACCAGCAAACCCGGCGTACTCCCCTCAACCGGCATTTCGATTTCGCATACCATCCCGGGCCTGAGGGTCATGTCATGATTCAGGATTTTCAGTTTTACTTCGAAGGTCTTTGAAATCTGGTTGGCTACCACCCCAACTTTATCGACGACAGCTTTATATTCCTGGCCGTTCAAAGCCGAAAAGCGCACGGTGGCAATTTGTCCTTTTTGTATTTTATTGATTTCTGTGTCAGGCACCGAAATGCGTACCTGGATATCATCGGCCGAAATTAGTTTAAAAGCACCTACTCCAGGCATCACATTGACTCCCTCTTCAATGTTCCTGACGCTGATCACCCCGTCTTCGGGCGCCATGACCATGCAATTTTTCAAAGCTTCCTTTGCAATATTTGCTGAAGAGTTGGCTTGTTCAAGCTTGGCCTTCACTTCTTCCCATTTTATTTCTGGCAAACTGCCATTGTCGTACACGGTTTTCAGCCGGTTATAAGCATCTTGTGCCTGTCTCTGCATCGATAAAGTCGCATCGTACGAACTTTGTACCGAAGTTTTGTCCAGCTCAGCCAGCACTTGCCCTTTGCGAACCTGGCTTCCTTCATCAACATAGATGCGGGCTACTTTCCCGGGTAACTGAAAGCTTAACGGGATGGTCAGGGCAGGCCCCGATATGCCGCTATATTTAAGCATAGCCCTGTCGCTTTGTATTTTTGCCTCAATAACTTTCACAGGGATTGCAGTTTCCTGACTTTCCTTGGCGTTTTCTGCTTGCTCATTCTGTGAGCAACTCGCAACCAGCAATCCAATCGTTAAAATAAGAATCTGTTTTTTCATTGTTACATATTTGTTCGTTCGAAATACTATATTAGTTTTTTAGTCGATTTTTGACATAAAAAAATGCCTAACCCAAATCATCATTTCATATATTAAAGTCCTTCCAATTCTAGTCATTAAAACTATAGTGGTATTTTAGTCGACATTTGATAAAAATTAACAAAATATTTTAGGGGTGACCAGGTTTACAATCCGGATCATCTTCTCTTCATTGTAAAAGCCGTCCTTCTCAATTCCATACTGAACAAGGCCATAAAACGAGGCCAGAAGCATTTCTGCCAGCCAAGGAATATCCTCTTTAGCAGTTTCCTTAAATTCACCGGAATCAAAACCGTCCTCCAGAATACAAACAATATAAGCCTGCTCGAACTCCATCATTTTTAGAAAGTGCATTCTCGCAACTTCCTTAGAGCTACTTTCTTGCTTCAATACCCGGTAAATGTTCACTTTATTAATGGCTTCCTTATGAAATTCGAGGATGTAGGTATTAAGTTTGGCAATCATGCCTTCATGTTCTTCCACCTTGTTCTTGACATGCCTTCTCAGATTGAACATTTCCATTTGGATCACCTCGTCAAAGACTTCTTCCTTGCTTTTGAAATAATGGTAAAGGGTACTTTTGGCTTTCCCGCAAGCTGCTGCTATCTCGTCCATCGTGGTTTTCTTTAACCCGTACTGCTGGAATAATAGTTGTGCCTGAACTAAAATTTCATCCTTTATAATCTCATCTTTCTCCATTCTGAATACTATTTATCGACCAAATTAGTTTTTCGGTAGCGAAACTAGAGAAAAATATTGATAGGTTCCAAATTTTTTCTTTGAAAAAACCTATTTCAATCAAATTGTTAACACTCCAAATACATACTTGCTTGATACGAACGGTAATTTCTTGTATGGCAGAGAAAAACTCATATTGGAGAAGATGGTAGAGTTAAAAGATATTAATAGTATTCTTCATAAAACAGTATTCTCCGGTACAAAAAACAAAATGGATGCCCCTTTTTGGTTCCACAGGTTAGCCATAATCTATTATTAGTTTTCACTTTGAATTTGCTCATAAAACAATTTATGAGTGCCACCTTGGCTTAGCCCCGTGTTTTAGTTTGTAGTTGCTAAGCAGAATCCCTTCGACATCCGTTGGGAACTCTCGATGCTCATCATCGTAGGTTACCCACCAATAAACAATGATTTTCTGAATTCCTTCAAGTTTCATTTGTTTGGGCCAGGCATTTTTGCGTTTAACCTTTCCAAATCCTGGATGATAGCCATTGACCAAGCGGTCTTTCATTCCACCTATTCCACTACGTCGTGTTTTTAATGATCCATCTGCATTCCGTTGCCCGCTTGATCCGATGTAGATTAGACTGCGACGCTCTCCTAAGGTCTCATAAATTAAGTAGACTCCACTTTGACTTGTTGGAGCATTGCATTTCTGTTCAAGTGACTCCGAAGGTGAGAATTCAAAATGCCCCTTGATTTTATATTTATCTAATAGCTCTATCATACGTCCATATCTTTTTCTTTCGACCTCAGTGCCTCCCTGAGCGATGTGATAATCATCTTCTCCGCATCTAAAGAAGATTTTTGAAGTGTTTGCCTCAGCCGCTCACATTTTTCCATTAGATATACCAGTTCTTCTTGCTTTTCTAATGGTGGGACTTTGATATTAACGGTCTTGATCTTTGCAACCGACAGTGAAACATTTGCCATTCCTTTCATTAACGGGACTAAAAGCTCTTCTTTAAAGTTATTTAAGTAGTAATAAAGATATTTGGCAGATATTTCCGACTTCTCTTTTGGTAAAGCTGCGGCTAGAATTGAACCTAACGCAAATTTTCCAGATTGATAGTGTACTCTTTTTAATGACGCATGACCATGACCGCTTGAAGAAACCAAAGGAATACAGACTGCTTCGGCATCAAACTGAAAAGAGTTGTGAGAACCTCTCTCTTCAGCTGTTGTCACTAAAGGGTAAACACCATCAATAGCTGTTTTGATTCCTGTATTTCCTTTAATAACATCACATAATTGCCCAATAGTCTTACATTGATACTCCTCAATTTTAGTAAAGGAATTGTCGATGTCTTGAATGTCCGAATGAATATTTGAAAGATCATTGTTCAATTCTTCAAGTAGAGAATTCGAAGAATCGGTCATATCTTCAATACAGGCACTCGGATTCTTAATATCTAAGTCAAAATTTCTTTTCCTAATTTTGTCTATAGAAACTTTCCATGCAAATTCGTGTTCTTTTCTATCGTTCCACCACGCCCTAATTTCTTCAAACTCTGAAATCTGTAATGGTTTTGTTTTTGAATAACTTTTAATGTCATCGGGATACGTATGTTGGTAATACCAAATTTCATGCGTTGGTTCTCCCTTAGTGAAGAACAATAAGTTAGTTGCGACAGTTGCATATGGCTTAAAGACAGAATTCGGTAAACGAATAATTGTGTGAAGATTACAATCCTGAAGAAATCTCTCTCTTATCCGTTGTTTTACCCCATCGCCGGTAAGCGAGCCATCGGGCAATACGATACCGGCACGTCCTCCTTGTTTCAGTAAATGAATCATCAATACCAGAAACAGGTCGGCGCTTTCTTTGGTGCGGAAGTTCTGCGGGAAGTTATTCTCATTGCTGTTGGCCACAATACCACCAAAAGGCGGATTGGCCAGAATTGCGTTCACCCGGTTCTTCTCGGTGTAGGCGCTCAGGGGCTGGTCAAGGGAGTCGCGAAAGGTAATGTTGGGCACGTCCATGTCGTGCAAAATGAGGTTGGTCGTTGCCAGCAAGTAGGGCAATGGCTTGTATTCCCACCCCATCACATTTTGGGCAATACTTTGGTGATCCTCTACGCTGTTGGCTTGCTTCTTCAGGTGCTCGATGGCAGCGGTAAGGTAACCACCGGTTCCGCAACTGGGGTCTAAAACTTTCTCGCCCAACTGCGGATTGATCATTTCGCAAATAAAATGGGTAATAGCCCGGGGCGTGTAAAATTCGCCACTTTTACCGGCGCTTTGCAGTTCCTTCAAAATGGTTTCGTACAACTCGCCAAAGGCATGTCGATCCTTCGCAATGTTAAAATCCAGTTCGTTCAGCTTATTCAGCACTTTGCGGATGTTAATGCCGCTTTTCATGTAGTTGTTGTTTCCCTCGAATACTTCGCGAACAATCAAAGCCCGCTTGTACTGCACATCCTCCGAAGGGATGAGCTGAATATTCCGCAGCGTTGGAAACAGTTTTCGTTCCACAAACTCCAGCAACTCGTCGCCCGTAATGCCTTCGTCATCGCCGGCCCAGGCATCCCAGTGCAGTTCGGCTGGCACAGGACTGATGTAGTTGTCGTTCATCAGCTCCAGTTCTTTGTCTTTATCCGAAAATATCTTGAAAAACAACATCCATCCCAACTGCTCAATGCGTTGTGCATCACCGTTTAGTCCGGTGTCCTGCCACATAATCTTGCGGATGCTGTCAATAATTCCTTTTAAGTTGCTCATTTACCTCTTATTATTTTTAAGTTGCTTGGCTGTTGTGTCAATTGTTTTGATAAAATCTTTTTCAACCTGAGAAAGTTCGTTCTTTGTTAATTCTTTGAATTTATCGTATTCAGCGTGGGCTTTTTCCAGGGCTGCCTGATGACTTATTTTCCCCGCATGGGTTAATATTTCATTTCCTGTCATTGCGAGAAAATCATCCAAACGATCCACCCAATCCTTCATGTACATGGGTTTTCGGTTTATGGCTTGAAGTTCGGCCATTTCCAGATAGGCTGTAACAATTCGGTTCAATACGTTTAGTTCTTCTTCGTTGAGATAGTTTTTAGCAATCTCTGTTTCTTTTTTTGTCGGTTTATTCCCTTTGAAAGAGCTTAGCCCCAGGTTGGGTTTGCCAGCGTCGATTCGTTGATAAATGACCTCGGCAGCCGTTTGCCCATGAGCAGCCCAGTGCATTTTATTTTGCACTGTTTTAAAAAAGGATTGCGAAAGTTCGGTGTTGGGGTCATAGTCAATACTGGTTGCGTAAATGTCGAGCACTTTTCTCCAAAATACCTTTTCCGACGAGCGGATATCCCGGATACGAGCCAACAGTTCGTCAAAATAATTTCCTCCACCGGCTTCTTTCAAGAGCTCATCATTCATGGTGAACCCTTTTACAATGTATTCTTTGATCAGTGCGGTTGCCCACTTGCGAAATTGCACGCCCCGATGGGATTTAACCCGATAGCCGACGGATATAATTACATCCAGGTTATAAAACTTGACCGGACGGTCGGATCCACTAATGTGCAAAATTTGCACATTGCTTTCTTCGTCCAATTCACCATCCTTAAATACATTGTTGATGTGCTTGGTTATAACGCTCCGATCTCGTTGGAACAACTCGCTGATTTGTTCCTGGGATAGCCAGACGGTTTCATTTTCCAACCGGGTCTGAATCTTTGTTTGCCCGTCTTCCGTTTGGTAAAGAATAATTTCTGAACTCATCATGCTCCTGTTTGATACAATTCTTTTTCCAGTTCTTTTACGGCTTCCAGGTATTTGGCTTTGCTGCCAAAATGTTTGATGATTTCAATGGGTGAACCGTAATTGGTGAAGGGTTGCACTTTCAGCACTTCCATACTTTCAATATCAGTAACACCTTCATCGGCATATTTGTCCAGCAGGGTTTCCAGCACTTTACGCGCCTGTTCGCCATATTTAGCAAAGTAGTTTCGTTTCTTCACCTGGTTTGCCCGTTCTTTCCGGGTTAAAGGCGGCTGGTCGAAAGCTACGTGGCAAATTAAATCAAATAAATCGAGCTCACGGTTAACCGCATCTCTCAGTGCTTCGACCAAGACTCCTTGTTCCTGCAATTCTTTAATCAAAATCTCCTTCTTATCTGAACTGTTCCAGCGGCTTAGAAAATCATCGATGGTGGCAAATTGTCCTTTAATAATTTCTTTGGTATGATCCTTTAAACTCACCGTAATGGGTTTGCCGTAATTGTCAAAATGCATTTCGCGAACAACCAATACCGATACATCCACACCGTTGACATAGACTTTTTCGCGAGGTGGCGGAGGCGGTGGGGGAAATATAGGCTCTCCTCCCATAGGAGGATCAACCAAAATTTCTTCGCCGGTTTCCTCGTCCACAATTGGAGTGTCGTCCTGTTCTTCTTCATCCACAATCGTGGTCAAGTCGGTATCTTCAGTTACTGGTTTCACACGTATTGGATCGCCGTCAAATTCCTTGTCAGCAAACAAATCAGTGACATTTCTGAAATCCAGAATGGTGAAGTAATGCTTGCCAAAATCTTCGTTAATCCGGGTTCCCCTTCCAACAATTTGCTTGAACTTGGTCATTGACTTAATTTCGGCATCCAGCACAATGACTTTGCAAGTCTGGGCATCGATGCCTGTCGTCATTAATTCGGAAGTCGTCGCAATTACAGGATATCGTTCTTCCGGATTGATGAAGTTGTCCAGCTCCCGTTTGCCCTCATCATTATCCCCTGTAATTTGCATAACGTATTTGTAGTTTTGGCTTACCAAATCGCTATTTAAGTTAGCCAATGCCGTACGCATTCGTTCAGCGTGATCAATGTCGGTGCAAAAAACAATGGTTTTAGCAAAACGGTCATAACCCGTTAAAAACTCCGTCAGCTTTTTAGCCACGGTCATCGTGCGCTCGTCAATTACAAGGTTCCGGTCAAAGTCTTTACGGTTATAAATGCGATCCTCCACTTCAAACCCATTTTTATCCCTTTTCCCCTGCTCAGGGCGCCAGCCTTCGGCATCTACATTCAGGTGTACACGAACAACGCGGTAGGGCGCCAGAAAACCATCATCAATTCCTTGTTTGAGTGAATAGGTGTAAATCGGATCGCCAAAATATTCACTATTCGATACTTCCTTTGTTTCTTTGGGTGTTGCTGTTAAACCGATATGTGTTGCCCTATCAAAGTATCGAAGGATTTCGCGCCAGGCACTATCTTCTTTGGCACTTCCCCGGTGGCACTCGTCAATGACGATTAAGTCGAAAAACTCCCTGGAGAATTGTTTGTAAGCATTCGCGTCTTCATCAGCTCCGGATAGCCCTTGGTATAAAGCCAGGTAAACTTCGTAGCTTTTATCAATCATCCGGTTTTTCACCACCGTCATTTTATCCTTAAAATGTTTGAAATCGCCACGTTTCGTCTGATCTATCAAGGCATTGCGGTCAGCCAAAAAAAGTATGCGTTTTTTTGCGCCACTTTTCCAAAGTCGATGGATGATTTGGTAAGCGGTATAAGTTTTCCCGGTTCCAGTAGCCATGACCAATAAAATACGCCTCTGTCCCTTCGCAATGGCCTCGACTGTCCGGTTAACGGCAATTTGCTGATAGTATCGTGGACTACGGCCGCTGCCATCCAAATAGTATTCTTGCGATGCAATTTTTTCTTGTTCTTTGGTATCAATTCCTTTATATCGTTTGTATTTCTCCCAAAGTTCCTCAGGGCCTGGGAAACTTGCGTTATCTAATTCCGTTTCAAGGTTTTCCCCGGTCGCAGTTCTGTCATGAAATAGAAAACCATCGCCATTACTGCTAAAAACGCAGGGGATGTCAAGAATTCTTCCATAATTCAACGCTTGCTGCATGCCTGCCCTTACCGAGTGCTTGTTATCCTTTGCTTCAATGATTGCAATTGGAATATTGGGTTTGTAATAGAGGATATAGTCTGCACGTTTTCGGGCTCCCCGGGCTGTCAACTTTCCACGCACGTAAATTTTACCATCTGTAAACGTGACTTCTTCGCGAATTTGCGTCAGTTTGTTCCATCCGGCTTTTTCAATGGCCGGTGTAATGAATTTTGTACAGACATCCCTTTCCGACAGGTTTTTTTTATCCATCAGTGTTGAATTGGTTTTTGCAAAGCTAAATGTATGGATTTTATTGTACAGTTAAATGGCGATAGCCAATATAATCATCTTTTCGAAATGAATGTTGAACATTCCAACCAAAATTCCCGCTAGTAAAATTAATACCTCTTTCCTTTTTTCGACTTCAACTTCCGTTTTTTGATCCTGTCTTGTTGATTTTCCGAAAAATACAATTGCCGGGTAATTTCTTTCAGAATTACAGATTTTAAGACATCTATTGGCAAATCAAGCGTTTCTTTTCGGGAACCCTTTATTGAATGAGACTCTTTATCAGACAGATAAAACATCGGCCTTTCCTCAAAATCGCTCATCCTCACCGGATGCCGAACTGGATTCCCATTCTCAACTGTCACAAAAACCAAATGTCCTCGCCCAGCTTTTCTGATTTCAACCTGAAACAGCCCCAGTGCTTGGTCATATAGTTCTTTGGAGTTGATAAACTCCATCCGGTTGAGCTGAGTAAACAAGCTTTCCAGGTTTTGTTTTAGGTTTTTGCTGGAACCGGAAAACCGATAGTTTAATTTTTCCTGAGTATCATCTTTGGTGAGCTGGTATTTTTCTTCCAGTCCTTTGATAAACCGCTGCGTCTTTTCCTTTTCATAGCTGTCTTTGATCTTTTTGCCGGTATCACAATCGATACGAGTGGAAACGATATGAAAATGCACCCGTTCTAGGTCAGCATGTTTGTAGACAAAGTAAGGCTGATTTCCATATCCCAGATGGGTCATCAGGTTATCAATCTCCGTCCGAATACCGGCATCACCCAGCCGGACCAAATCGCCAACTGCTGGGTTTACGGATAGATGCAGCCCAGGCTTTCGAACCCGGGTATTTCGCTCCTCAATCTCCTGAAAAATCCGGTACCGGTCGTTTTTATCTCCCATGAACGGATTGACAACCGGCATGTTTTGACTGTGGTAAAACGAGGCCTTATGTCGCTCAACCTTCCGCTCGTTGTAAAACAAGGCGTTTTTTGTGCTGCAAGCCTGGTGGATTTTAATAACCATTGGGTTTTCAGTTTCTCAGGTGACAGGATCTATGGACATTCGAAATCAACGCAGATACTTTTGAAGCAGGATTAGACAATTTCTCATCATCTCAAAAGCCTGTTTCAAAAGCTGTCGGTCACTGTCACTGATCCGGTAACCCGCAAAAGAGTTCATACGTTTGGACAGCTGGTTCAGGTTGACCCCGATCTTGTTGAGCTCATAATCCAGGCTTTTAAGTTTATGGCTTGCCTTGTCATCAAGTACTATCATTTTCCGCCTGGACTGATCAAATATTTTGAACCTCAGAAAATCACTCGTGCATCCATACTTTCCCCGTTTGACCAATGAATCCAAGCGGATTTTTTCCTCTTTGGTCATCAGAAAGCGAACAACAATCGTCCGTTTCTCTTTATCTGTCAATCTGGGGCGCATCGATTATCAATTGGTAACTTCCTGCTTTTTGAGAGGGGAATGCATGATGCCTTTGGGGAATGTCTCCCGACGGCGTCGGGTTCAAGATGAAAGGTATTTATGGCCATAAATACACAACTTGCATTCCCCTCTTTAAACCAGCTATTCCTCATCCTTTTTTTCTTATTCACTTTGGTCAAACGGGGTAAAAAGAAAGGGAAAACTGCTCTTCAGAATTTCCCCTTCTAATTGGAAACGAGACCTGACTATACTAACTCACTCTTTTCCTGGATCCGGCTTTCTTTTCGGTTTTTGCTTCCTGCTTCTGGCCCTCTGATTTCTCCATCTTCTCCTGTTTGAAATTGGAAAAGCTGATGTTCCTGCCAGCGGCATCTACCTGGAGTGTGGCTCCAAACTTTTTGTCGTTCTTCCCCATCATCCCGTCCACGGTCACTTTCTGACCCGCTGCCAGCTTGTCTTTTTGCTCACTCGTCAGGCTGACACCTTTGATCTTATCCGGGATTTGGATATACCTTGCTTTCAGGGCAATCAACTCGTTGGTTTTGCTGTCTATGCCCAGGTAGTAGGTGTCCTTTTGCCCGTTCTTGCTGGTCAGCTCCACGGTCTTGCCCAGGTTTTTGTCATTGAGCAGCGCCCCTTTTTCTTCCTTGGTGAACTTGTGTCCCAGGTATTCATCGGGAATATAAAGCCGCTGAATGGGGTGTACCTTGACATCGACTTTCCCATCTTGATCTTGTTGCAGGCGGATCTTGGCCGGTATTTTATAGTCCTGATCATTAATCCGGGCATCGATTGTGTAGAGCTTTTCTGAGCGGAAGCCGTTCAAAAAATCGGTCAGTTCGCGTTTTTCCATCCGGTCCACAAAACTGCGGTTAATACCGGCTTTTTCCAGTTTGTCAAAGGGGATGTCTTCCACCTTCATGCGTGTGTTTTGTTCCATAATCACTAATTTTTAAAGGGTTATTAATCAACTTCGAAAACGTGTTTTTCCCTTCGGTTCTCTTCAACCAGATCGCGAAGGGTTTTATAAATCATTTTAGGATTGGCAATGGCTTCCATCTTAAAAACCGGTGTGGTTTTATCCGAAGTGTAAATCGTCAGGTTGCCCAGACCAAATAATCGGTATATCAGAGGCCGATCAATTCTGTAGTCCTTTAGCCGGTACAGCTCAATAAACTCGTGCTTTCTTCAGAGTATCCCGGAATAATACCTGAGCTCTTCTGAACTGATTTCATAGCGGAGACAGTAAGTCTTCAGGATATGATATCCCAGGTAAACAGCGAGCAATACTGCCAGGAAAACCGGAAGGTTCAGGATATAGGGTTCAAACTGATCCGGGATAAAATCGGAAGGCAGGTATCGTTTGATCAGCTTATTCAGCAGAAAAAGTCCTGGGATAAGCAGGGCTCCAAGCAGGAAAACCGGCAGGTTAACCAGTTGGGACGGCTTTAATTTGATTGTTCTCTCGTTGCTGTTGTTCATGTGTGGTACTAATTAATTATTTCGTGTTCGAGATTGCTTAGCTTGATTCGGCTGACGCGTTTGATTTGGTTGCGTGGCTTCCGTTTTGGGGGCTACCGGCACTTCATTTTCCCTGGAGCCTGTTAACGCTTGACTGGCGATGCTGCGGATATCATTTCGAATCCGGATGCGGTTCCGTTCCAGTACCTCCGGGATATGATCAAAGCGGTAAAAGTCCGGGATTGACACATAACGCGCTTCTTCCCGCTGCCAGGCTTTTACATCCACTTTGATGAGAGCGTTAAAATTCTTTTGTCCGACGGTCTCCCCAAAGTTATCGGCCACCTGACCGACCAGGTAGCCCTGTGGCAGGGTGGCGATCTTGCCTTCGGGCACCAGATAATCCATCTGGGTGGAGAAAGTCGATGACTGCGTATTACGGTTGATGTTGACCGACTGCCGTTCCTGCAGGATTTTGCCCATCCGGTTTTGAATAAATTTAGCCGTTTCACCGGCTGCCTGACCGGAAAACACATTGCCAATGTTGCTGGTGATGGCGTTGGCTTGCTCCTTGCCGTAATCCCGGATCAGCTGGTCGATGGTCTGAACACCCAGCAAAGTGGAGATCCGGTTGCTTCGTGCCGTAGCGATCAGGGTATCCAACCCCCGAAAGTAGATGGTTGGCAGCTCATCAAAAATTAGCGAGGCAGGCAGCTGGTGCTTTCGGTTGATCACCTTCAGCATCCGGGTGATAAAAAGCGACAGCACCGCCCCGTACATTTCCACGCGCAGCGGGTTGTTGGCCAGGCACAGGATTTTGGGTGCCTGCGGATGGTTGATATCCAGGGAAAAGTCATTTCCGCTGCAGATCCAGTAAATCTCCGGGCTGATGATTTTGGAGATGGCAATTTTCAGGCTACCCAGCTGGCCTTCCAGCTGTTCGCTTGCCCCGCGCCTGTGGGCATTGATAAAGGGGTTGATAATGTTCGCCACATCGTTTTCCTGCTCCAACACCGAAAACAGCTCGTCATAATCCAGCTGCAGCAACTCAATGGCGTGCGGCAGGGTACAGAACTCTCCATGGCGGTACTTTTTCAAGAACCAGATTACCGCTGCAAAGAAGGATACCGCTGATTCTGAGAAAAACTCTCCCTGCTTGCGGATCCATTCCCGGTTCAGGTTATACAGCACGGTGCGGGAGGATTCAAAGGCATCGATGGGGCTTTCCATCCACTCCGGTGCCAAAGGATTGCAACGGAACGATTTTCGGATGTCCTCAAAGTTGATCACATAAAACCGCGCTGCTTTTGGAAGACGGCCGCTTTTCTTTGCTTTCAGGAAGTGGTTGTAGGCCACCAGGGAAAGATCGGGATACTTAAAATCATAGACGCACATGGAAAACCCCTTGGCCAGGTGCTGACGAATAAAGGGCAGCACCACCGAAAAGGATTTCCCGGATCCGGGCGTACCAATCACCATCGTCGCCCGGAAGGGATTCACCAGGTTGATCCAACCCTGATGCTCTTTGCCTTTGTACAGGTAGGAGGAATGCAGGTTGACCGAATACTCATTCTCCCGCAAAGCTTCTTCCTGCGGGAAACTCTCGTTCTCGATGTTGAAGCGGTCTTTCATCAGGTTGACATTGATCAGCTTGGAGATGTTGTCAAAACCGATGTTCAGGACTATAAAACCGAAAAAACTCAGGATAAGATAAGCTAAGGGGTATGCTGTGAAAACCAGCAGGCTTCCCCAGTACAGCATGAGTCCGGCTACCACCTGCCGGACAATCACCGGTACCGCCAGTTCCCGGTCCTTGTGCGCTTTGGTTCCCATGCAGGTGATGGCCAGAAACACCAGGCAGACCAGTTTAGACAGGTACACATCCGACAGGAATTGCAGGCCCTGCAGCTTTTCCAGCAAGGGGGCAAATTCCGGGATGATGATCCCGAGTGTTGCAAAATACCCGATGCAGGTGATGTACAAGGATAAAATCAGCAAAAGGTAACTGAAAAAGCGGAAGCCTTCGTGCAGTTTCACCAGTTCGTGTGGTTCGTTATTCATGATTCTAGAAATAAGCCCCCTAAATCCCCGACAACTGCCGGGGACTTAAAAGAGTAGGTTAATAATTGATTGCTTTCTAAATACTCATCGCAGTTTCTTTGCCTGGAGGATGTCCTTGTTTTTGAGCTCAAACTTTAGTTTTCGTCCGGTGTTGCCCAAGGCTTTTTCGTTCAGCTCAATTTGGAGGATGCGCTGGTCGGGTATGGTCATTTTTTCAAAGACAAACACTTCCCGGACCGTGGTGTACCCCGGAACGCGGCTGATCCTGTTTCGACTGTAATCAGGCAGTACCAGGTATTCCTGCACGTTGGTGGCTTTTGCCTGTCGTTTATCGGTGATCCAGAAATGAACACTTTCTATGTCATAGGCCATTTGGGTCTTGTTTCGGATTTCCAGCTCAAAAAACAGGGCATCACCATGCAGGTGGATCGAGTTTAAGCGAATGCGAATCCCATCCTTTTTGGCCTTTCGATTCCGGTAATTTTTCCGGTGCTTATCCAGTACCTGATCGCACAGGTCCCGGAGCACACCATCCGGCAGGAGCTTGCAGCTAAAAGTCCGTGCATCTTCGGACTGGAAGGATTCGAGCAGGTAAGTGATGGGCGCATCGTTTCCGTAGCCCAGCTCAAAGGAGTAAATCCGGTTGGCACAAACCACCGTCAGCGAAACTGGCGTGTCAAAGGGCTGAATAGCTTTAATGCGCACCAGGTTGGACAGTTCCGGGACGACTTCGGCCTGCACCAGCGAATAGTCACCAGCCTGCACATAGTCCACCTTTTCGGGGCAAACCAGGTGGCTGGTTTTGGTATCGGAGATTTTTAAGGAATTGGACGAGTTTTGGGCGCTCACCGCCACTTGCAGTTGGGTACAAAGGATGACAATAACAAATGCTTTCATATTCGTATTTATTTGGAATGATTGATTAAATAAACCAGGGTATTTTTCTTGATGGTGACCTTTTTAAGCCTGACCATGCGCAGCAGGGATTGGGCGGTCCGGTCAGCCGCCTGAACACCGGCATAGGTCAGCGGATTGCCCGTCACCCCGAACATGGAGGAGGTGTTGGTTGAGCTCCCCACTTCCTTGGCTACTTTCCGTGCGGCATTATCCGGGACATACAGCCCGGCCAGTCCATCCAGATCGTAAATGTTGAGCTCAACCGGGATAAAAGAATCACCGACAGGCAATTGGCGGACGCTGATCCGAAGCCGTTCATTGGCGACTTCACAAATCCCATAGATGAATGTACCAGCCGGGATCGTGGTTCCATTGACTGAAGCCTCTTCCAGCAAACGCAGCTTGACACGGTTACCGGTCAAAACGGTGGTCGTTTCATACACCTCGGCTTTCAGCAGGGACGAGGATGGCTCGGCAGGCTCAAAAGCGGATGGCTGACCTTTTTCAAGGGTAAACGAGCGGGAGCGCTCCGCTTCCAGTTTATGGCGGAAAGCATTGGCTTGCTCCATCTGTATTTTCAGAGAGTCGTTTTGCCGGGCCAATCGCTGGTTTTGGCGAAAAACCCGGTCCAGCTCTTCGATTCCGCTTACCGGAAAGGATTGATTCGCTGCGTCAGCACCGGTCTCCGGTATTTCCTTCGTCGCTGGCTTTGAATGGTGTTTTACCTGCGGTACTTTGGCTCTCTGACGTGATTTTTCCGTTTGACCTCCTTCCAACTCACTGCGTATTTGCTTTTCCCGCTGTTGGATATGCTTCAACAAATTTTCAGGATCACCGGGACTTGTTCCCGGTTCTACGTCACCAACCCGATCCAGGGAATCAATTGCGATTTCGCCGGGATTATTCCGGTCTCCAAGGATATTGTAATCCCGGCTCAGGGTGATTTCATCGGGCGACTGGCTAAGTTCTGTCTTATCCAGGATCTCCAGGCTGTGGTCAGCGTCAGGAAGGTCATAATTGGCGCCTTTAATGGTATCTTGCCGTGTTTGTCTCTGGTCTTTTCCTTTGGGATTTTCACCTCCGCCAAGGATATAAAAGATCAGCACAATAAAGGGGATCAGCACCAATGGCAGGAAAAGCAAGGGCTTATTTCGTTTCAGGTATGTCTTCATGGATATGTTTTTTCAATAGGTTTTCAAAAGAATCCACCGGCATCTCAAAGCCGGGGAAGGTAGCTTGCTCCACTTGTCTCTTTTCTTTAGAATCAGCAGGAAAGAATTCCTCTCCGGCCCCAATCTTTTCATGGGAAAAGTCCGGAAATGGAAGTAGGAACGAGGCCAGAAAAAGCAGGAACATGCCGCACAGAATTAGGATCCATTTGCCCCTTCGTCTTTTGGGCTCAAGGCTCCGGTCCCGGCTATCCAGCTGGCTGACCATCCGGGTAAAGCGGCTCACATCCTGAAAGTGCGGGGTCTTCGGTTTTTGCATTTTGTTTGACGGATTGGATGTCTTCATCTTTCTCAGGGATTTAAGGATTAAAAGGATTTGCGTTTCTGGGTTTCCAGGTCCCGGTTGTCAGTGATCAGCCAGTTCTCGATCAGAAAACCATGCGGGTTATGGTCTGTGCGGGAGCTGTTGCGAAGCTGCCCGGTGGTTTCCAGCCTGCGCAGGGTAATGGTGGACTGGCGGACAATCCGCTGCTTCCCGAAGTAATGAAACTGATACGGATAAGCGGAAAAGTCGATTTGCACCGAGTCGGTCAGCAAGGTCATGCTGATATTGGAGGCAATGACCTGGTTATAGACATTGTTCTCCTTGTAAGACCGGTGTTGTTTCATGGCCGAACCGTCGGCCAGGTGGAGAGCTTCGCGGGTGTTGTTCTCGATGTACTGCTTGTCGGGTTCCATCGTGAAAAACAGCTCATGGAAGCGTTTCACATGATCCCTTGCCTCGGCCGGACGGTTTTCGGAGATATCTTCCCGAAGGGCCAGCAACAGGGACTTGCCGTTATCCAGCACGTAGATTTTCTCACGGGAGCGTTCCACCAGCTTCAGCGAGCTGACAAAAACAAACGAGCTAAAACCGATTGACAGCAGGCTGACCACCAACAGGACATAAACAGTAAACCTGAACTTGCGTTGAATATCAAAGATTTTCTTCATTGCATATTGACATTTCTTGGATATTGATTATTGAATATTTTTACATTGGATATTTATCTTCCTATTTCATGGCCCCCTTGGTCACGGCCATCACCGCAGCGGTGCGTATCAGCCGTCCACCACCCGTGTTGGTCCCGGAAGCGCTGATGATCCACGAGGCGATCTTGGGTACCATTATCAGCCCGACAATACCACAGATTGGCACCACCAGGTTGGAGACGTAATACAGGGATGGCATATAGATCAGGGAGCTTTTGATTTGGGCAATTTCGGCTTCCAGTACAAAAATCAGCACCTCTTGCACCAGCGACAGGATGATCAGCGCGATGGGCAGGTAGAGGTTCACATTGATAAACCGGGCAATCCAGCCCAGGTAATTTTCCTGAAACCCGTCAAAGATGGAGATGGCAAAGACCAGCGGGCCAAAGACCACCAGCAGCACGCAAAAGACCGTTCGGAGAAAGGCCACCAGGTAGATCAGGGCTTCAAACAAGGCTTCCAGCAGTTGACGGATCCCATCCATCAGGTAGAAATTGATCTGGTGCCGGAGTGCCCTCCCGGAAATGATATTATAAGTGGTCAGCAGCATGTTGATGCCTTTGTCCCAGAGCATGGCTTCCTTCTCCTCATTCTCCTGAAAAGCCGGCAGATCGGCATACAGGATCGCATCCTGCTTTTCCTCCAGCCGCTCGGCTACTATGTGTTTTTTATCGGCATAGATCGCTTCCGACAGTTTGGTCAAGCCTTTTGTGGGCACCATCAAGAGTTGAACAAACGGCCCCCAGAAGCTGATCACCAGCACCAATGCAAAAGGCCTGAGCAACGGCAGAATGGATATGGGATTGTCGGCAATCAGTTGCTCATAGATTCGTTTGGAGATGTAAAGGAATGACGCAATCCCTCCGATGGCCCGGGCCATATTCACAAGCAGGCGCGCATTGTCCAGCCCGCCCCGGATCAGCACATCGGTAAAGGAAAAGAAGTCGTTGGTGGTGATTACCTGTAAGATCATTGTTTCAGTTTTTAGCTGTTTTCTATTGGGCAAATTCTAATGGGTCAGAAAGGAATAGGATTGACTGACGTTGTTGGCGTGGAACTGGTAATGGTGCACCTTTCGGTAGGTGTAATCAGCATCGCCGGTTTGACGGCTGAGTTCGCTGCGGATTTCTGAAAAGGCTTCCAGCTTTTGACCATGATCGGTTTGCAGCAGGTTGACCGAGATAAAGCGGGACAGCAATCCGTCCGCTTCCTTTTCCATGATCTGCTTCACCCGCTGGCAATTCTCCAGCTTGTCCAGCCGGTCAATGCTTTGATACAGGCGGATAAAACCGCCGGCGATGTCATAAACATCGGGCAACTCATCCGAGCGGGAATCAAAGAGAAGCTTTTCAATTTCCTTTTGTTCCTGCGTATAGACTTTGATCCGGGTGTTTTCATCATGCCGGTCTTTCATCTGGCTTTTCTCTATCAGCCTGGAAACAATTTTCATCAGGTTGATCCGCAAAAGATCAGCGTATCCTTCAGCATCGGAAACCGGCAAGGCACCCAGCTCCACATAGTAGTGGGTGGGCCAGGTACGCACGAAAACATGCGGCACCGGGAACAACCAGCCTTTAAACGCGACAAAACTGAGTGGGTAACTGCCGTTCATCTCCGGGTAGTATCCGTGCCAGGGCTTGACATTTAGAAGCTGTGCATTGGCCTTTGGGGGGAATACGGCAGTGGCAACCATTACACTAAAGGTCACTCCAAGAAGGGGCAAAATAAGTTTCATAATGAACTGTTTTTAATGGTGATTTTAAATGCAAAAAATCCTATCCGGCAGAGGCCGGAGTAAATACCCGTACCTCTATTGATACAGGCTGTAATACAGGGCAAAACTTTCCACCTTGTCGTTTTCAAAACTTTTCTGATAGGAGACGTACAACAGCTTGTTGTACAGGTAGCAGATCGTTCCGTAATGTTTGCGGACATCCTCATAAATGCCGTTGATCGTGTCGTAGCGCTGTTTGTCGTCCATCAAAAACAGGTTATCCTTCACGATGGCATTCAAAACCGTGGTGGTCAGCTGGCGGCTGTCATCCAGGATCAGGTCAAAAGACTGGACAATGGCCTCCGCCTGCTGCGGGGTGAAGTTTCCATCCTTCACCAGCAGGGGAAGCTTTTCGGTATACACCTGGATGATCTTGTCCAGCATGTCTTTGGTCTGCTTCACCCGCTTGTAGTCCTTGATCAGGGAAGAGACTTTTTGTAGGCTTTCCAGCATCTGCTGGTCAATGCCTAGCAGTTCACCGGTTAGTCCTTTGATGTCTCCGTTCAGGACTTTGATCAGGATGTTGTACCAGTTGATTTCTGAGAGGATTCCCTTTTCCTGTTCCCAGAGGGCCTCGCGCTGAATGCCGGCACCCACATCAGTTACCGGTGCCTGGGCATGTGCGTTGGTATGGCTCAGACAGGAGATCAGCATGATCGCTGCGAGCGCTAAAAGCATGAATTTTGTGTTGCTGTTGAAGTTCATGTCAAATGGATTTTAAGGTTTCTAAAAAGGATGTACAGGAGCCACCGGAAAGCGTTTTCAGGACCTTTTCCTTTTCGCTTTGCTCGGAGGTGTAGCAGTAGTATTCCGGGCGGCCTACTTCCAGGGCATAAACCTGCGAGTAGCTGCCCAGCCCGATAAAGACTTCCTTGAGCTTTCGCCCCGCAGGCAGGTTCCGGTTAATCGACAGGATTTGTTCTTTCTGGAACTCCGACAGGCCCAGGGTTTCACTGATGCTGTCGAACTTGTTTCGGAATTTGCTCATGTCAAGCAGGATCCGTGTATCAGCATTGTTGATTACTGCATCGCGGATCACCGGGGAGGAAATCACATCATCCACTTCCTGTGTGACCACCATCGCCTCCCCGAAAAACTTCCGGATGGTTTTAAAGAAATACTTAATGTAACCGGCCATTTGTGGCGTGGCAATGGCTTTCCAGGCTTCTTCAATGCAGATGACCTTGCGCACGCCTTTTAGCCGCCGCATCTTTTGCAGGAATATATCGATGATAATCAGGGTGGCCACCGGAAAAATGACCGCATGGTCTTTGATGACATCGAGCTCGAAAACCAGGAACGGACAGCGGAAAAACTCATCGGTATTCATCTGCCGGTTCAACAGGTAGTCGTATTCACCTCCCCGGTAGTATTTTGAGAGGATAAAGAAAAACTCGTTGGCGTTGAACTGGATGGATTGCTCTTGCACCAGCTGCGGGATATAGTCCCGGCAAAACGTATAGTAGCCGTTGAAGGTGCGTTCAACTATTTCTTCCGATTCAAAAAAGGCTGTCACTGAATGGGCAATCACATCTTTCTCCATTTCTGACAGGTTTTCCTTGTAAATCGTATAGATCACTGACAGGATGGTCTGTTTGCGCTCCAGATCCGGTTCACCTTCCACCAGGAATGGATTAAACGAGATGGGGTTTTCCGGGGTAAACTCCACCATCATGGCCCCGCCTTGCGCTTTCAGCCGCTCATCCAGGTAGCGGGTCAGCAGCTCGTAGCTTCTTCCCACATCCAGCAAAACAATGTGGCAGTTTTCACTTTCGGCGTATTGCCGCAGCAGGTGGTTGGTAAAAAACGATTTCCCGGAGCCTGACCCGCCAATGATGATCTTGTTGCGGTTATGGATCAGGTGCCGCTGCATGGGCTCATCCGAGATATCGATCTGCACCGGGCAGCCTTCCAGCCGGTCGGACAGGCGGATGGTAAAATCCGAAGTGCTGTTTTGGATTTCTCCTTCAAAGCCGGTCAGGCAACAGGCCTGTGGCACCTGTGTGATGAACAGTTCCGTTTCGGGAAGCTGGGTGGAATAAGGTACACAGGCGAAAAACAACATGGGCAAGTCATGGCTGTGCCGGTACGGAAAGCAGTTCATCAGCGAAAAAGCGGAAGCCGCTTCGCTTTTGTGCTGTTTCAGATCTTTCAGTGACGCATCAAACAGCATTACGTTGAAATGGGTCTTTACAATCTTTTCCCCTGAAGCTTGCGCCTGGTCCAGGAACGATTCGATCAGTCCGGCATTGACTTTGTTTTCCGAAGAGAACTTCGAGAGACTATAGATCTTTTTGTAGCTGCTTTCCAGGGATGCTTTGATCTCCTGTTGCTCCGGCAGGTAGATAAACTGGTTGGTGATGTGCGAAAACGGCAGGTGAAAGCTCACCGGGTACACCAGCGACACCGGCAGCCCGGTTTGCGGATGGTCTGTCCAGGGGCGAAGCTCGCCCGGGATGTGGGTATAATCGCTCAAACTCAGGATCTCCACAAACTGGTCCATCACCTTCAGCCGGTCACGGAAATCAATCCCACCCAGTACCGGGTGATCATCGGTAAAGTTCAGGCTTAAAAAGCGCTCGATCAGCCCCAGGTGTTTTTCATCTCCGGTGGCTTCTGCCCCGGTCAGTGGCTGGCAACCAATCCCGTTTTGGGTAAAGACAGCCGTCAGGTTGCTTTTCAGTTCCGTGATCCTGTCAAAGCGCAGGTTTTCCAGCTTACGCTCCCGGCGCGACAGGATCAGGGCCGACTCCAGGTAGTTTCTCAAAAGGCCCCGGTTCAGCAGGCTGATATACAGGAAACATTCGTGAGTCAGGGACTGGCGGCCCTCGAAGTGTTCCAGGTAGCTGGTATCCAGGCTCGCGGAATATCGTTTTTTATTCAGTGCGGACTGTTTTCCCCCGCTGAATTTCTGAACCAGAAACAGGTCCTGTTTGTGTATCAGGCTTCCGGGGGGTAGCAGGTTGATCACCCGCTGAAAGGTATCGTGCAGCCTATACAGCTTTTCGCGGCTGCACGACAGCACTTCGGGAAGTTTTAGTCGAAATCCGATGGTCAGGTCCAGGTTATTGGATAGCTGGACATCTCCGTTGAATCCCAGTATGGGCAGCATATTTTCAAGCTTTTTGATTCTCATAATCGTTCGGTTTTGGGGAATTGTCCCGGGTGATTCATTCGGCGTTTGCAACTGATAAATTGCGGGAGTTTGCGGGCCGTTCGTTTTTTGTCCCAGCCTTCCGGGCCGTATTTGCGCTGGATGGTATTCAGGCGGTAGAGGTAGGCAAAGAAAGCAGGTACGATCAGAATGACTGCCGGGAAAACTCCCAGGAAGATGTAAAGCGCGGAGAATCCGAAAAAGGCCGCCAGAATCCCGTAGAGTGCCCGGAAAACCAAAGGGCCCGAAAGCCCTTTGATATACAACCGGGTATCCACTTTTTTGACCGGGTAGCATTCCATCAGGCAAAAAAGGATTTAATGACTACACCTACCAGGATCAGGAATAAACAGGCGCCAAACCAGCCCATGATGGCTTTCTGGGTATCCTGGTCACCACTTTGCCACTTGATATACACTCGGACACCGCCGATCAGCCCGACCACGGCGCCAATGGCAATGATCAGGTTGGAGACCGGATCCACGTAAGAGCTGACTTCTGCGGTGGCCTGGTCAATCCCGGCAGAGGATTGGGCCAGGGCTTCAGAAGCCCAAAAGAAGACGGCTGCAGCAATCGCGGCCGTTTTGGAAAAGAATCGTTGAATCTTTGTTTTCATAGCTTTAAAAATTAAAGGGTTATTGTTGATACTGGACTTGTTCAAGGATTGCAGGAAGGTGGGGATCGTTCGGATGGGCAAAGCGGTCGATCGCATAGCCTTCATCCAGACCGGTTTCTTCGTAAAAAGATACCGGTAGAGGAAGAGCCGCTTCCTGGGGAAAGGGGATCAGCTGTGACGGGAAATCCCATGAGCTAACGGCAATGGGCTTGAAATCTTCCTTAGCAAAGCTGCTCGCCTGATCCTCTTCAAAAAGGGTATTTTGGGTAAGACCTGCCTGGAGGACAATTGCCATCAGGATCACCCACAGGTACCATAGTCCAAGAAAAATCAGGATAAAAGTGCCAAACTGTCCCCAGCTGATTTGATCGATTCCAAACATTTTCTGTGTGTTTTATGGGTTACTAATTCGGTAAAAATCGAAAGCGGCAAAAGCGCTTTTTCAAATCACCGGGACAAAGTTTGGAAAGTGGGAATTAACTTGTTGTACAGTTCTTGTCAGGCGGGGTGTTTTATATGGTTAAGCAAAAGATGGGGGTGCGTTTTTATTTTGTTGCTATTTGCCGAGAATTGACAGCTCAATGGTTGAAATGAAGTAGAAACCCCTTTTTAATGGCTTGTTTTGATTGATTTTGGATGGTCAAAAACCATTTCCTCAAAGAAAGAAAAAAGGCAAAAAAAGAAAGAAAGCCGGCCTATCAGCCGGTCGGTGCAAAAGTGCAAGGCTGGCCCACCGCTCCAAAAACGAAAATGCTGAACAGGTCCGGAAAAAAAATAATCGGGAAGGTGGGCCACTTGTCCTGGCCTTGCAATTTGCCTGGTGTCAGGTTTGCGGGGAGACCGGCTAACTTGGCTTTGCTTTTTGTTTTGGCAGATTGGAAATCTCAAAGAACAATTTGTCGAAGCGGGCAGGCTTAAGGCAAGTGTCACCCGGGAGTGGAGCGAAGCGGAACAAACGGGGCGACTCTTGCCGTGGGGTGCAACCCGGCTTCGGAGTGAAGGTGAGCGAAAAAGCGACTGGTTTCGTGCGCGGCAGCAAACGGATAAAGGAAGCGGTTTCGCGAGGCTGAGCGATGGTGCCGGGGCACAGGAAGAACCTTTTAAAAAGCTATGGTACACCTTACAAAATCAGGGATAATACCTGATAAAACCGGAAAGTTGCCTGCGAAGGGATAGCGTAACGGTTAGTCAGGCCCCTGGCCTGGTGCCGGTAGCGGAAACGAAGTAGGCGTCTTTCATTTTAACCGAGGCTTGTGAGTGCAGTGGCGGAGCCAACGGCGCGAACAGGCCGCAGGATCACCTACTAGATCATGTCAACAGCGTTTGTCTTTGGCATCCTTATCAAAAGCCACCAGGTTAAACATTTCTCTCATCCTGGAACGAATCCGGTTGCCGTAAATGGATTCCAGCTCGGAGGCGGAAAGATTGGTCGTCAGATGAGTCAACATGCGTTTGGATACAAACAGGTCGTAACGGGCCAGCAGAATTTCGGCCATCACGTTACACTCGTTCCCAAAATGCTTTGGGGTTTGCTCTAATCCCAGGTCGTCAAAACAATACACCTTGGGAACAGGCAGCCCACCAATCCGAAAATACGAACCCTTGCTGTAGTGGTTGATCACCGAGTAACCGTCTTTTTCAAACTCAAAGCTGATTTCCCGTGTGGGCTTGACCAGAAATTGCTTCTCTCGTGGGCAGAAATAGCTGATCAGCCGCATTAGACTCGATTTTCCACAGCCAATTGGCCCGGAGATTAGCAGTCCCTTTCGAAGGCGAAGACCGTGCTTTTCCGCGTTTTCCTTGTCCCCGATGGCATACACCAGTAGTTTGTAGATCAGGGGCAGATCGCCGGGGTCAATGGCAAAATTCTCCCCGAAAAGCATTTTTCCTTTTTCTTCCATCCAGAGCACACTTCGCTGAAAATTAAAGTTGAATACTCCTCCCTGAAGTTCGGCAGTTTGGTCATAAGGGCTCCGAATAATCCTTGTTGGTCGCGACACTGGACCGGCCTGCGCCGATTTGATTGAATGGTCTTTCATGGCTGTTATTTTTTTTACTGTTCGACATCCATTTCCGGGCAAGGGCTTGCCAGGAAACTATTCGCTGGTCATTCCCGGTTTTCCATCCCAGGGACAGGTACCGGGCATAAAATTGTTGGGCTTCGCTCTGCGGAAATCGGTTTTGCTGAAAGAAAAATGACACTTCCGAAAAATCAGGAATTCCGGATTCTTCTTCCGTCTTGCGATTCTTTCCCGGATCCCGTCTTTGCGCATTCACTTTTTCTTGTTGATTTTCACTTCTAAGTTTTTCAACCCTCTTTTGATTCTCTTCTTCTTTATTCTTGTTTATCTTCTTTATAAGAAGTGTATCACTTGCGGTATCAGTTCCGGTA
The DNA here is from genome assembly GCA_050178015.1 of Mangrovibacterium sp. GTDB lineage: Bacteria > Bacteroidota > Bacteroidia > Bacteroidales > Prolixibacteraceae > Gaoshiqia. The sequence continues at coordinate 88,832 of JBFXGM010000007.1, forward strand.
TCAGATTCAGTACCGGCAGGGTCACTTTTACAATTGCCAGTATCGGTTGCCGTATCAGTTTTGCGATTGGAAGCGATACCGGTATCAGCTGCAGTAATTGCTGGAGTATCATTTTTGATATCGCATGAAGTACCGGTATTTTCTGAAGTATCATTTCCGGTACCTGTTGCAGTCGTAGATTGAATACTGGTATCGATTGCTGTATTCCCTGCGATATCGTTTTTAAGATCGGTTGAAGTACCGGTATCATCGGTGGTATTTGTTCCTGTATCACGTGCCGTCTCAGATTTGATACCGGAAAAATTACCTGCTGGTGGAAATTGGTTTTCACGGGCACTTTCAGTTGTATCATTTATGGTACCGGTATCAATTTCCGTATCAGAGGATGAGTCGTTCATCGTATCGAACCGGACACAACTCACCTCGCTGCCGCGATGCAGGTTGGAGGAGGCTTTGTAGTGGATGTAGCCCCAGTCAGCCAGTTCTTTCATGCACCGGGCATAGGTATTGGCCGAACCAATCCGGGCCAGGTCCATCATCTCCGCCCGTGAAATTGCAAACCGCTCGCTAAACCGGCAGGCATTCCATTGCCGGAACAGCGCGAGATACAGGCTGATGTGGTAGGACGACAGGCGCTTGTCTACGGTCAGCCGCTCAAAAAAACCGTTTAAGTGGCGGAGGTAATTCATTATCGGTTGCCGAATCGAATGAGGGACTGGCTTTTGTTTGATTCCAGAATTTTGTCGATATCCTGTGACTTGTAATACAGCAGTCCGCCCATCTTGCTATAGGGTAGGGTACCGTTCACCCGCATGTTTTGAAGCGTTCCCTGAGAGATATTCAGCAGTTTCCGGACTTCACCCGATCGAAGCCATTTCTTTTCGGGCAGTTCCTGTTTTTCTTGTAAAAGTTGTTTGAGCTCTTCCAATAATTCGATTTTGAATTCGCGAAGATCGTCGGTGGTCAAAATTTCTGATGCCATAACGTTTAATTTTGAATGGTACATTTTGATATCACTTCAAATTTGCACGCTTCAAAATTAATTTGTTATCAAGTAGTTGTCAGGTGGGGTGTTTTATATTGTTAGATAAAATAATAGTAAGCTTCGTAATGGTTGAAAATCAGAAATTTGTTTAGGCACGAAAAAATGAGCCCTTTCCCAGTCGGACTTAAAATTTCAGGCCTGGATCAAACGAGCTTCTTTCATTCAGAAATCAAGAGAATGAAAACTTAAAGTATTTAGTGCCAGATATTCAGAAAATGGGATTGATCATTTTCTCTTTCTTTCATGATAATGCTGGACACAGTCCCGATGAAAAATTCGCATTTGGTCAAGTTCTTCCTGCGGGATGGTCTCGATTTGCATGATTCGATCCCGTTCATTGTTCAACTGGTAGTATGGGAGGAAGGGGCAGTCATTGACGGGTTCTCCCATTGGACAAGCAGAGATGGCATTGATCAGGTCAGCATTTTTACGAATTTTTGGTGTATCAATTGACATAGCAGATATTTTTTGAAAGTTAGTATTCTCTTTTTTGGGCTAAAAAAAACGTGGACTACAACATACCTGCTCTCAAGGTGACGCCAATCACCCGCATAACAAATAAGCATAGCCCACGCCATAGCGTGAGCGTCATACTTATTATTCTTGTTATGCATAAAATTTGGCGTTTTTTGAGAGCAAGAATAAAAGCCAACGCTTTCATATTTTCGTTACATCAGGAACATATCACTGATGGATTCTTATTTTTTCTATGTTTTGACAAAGATATAAAATCATTTTGTTCTGTGTTTATTTGTTATCATCGTCTAACCGTTGCTGAAGAACGGAACGCAAAAAATCCAAAAACTTGGTGCGATCGATTTTTCGTTGTTGAATTTCGGCATGGAGACGATAAATATCTTTTGCAAGATTAGTTTCGAACATGTCATCAAACGTTTCGGCAAGCTCCTTAATTGTTATATTTCCTGAGTTGATCACTTTGGCATAATAAAGTGCATAAATAATCTCCCCTCCGTCAATCTTTTTGCCGGTCCATTGAAATTTGGATTTTAGTCCTGCTCCTGTGACTTTTTCAGGATTCTCCAGCTTTTCGATTTCTTCATGAATATAATCTGCGAGCATGTCATTGGCCAGAATCACTGAGAAAGTATGATCGTGCCAGGTGAAAAACTCTTCGTCCAACAGTTGCCGGCTGTCCTTCAACTCCAAAGGGATTTCCGAATTTGCCCTGAGGAAATAGTGCTCATCCAGGTGCGTGAAACCACAACGGTAGTACTGTACTTTCACATGGTGTTCTTCCATGTACTCATTAATTTTGTACAGGCATTTTTGAAGATATCTCTTGGTTACGGAGTCATCTGCCTTTTTCCGTTTGCTTTCAATTTCAAAAACCAAATGGTAAAACAGGAGTCTTCCGTATGCAGCTGGTTTGATCTCTTTGAAAAACTGAATTTCCGACTTGCGGTCGGGAAACCCCTTCTCAATAATCAATTTTCGCAATTTTTCCAGTGCAATTTTGCAATGGCCAATTGCATACTCCACCTGATCGGTAACATTGTCCGACACGTCTTTCATCTTTGACAACTCATTTTTCATCTCAAAGATGATTTCAAAATACGTCTTCATGGCATATAAAATTAAACTTGTTAACATTCAGTTTCTTCCCAAACCATCCCATTAACTAATTCAATTTCCCTTTTTTCACGATGCCTTTAAAATATTTTTCAATGATATGTTATCATGCTTTACATTTCCGATCTTAAATTCTACTGCAATGAGCAACTTGACAGAAGACTTGTATTCAATATTATTTTATAATTTGCTCTATTACCTTGATTTCTCCATTGAGCCCTGATGGCAAAATTTTCCAATCCGAAGCATCCAGGGGTTTGTAGTCCAGGTTGACGATATTAATGTTTTCGAATTTCTTCCATTCCAATCCGTTTTTATCCAGGTAACGTATTCGGTTGGCACCCAGATTGCTCACTTCGAAGCGCAGGCTGTTTTTGCCCTTCTTCAGGTACTTTCCGATTTCCAGCTCGTATGGATAAGCCCAAAGAATTCCCGCTTCCTGTCCGTTCACAATCACCCGGACCGACGCTTCAACCTGGCCGAACTTCAACCAATAGCCATTGGCCTTTTTTGATTTGAGACTGAAGCTGGTTTCATAGGTGGCTGTTCCGGAAAAATGTTCAAACACATCGCTATCCACCTCGATCCAAAACCTCAGTTTATCCAGCTTTTGCGTTTCAAACAAAACTGGTCCGCCGCTGATGGCCTTCAACGTCCAGGGCCCCGCTAATTGAAACACCTGTCCTGGGGTGTACTCCGGTTCGGCTGATACGCCGTTTACCAGCTCATTGATAAAGTAAACGATGCGTGATTCGCCAGCTTTGAGCTTGATTTTCACCTTTCCTTCTGCAGTTTCGGCCAGCTTAACGTCCCCGCTCATTGGGTTCATCAATAGGGCATGCGGGGTCCAATTTTTAAATTGAAGCCAATCGTTAAACGCTTCGGCCTCATGGTTCGCGATAAAGTAATAGAAACCGGAACCGTTTTTGCGCGAAATGTGTTTGATATTCCTGTCTATGAGTGTTTCCCGTGAAATACCTGCATCGGTCAAAGCCGGTTCAACTGGGCCCAAATAGATGCACCCTTTTCCGTAGATTGCTTTTTGAAAGCCGTCTACCGCTTGAAAACCGACCGATTGGATTAATCGGTTCAATTCATTTTCCTGTGAAGGGTAATCGCGGAAACCTGATACCGTTTCGGGCCAGCTGCGAAACAGGATGGTAGCCCCGTCGCTGGCCAGCGACAACAGTTTTCTGAAGGTTTCAAGCTTGATACGTTTCGTTTCAGGAACCACAATGGCTTGATAAGCAGTGGTGCCGAAGGTGAGCACCGAAGCGCCTCTCACGCTGGCACCAGCCACAATCCGGTCGGTGGTAAAATCGAACAGGTAGCCTTTGGCCAGCAGGTCTTCAATTTCGGGCATACTCACCCAACTTTCCGAATTGTGCAAGGTCAACTTCTTCTCCAAACCTTTCGGATTGGCATAGTAGTCATCGGGCGACCAAAGTACCAGAAAGTCGTTGGTATGTTGTCCTTGCTGCAGCACCGACTGGCAGCGGGTAATGTAAGCAGTCATGGCCTTTAGATGCTCCCACTGCGGATTGGAAGGTTCCATGTGTGCCGAGGCATAAAAGCACCAGCCCGGCCACGAAGCATGCTCGGGCGAATAGGCTGTGCCGTGTAAAAAGAGGTGGTTGACTCCTTTCACAAACAGCTCGTCCAATTCGGGTTTACACTGGTATAAAGGTGTCCGGAAGTGTTCGTTTAACCAGGTAAAGGTTTCGCACGACACCAGCGGGCTGCCCTTCTGGTGTGCGGCCGAGGAAGCGAACTTTTTGAACAGCTTGTTGCTCTCGGTATGTTTGGCCCCGCTTTGGTCGATAAACGACTGCAAAAACGGGAAATGCGTGGCATGAAAGGTTTCCAGCTCCGGAATATCGACCGCCGCATACAAATCGATCAGGTTTCCTGGCGAGCCGTGCGCCTGGTTGCGGGTGAGGGCGCCATAGGTGTTTGCCCAGCTATTCCAGGTTTGGGTGAAGTTCGAAAGCAGCATTTCGCCGAGCACATCGCGGTAATCCGCTTTCACCCGAGCTATGGTGTCGTTGTTTCCAATCCCATTCAGCTCGGAAGTGTAAAGAGCCAAATCATAGCCTTTCAAACGTTCAAAGGTTTCGAACAAGCCGCGTTCGGCGCTTGCACGTTCCAGTTCGTAGCTGTCGTTAAAAAAACAACGAATGCCGGGGTTTCCGTCGAAAGCCTGGTCGAAGCGATCCAGGTAATGTCGGGTGGCTGCCTCCGAGAAATGGTTGAACACCAGGCCTTCGCCGCCCGGGGCTGCCCGTTTCACCTGCTGCCGGGTATTCGACTGGCTGACCGCCAATACTCTCCGCCCGGCTTCCCCGATTTGGCCGATGGTATTGCCCGGTTTCATTAAGTTAATCCGTTCTCCCCGGCTGTTGAAGGCAGAAAGGGCCAGCAACTCAACCCCGGCCGAATCCTTCATCCGCCGGATAAAGCCATCCAGTTCCTCCTGCTGAAGCTTGCCCAAATCATGAAACACCAAGCTTTTGGCTGCAAACTCATCGGTTACCTGGGGCCCCCCAAATGGCCAGCCGGTTCCGGTGTTCATATCCACTCCCATTCTGTAGCGCTGGCCAGCTATCACGGTGGCTGTCAGCATATCCACCCAGCGGGGCGACAAAAAATCGATATTGTTTGCTTCCTCCCCTTTCACCCCGTAAATCGGGGTAATTTCGATCCCTCCAATCCCGTGATCGGCATAATTGCCCATCAGGCGGTTCAGGTTTTTGGCATCTACGGCATTTCCCATCCACCACCAGCGGGTCCAGGGCCTGGCTGTTTCCGTGAGCTCGGGCCAAACAGCAGAAGGCATTGATGGGGTCTGGGCAACAGGCCCGTCAACCCCGATGAAAAAGCAAAACAGCAGCAATAAGGAGTTGTGTTTGTAGTTCATAGCTATCTTTCTTTCTATCTTTCTTTTTGACGAAGAAACTAAAAGTTCCACTGATTTGAGAATAAAATTACTTAGTTAGATGGCTTGTATTCAAACCAATCAAATGATGCCGAGTTGCCAGACCGCTGGCCATTGCTTGTCGCATACACTCCCACGCCGGGACCATTAAATCGATTCCCGTTTCCTTCAGCCAAAACTTCCAGGTCTTGTGGTTCACCAAGTTTTGTCATTGTCTCAGGGGAAGTTCCAAAACAGAACTGAATCTTGCGGCCTTCGGCATCAACCCGCAGAAATACGTCTTTTTTATCGTAGTCACAGCTGGCAACTTCCACCCGTTTTCCTTGAAATTTCCGGATGAGTACAAGCCGCGATTTTTCTTTTAGCAACAAGTAATAGCTGTTGTTATTCCGATACATAATCAGCCCAGCTTGTTCATTGTCCTTCTTAGTACTAAAAGAAAGTTTGGTTGTCGCCGAGTAATCTTGATCCTTGATGCGTTGAATCAGCATGGAAGAATGCACCATGCTATCTGTTACTTCAGGCAACAGATGTAAGGACAGACTACCATCTTTCAAACTATAGAAAGACTGCTTTGGAGTCCTAATCGTATGCCACTTTAGCGATAAACTATCGGTGTCAAAATCTTCCTTTGTCGCCTCTTCATATAAGGGTGACCACGGAAGTGCGGGACGCTCCTGCGCCAATCGAACTTTGCCGTAACCGGGATTGAATATGGGCGTGCCGTTTTCAAATTCCACCTTGCATAAAAACGTTTCGCGGGTAAGCCCAGATTTACCCGCGATATCCCTAATGCCCAAGGCCACTGCCCACCAGTCGCCATGCTGTGTTTGAACCAGGTCGGCGTGGCCGATGGTATGAACCGGATAGTCTTTCCCCAATTGCCGGTGTGTCAATACTGGATTGACCTGATCTGCAATATAAGTATCTAAAATGTTGTTGCCATGGTGAGCCGATATCGCATGGTTATAAGCTGAACCTCCTTCGGACATAAGTAACAAATATTTACCATCAATTTTATAAATATGAGGACCTTCGGCATATCTTGCGTTGTTTGCATGACCATAGGTCAGGAACTTCCTTTTGCCAACGAGCGTCTGGTTTTCCAAATCCAGTTCCTGTGTCCAGACGGCACATTGACTCGACCATGATTTCGTAAATCCCCATGAATTACCAGTATAATAGCAGGTTCCGTCATCTTCCCAAAACAACGAGGGATCAATGCCTTCAGCTTCTTCAAGCCAAACGGGATCTGACCACTCACCAGCCGGATCTTTGGCCGTGATATAGAAATTACCACCGCATCTGTTGCAGGTTGTAATTAAATAGAACAGTCCTTCATGGTAGCGGATTGTAACCGCCCAAATTCCATTATCATCGGTGATCTTATCGAAATCAAACTGATCCGGACGGGTAATTCCATGCCCGATTAATTTCCAGTTGACCAAATCTTTGCTGTGATAGATTGGAATTCCCGGGAACCAGGTAAACGATGAGGTGACCAGGTAATAATCGTCGCCAACCCGGCAAACGGATGGATCGGGGTTAAAGCCCGGAAGAATTGGGTTCCGAAAGTTCTCAGGAATTATTTGTGCGCTCGAATAAGTAGATATGGCCCAGAAAAGAAAGATCGAAAGAAGTTTGTACTGTATCATGCTTTTCAAATTTTCATCAGTAAATAATTTGTTTTTTTAATTGTCTGATGGAACTCCCATGTTGTTGAAAATTATTTCCATCGGTGTTTGTGTTGCCGACAACATCTTCGTTTCATTTTGTATTGTTTGTTTACCAGGTTGAACCGAAAGGGGCTCCAGGTAATCCATCTGAATTTACCTGATTTGGCATTGCCGTTTTATGCTAACCAAATCGCACATCAGCTGGCTGTTTTATTTTTGGCAGATTGACAACCACCTTGTCCCGGTCTCTTACATTTGTAAATGCAGTACGAACAACCCAACGAGCACCAAAAGAATTAATTTTCTTCTCATCGGCTTTAAGATGTCTAAAATCCATAAAGCGATGTCATTAATCTATATAGTAATCGCAAGACTATTTGCTTATTTAACATTCACATTTGTCCATGAGGATTCTTTTATCAAGTTCGTGTCGTAGCTGGTCTGTTCTGTATTTATATCAAGATTTTCGAAAACAAAATTTGACAAATGATATTGGTCGGTAATCTTTACATTCAAGAAGACATCACAATCCACTTTGCAGTTTCGCATGACGATGTTGGTTGCTTTTGACTTTGGCTGGGGCAATCCTCGGAGGTTGAAAAATTGTGTCCACGGACTAATGTTAAGAAAATTTCTGGTTGTTCCAGTTATATCCTCCACGAGAATGTATTCATGATTCTGCGGAGTATCGGGACGCATTTTCAGAAGCAGAATATTATGGGTATTCCTCATGGAACAGCGCCGCATAACAACATTATATGTATGAACGGATTCACTCCCCAAAGTCAGTGCCGGACAATTCTCAAATACATTATCCTCGATAATAATATTGCGATTAGTACCATTGTTGGGGTCTTTGTCAGCCAACGGACCCTTTCCGCCTTTTAGGCAAACAGCATCATCGTTTACCGACAGATAGCAGTTTTTTATCAATACATTTTGACATACATCTAAGTCGATAGCATCGGAACTTGGAGCTTTGACTCCACTTGTGGGAGCACAGATATGTAGATTCAGGATTTTCAGGTTGTTGCATTTGTAATAATGTGAGGTCCAAAATGGCGAGTTCATCAATCGGATTCCTGATACCTGCACATCATTACTGTTTGATACAAAAAGTAAGCGTGGACGCTGTTCTTCCAGATTTGTACATTGGGGATTCCATTGTCGACGCAGCCAGAATGCCTTCCAAAAACGCAATCCGTTACCATCAATTGTGCCTTTGCCTGAAATTGTAAATCTATCCACTTGATCTGCATTGACCAGAGCAGCGAAATAGGCCAACGACTGTCCTTCAATTCGGGTAGTAACAATTTCGAAATCAGAAATATCATTACTTCCCTTGAGGATTGCCTCCCGAGCGAGATATAAATGTGTTTTCGGTTTAAAGAAAAGAGACCCGCTGATAAAAACGCCCTTGGGGATAACAATCACCCCGCCTCCATTCTCTGAAACTGAATCAATAACATGTTGAATCTCAATTGTCTGAACTGATTCGCTATCATTTTTGACTCCATAATCAGTGATCACGTATTTTTTTCCTAAGGAATCCACATCGACCATTTCAGTTTTTGAAAACCATTCTGGAATAGGCGTACCGTCTGGGAATAGTGCCTTATCCTCATCATTTGATCTATGAACATTCCCAGAGCAAACAATATGTATCATCAAGACATAAGCACCTATTAAAACCTTGTATATTCTCATAATTCTTTGGTTCAAATCAATTCGTTATTAGAATTCTTTCGACACTCTTCAAACCCGCAACGCTTGCCTTGATTTTTACTGTTCCGGCAACCCGATCAGATCGTAAAATGGCCATAGCGAAACCATTGAAAAGTGATTTTTTATTGCCTACAAATAAATCATCGCTCGAATGATTGCCATTATCAACGGCAATCAAGCGTGCAGCACCACTCACATCAAAAGTAAGTTCGCCAGTTGCGGTCGGCACTTTACGTCCGTTGCGATCCACAGCATACACTTTCACATACTGAAGGTCCAAACCGTCAGCTTTCCAGTACGCATTTTCCGTCTCCATAATCAGCCCGACAGCTTTTCCGGTTGTCTCCAGCTCATGACGCGCTACTTCTTTGCCTGCTTTTCTGGCAATGGCCGTAATCTTGCCTGGTGTATATGGAATGTTTTCCCAGAAAATAGCGTTGCGTTTTTTAACATCAGCGCTGTTTTTCTTCACCCCAATCGATTGACCATTTATCAATAGTTCAACCTCGTCTGCATTCGTGTAAGTGTAGAGATTATAGTTTGCACCTTCTTGTCGGTTCCAATGCGATGAAATAACCTTCTGGCCCACAAGCACATCGTTCCACAATTTTTTCTCGCCCTCACTATCAACCACACCAATGTATACCGACGGCTCTTCCTTAAAAATACTCTTCGTTAACCAAGCTTGGGGAAATGGTTCCATGGCATGGTTGAAGAATGAATAGTTCCAGCCCTTTCTGGGCCACCCCTGAGATTCGCCCCAATATTCAATGGCTCCCCAATAAGCTAATCCGACCATTTTGTCCAGATCCATTCCAAAGTAGGGAGCAGCCAACTCATTGGTAACCGCCTCGCTCTGATAAATTATCATATCGGGGGCGTGCTTCAAATACTCCTGATAATCGTCCCATACATAGTTGAAACTGGCTACATCAGTAACAGTTGCTAATTCTGGAGGAACGATATTTTCTGTAATTTTGAAATCAGGGTCATGCTTTTTTATCCCTCCTGCACGCGCCGGATACATCGCAACTGTCGTTGCACGAGTAGGATCATAACGTTTCGCTACAACATCCATTAGACGGTAGGTAGTAACTCCCCAATCGGCGGTCGGAAATCCCCAACGTTCTTCCTGAAATTGTAACTCATTTCCAAAACTCCACATAATAACTGAAGGATGGTTCCTGTCGCGCTTGATCCATTCCTTAATATTAGTGTACCACAAGTCATTCCATGGTGCGCTTCCCGCCCAGGCAACTTCGCTACCCCATTTGTCATACAATTCATCCACGATTAAAATACCCTTTTCATCGGCGAGCCTGTAAAACGACTCAGAATAAGGATTGTGTGAGGTTCGTATGTGATTAAATCCAAAGGCTTTCAATTTATCCATCATTCTGGCAACCGAAGTTTCGAAAGCAGCTGCACCCACTGCACCCAGGTCATGGTGATTAGCAACACCTTTAAGAATGATTTTTTTGCCGTTTAATTTCAGCCCGAACTCTTTGGAGAACTCAATGGTACGAATTCCAAACCTTTCGGTCAGTTTATCAATCACTTTTCCATCTAATACCAGACTAACTTCAGCCGAGTAAAGATTAGGTGCCTCACAAGACCAAAGCTGTGGGTTTGGAATATTTATTTTGGGTAATTGAACTTCGACCGAAACAAGCCTTGATCTCTTAGGAGCCAAAGTTTTTGCTTCGGCAAGCTGGCCCCCGTCCGGAGAAAAGATCTTTGTAGTGATTTCCAGGTCGTATTCCTGCATTTTAATGCCGTCCACTTCCACTCGTACATTTACTTCAGCGCTCTGATTTGTAATGTTTGGGGTGGTTATAAAAATACCGTGCCGGGTAATAGAGATGGTGTCTTTTATAACCAAATGCACATCCCGAAACAGACCACCACCGGTGTACCACCGGGAATTTTCATTTTCTCCAGTTGAGGCTCTAACAGCAACCACATTGACCGTATCGTATTTGATGACATCTGCTATATCTGATGCAAAACCGAGATACCCATAATCTGTTCCTCCGATTTTCACTCCATTTAACCAGACTTCTCCATGTAGCATGATTCCTTCAAAATCAAGTAACACTCTTTTACCTTGCCAGGCAGGGTTAGCTTTAAAAGTTTTTCGATACCAGCCTACTCCCATTGCTTTATATCCACGCCCCCGACTAGCTGTGCTATCCCAGGGTTGTTCAATCTGAAAATCGTGTGGTAAGTCGAGCTCGCGCCAGCCAATATCATCGAAATTCAAAGCCTGAGCATTCGGAACTTCGCCAGCTTTGAATTTCCAACCAAAATTGAACAGTTGGTTCGTTCGTATATTTTCATTGGTGCTTTGAGCAAATAGACATGTTGTATAACAAACGGCAATAATAGTTGACCAAATTCTCATATATGAAATAATCTGTTTTTTCATTTTTGAATTTTTAAAATGTATTCATTTAATAAGTGCAAATGTCTGCGACCATAGTTAGCCCATTCCCAACTGCCTGTGCCCTGAAAACGACACTCGCTTGTCACCACTATTTTGCATTATCCATTATTTTGCTTTCGTTATTTCATTAAAGTCACACCCATTAATCCGATGATAACCTCGTTGGCAACAGTTTCTAGTGTCAGGGAATCAAGTTCCTTGTCGGGGTTTAAGGGTAAATCGAGTAAAGTGGCCATCCCTCCATCGATATACATTGGGTTGTTGGACATTTCTACCCCTAATTCGCCTGCGTGGTACTTGCTGACATCGCCGGTTTTCAACCTTACCCTCCATGGGCGAGGCTTTGGACTATCGAATGCCCATCCGTCGATAAAGATATCCTGATCAAGTGGCAGTAGATTATCCGGCAACACCAGTTCAAGCACATCCTCGGAACCATCTTTATACTTCACCCGGATTTGCCCGTTCAGCACATGCGCCTGCATGTGGTAGGTTGATGCTGCCACCAGGAAGTATGCTTTCGACGCCTTCCCGCTAAGTGGCATCATCACCTCATCCGGATAGTTGTCCCACAGACTGGCAAACACAATGTTGTGCTGCTCATTCCCGCCCGGTGTTGCAAATGGGATTCCCTGAGGCAGGGTGAAGTTATTGCCGTTTTTTGCGGCAATGCTCCGAAAACCACTGTCATCAATCGGCGACAAATCGGTCGGGTGGCACCACTGTCCCATTCCCTGCGTAGGAACCTGGAGGGTGGTGTATTCATATCGGGGATTGAGATATTTGCCGTAGGTGAAGATGCTGGTCACATTATCGTTGAAGCTTTCCCGAAGATCCACAGGCCGGTAAATCTTATCCGAAGAGTTGGTCAGATTCCAATTTACAACATCAAACATATATACTTCCGTGTTCGATCTGATTTCTACCTTATTCGTTCCTAATATTGCCTCCGGCGAGTTAAACGTGTATTTTTTCGTACTACCGGGAGCAAGCGTAAGCTCAGTACCGGTATCCTTATTGTTGAGGAATAGTTTTCCTGAAAGTTGTTCTGAACTGTTATTTACAATCGCAAACGATAGTGATTCGGATTCAGAATTATTCTCAATTTCAACTTGCTTAACGACTTCAATATCAACGGGGAGCCAGTAGCTCATGTCACCCGAAGCAACCTGAACAAACACGGTGCGATGCCCTTCTTGTGCCGATACCTTCCCGCGCAGTACCCCATTAGTGAATGATGCCCCGGGAACAACACCCTGCGGATCGTAAATTTTCCCCGACCGAAACGGCAGCATCAGCGTAAGTTCCCCGCCATTGGCAACAGTTGCAGATACCAGGTTACGATCAATTTTGTCTCCAGCCCATTCAACAACGATATCGTACTGAAGGGCTTTCCCTGCATTAAACTGAATTCTGGGAGATAAAACCATATCTTCCAGCACATGATATGCGACTTTTCGACCGTTAACCTTTATCGATTTGACCTTGTCGAACGGAGCATTTAATTCCATTGTTAATTCTACATTTTTCTTAAGTAGGTTCGGCTTAATGCTGTATCGTTCGGTTTTCCCCGAGCGCTTATAAGAGTAAGCCATGTTTCTGGTTTCCAGCTCGGCAAAATCCCAATCGACCGGAAATCCCGGACGAATATGCAACCGCTCATTCATCAGGTCGGGAATGATACCGAACATCCCCTGAACCAGAGCTCTCACGCCCATCGCCACTGGATCGGCAAAATCGCGGTAGGTTTCCCCCCGGGCTGCATCGTAAAAAGAAATCTGGGTGATGTTTCCGGGACCTGAACCAAGATACATGGCATCGAGCACCGCCCCTTTGTATATTTTAAATGCTTCATCATATCTTCCGGTTTGCCAGTAGGCTAGTGCCGTATGGGCAATTTCGGCAAAAGCGACATTGTTGATTGACCACATGTAGGGTTGCCAGTCGGTGGTACTGACCACGTAATTGGTGGTATCCGAGAGACCTTTGGCAACCACCGGTATATGGGGTAATTTCGTATCAACATACCGAGTGGCCTGGTAGGCCTGAAAAGCGTCGTGCACATCCGAATCAATGGCATGATAGATACTCCAAAGCGCGGCATGGTCGTGCCTTAAGCCATGTCCCATGTTATCAACAAATTCGGCCCACCAGCCCTTGTCTTTTATCCAAAGTTCCCGGTTAATTGCCGACAGGATACGATCCGCTTCTTTTGCATAGGGTGTCGAATCTTCTCCAAGCTTCTTCGCCAGCTCAGCCGTCAGTTTGTTAGCCCGATAGTTGTATGCTGAAGAGTGGGTTACTTTTCCTCCGTTGTACTGGAGGGCATCAGACGCCCAAATACAGCACAAAGCATCATACAAGCCATCGTTATCCGGGTCAAAGGTGTTTTTTTCCCAAGCCAAATGGTTCTGAAGAACCGGGAAAACCTTCCGGGCATAGTCCATATCCCCGGTCCAGTTAAGGTGCCACAACAGTTCGTCGATAAACACCAGGTTCATATCGTAGTGGTGCATAACTTGGTTGTTATTGGGACTGCGACAGATATAACCATTGCTGTACATGGGCGTTCCCCATATCTTTGCAGGGCGTGCAAGGTGCAAGTCTTTATCCTGTATCGGCGGAAGTGTCACAGGAACATCGGTAACCTGAGAATTGATATAACCGTTGAAGTGCATGCGCGCCCTTTCCTGTAACCCAAGGAGATCTCCAAGATAAGCTGCCCGCCAGCCGGTGAGGGGAACCCTCCAACCGATAGCCCCGTGAAGATAGCTGGGAGCTTCCCAAATCGCGTCTTCGGCACCCGAATAAATGCCGCCAAGCGTATTCATAAATGGATCAGGAGTATGCAGTTTCAACGTTGAAGCAACGCGGGTGCGGAACTCGACGCCATCGCTGAATGCCTTGGGCAGATCGGCATAGGTCATATCAGTTCGGCTTACCGGATTACTAAGTTCGAAGTAGAAAGGCTCCCTTGTCAGGTTGTATTCGGCAATGATAATCGGTCGCGAAGTCTTTTCCGATTCCAAAAGTTGTGCTAAGGAATCAATCCGGTTCCCGTCGGCCTGTCGGATGACCGTCCCCGTCGGGAAGATACCTGAAATTCGTTTCGCATCTGCCAGAATTTCCGGATTTGCACTTTCGGACCTTTTATAGGTTTTAGGGTTCTCGTAGGCTTCTGCGTCTGAAATGATTCTGGTCGAATGGCCGTAATATAGGGCGAAGTGATTGTCCTTGATTTCGTAAATATTGCCATCGCAGTTTTCTGCTTTAATGAAGAAACTGTTAGCAGGGTCAGCGCCCAGATCGCCTTCACGGCTGAACCGCTTGTTGCTGGCACCTCCGTAAACCCATACCAGCTTCGTGCCTTCAGGTACATCCCTTGCCTCATATTTCACAACTAGACCTTCTCCATCCGACAATGCAACAGCATCGATGGTCAATATTCCGGCTCCAAGTATTTTGCTGTCTTTCAACAGATATGTCCTTTGTCCCGATTTGAAACGGGACTCAATACTTTCCAATTCATTTACCCAAACCGTATCCGAGGGTGTTGCAATGGCCATATAAACACTGCCCCCAAGATTGGGCATATACAGACCAAACTCAGGGAAATCGCTGGTCTCGAACCGAAAACCAGAGTTGGTCCCATAAATGGCACGGGTAAACCGTTTGTCACCGTTCAGGATAACAAATTCCTCTCCATCGGGTTGGTAGCGCAGTTCCCTTTCCTTACCCTGCCAGTAGAGCGAAGGATTAACGGGTTGATTCTTTTCAGGGGAACAACTCAAAAGTCCGATATTCAGAATCAGTCCAAGCAGATAATATTTAATCATTTGATGATAGTTCATAATAATACATTTATAACATTTACTTTTTATTGTCCTAGGTAAAAGGAAGGTACAGGGGCTTGCGGGTATCCCTGCGAACGCTGTAAGACATAGCTGCGGTAAATCCCGTCCTGCATCAGTGTCACTTTCCGGTCGACTGCCGGAATATTGGTATGATAAATGCGCAACTCGCCGGGCAAAGTCGTAATCACTTCCTCACGCCAGTCGCCGAAAACATCTGCAATAAGAATAATATCGCCGGTTATTCCATCGGTTATCTTTTCTCCGTTCCAATACCCGATGGATTGACTTTTTCCGTTCGAACTGGATTCGGCACCCCATTGGTTATCGTCGCCGAAAAACAATTGGCGGGTGTTTCCCGTGTCCCACCAAATCCAATTTCGGCAGGCAGGAACTTTTTCATTAGATGCCAAGCGTTTTCCCTGGGCGCTTAACAGGTACTTATCGGTCGAGCCTCCTTTTTTATCTTCGCTTGCAAAACATTCCAATCCGGGGGTATCGGGGGCAATATCTGCAACCATGCCATCACCTACATGAAATGTTTTATGGCCAATGCCCCAGATGTGTTGTCCGGTTTTGGCATCCAGCAAGCAGACGCCATAGCCATTGTCGTGCCAGGGTTCGAGGGCCAAGAGTACTTCCATTCCAGCGCGTTGAGGGTCAATATCGGTCAGATAGGCTTTATCCGGATGACCTAGGCCGGCAGACCACAGCAGCGTGCCGTTATCGTCGAGCATGCAGGAGCCCAGTAACACCTCGTCCCGTCCATCGCCATCCACATCGCCGCAAACCATGTTGTGGGCGCCCTGGCTGCGCACGAGCGGATTTTCCTCGTCACCGTCCCAACGCCAAAGCTTTTCCAATTTTCCATTGTTGAGCTGCCAGGCATCGACAACCATCAGTTTATAGGTACCTCGGGCTGTCAGGATGCAGGGCGTTTTTCCATCTAGGTAAGCCATGCCAAGTTGGTTGCGGTTTTGTCGCACCAGGTTTCCGAACCGGTCGTTGCGTTCGGGCCAGTCGGCGCGAGCCCGCTCTATGCCGGTCATCCCATCGAGTACCGACAGGTATTCGCTCCCGCCATACACCCTCCCTTTTTCGTTTTTCAAATAATCGTGGCTGGCAGTCTTCAAAACCACTTCGGCCTTACCATCTCCGTCGAAATCGTACACCACAAAGGGCGAATACCACACGCCGGGCTCTATGCCGGGGCCCAAATCTTTTGTCCACAGATAGGTTCCGTCGCTCAGGTAGGCTTCAATCTTATATGTTGTCCCGTCATCGGGGTTGGCAACACCGGGGTCGACATTGCTGGCGGGATGACGAATAATATAATCGTATGCTCCGTCGCCATTCAAATCGGCTACTGCAACCCGCCCGGCCGTTACTGCCTGGTTCAGTCTGATGCTTTTGTAGTTTGGCGTTGATGAGGCCGAAAAACTGACGGTGATTTTTTCGGACAATTGCTTCGTTGCCCCATCGACACTTTCGAGCCAATAGTCAGCCTGACCGAGAACCGGAACCCTATCGGTAAAACCGGTCGTCTCTCCAACCGGTTGATTGTTCAATATTTTCGTTTTCCCGCTTGCCGAACGGTATACATTGAACTGTACTATGTCGCTGTCCGTTTTCAGCAATCGCCAATTCAAATAAACCGCTTTCCCTTTTTCTGTCCAGGCAGTAGTCAGGCCACGGTTCAGTTGTTCTTCCAACCGTGTTTCGGAAAAACCCGCAACCAATGGCTTCGGCTCGTGTTGCGGATTCAAGATTTCGTAATAATAGAAACGTTCACGCGAGTCCTGCGCGATCAGGTTCGACTGGAATAAACCAAGAAGGGCTATCAGACCGAGATATTTTTTCATAAGTCATCTGTTTTAGGTTTTCAATTATCGGGTGACCAGCTTTTTTTCTGCATTTTTCATACCATCGGCAAGGATGCTTACATGTACATTTCCACTCGTTTGGGTCGAACGCAAAATAGCCATGGCAAAACCGTTGTGCAGGCTGACCGCGTTCCCTTCTGAAAAGACCTTGTCAGTATTGTGGTCACCGTTGTCAACAGCAATGAGTTTGGCTTCGCCCGAAATATCGAAGCGAATGTCCCCTTCGACAGTGGGTACGACCCGTCCTTTGCTGTCAACGGCGTATACCTTGACGTACTGCAAGTCCATCCCGTCAGCTTTCCAATCCCAGTTTTCAGTTTCAATCCGGAAGGCGACTGCTTTTCCTGTTGTTTCGAGCCGATGCCGGGCTACTTCGGTTCCGTTGATACCGGCCACTGCGGTAATATTTCCACCCTTTCCATAGGGCACATTTTTCCAGTAAATAATGTTACGGCGCTCACTGTCGTCAACCGGATTCTGTTGCACTCCCAGCGATTTTCCATTAACAAACAATTCAACCTCATCAGCATTCGTGAATGTAAATAAATTATGGCTGCTCGCTTCTTTTCGGTTCCAGTGCGAAGAAACGGGTGTACGGCCAACCACAATATCGTTCCATTCCTGATACTCCCCGGAGCTGTCTACAACTCCAATGCGTACCAACGGTTCATCCACAAACGCACTCTTCATCAGATAAGCCTGAGGATAAGGTTCAAGGGCATGATTGAAATAGGAATAATTCCAACCTTTCTTTGGCCATCCGCTTGATTCACCCCAATATTCCACTGCCCCCCAGTAGGCCAGCCCGACCATTTTATTGTAATCCATCCCGAAGAATGCGCCTGTCTGGTTGCTGGTACTCGCTTCGCTTTGGTAGATAATCAGCTCGGGAGCTTTCTTCTGATATTCCTGGTAAACATGATATTGATAGTTATAACTCGCCACTTCCGTCACCAGTGACAATTCGGGTGGGTTGAAATTGGTGTTGAAATCAGGGTCATGCCGAGTTACCGCATTTGCGCGAGAGGGGAACATGGCCACGGTGGTCGGGCGGGTTGTATCATAACGCTTGACAAGAACATCAAGTATCCGATAGGTCGTTACACCCCAGTCGCCGGTCGGAAAACCGGTCAAGTCTTCGCGCATCTGCAACTCGTTGCCTAAAGACCACATGATGACCGATGGATGGTTGCGATCGCGTTTTATCCATTCGGGAAGAATCTTGTACCAGATTTCTGAGAACGGCCTGCTTCCCGGCCAATATTTGTCTTCGCTCCATTTATCGCACAATTCGTCCACAATCAGTATTCCATACTTGTCAGCTAGTTTCATAAATGATTCGGAATAGGGATTGTGCGAGGTCCGGACATGGTTAAATCCAAAAGCCTTTAACTGTTTAAAGAGCCTTTCTATTGCCTGGTCGTAAACTGCCGCGCCCAAAGCGCCTAAATCGTGGTGACAGGCAATTCCTTTCAGAAAGACCTTTTTACCGTTCAGTTTGAACCCAAAACCACTGGAATATTCAATCGTACGAATCCCGAAGGTTTCCGTAACCTGGTCAATCAGCTGCCCGTTGCGGATTAAGGACACTTCGGCGGTGTAAAGATTCGGTGTTTCGCACGACCATAATTGAGGATTTATTACGGTAGCTGCCGGAAGAAGCGCTTCAACCAGTTGCAATCTGTTACCCTGCGGAACAAGCGATTTGGTCACCGCAACTTGTTTTCCATCGGGAGAGAAAACCTTCGCTTGAATTTCGATATCCAGACGTTTATTGCTGATACCTTCGAGATCGATCTGAATTTCAACTTCCGCTCTTTGTTCCGTGATGTCGGGTGTAGTAATGAAAACTCCGTGGCGAGCTATGGAAATCGAATCCTTAACAACCATGTGTACATCACGGAATAACCCGCCACCGGTGTACCAGCGTGAATTCCTGTTTTTACCGGTCGTGGCATAAACGGCCACCACATTTTCACCGTTATAGTTGAGGTGCTCAGTAATATCAGCTTCGTAGCCGAGGTATCCGAATTCCATATCGGCAACCTTGTGGCCATTCAGCCAAACCTTTCCGGAAAGCATCACTCCTTCAAAATCGAGTAACACCCTTTTACCTAGCCAGGCAGGGTCGGCTTTAAAGCTTTTGCGGTACCAGCCCTCGCCCATATCTTTGAATCCGCGGCCACCGCTGGCAGATTTGTTCCAGGCTTGTTCAATCTGAAAGTCGTGAGGTAAATCCAATGCGTGCCAGTCTCTGTCGTCATAAGCGACAGATTGGGCATCAGTCATATTACCTAATTTGAATTTCCAGTCGAAATTGAAAAGCTGGTTAATTCTGACTGGGCTTGCTACCGGCTGTGCCAAAAGCGCAGGTGTAAACAGGCAGCAAATCAGAATCGTTATAAAATGTCG
Source organism: Mangrovibacterium sp. (assembly GCA_050178015.1). Taxonomy (GTDB): domain Bacteria; phylum Bacteroidota; class Bacteroidia; order Bacteroidales; family Prolixibacteraceae; genus Gaoshiqia. Next base: position 108,395 of record JBFXGM010000007.1, read on the forward strand.
TTTCATAAGTTTCTTGTTTGGTTAAAGCAGCACGATTGACCTTGTGGTCTACAATTGTTCGTCATCCGTTTCCGATGATTGATTTTTTAGGAATCAAATCCGACAGAAAAGGAAGTGCTCCTAGATTATGGGAATGACCGAGTATTGTCGGTTGTAACATGCAGCATTTAAAAGGCTATTTTCTCTGTGTTACTTATCTCGTATCAGCCTATGATCAACATCAGGCCATGTACGTGTTGGAAGTAAAGTCAGGTAAAAAAATTACAGGCAGCAACCGCTACAATCGCTGCCTGCAATGCAGAGGCCTAATAGCCCTCGTTTTGTTGATAGAATCCAGGTTTAACATTGATTTGCTCCAGTGGAATAGGGTACAAGTAACGCCCATTCTTCACATTGGCGGCATCGGTTCCATCCGGATTGTTATAGCGATCAAACTTATCGGTAATAGCCGATTGCCATTCATTCCAGCGAACCAGGTCGAACCAGCGCACACCTTCGCCCATTAGCTCAACGCGACGTTCCCGTTTGATAGATTCCATCGCCGCTGCTGCGGATGAAGCTACTTCAGGCGTGCACCCAGCTCTTTGGCGAATTCTATTCACGATATTCATTGCCGCGGAAACATCTTTGGATGCCAGAATTTCAGCATACATCAAAAGAATGTCTTCATATCGGATAATCGGAAGATTTACCGGCCAGTCGTCTGCATTTAGCATACTGGATTCAACATCAAGCGACATGTTCAAGTTTGCGATCTTTCTCTTTGACGGAAGATATTTGTAAAAAATGCTATTCGTAAAAACGTCAACTTCTGTACCATCGGCCAATTCCAATTTATCTGTTGTCTGAGAATATGCGGGAAAATTAGGTTCAGCATCATATCCGGTAAGAACAGAATAACCTATTCCCCTTATATCTTTTCGATCCTCTCCGTTAACAGAGTATGTCTTATCAAACTCGTACATCAGGCTTTTCTCCACCCAAAAGTCGTTTCCAAAGATTCGTTGTCCGGTATACGTTGGCGGAAGCGCCGGGCCAAACCAAAAGATGGCTGGATTTCCTGTTCCCCCGGAACGGTACTGAATCGCAAAAATTGAATACCTATTATAGTACTCATCTGCTGGCATCCACTGCTTTCTCCATTCGGTACTGTCCGGCGCCCAGAATTTATCGCCATTACTTTCTGAATATGTAATAACAGCTTTCAGTTCTGTTTCAGCCAAAGAAAGCGCTGAGGCATCATCGACCGGAAATCCGGCCATAGTCATATAAACACGCGCCAGCATAGCCTGAGCCGCAATTTTATCGGCACGACCACTTGTTGCAATAGAACTACCTTTACTGTCTACCATACCTGAACCTAGGGGTAGTTTCGATTTAGCAGCAATTAAATCAGGCACAATGATCTCATCATAAACTTCACGAGCGGTCGACTGAGCCACATCTTTGACAGCTGAAGGCGACATGGGTGAATCGATAATCGGAATATTTCCAAATAGTCTTACCAATTCAAAATAAGCCCAACCTCTAAGAAAATGCACTTCACCCAAAAATTGTTCCTTTATGGCATCGTTGGTTCCGAAGTCACAATCCGGAATTTTTACAAGCGCCACGTTGGCATCGTAAATCACTTTATACCAGATGTTCCATGCATTATTGATCACTGGAAGGTCATATCCCGCTCTGAACGATGAAATTTCGGAAAATTCCCTCAAAGCATTCGGAGTCGGGTTTGCCCATACATTATCCGAACGGCATTCTGACAGCAACAGGAATTCATCCTCGGCTAAGTCCCGGAGATCGGCATATACCCCCATGAGCCCCTGTTCCGACTGAGCCGGAGTCTGATAGAAACCATCGGAACTTAATAAATTGGCGGGTGCTGTATCAAGAAAGTCATCGCAAGCAACAGTGGCAAACAGTGAAAAGAATGCTACAACAATATGTTTATATCTGAATATTAATTTCATACTATTCTAGTTTAATTAGTTAAAATGTAAGGTTTACTCCTATAGTGAAAACACGAGACAATGGGTATCCACTATAATCAAGTCCAACTGAACTTTGCCCTCCCGGTCCAGATCCATTATTCGCTGCTTCGGGGGAATATCCACCATAGTATTTATCCCATTTTATTAGGTTCTCAGCCGAGAAATAAACACGGGCAAATGAAATAGTTTTGGGATTAACAGGAATTTTATATCCCAGGGTTAAATTCTTCACTCTTAGGTAGTTTGAAGAATAAAGCCAGCGCGAATCAAGTGTGGCGCCCGTTGTCGAGCTTAAAATATATGGCGTTTTGCCGTCACCGGGTTCTTCTTCTGACCACCATGCATTTCGCCATCGTCCCAACACGTTACTACTAGCTCCCATGCTCGGTCGGTCATTGGCGCGACCAATAATACCGTAAATCTGACCTCCGGTTTGCGCAGTCAACAGTATCGACAAATCAAAATTCTTATATGTAAATGAATTCGTCAAACCATAAACAAACTTTGGAGTCGGACTTCCCAAATAATCCCTGTCATTTTCTTTATCATATACGCCGTCATTATTTACATCTTTGTACCTAATGTCTCCCGGACGAATCGTCTTTCCTTCAAATGTTACAGGCACAGAACTATGAGCAGCACTATAATCGTCTATCTCTTGCTGAGTCTTCCAAACTCCGATGGCATCATACATATAATAGGTGTTAATCGGCATACCAACAATAAGAATGTTGGAAGGATTGCTGCTGGCAAAACCGGAATAGATTGGCGTATCGTCAATTCCGAGCGATTTTACTTCATTCTCGTTGTATGAAATATTTAAAGACGTGTTCCACTTTAGCTTTCCATTTGAATTGATAGTATTCAATTCAATCTCAACCCCTCTATTTTGAATGTTGCCCAAATTGTCCCATACTGTTGTAAATCCTGAAGCTCCCATTGAAGGAACCTGATATAACAAATCATTCGTTGTTTTGGTGTACCAATCTAATGATAATTGAATCCGGTTATTCAGGAATGCAAAATCAACAGCGACGTCTGTACTGTGCGTTTTTTCCCAACCCAGGTCTGGGTTTCCTAAGGAGTTGGCAGTATACCCGGCAAAACCATTGTAGGTTACTGCACGCAAGGAGGGATATGCAGCCGTACTACTGATAGAATTATTACCTGTTACTCCGTAGCTGGCTCTCAGCTTCATTGCATTTAGCCAACTGATATTAAGATCTTTAAAAAATTGCTCTTTTGAAAGTACCCAACCTCCGGATATCGCTGGAAACATCCCCCACTTGTTATTTGCTCCGAAGATGGATCCTCCATCGTAACGTAAGCTACCTGAAATCAGGTAACGTTCGTCGAAATTGTATTGCAGACGTCCAAAAACCGAGGCCAGATTGTTCGGAGTTCTTTGGGTAACAAGATCAGTACCGATCGCGATTTTTGAACCATCGAAAGAATAGTTAATCGCGTCGTTGGGAAATGGTTTATTGAACGTTTGATTGGTCGAAAAACCGATGTTTGTTTTTTCTGATGACGCACCAACCATCGCCCCGAATGTATGTCTTTCAAAGGTGCGGTCATAGTTGACCAAAGCCTGCACTAACGTACTCCAGCTACGTGCAGTCCTGTGTCCGCCAGATGAATCTTGTCCTTCTCCTTGAGTCCAATTTCTGCTGGTACTAGAGTAAATGTAAGAGGAACCTTCCATATCGAAATAATTGGCAGATGCCGATAATTCAATATTTAATCCATCGAGAGGCTTCACTCGTATAAACGCATTACCTATAAAACGCAAAGTTTCGTCAAGGTTTATGTTTTTTTCCATATAATAGATAGGACTGGGAGTACTGCCAGCCCAGGGATATCTCACATTCGGCTCAACGTTTGTCATATACCCCACACCGGGTTCGGAAACAGGAATTGACGTCAACACAGCATGCGACTGTGTGTCCTTTCCATTAGCCCATCCTCCGCCTTCACTTCTTGTATAGGTTGGCGCAAGTGAAAGCCCCGCGGACAGATATTTACTGAATTTTGACTCGATGTTTGTCCGGAAGGAAATTCTTTCGTAAGACGTTCCGGTCGCGATTCCATCCTGATTTAGGTATCCTCCAGAGAACAGGTAACTTGTTTGCTCATTCCCCCCTGTTACACTCATGTTATATTCCTGGATGGCCGCTTCTCTGAAGTACTCATCCTGCCAATCCAGCAAACTTAATCCTTCTGAAGATGGAGTATATGTGTGTGTCGATCTCATTTCGTCGCTCATGTAATTAAACCAACGATCATCTAATACATAATTATAGTTGATACCGCTAATTCCCAATTTGCTTAAACGTGCTGCATTCGAATCCATAATGCTGGCATCGGTTATGCCTTTTGATTTGGCAGCTGAGAGATAACTTGCATCATTCCATCTGGTTCTGAATTCCATCCACTCTACAGCACTCAACAGATCCATTTTTTTCTCCAGAGTCTGAATGCCATAAGTAGCTGTAAATGAGATTTGAGGTGCTCTTGCGCCTCCTTTTTTTGTCGTAACTATCACAACACCATTCGAACCGCGTGAACCGTAGATGGCTGATGATGCTGCATCCTTTAATACTTCAATCGAAGCAATGTCGGCTGGATTGATACCTGCCAGTGTATTGATGGGAACTCCATCCACGACGTACAAAGGATCAGAGCTCGCATTAACCGATGCAGCTCCGCGCACCCGGATTTGCATATCAGCTCCGGGCTCCCCTGTTGTTGTGCGAACACTAACGCCAGCCAACTGTCCCTGAAGCGCTGTTTCTGCACGGGCAAGCGGTCGATTTTCGAGTTGATTTGCATCCATTTTGGAAACTGCTGATGTTAAAGTGCTCTTTTTGACTGAGCCATAGCCAATTGCCACAACTTCTTCGATCCCAACGGCATCTTCTTCCATTTGCACATTGATCGTTGATTGATTTCCAATTGAAATTTCCTGGGTTTTCATACCCACAAAAGAAAACACCAAGGTGCCATCAGCGGGAATCTGTTCAATCGTGTAGTTTCCATCAACATCGGTGATCGTCCCTTGGGTTGTACCTTTCAAAAAAACGGTTACTCCTGGAAGTGGTTCGAGAGAGGAATCATTCACGCGCCCTGAAATGGTACGGGGTTGCGGTGAAACGGGAGGTTCAGTATTCTGAGAGAGAATTATGATCCGATCTTTCCTTTCAAATTCAATATCGGTGTCAGCAAATAATGAATTTAGCACGTCGTCAATTTTCGCATTCTCAAAATTTACCGAAACTTTTCGCTGCACATCAATAAATTTCTCACTATAAAGGAAATTGCACTCACTCAGATCCTCTATTTTCGAAAGTACCTCTTTTAGAGTGGTATTCTCCATTTTGAGGTCCATTGTTTGTGAGTATGATTTATTTGCCAATACTCCCAAAACAGAAACCAGTAAAAGAAAAGTAGTTAGTTTCATAATTCGCAATAGTTTTTTTACAATAGGGACTTTCAGTTCCCATCTGAAACGTTCATTTTTTTTCATACATTTGTTTTGTTAAAATTAGAATTAGCCCTGTTTGCTGCAGGGATGATTTTACTCTCTACAGGGAAGTGTTGTTGCACTTCCTTGTTTTTTTGATAGTTAATAGTTCATGCGCATATATTTATTTAAAATTTTGGTGCTCATATCGTTCTTTTAGAATTATCTTTTGTTTATAGTAAGTACCATCGGGTAATTTCTCACGCGGTAGAAAAACATAGTCAACAGGGGTTGCTTTGGTCAGAAGATCAAGAATCTGAGTGAGCGATTCATCCACAAATTTCACCGTATAGGTATAATCCTCGATTTCATGTGCTGCTTCGATTTCCACATTGAACATCCGACTCAGTCTCTCTGCCACTTCATTAATATTAGAATTATCAAAAATCAGCAATCCATCTTTCCATGCAATGTATTTCTCGATGTTTCTGTTTGTACTCGAGGCTTTCCCTGAATTGATATTGTATTCAACATGCTGTCCTGGCGTCATGGTCTCAATATTCTCTATTTTACCATCCTCTGTAAATCTCTCCATAACGACTTTTCCCTCGACTAATGTTGTTGCAACGGCATCATTTTCAGGGTATGACAAAACATTAAACTTAGTACCCAATGCTTTCACATTCACTCGTTTTGTTTTTACAACAAAAGGATGTTCCGGGTCGTGAGCGACATCAAAAAAACCTTCACCAGATAAACTCAACTCCCGGTTTTCTCCATCAAAACTCCTCGGATATTTTATCTTACTTCCTGAATTCAAATGAACTTCGGTGCCGTCAGATAGTTGAACCACAGTTCTAGATCCTGTAGGAGCTACTATTTCAAGTGAATCGACAACCATATCAGCATATTTTGAAGTATGGATGGGTATAAAGGAGAGCGTGTAAATAAGAATTGAAAGGACGGGTATAAGAAGGATTGCTGCCGCTTTTGTTAGCCAGGTTGTGACTTGTGAAGAAATCCGCAGTTGCCTGGTCCTAGGGCCAGATGATTGATTGATATTTATTTTGTGGTGAATTTTATCAAGGAGAGAATTAAAAGAAACGTTCAGATCTACACAAGCCTCTTCATTACGGAATGATTTCCAATCATCATAAGCTAAATCTTTTCCTTCCAATAAGGCTTCCTTTTCGATCCAGAATAAGACCTTCTCCAATTCATCCGGAGTACATTGGTTTTCTAAAAATTTTATTAGCAATTCTTTTGTCATTCCTACAGTTTCAAAATTTACCTTGGATGATCACAATAAACATTCACCTTGATTTATTGAATGCTATGAGCCTGTACTGTTCTTTTGATCATTCGTCATGTTGTACGCTTGACGAGCATCATAGGACTAAGCAAAATCCAGTTTTTTTCTCTAAATAAATAAATAGACAAACAGAGCATTTATAATCAGACCATTATCCATATTCGATCTTAAAAAACTAAGAACAGAGACCATGTGATTCTTAACGGTATTGGTGGAAATTCCCAACTTTTTTGCAATTTCATCATGGGTTAATCCTTCTTCTCGGCTTAACTGGTATATTTCTTTTTGTCGGGGAGTTAAATCTGAAAGCAAAGATTGGATCTTGCTATTGAGCTCATTGAAATACAACTCATCGGTTAATGAAGGTGCATTGTGCTCTTGTTGAATATATTTTAAATGTTCCAGATATTTCTTTTCATGGATTCTCTTTCGCAAAAGACTTATTGCAGAGTTGTATGAGATCGTAAACAGGTATGACTCAAAAGACGAGTAAACATTTATTTTTTCCCGGTTCTCCCATAATCTAACAAATACATCCTGGACAATTTCTTCAGCCTCCGATTCTAGCTTTACATATCGGACGACGAATCCAAACAACCTCCTGCAATACTTCTCATATATGGTATCAAAAGCTACCATGTTTCCTTCCTTTAGCAGAAGTAAAAGTTCCGTATTTGATTTTACCTTTTCCACGAAAATATCAATAAACCACAAAGATATATTTTTAGCTCAACAATCAGAGTTTGCTGTTCTTTTGTTAATGGTTCAAAGTCAATTTAAGTTTTCTCATATCCGTTGATATTTTTGAATCCACAATCCTTGCATAAATCTGCGTTGTTTTTAACGAAGTGTGGCCTAACATTTTTGAAACTGTTTCAATCGGAACTCCATTTGCCAAGGTAACAGATGTAGCAAAGGTATGGCGAGCAACATGCATGGATAAATTCTTCGTGATCCCACAGATACCAGCCAGTTCCTTAAGGTATTCATTCATCTTTTGGTTTGAATGCACCGGAAGCAATTTGCCTCTGTTTCGATTCACCGGAAAGTTTTCATACTTCTGCAAGATGATATTGGCTTGTGGCAGCAATGGAACCCGGCAGCGAATCTCTGTTTTCATCCGATCAATGATAATCCATTTTTCTCCGTCATCACCTTGGTGGATATGAGTGCTGCTAAGGTTACTTAGTTCTGCATAGCCCAGTCCGGTGTAACAGGCAAAAACAAAAACATCTCGAATGATCTGCATTCGGGTTGTGCTGATTTCTTTACGTTTGATTCTTTCCAATTCCCGGATTGTCAGGTAATCCCGATGCGTTTCATTGCGAGAAACTTTGAAAGAGCGGTAAGGATTATGGGAAAGCTGATTCATGGCGATGGCTACATTTAAAACCTTTTTTAGATGCTTGTGGTAGGTGAGGGCCGTATTTGGCCTTAACCTGAGTTCGGTTTTCAAGTACAGGTCGAATAAACTCAGAAACTTGTAATCGACCGCCGATAATGCCATGTCATTTCTGCCGAACCTGCTTTTGAAGAATTCAGCCAGTCGCACCCGGGTTGTTTTGTAATGCTTTAGCGTTCCCTCGGAATAGTCATTTCCGACCCGGGAAGCTATCCCTTTAATAATACCATCTAGTATTTCCAGTACGCCTTTTTCATTACTTACTCCCAATAATTTGCTTTTCACCTGTAGGGTAGAGAAAGGTTCTCCTTTCGATTCCAACTGGTTGTAGACATCCTGGACCCTGGTCCTGATTTTGTCCAACCGATTATTCAGGATTTTGGGATCTTCTGCTCTACCAGCAACTTGTTGCCGACCATCATCCCAAGAGTCGGGAACAACAAAAATCCCCGTAGATAATTCAAAACGTTGATTGTTCATGGTGCACCGAACATAAACCGGGCATTTCCCGTCAGTGCGGGATTTTGATCTCTTTAAAGAGAGATTTACGGTCACTCTCATAACTCAACTCATTTTTGTGGTTAAAAAATGGTCTCGTTTCCCTACTTAAAACTACCCGTTTGGGGTCTCATATCCAAGCATCAAAACGAAACAAAATCATTCAAAATGAATTGATCATCAGAAAATTACATCGATTACCGAGACCTATTGTCGGTTTTCTTCGGATAGGTCTCGATATAGTCTCGTTTACTTTGCGATTCTATGCCTGTTTTTGATATCTGCACAAAATAAAAAAGCGCTTAAACCATTCGATTTAAGCGCTTTTGAGTCTTTTTGACTTCTTTCGGTGTGACTCAGCTGGGATTCGAACCCAGGACCCCATCCTTAAAAGGGATGTGCTCTACCAGCTGAGCTACTGAGTCATCCTCGTTATGTGTAGCCTTTTTGTTTAAAGGCGCTGCAAAACTAGATTTTTTCTCTAAAACTTCAAAATAAAATTTCTAAAAAAATCTATTCCGGCAAAACATGATTTTGGGGAGACCACAAAATGAGGAAGATAGAGCCCAATTTTTTCGGACAGCCCCTATACCTGCACCTGAAATAAGTATTTTACTCCATGCCCGGCTAAGCAAATAAGCCTACCTTTACGCGAAAATCTAACATCAATGACTTTTGAAGGCTACTTCGTTCTGGCTGTTATCGTAATTATGATCGTAGCATTGGTTTACGACTGGATGCGTCCCGGATTGCTGTTATTTTCGGCACTGGTGGTATTAATGGCCACCGGAGTTGTCAATACACAGGAAAGTTTGGCTGGCTTTTCAAACAAAGGGATGCTTACCGTTGCCGTACTCTTTTTGGTAAGCGAAGGTGTTCGCCAAACCGGGGCCCTAAACATTGTAGCTCGTGCATTTCTTCCCAAACGAAGAGGAAAAATGCCAATCACCCTGGCCAAGATCCTGATCCCGGTTTCGGCCATTTCGGCTTTTCTGAACAACACACCGGTTGTGATCATTTTTGCGCCCATGATTAAAAACTGGGCAGAAAAAATGAACCTCTCCCCGCAAAAATTCCTGATTCCGCTATCGTATGCAACGATCCTGGGCGGTATTTGCACGTTAATCGGCACATCAACCAACCTGGTTGTACACGGATTGATGCTTCAGAACAACCTTTCGGGACTGTACATGTTTGAACTGGGCAAAGTGGGAATTTGGATAGCCTTGGCTGGCTTTATTTACCTGGCTTTTTTAGGCCACAAATTATTGCCTGGTCAAAAGAACCGCAGCAAACGCCATTATCAGGACTACAAAGAGTATTTTCTGGATGCCTGTTTGCCACAGAATAGTTCGCTGGTGGGACAGGAGATCAACAACGGGCGGACTCATTTGCTGAAAGACATCATCATCCATTCCATTGAACGGGACAATAAAATTATTGACACCCGCAAAGGCAGGTTCGAACTTCAACAAGATGACAAACTGGTAGTGGCGGTGAAAACGGATGCCCTGGTCCCCCTCGTCACCCACCGGAAACTGGAACTGAAAGCCATGAAAGGCTTTGGCAAATTTTATAAAAGCACGGACATCAAACAGATTGAAACAGTCATTGCCCCCCGGTTTCCCGGCATCAATCAAACAATCGACGAATTTGACTTTCTGAACCACTATCAGGCCGAAGTACTTGCAGTTTACCGGAACGGGGAAACCATCTCGACAAACGTGGGATCGGTGCGCATGAAAGCCGGCGACAGCCTGGTGTTGCTGACCAACGAAAACTTCATCAAAAACTGGGGCGAATCCAAAATATTTTACCTCACTTCCTTTATTGGTGAAATTCCCCCACCCCGTTATCGCGGGCAACGGTTGTTCGCCATCCTGCTGGTTTTGCTGATGATTGTTGGTGCAACCGTTGGCCGCTATTTGCCCGAAATTAACGGCGAACACCCCGACATGTTCTATTTTGCCGCCATCGTTGCCATTCTGATGGCCTGGATCAATATTTTGCCCAACCGGAAATACACCAAAGCAATTTCGTGGGACGTGCTAATCACCATTGCCTGCGCATTTGGCCTCAGCAAAGCGCTGCAAAACTCCGGTGCAGCCGACAACATTGCCCACACAGCCATCAACTTCTCAAAATCGTTTGGCCCTCTTGGCGTGCTGATTACCATCTATCTGATTACCGCCCTGTTTACCGAAGTGATTACCAACAATGCAGCTGCCGCCCTGGTTTTCCCCATTGCCTATTCGGCTGCCCAACAAATGAATGTTGACCCGAAACCGTTTTTTATCGCCATCTGCATCGCGGCTTCGGCCAGTTTTGCCACGCCAATTGGTTACCAAACCAATTTATTGGTGCAGGGTTTGGGAAACTACAAATTCAGCGACTACACAAAAATCGGATTGCCGCTCAACGTAATCGCCTTCATCATTTCCATCATCCTCATTCCGATGATCTGGCCATTTTAGCCGGAAGAATAAGAATTAATACCCATAAAAGTTAGCCAGAATCAACTATTTTTGCGGGCGAATGTTTTTTAGATTGAAGGCCGTGGCCTGAATAGAAAAATTGTAACTATGAATAAATATACGCTGACACATTTACGGGAGCTCGAAGCCGAGGCGATCCATATCATCCGGGAGGTAGCTGCCGAATTTGAAAACCCGGTGATGTTGTATTCCATCGGAAAAGACTCATCGGTCATGGTCAGGTTGGCCGAAAAAGCCTTCTACCCGGGAAAAGTACCTTTCCCACTGATGCACATCGACTCGAAATGGAAATTTCGCGAAATGATCGAATTCCGCGACAACTATGCCAAAGAAAATGGCTGGGACCTGCTAGTGCATTACAACAAACAAGGTTTCGAATCGGGCGTGGGGCCATTCACCCACGGAAGTAAAGTTCACACAGATATGATGAAAACACAGGCATTGCTGGAAGGCCTGAACAAATATAAATTTGATGCTGCCTTTGGGGGCGCCCGCCGCGACGAAGAAAAATCGCGGGCCAAAGAGCGGATCTTCTCGTTCCGCGACAAATTCCACCAATGGGACCCCAAAAACCAGCGCCCCGAACTGTGGGACATCTACAATGCACGCGTACACAAAGGGGAATCCATCCGTGTGTTCCCGATTTCGAACTGGACGGAGTTGGATATCTGGCAATATATCCGTCTGGAGAACATCCCTATCGTGCCCCTATACTACGCCAAAGAACGCCCTGTGGTGAATGTGGACGGCAACCTGATTATGGTGGACGATGAACGCATGCCAAAAGAACTGGCTGCCAAGGCGGAGATGAAAAGAGTACGTTTCCGCACATTGGGCTGTTACCCACTTACCGGCGCCATCGAATCGGAGGCTGATACGATTGAAAAAATTGTGGAAGAAATGATGACGGTGACCGTTTCGGAACGCACCACCCGTGTAATCGATTTCGACCAGGAAGCCAGCATGGAGCAAAAGAAACGGGAAGGTTACTTCTAAAGCCCCTCCCGACCTTCCCAAAGGGGAAGAGATAGAAAAAAATAAAAAAGTTGCGGATAAAATTGAATGAAATGACAACAAATAAAAATTCAGATACAGCTGCTCCAAATCATCCCCCCATCGGGGGGAAAGAGGGGGGCTTCCTCGACATCAAGGCATTCCTCGATCAGGACGAAAAGAAAGACCTGCTCCGTTTGCTTACAGCCGGATCGGTTGACGATGGCAAATCAACCCTGATCGGACGGTTGCTCTTCGACAGTAAAAAACTTTACGAAGACCAACTTTCGGCACTCGAACGCGACAGCAAACGCATTGGCCACGCCGGCGAAGACATTGATTACGCTTTATTGCTCGACGGGCTGAAAGCCGAACGGGAACAAGGCATCACCATCGACGTGGCTTACCGCTACTTCTCGACCAACAAACGCAAATTTATCATTGCCGACACACCGGGGCACGAACAATATACCCGCAACATGGTGACCGGCGCCTCCACCGCCAACCTGGCCATCATCCTGATTGATGCCACCAAAGGGGTGATCACCCAGACCCGCCGCCACACCTTCCTGGTGTCGCTGCTGGGAATCAAGCACGTCGTGCTGGCCGTCAATAAAATGGACCTGGTCAATTTCGACCAGAAAATCTTTGACGAGATTTGCGAAGACTACAAAAACTTTGTGGCCCAACTCGATATTCCGGATGTCAACTTCATCCCGCTTTCGGCGCTGAAAGGCGACAACGTGGTGGAACCATCCGCGCGGATGCCCTGGTACAAAGGCAAATGCATGCTCGACTTTTTGGAAACCGTACACATCAGCTCCGACCGCAACTTTGACGATATGCGCTACCCGGTACAGTATGTACTGAAACCCGACAACAACTTCCGCGGCTTTTCGTCGCGGGTAGCCTCGGGCATTGTGCGCAAAGGCGAAAAAATAATGGTGCTCCCTTCCAGAAAAACCTCAGTCATCCGGAACATTGTTTCGTATGACGGTGAATTGGATGAAGCTTTCCCACCACAATCGGTTACCATCACCCTGGAAGATGAAATTGACATTTCGCGCGGCGACATGATTGTGTATCCCGACAATCTTCCGCGCATGGAACGCCACTTTGAGTCGATGCTGGTTTGGATGGACGAAAAGCCCATGGACCCGACAACCCACTTTTTTATCAAGCACGCCAACAACAATACCAAGGCGCGCATCGATAAAATTCAATACAAAGTTGATGTCAACACGCTTCAAAAATCGGAAATCGATCATTTTGAGCTGAATGAAATAGGCCGTGCAGTGCTGACGACCAATAAGCCGCTGTTTTTCGATCCGTATAAAAAGAACAAAAGCACCGGTTCATTTGTGTTGATTGATCCTGTTAGCCACAATACGGTGGCGGTGGGAATGATCATCGACAAACTTAGTGCCGACGACCTGCCCTCGCGCATCAGCGATCACGAGAAGGAGCAAATCCGTCGCGGCCAAGGCTTGATATCTGATGAAGCATACCAGCAGCGATATAAGCAAAAAGGCGCAACGCTTTGGATTACCGGCTTGCATGGTTCGGGTAAAAATGAAATGGCTTTCAGCCTTGAAAAGCAACTCTTTGACATGGGCGCCACCGTGGTGTTGCTCGATGGCAGCTCGGTGCGTTCGGGCTTGTCAAAAGAGCTGGACTACACGCCCACCGACCGGGCTGAGCACCTGCGACGCGTAGCCGAAGTTTGCCGCCTGCTGAACGATCAGGGGATTATTACCATCTGCTCGTTCATTTCGCCCGACAAGCACATCCGCGAACAAGTAGCCGAAATTATTGGCCCCGACCGGTTCCATTTGTTTTTCATGGATGCCAGTATGGAATATTGCCAGAAAAACAAACCCGACTTTTACGCCCAGGAAAACCTGAAGTACGTTCCCGGCATTGACATTCCGTTTGAAGCCCCTGAAAAACCTGCATTGAAACTCAGTCCAACAGATAACGGAAAAAATCCGGAACGATTAATTGAATACTGCCGCGAACAGGGAATTTTCCCTTTATAGCAACAGGGAATCTCAAAACTATAAATTACCCCAACAACCGGAAAGCGTCCCTTGCAACATCCGGCTGTTGGGATTTTTTTACCTGCACCAGTCAATGATCATAAAATACAAGAAAGTGCCATTTTCAGCGAACCATTGCACGAATTGGTTGTTTTCTGCTTTGTTCGATGCGATGAAACCTGTTGCGCTGACAAGAATGATTTTTTTCAACTATGTTACACAACAGCAAAAGCTCACATAACAAACCAGTTAGATTGACATCTATCAACTTTTTCAATTGGCTGAATACTGGTTTGTTTGCATCAGATTATTAACTTTGCTGAAAAAGGTACTAAAATGTTTTTTCTCGGACTAACCGGTTCATTGTTACCATATCTGCTCCTGCTGGGAGTGGTGCTGACATTTACCTTGGCAACCAGCCAGGAGGCGTTGGCCAATATGGAAACCAAACCCGATGAGAAGAACATCTCACTTCCTGCTACTCCCGAAACAACTCCCACTTTTTCAAACTGTTACCAGTTTCACTGGAACGATTTCCAGGAAAACCAGAAAATTGGTAATCAGGTTGCTTTTCCTGCCGATACAGCAATAAAAATACCGTATTTACACCCCACATTTTCCGGTGGAAATTTTGTTGGTACATTTCATTCCAAAAAACATATTGCCCGTTTCTTTGGACTTTCGCCGCCTTGCCTGATGAGCTGATGTCAGCAACTAGTTGAAAAGTATCCGAAGTTTCATTTTTTACAGCCATTATGATTGGAATTATTGGTCTTAGCCATAAATCGGCACCTGTACATATTCGAGAAAAATTTGCATTGGATAAAGCAGAAAGCGCCAAACTCGCCAAATCCATCTACGATAATAAATACATCGAGGAAGTCGTTATTTTGTCCACCTGCAACCGCACCGAAATTTACTTCAAAGCAGACAAATGTTGCTCTACCGGCGCTTTTAGCATCTTGCTGCGCTACCTGCACGATCATGTGGGGGAAAGCGATGAAATGCACAAGCATTTCTACCGTTTTCAGCACGACGAGGCCATCAGGCACCTGTTCCGCGTGGTCTCCAGCCTCGAATCGATGGTGCTGGGCGAATACCAGATTGTTTCGCAAATAAAGGAAGCATTCAACCAGGCAAAAGAAAACGGCACAGTGGGCAAAGTGCTGAAACGATTATTTAACAAAGCGCTTGAAACCGGCAAACTGGTACGGACCAACACGGCCATGAGCACCGGCGCTTTTTCGGTGAGTTATGCCGCCGTAGAAAAATGCAGCGAGCAATTCGAAAACCTTCAGGATAAAAAAATCCTGTTGATCGGCGCCGGAGAAACCGGGGAACTGGTCATCAAAAACCTATACAAAAAAGGCTGCAAAAACATCCTGGTAACCAACCGTACCCGGAACAAAGCGGAAGAGCTGGCCACCCGCTACAACGGCAAGTCCCTACCCTTTCATGATCTGATGCCGGGTATCCATGAAGCCGAAATCATTGTCAGCTCGGTTGCCTGCAAAGAACCAATTTTAGACGCCGGACGGATTATGCCCCACCTCAATGGTCACCCCAAGGTGATGATGATCGATTTGGGGGTACCACGCAATATTCACCCCGATGTGGCCGAAATTAAAGGGGTTTCTCTGCTGAATGTTGATGATTTGGAAGAAGTAGTAGCCGGAAACAAGGAAAAAAAGCAAGCCTACGTTTCGGTTGCCGAAGTAATTATTGCTGAAAAAGTTGCTGAATTTTCTGACTGGCTGAGCACACAAAACCTGTCGCCGGTCATTCAAAAAATTATCGCGGCTGTGAATCAGGTTAACCTGAATGAATTGGCTGCAGCCAAAAAATTCCACACCGAAGAAGAATTTCAGTTCATGGAAAAATACGGCAAAAAGTTTTCGGATAAGTTGGTCAACTCGTTGATCAAAAATCTGAAGACCATCAGCGATAACGGCCGGAAAACCGAATATGTAAAAGTCATCAACGACCTATTTTCACCGTCCAATGAGTAAAAAAAACATCAAGATAGGCACCCGGGGCAGCAAATTGGCCCTCTGGCAGGCCGAACAGGTGCAAGCTGCGATTTCAGGGGCTTTCCCGCATCTAACAGTCGAAATTGAGATCATCAAAACAAAAGGCGACATTATTCTGGATGTCGCGTTGTCGAAAATCGGAGACAAGGGCCTGTTCACCAAAGAAATAGAAACGGCGCTGATAAACGGCGAGGTTGATCTTGCCGTTCACAGCTTGAAAGATCTGCCCACGGAATTACCTGAAGGACTGATCATTGGTGGCATGTTGCCCCGTGGCGAAGTCCGCGATGTACTGATTTCAAAGGATGGTCGAAAGCTGACGGAGATGACTGAAAACGACCGGATTGCTACTTCCAGCCTGCGCCGAAAAACCCAACTGTTGCACTTCAATCCAAACCTGAATATTGTTGACATCCGCGGAAATGTGGATACCCGCATCCAAAAAATGAAAGACGGGCATTGCGATGCGCTGGTTATGGCCGGGGCAGGAATTATTCGTCTAGGATACGAAAAACTGATTACCGAATTTCTGGATCCGACAGTCATTTTGCCGGCCGTTAGTCAAGGAGCAGTTGCCATCGAAATCAGGGAAGATGATGAGTTTATCCAACGCGTTGTCGATGCTGTTTCGGACGAACTTACCTGGCAAACCACTATGGCCGAACGCTGGCTGTTGCGCACCCTAGAAGGGGGCTGTCAGGTTCCGGTGGCCTGTTATTCGGAGCCACAGGGCAACCTGCTAAAACTAACGGGATTGGTAGCCGGACTGGATGGAAAAACCGTCATTCGGAAAACTGTTGACTGCCCGCTGGACGAAGCATCGGAAAAAGCCATCGAACTCGCACAATCGATACTCGATGAAGGTGGAAAAGAAATCTTGGACCAGATCCGCACCATTTAAACAATGGACAAGCTGCCGGATACAGACATATTGCAAGGCAAAATCATCATCTGCACCTATCCGAAAAGAGATACCGATGATTTTTTTGAAATCGTCAGCCAATTGGGCGCTGAAGTGCACTATTTGCCCATGATCGAAGTATCCCCTTTTTTATTTCAATTGCCAAAAGAAATCGGTTTTTATCAATGGCTGGTGTTCACAAGCAAAAATGGCGTTTCCGCTTTTCTACAGGAGCAAAAACCAACGGCCAGTAATAAACTGGCAGCATTGGGTGAAATGACCGCAGCAGAACTCCTAAAAAATAGTTGCGTCGCCGATTTTGTGGGCAGCGGAAAATCGGGAGCTGACTTTGCTGAAGAATTGTCAGGAACCATTCCGCCGGGCGAATCGGTTTTATTGGTGCTTGGAAACCTGGCTCCGGACACACTGCAACATAAACTATCAGCAAATCATCCGGTTGACCGGGTCGATGTTTACCAGACAAGTGTACCTGAAAGCATCGACCAAAATTTATTGAAACGGATTGAAGATGATGCTTACGATTTATTGATCGTCAGCAGTCCTTCAGCCATCAAAAACCTGTACGCAACATTGCAACGAAATAAAAGCGGCTTACGGCTGATCAGCATTGGCAAAACAACAACGGCTGCCATGCGCGAACTAGGACTGGAACCGCTGGCAACAGCACACGAAACCAGCTACAAAGCGCTGGCTGAAATAACAATTGACTATTTTAGAAACCATAAAAATATTGAACCATGAGCTATCCAACCACACGGTTAAGAAGACTGCGAAAAACTGCCGTCATTCGAAACATGGTGCGCGAAACAGAGGTGAACCGGGACGACCTGATCATGCCTTATTTCGTTTGCCCCGGAGAAAATGTGAGCAACCCCATAAAATCAATGCCCGGAAACTTCCAGTTATCCATCGATCTGCTGGTAAAAGAAGTGGAAGAGCTGGTTGAAACCACCGGCGTTGATAAAATCCTGCTGTTTGGGATCCCCGAATCGAAAGACGAAACCGGACATGTGGCCTGCCACTACGATGCCATCGTCCCCAAAGCGATCCGGGCGCTGAAAAAAGCGGTTCCACAGGTCATGATTGTGGCCGATGTTTGCAATTGCGAATATACCACCCACGGCCATTGCGGAACCATCATTGATGGCGATGTGGACAACGACAGTACTTTGCACACGCTCGCCGCTCAATCGGTTACGCTTGCCAAAGCCGGCGCCGACATTATTGCCCCCAGCGATATGATGGACGGTCGCGTAGGCGCCATCCGGAAGGCCTTGGATGAAAACGGATACGAAAACACGCCGATCATGGCTTATTCTGCCAAATACGCTTCGGGCTTTTACGGACCGTTTCGCGATGCTGCCGAAAGCGCTCCGAAATTTGGCGACCGCAGCACTTACCAAATGGACCCGGCAAACAGCGACGAAGCCCTGCGCGAAGTGGAACAGGACATTATTGAAGGCGCCGACATGGTGATGGTGAAGCCGGCCCTCAGTTATCTCGACATCATCAACCGGGTAAAAACGACCTTCAACATGCCGGTGGTGGCCTACAATGTGAGCGGCGAATTTTCGATGGTGAAAGCCGCGGCTGCCAATGGTTGGGTTGACGGCGAACGTCTGATCAAAGAAATTCTGACCTCGATCAAACGCGCCGGCGCCGACGTGATCATCACCTATCATGCCAAAGAATTTGTACTAAGCGAACTAAAAAAAGGAAACCGGGTTTAAATGGGTCTTGGTCATTGGTCATTAGTCATTAGTCATTTATGACAATTTGGAATTTGGAACTCAAAACTTGGAATCATGAATTACCACAACAGCATACAGGCATTTGAAAAAGCCAAACAACTTATACCCGGCGGGGTGAACTCACCCGTCCGAGCCTTCAAAAGCGTACAGGCCGATCCCATCTTCATAAAAAAAGCAAAAGGGGCAAGGATATGGGACATTGACGAAAACGAATACATTGACTTTGTGGCCTCGTGGGGGCCTCTGATTCTGGGTCACGCCCATGAAGAAATCGTTGAAGCAGTGAGAGAAGCAGCCACGCTCGGTACCAGCTACGGGGCGCCAACCTTAATTGAAACAGAAATGGCCGGGCTGATTACAGCCATGGTTCCTTCGGTACAAAAAGTACGGATGGTGAACTCGGGCACCGAGGCCACTATGAGCGCCCTGCGCCTGGCCCGCGGATTTACGGGCCGCGACTTGGTAGTGAAGTTTGCCGGATGCTACCACGGCCATGCCGACAGTTTTCTGATTAAAGCAGGGTCGGGCGCAATCACACTCGGCCTGCCCGACAGTCCGGGCGTTACCAAGGCGGCTGCCCAAAATACATTGACGGCCGAATTCAACAACCTGGAATCGGTTGAGAAACTGTTCAAAGAACGGGGCCAAGACATTGCAGCTGTCATCCTTGAACCAGTAGCCGGAAACATGGGCGTGGTTTTGCCCGAACCCGGTTTTCTGAATGGATTGCGGGAGTTAACCAAACAGTATGGCTCACTGTTGATTTTTGATGAGGTCATCACCGGCTTCCGCCTGGCACCGGGAGGCGCTCAGGAACGGTTCGGCATTGAACCCGACCTGACCACGTTGGGAAAAATTATTGGCGGCGGACTGCCTGTTGGCGCATACGGCGGCAAAGCCGAAATCATGAACCAACTGGCGCCGGAAGGGCCTGTTTACCAGGCCGGAACGTTATCGGGTAACCCGCTGGCTATGGCGGCCGGCAAAGTTATGCTGAAAACGCTGAAGGACAATCCGAAAATTTATGCCGAACTGGAACGCAAAGCCGCCAACCTGGAAGCCGGGTTAACAGCAAACCTCGACAAAACAGGCATCCCCGGAGTTATCAACCGAATCGGCTCGATGATGACTCTATTTTTCACACAGGAAAAAGAAGTGAAATCGTTCGACCAGGCCATGAAATCGGACACAGCCCGCTATGCCAGCTATTTCAAGAAATCATTGGAAAGCGGAATTTACCTGGCCCCGTCGCAGTTTGAGTGCCTTTTTATTTCCGATGCCCACACCGATGACGATATCGAACACATCATCGCAGCCAGCGAAAAAGCACTGAAAAGCCTTTAAATTTCCAAAACGCAAAAAAGAAGGACATGCAGAACTCTATTTTTCTGGATAAGTTAAACGGAAAGAAGACCTCTCGCCCGCCGGTTTGGTTTATGCGCCAGGCCGGACGTGTGTTGCCCAACTATAATAAACTGAAAGAGCATTACACTTTCCATGAGTTGATGGAAGATGAAAAACTGGCCGCCGAAGTAACTCTCATGCCCATTTATGATTTGGGGGTTGACGCAGCCATTCTGTTTTCGGACATCCTGGTCATCCCGAACGCCATGGGCATGGAACTGGAGTTTACCGACAACGGACCGGTATTCAACAAACCGCTGAAAGGACTGGCCCATCCGGCCAATCATTTGAAGCCTGCACCGGAAAGACTGGAATACATTTACCGGAACATTGATGAAATTATCCGTCAACGGCCTAATAATATCCCCTTAATTGGTTTTTGCGGAGCCCCGCTCACCACCCTGTGTTACATGGTGCAAGGCATCAGTTCAAATCCAAATTTCCCGGAAGCCGTCAAATTTCTTTTTCAGCATAAAAAGGAAGCCAAACGGCTGATTGATGCTATTGCTGATTTGTCGGCCCACTATGCACAAAAGCAAGTTGAACACGGGATTGATGCCTTCCAGCTTTTCGAAACGCATGCCAACCTGGTGCCGGTTGAACTGTACCAGGAACTGTTTATGCCAGCGGTGAAAAAAATAAGCCAGGCTGTCCGCAGTACCGGCACACCGTTCATTTTCTTCCCGAAAGGATTGGGCACCGGCCTGAAGTATGTTACGCCCGATTTGGCCGATTTTGTCAGCATCGACTGGCAAATGCCGCTCGAGCACGCGCGGCAGCTGGTCCATCCGGAAGTTGGCTTGCAGGGAAACCTCGATCCTCGCTATTTGTATGGAACGCAACAGGAAATTGAACAAGTGCTGGAAAGCTATAAGCCGTTTTTTCGGGAAAACGAAAAATGGATATTCAATCTGGGACATGGCTTCCTGCCCGACATTCCATACGAAAACGCCAAATTTGTGGTAGATTGGATAAAAAGTACCGACTGGAAATAAACTTCAGCCATAAAAATTGAAGCATGAAAAAGGCTGTACCAGCGATCAACAGGAGGTAGAGCCTTTTTTCATGCTCCTTTTCTAAAAAGGATTACTTATACTTTGCTACACGTTCATCCTGAATTACTCCGCCCCAATTTAGCCCAAAGGCAAAATCATACACATTTCCTTCCGAGTCTTTGTAACAATTCATATCACGCGGAACATCCTCAAACTGTTCTTCCACGGTTTTCATGCTGGCAGGCATTTGAAAAGGCAGCAAAGCTGATGGTTCGGCCGCTCCGGTCAGTAAATCGAGCAGGGCCTGGTCCTGCACGCCCATGTGAACCAGGATCGCCGAAGCGCTGGGTTCAATTTCCGCAAAAACCATGGGATTGGAAATTTTTGCCACCACGATCACCGGTTTATTTCCCATTTTCAGTTTGGTATCGTTCACCATCTTCATGTCGGCTGTATTGCTGGTCGTAACTGACTTACCACAGTACGAGCGATTGGTAAAATTTTCGAAAGGGCTTCCGCCGGCAATGCTCGGATCGCGGGCCTCAATGGCTTTGTAAGGATTGTACTGAAGGCTGATGGGCACATACCCGTTGCCACCTTTTTCCAAATCTACCCGATCGTACCCGACACCACCATTCGGGTTGGCCACCCCAACCAGTGCAAAATCGGCTTCAACAGGTATATCAACCACCTCAAAGTATTTTTCTACCACATCCATATTAAAGGGATATTCCCATTTTTCGGGGGTTTCAACACCAAACCAGTTGCGTCCGCCCGGAACATGACGCTTGGGAACATACACTTTTAAATGTTTTTGTAGCGGAAGTGTCTGTTGCCGGTTTTTCAGCATCACCACCGACCGAAGCTGCGCCTGGAAACCGGCCGCCATAAACTCGGGATTTCCAACAATGTGCTCTGTTTCGTCAACATCCAGGTACGGATTTTCAAACAAACCTACCCGGAAAATATTCAGCAGCAACCGCACGGCAGATTGTTCAAAACGTTCTCGCATATATTCGGTTCCATGCTCTTTCACGCCCATCTGGTAGGCTTCAATCACCGGCCCCATTTCATTATTACCGCCAAACTGGTCAACGCCAGCTTCAATCGCTTTATAATGCCGCTCGGCTTCGGTGAGGGTTTCCACACCCCAGCTTTTGCCCTGAAACAGGTCAACTGCCTGCACATCCTTTGTAATCATCCAGTCGGTACACACCACGCCATCGTAGCCATATTCGCCGCGCAACAGGTCCGTAATCAGATATTTGTTGAAGGCATTTCCCACGTTCTCACCATACTTAGTGTCCTGGTTGAACGAAATGGTATAATACGGCATCACGGCCGAAGCCATGCCAGTTGCCCCATCCAGTTTGAAAGCCCCTTCGGTAAACGGTTGCAGATGATCGGCGAGATTATTTCCCGGATATACGGCATAGGCGCCATAGCCGAAATGGGCATCCCGCCCCGCCTCTTCGGGACCGCCGCCCGGCCAGTGCTTCACCATGGCATTCACACTTTTATAGCCCCATCCATTGGCAATTTCATCTTCACCGAATGAAGTTTGAAAACCATCCACATAGGCACGGGCCATATCGGTTGCCAGGTCCGGGTCTTCGCCCATGGTACCATCGAAGCGGCTCCAGCGTGGCTCGGTAGCCAGATCAATCTGCGGAGAAAGCGCCGTGGCAATACCCAGCGCACGGTATTCGGCAGCAGCAATTTCACCGAACTGCTTCATCAGCCCCGGGTCGAAAGATGCGGCAATGCCGAGCGTGCCGGGCCACATCGATATTTTGCCCCCAGCGCCTGCATTGAACTCGGCATACGAATCGCTGCCATGGCGCGGATCGGAACTGTTGTTGACCGGAATTCCCAGTCCAATGCCCTCGACCAATGCCTGCACGTTGTTGTTCCATAGGGCTGCCACGGCCGGACTTTCAACAGAAGTAACCAGCACATGGCGCAAATTGTCATCGGTCAGAAAAACTTTTTGGGCATCCGACAAATCGCTGGACTTTGCCCCGCTTTCATCAAATGGCTTTCCGCTGTAGGTTGCCCCATAACGTCCGGTTCCCCGGGCAGGAATTGCCTGATGTCCGCTATACAGCATTAACCCGGCCATTTGCTCCACCGACATCCTACCGGCCAAATCCCGGGCACGCACGTCAACCGGCAAACGCCAGTCTTCGTAAGCATCCAGTTCATCGTTTTTATTTAAGTCTTTAAACGCCAATCTGTCAACCGTTAAAATTTTTACACCCGAAGCAGGCGAATACCCCAATGTTGGTCCGCCTTGATTATTCACCAGCGTAAACCCATCTTTTTCTTCGAGCGTATATTGCGGGCCGCACCCAACCCACGCAACCGAAAGACAAGCTGTGGATATAAAAATTGCTGAAAGTTTTCTCATCGTTATTCAATTAAAAGGATTCTGCACCCCGGCACAAGTCCGGAAGTGCAGAAAACCAATTCAACTAACCAATCCTTATAAAACGAAACCTACTATTTTATTTGTTGAAACTTAACCGGTCGAAGTTGCGCTGTGGGGCCAGGGCTTTGCTCACCTGACCAACATTCATCTCCGAGTCAACCTCAAACGAAGCGGTTTGATGTATTTTCAGCGAAGAAGCACCCACTTTTAGTGCATAGCTTCCCGGTTCCACAATCCAGGCCGAAGCCGCCTCGTCGAACGATGCCAAATCGCTTGCGGCAATGGTGAAGCTGAGGGTCTCGGTTTCACCCGGCTGCAACAAGTGGGTTTTTCCAAAAGCGACCAATGTTGCTTCGGGCTTTTCCAGTTTGCCGTTCGGGGCGCTGGCATATACCTGCACCACTTCGCGTCCGGCAAACGAACCTGTATTTTTTACTTCAACCGAAGCAGTAAGCATGCCGTCGAAAGTGGTTGAGCCCAGCTGTAAATTGGCGTATTCGAAATTGGTGTACGACAGTCCGTAGCCAAATTCGTAAGCCACGGGTACGCCAAACGTGTTGTAGTAGCGGTAGCCCACATAAATATCTTCTTCATAAACAACCTCCCAGGGCACACGCCGCATAAACGAGAAGCCGGATAAATCGGCGGCATCATCCGTTTGGTCCGATTTCACCTCAACGCCCGGGAAATTTTTAGCCGATGGGACATCCTGATAAGAAATCGGGAAGGTAATCGCCAGTTTGCCGGAAGGGTTCACCCTGCCGGTAAGCACATCCACTACCGAGTTACCGGCTTCCTGTCCCGGCTGCCAAGCCATCAAAACAGCATCGGGCCATTCGCGCCAGCTGGCGGTTTCAATTACACCGCCCACATTTAGCACCACAATCGCTTTCTTGCCTTTTGCCCGGAATGCCTCCGAAACATCCTTGATCAAGGCTTTTTCGGTTGCTGTCAGGTAAAAATCGCCCTCCACTGCTTCCCGGTCACCACCTTCGCCCGAGTTGCGGCCAATTGTGATCAGGGCAACATCCGCCTTACCGGCCATTTTTGCAGCCAGTGCTTTTGCTAGGGGCATCTCCTCAACCGGTTCTTTACCGCCCATCAAGGCAGCCAGCCAGTTCTTTGGCGCGCCGGCTTTGGCACGGGTTTCTTTAATGTAGGCTTCGTAAATGGCAGCCAATTCGCCATCGGTTTCGAAACCCCCGCTTTTCAGTCCTTCGATCAGCGAAATGGTGTATGCCTCGTTGACATCGCCACTGCCCGTGCCCCCGGCAACAAAATCGTAGGAAGTATTTCCGAAAGCAGCCACTTTTTTCAGGTTTTCAGCAATGGGAAGCGCCTGGCTTTTATTTTCGAGCAAGACCATCCCGTCTGTTGCTGCCTGGCGGGTTACATTAGCGTGAGCTTGCAAATCGGGATTTGAAGAATAAGCATACCCCTGATATTTGGGAGTTTTCAGCATAATTCCCAAGATACGTGACAGGTTTTGATCCAACACGGCTTCATCCAGACGACCTTCGTTTACCGCTGCAATTAACTCCTGTATTTGCTTCGGCTGGCCTGGCTGGATCATGTCGTTTCCGGCTTCCATTTGCTCCACCACATCGCTGCCACCGCCCCAGTCGGTCATTACATAACCGGCAAAACCCCAGTCGTCACGCAATATTTTTGTCAACAGATCGTGACTTTCGGATGTGTAAACGCCATTAATTTTATTGTAGGATGACATCACCGTCCACGGTTGCGCCTCTTTCACGGCAATTTCAAAACCTTTCAGATAGATTTCGCGCAGGGCCCGCTCACTCACAACCGTATTTACCGACATCCGGTTGGTTTCCTGATTGTTGGCGGCAAAATGTTTCACCGATGTGCCAACGCCGTTCGACTGGATGCCCTTAACCATGGCCGCGGCCATTTTGCCGGTCACCAGCGGGTCTTCGGAATAGTATTCAAAATTACGTCCGCACAGCGGGTCGCGCTGAATGTTCATCCCCGGGGCCAGCAACACATCGGCCCCATATTCCAGCACATCGTTTCCCATCGCCTCGCCTACCCGGTAAACCAGCTCCGTATCCCAGCTCGAAGCCAGCACCGTGGCAATCGGGAAAGCGGTGCAATAATACGTTCGCTCCTCTCCTTTCCTTTTGGGTTGAATCCGTAAACCGGCCGGCCCATCGGCCAATACCTGCGAGCTAATGCCTATTTCCGGAAACTCGGAGCTAAAGCCTGCTGCACCCGGGAGATATTTCCGGATACGATCAACCATATTGGTGTACAGAGTGTCTGTATTTTCGTCCATTTTCCGATCGCCAAACATATTTTTGATGGAATCCGGCAAATCCATGAACATGCCGGTACCAATCAGCAACTGAGCCTTTTGTTCCAGGCTCAAGGCCGAAACCATTTCCTTTATTTTTTCCTGATCGGTTTTTCCCTTTTCCGAAGGATTACAACCAGTAATTCCGGCCATTACGAACACATACATGGCGAACTGAATTACCTTTTTTCTATAGGAACATTTTTTTTTCATAATCGATTATCCTGCTAAATTTGAGTTTTGTTTTCTATTTTACAAAAGATGCATCGTTCAAATAGTTGAAACATTGCCAGACACCTTCGAATTGGGTAATCCCGCTTTTAACGGCTTCGAGCTCAACATAAAAGTCCTTCACCCCAATCTCATAGGCTTTATTGAAAATGTTTTTAAAATTCATCATCCCGGATTGCCCTAATACAGCGCGGTCTTTGATGTGAAGGACGGGGAAACGGTCGGGATATTTTTCGAAGTACTCCAGCGGATCATTTTGTCCCATCACCGTCCAATACACATCCATCTCGAAGAAAACCAAGCTGGGATCCGTTCCTTCCAGGAGCAAATCGTAAATAACGTCGCCATGAGGCATCCACCAAGATGCCTCATTCCCTTTATCTTCTTCTTTTACAACTCGTTTAAACTCCATGTTGTGATTGTGATAGCCCCATTTTATGCCAGCTTCCCGCGCAATTTCGCCAGCCTGGTTAAATACTTCGCAGACCAATTGGGCATCATCGTGGTTTTCAATAGTCGGCATCATGGGCTGGATAAGCGTTTTTACGCCCAGCGCCAAATGATCCTCCGTTGCCTGTTTCCAGAAATCGGCAATTTCGCCCTGATTGGATTTGCTGAATGCCCGCACCGGCGGGTTTACATGCGAACTGCGGATTTCCAGCCCGGCATCTTCCACAATTTTTCGGTACTCAGCCATGTTGTATTGCCCCATTTTTCGATCGCGATAGCCAGCCAATTCAATATAACTGTAGCCCATTTCGGCAATCTTTTTCATCCCCGACGGAACATCTTCCGTAAGTTCCTTTCCGAGCGAATAAATCTGCAAACCGATTTTTTTTGACGTGGCAGGATTGTTACCGACACGTTGTGAGGCAAATGAAGATTTTCCGGCCACCAGTGCCCCGGTTGCCAACAATGACAATTTCTTTAAAAATTCACGTTTCGTTTCCATTTCGTATTGGTTAAGTTAGTTGGTATTGGTTAGTCCCCCAAGCAAAAAAACCTGAAAGAACCAGGATTAAAACCCTAAATAATGCACTTACGTCATACTGACACAATGATAAAATGAATAAATTGAAATTCAAACCAAATATGTTTTACAACCACGATTTTCTGATCAGGATAAAATCTGAGAGAAGCAGAAATGGAGACCGGACGATTAGCTTCGTTTTTATCGGCGAATATTCTCAAAACGAAGCACAACGCCCGGTCAACCTTTTAAGGTTTAATTCTTACAGCAATTGCCGGGCTGACCGGTCGGGATCATTTTTCAATGCCGATATGTCATTCAAAACCATGGTCTCTCCTTTCGCTGGAGAATAAGGTTTCCATTCCGGAAGACCACCTCCGTTGGGATTTCCGGTTTTCATAAACTGGAGCAAAGCCGAGGACATTTTATCTGCCAACTGCCGCGGACGTTTTCCACCACCGGTATGGGTCAGCATCAAATCGGTATTGGCAAACCAGAAACAAATATCCAGGCAATGAAAGGCGCGCATCCGGTTGTTAAACAGGGGCGGTTCCCAGCCAAACCAGGCTAAGTAAACCGGCGCCTTCTGGGCAGTTTTGGCATTGGCGGTTTCAATTGCCCCTTGGCGGTTGCTGCTTACCAGGGTCATAATTTCGATAGGCTTGGCATTCGGGAAAGCATTAGCATACGCATCATAAACAGCTTGTGCTTTGTCGCCTAAGCCACCGCCAAATCCGGCACGCTCTTTCAGCATCTCGATGGCCTTTTCAGCCGTGATATTTTCCATCTCGGGCATGGTGCGGGCCATTCCCCATTCGTGGAAAGTGGTGCAAATCAGCATGGGCACATCAGCCGACAGCTCAGTTGAATCTGTATAAAACTGGCCTTTCGGAAGGTTCACCCCGTCTGCCACTGGTGAAAAACCGCCACGCATGCCGGCAGTTCCCATTTCAGCCGATGCTTTTTTGGCCGCCTTATTGGCCAGCAAGATGTATTCTTTCCAAGGCATCTCCTGGAGTTTATCCACCTCGGCGGCAGTCAGCCCAGCCTCTTTCAAAATATATTCGCCAATCTTTCTCGAATAGTCTTGGTCCATGGCCTTAATGGTGGATCCACTAAGCGGAACAGCTTTGTGAAATAGCCCTTTTGCTTTAGGCATTGCGGTCAGGATGCAGACTTTTGCGCCGCCGCCCGATTGCCCCATAATGGTTACATTGGCCGGATCGCCACCAAAATTGGAGATATTGTCTTTCACCCACCGAAGGGCTGCGACCATATCGAGTGCGCCAACATTGCCGGAATGGGCATATTTTTCGCCGCCAACAGCCGACAGGTCGGAAAATCCGATTGGCCCCAACCGGTGATTGATCGATACAAATACGACATCACCCTTTCGGCTCAGGTTTTCGCCGTCGTAGCCATCCTGCTCAATGCCATTCCCGTTGGTGTAGCCACCGCCGTGCAACCAAACCAGCACCGGACGTTTCTTATTGTCGGGCTCGGGGGTCCAGATGTTCAACTTCAGGCAATCTTCGCTAACATCGTCGTAGTTCCAATGATCGACAAACGAGGAATACGCGTTTGCATAACGGTTGTCCATCATTTGAGGGGCTGTGTTTCCCCACCAAACTGCTGGCAGTACATCGTCCCACGGCTGAGGTGGTTGGGGCGGCATAAAGCGGTTTTTGCCCGAGGTATCGGCCCCGTACGGGATTCCACGAAACTGGTGAATTCCACGCAAAATAAAGCCCTTCACTTTCCCGTATTGGGTCTCGGCAATAGCAATATCATCGCCGATAAACAATTGCTGATCATCGTCATCTGTTGATAAATTACTGACGGCTGAATAACCGCTAAGCGGCACCGATGCCAATCCGATCCCGGCAGCACCAACCCCAAGGGTTTGAAAAAAGTTACGTCTGTTAGTTTTCATATTGCATTGGTTTTGAATGGTTAAATTCAATAAATTGATTTTATTTCAATGTCACTTCTTTTTTTAGTTTGATATCGCCGGAAGAAGCACCAACCAACAACTCGATATTGCAAAAATCGTCGTTCCATCGCTGAAGCGTTTCATCCCAATACTGAAGATTTTTTACCGGGATTTCAAACGAAACCGTTTTGCTTTCACCTGGATTTAGTGGCACTCGCGAAAACGCTTTGAGCTCTTTGTACGGCCATTCTACTGACGGATTTATCCGATGAACATAAGCCTGAACCACTTCGTCGGCTGTAGCCGAACCTGTATTTTTCAGCTCAAAGGAAACGGTAATCACATCATTTTTTCCGTACTTATCTTTGTCAGTTTTCAGATCAGAATATTCAAAATTTGTGTAGGTAAGCCCGTAACCAAACGGGTACATCACGGGAATTTCTTTCGTATCGAACCATCGGTAACCCACCAGCGATTCTTCGGAATAGATAGCCGTATTGGGATCATCCTTTAATTTTTCATCCGGTGCATTGTCGCCAGATTTTTCCACTTTTTCGGTTTCCGAAACCAGGTCGGCAAAAATATCGGCTCCCTTTTTACCCTGCGGATAATTGCCCAAAGCATAAGCAGGTGAATCTTCCAATTTTATGGGAAGCGTAAAAGGCAACCGCCCACTGGGTGAGATATTTCCAACCAGGACATCGGCCAGCGCATTTCCACCTTCAGTTCCGTTAAACCAGGAAATCAGCAGCGCTTTGGAAACGGGTTGCGCGACAGTGAGATCGTTCGGGGCACCACTAACAAGAACGGTCACCATGTTTGGATTTACCGCGGCAATTGCCCGAATTAAATCATCCTGCCCGGAAGGCAATTGAATATCTTTCCTGTCGCTACCTTCGGTTTCCACTGCCCGGTTGTTGCCACCTATAAAAAGTACCAGATCGGCCTTCGACGCGAGATCGACAGCCTCTTTTGTCAATTTTTTAGCTACCGCTTCTTTCTCCCGGGCTTCTTTTTCAAGTTCCTCCGGCGTCTTTTTCCTGAACATATCGGCAAAACTAAAAACAACCGGCTCGTACCCTTTCGCATAAACAATCTCTGCCCGATCGCCAATTTTGTTTCTCAAGCCTTCGAGCGGAGTGACTTCATACAACGTTTTTACGCCGGCACCCATTCCGCCAAGCCCCATGGTTTGTTCGGCATTGGCCCCAATAACGGCAATTACCTGTTTTTTACTGAGATCTAAAGGCAGGACACCTTCATTCTTCAATAATACAATTGATTTTGAAGCTACATCATACGCAATTTGTTGTTGTGCCGGTTGTGAAGTGACTTCCTTGTTGGCTTCGTCAGCTGGAATTGGCTTAATGGCCAACCGAACGCGCAGAATTTCACGAACACGCTGGTTGATGATCTCTTCGGAAACCAATCCGGCTTTTACTGAATCAAGCAAAGCATCACCCAGAAATTTTTTTGTTGGCATTTCAATATTCAGGCCGTTGGTTATGGCATCAACGGTGCTGTGTGTACCATTCCAGTCGGAAATGACCAAGCCTGCAAAACCCCATTCGTTGCGGAGAATTTTATTGAGCAACATATCATTTTCGGCACACCACCAACCGTTTACTTTATTGTAAGCAGCCATTACACCATAGGCATCTGCCTCTTCGACAGCCGCCTGAAATGGAGGAAGGTAAATTTCGCGCATGGCACGTTCGCCAACAATCACGTTTACGGTTCCGCGGTTGTTCTCTTGGTTGTTCAGGGCATAGTGTTTTAAACAAGCTGCAGCCCCGTTATCCTGAACCCCTTTGGTATAACCGACAGCTAACCTCGAACTTAAGAACGGGTCTTCGCTTAAATATTCATAGGTACGCCCCCCTGTTGGAATGCGTTGAATATTTATGGCTGGCCCAAGGATCATATCTTTCCCACGCAGCCGGGCTTCGCGGGCCATGCCGGTGCCATAAGCATAGGCCAGTTCGGGGCTCCAGGTAGCTGCCAATGCCGAACCGGTGGGGAAAAAAGTAGCTTTATCGGTTTCCCAACCCAAAGGCATCCAGCCATCGGGTTGCATTTCTTCGCGAATGCCAAAGGGGCCATCCGCATAGATTATATCGGCAATTCCCAATCGTTCCACTCCTGCCGAAACAAACATGTGTTTTGCATGGAGCATATTTATTTTTTCATCCAGGGTCATTTGGCCGATGATACCGTCAATCTGTTTGTCGTACTGAAGTAAAACAGATTTGTGTACATTTTCGGCGGTACAACCTCCCAGAAGGATTGTAAAAACAACAATTGTTACAAGTTTTGCTAGATTCATTATTTTAGTTTAAGGTGTTCATATTAGATTGTTATACCCATTAACTGACCGGCTTCAATAACGACCAGATCAGGTTTGAATACACGACGCGCATCCCTGTTGGAACAAGACATCGTGTAAGCTAAAAGTATCAGAAAAAGGATTTGTTTCATGCGTGATCGATTTGTTGGTTTGCCCTTTATTATTGAAAAAGCAGCGGTGCGAAATCCTTCAAATTGTGACGCCAGGTAATGAAGGTGTGGCCTGCCGGATAAGAATTCGTATTGTAATGAATGCCATATTTATCAAGCAGGGCCTTTGTATTCTCTCCATTCTGGTACGCAATATCTTTTTCGCCTCCCATTGCTATCCAGAATAACTTCAGCTGATTGATCTTATTCTGAACTGCTGCATCTGCACACAATGCCTCCACCTCAGTCAGTTGGTTGGAAAAAAAACCGGTGCTTAACGGAAGAATGTAACTGAACCGATCGGCATAGAAAAAGGCCATGTTTAGCGCCTGCAAACCACCCATTGACAAACCGGCATAAGCGCGGCTCTCAGGAGTTGATTTTACCTTGTAGTGCGATTCAATGTATGGAACCAAATCCCCGAAAAAGTATTTGTAATAAGGGTCTGCCTCAACGCCGACAGCGCTGTAGAAGCCGCCGCCCGGATTACCGTAAGGCATGACCACTACCATGGGTTTCATTTTACCCTCGGCCAGCAGATTATCTAAAATAAAATTGGTGCGACCGGCTGTTGCCCACGAGGCATCGTTGTCGCCTCCGCCGTGCTGCAAGTACAACACAGGAAATTCCTCCGTCATTTGCTCATAACCAGGAGGTAAATAGACATGTGCCCGGCTAATGATCCCGATTGTTTCAGCCTGAAACCAAACTTTCTCCAAACGCCCGTGAGAAACTTCTTTTATTGCCTGATAATCGGCAGCTTCGCCCGGCAGTTCAAAAAGATTTGAGTACCCATTTGCTCCTTCTTTCAACAAGTTATTCTTCGGATCGATAAGTTTCAACCCGTCAACACTAAAATCATACGAGTACAAATCAGCTTCCAACGGGCCAACCACAACCAACCAAATGCCGTGCTCATCCTTGCTCAGTTTCAGCGGGCCGTAGCTTTGCTGAAAATCACCGGTAACAGTTACTTCATCCGCTTTTGGCGCATACACGCTCAACGCTACCTTCTGGTCGGCCAACATACGAACCGATTGCAGCGTATCACCAGGCCCCGGTTTAAAACCGGGGAACTGGGCAAAACTATCGGCTACCGGCAGGCCCATCAGCCAACAAAACATTATCCCAAAAAGTTGTTGGGTGAAATTTTTTATTTTCATTCGATATCAATTCAGTTATTGACGAAATACATCGGATACAAAAGGCAAAGCCAGGTAGAGCGCCGAGTGCCAGTATTCCCAGGTGTGGCCGCCATCGCGTACACGGAACTGGTAAGGAATTCCTGCATTTTTCATGGCCAAAACCAACTCACTGTTCGGGATAAACGTGAAGTCATCGTCGCCGCAATCGATAAACCAGTTCAGGGTTTTCATCGCCTCAACTTTCCCGGCATCTGCATTTTCAACCAGTTTTACACAATTGTTGTCGTCCACCAGTTGATGTATCTTTTTCTGAACCGGATCTTTGTCGGTATTCAACCAAAACAGTTCTTTCTGATGGTACAAATAAGCGCTCATGGCATAAGCAGCACAAAACATTTCGGGATGATGAGACGCGTAAACGATAGTTCCACCGCCTCCCATTGAAAGCCCGGCAATGGCCCGGTGCTTTTTATCGGCAATCACCCGGTAATTCGATTCAATGTAGGGAATCAGTTCCTGAAAGAAATAATCTTCGTACCGCCATTCCGGGTTGTTGAAATAATTCATGAACGTTTTTCCGGCTTCCGGGCAAACGATGATCATTTCGGTTGCTTCGTTCGATTCGATTAGTTGGTTGGCGACACCGGCCAGGCTTCCTTTCTGCGGCCAGTCGGTATGGTCGCCGCCGCCACCGTGCAACAGGTAAAGCACAGGGTATGACTTTCCCGTATTTCCCGTATAGTTTTTGGGAAGGTAAACAGCATATTCGCGGTCTTCGTTTAAAATTTTGCTGGGCATGGTCTTGTATTCCACTTTTCCCATGGCAGGCCATTGGGCAAAAGCGGTAATCACCATGCAAATAAAAACGACTGAGCTAATTATTTTCTTCATTTTGTATGGGTTGATTTTAAGAGTTCTTTCCCAAACGCCATGCATTCGCTGCGTTTCAGGTTGTCGTATTCGGGCATGTTGTAACCTTCAATCATTTTTCGCGATTCTTCATCCATCAAACCATAAGTAATACGGCCTAAAAAAACCTTCGTCGACACTTTTCCTGCGCCGCATAGCAAAGCCAGGTGATTATCGATTAAATCACTGGTTTGCTGATCAGTTGGCGGTTGCATCCGGTTGCCGCAAACCACAAATAAACCACGAATCTTTCCACTTAATAACGATTTGTTTTGATGGAGATAGTCCTGAAGTTCGCCGGACACTTTCCCGCTGCGGATGGAGCCGCCGATGATGATATTTTCATATGCCGCCAAATCAGGATTTTCGCGTACATCAAATACGTTGGCGACACCATTCATGCCCTCCGAAATCCAGACCCCGGCATCGCGCGACGATCCACACCAGGTACTGAAAAGCACCGCCCACTTTTTGTCCGTTCTTGTTGGATAATATTCCAGGGCCGATGC
This sequence comes from Mangrovibacterium sp., assembly GCA_050178015.1. Taxonomy (GTDB): domain Bacteria; phylum Bacteroidota; class Bacteroidia; order Bacteroidales; family Prolixibacteraceae; genus Gaoshiqia. Next base: position 142,631 of record JBFXGM010000007.1, read on the forward strand.
CTGGGTTGAAAAGACCCAGGCACCCATCCCCAGTAAACTTAATCGACAGAAGTCTCGCTTATTCATCATTCTATTTAAAAAGTAACGGAGCAAATTGCGACAGGTACACACGCCAGTTGGTCCAGATGTGACCGCCGTCAGTTTCCACATACGTGTATTTCATGCCCATCTTGTCGAGTTTGGCACGGTATTCAACGCCCGAATCGTACAAGAAATCGGTTTTGCCCATGCCAATCCAGTACAGCTTGTAGCCATTTTCCATTTGCTTTTTCAGGCTCCCGTCAACGTCGTTATACACTTCGTGCGAAACATCCTGATTGGGCAGTATGGCTGCCGAGAACAAGCCCACATAGTCGAATGTGTTGGGATAATAGCGCGAAATGTGCAGCGAATGGAAACCGCCCATGGAGAGCCCGGCAATGGCACGGCTGGCTTTGTCGGCCTTAACGCGATAGTTGCTTTCAACAAATTTCATGATGTCGGGAAACGCAGCCTCATAGTTGCCGTCCATGGTGTTGGGCACCATAAACTGTGGTTTGTAAAATCCTCTCAAGCCTTCGCCTGGCGCTGCTGATTGCGATACGTTCCCGTTGGGCAGCACCACAATCATCGGTTTTGCTTTTCCCTGTGCGATCAAATTATCCAAAATTTGGGAAGCGCGTCCCAAGGCAATCCAGGCTTCTTCGTCGCCGCCGGCCCCGTGCAACAAGTATAAAACGGGGTACTTATCCTTGCTTGTTTCGTAACCCGGCGGGGTGTAAATGGTTAAGCGGCGTTGTTTATTCAGACTTGGCGAATCGTACCAACGGCGGGTTACCGAACCGTGTGGCACATCTTTAACCGAATACAAATCGCCCTTGCCACCACCGACGATAAACACGTTGGTGACTGATGCCACATCGCGAATCAGAAAGGGATTGTTTGGATCGGTGCTGCGAAGTCCGTCAACCAGAAAAGCGTAACCATATAGGTCCGATTCAAGCGGTTTAGTTGTGAAAGACCACACTCCCTTGTCGTCCTTTATCATTGATTCGGAGCCGGGCACCCAACCTTTCGAGGGCATCCAGTCGCCGGTAAGTTTTACTTCTTTGGCATCGGGGGCCTGAAAACGGAAGGTTACTGTTTTGTCGTTGTTTACTTCGGGCGAGGTAATTTGCGCTCCACCCCAAAGCGCTTGTTGGGCAGATGCCGATGCGCAGAATAGAATCGCCAAAATTGTAAGTGAGAAGATTCGTTTCATTTTTTCGTTTTTAGTTAGATTATTAAGTATTAGACTTGACACATCTTATTGCGTTTAATTGACACAAATATATTTTTCATTTATTTTCTCTTCGATTATTCAAACGATAAAAGTTGAACTTATGCAAAACATGCCTCACTTGAACTGACTTTCATCCAGACGTAAAAAACGGACCGCATTATTGAAAAGGATGTCCCGTTTCTGGTCAAAGGATAAGTATTGTGCATTTTCGATAACGCCAATTGAGGTTTCGAAAAGTTTTGGCCACATCATAAAATCGGTGCCATACATGATTCGTTTTCCGAAACCTGCCTGCACGATCCGTTTGATATACGCATGAATTTCGTCGAGCGGATAGCTCCAGATGAAGCCGGAAATATCGCAATACACATACGCATTGGCCCCCATCAGGGCAATCAGTTCATCAATCATCGGGTATCCGGCGTGCATAATCCAGACCTTTAGATTGGTGTGACGGGCCAGCAAGTCTTCCAGAATAAAGGGATTGCCGAGCGATGCACGATATTTTGGTTGGGTCAGGTTTGCCATACCGTTTCCACCAGTCCCCAAATGGATGCCAACAGGAATGCCTAACTCTTCTGCAATGCCAAAATATTCGTCCAAAGACATATCGCTTGGCGAAATACCCTGATACTGCGGGGCGCACTCGCCCATTACTTTATAAAAACCATTTGACAGAGAATCCCGAAAAGCTTCAACCGACATTTCATTCGCGTTGCTGATGCCGATTCCCGGTATGATCCGCCCTTTGGGCGCTGCATGGTACCATCGGTGAAGAATTTCAGCATCGCTGAAAGCAACGATAGTCATATTCAACCGCTCCATAGTTTCCAAAACTGCTGCCTGCATTTCCTCATCACTTTTGGCCGGTTGAAGCGGGTCAGAACAGTCCAGGTTCATGAAAAACGACGCCGGTTCGTTCGGATCGCCTCCCGGCATATCGCTCAAAAACCAGGGGCACATGGGCGACGACCAGGCCGGATTTACTTTCATGGTGTGAACATGGACATCAACGATCGGCAAACGCTTGGCCGGAGAGTTTGATTGAGCTTCGGCGCAATAGCAAAAGGCCAGGCACCCCGACAAGAAAATAGCTTTCAACTTATTCATTTTCCAAAAATTTAAAGTTTCCAAATAAGTTCCGGATAACCTCCAGTGTTTCTACTTCACTGAAAGCATCCGGAACCAATTCAGTTTTCAACACTCACTTACCAACCTGGATTTTGGACCAGATTATCATTCACATTCATTTCATGCTCCGGAAAAGGCAACAACTCATGTTTTCCTGCTTTAAAGCCATAAACCGGATTGGTATAGGGAAAGCTCACATTGTGCGTTCCATCATCCTTCAAGCCGGAAAAAACCGGGACTTGCTTACCCTGCTCTGCCAAGGCATTGGCGGCATCGCCCCAGCGTACCAAATCCTGATATCTGATTTGCTCGAGACACAATTCCAACCGTTTTTCCTTTTTAATGTCGGCCAACGTAACCGCAGATAAGTTCGGTAACTGTGCCCGGGTACGAATTTGGTTGATGTAGTTGAGGGCACCATCGTCGTCGCCGGATTGCAAACAGGCCTCAGCCGCCAGCAGAAGTACTTCGGCATAGCGCATCATGCGGTAGTTGTTATCAGTAGCCATTCCCCACGAATTGGGAATAACTTCGGATCCCAGAAATCGCCATTTCCAGTTGAAGTAACCTTCGTGCCCATAAAGACTGGTACCTGTATTCACCGTAACCGGGGCCGCCGGGGCGCCAATGGCCATTACCTGCTGATAGGTTTTCATGGTAGCATTCAGCCGGTAACCATCGGTTCCTTCCATTTCAACAAAAGCATCGTACAAATTTTCCCTGGGATTAGCAAAGCCCCAGCCTCCGGGATACAAATCGTGCGCCCCAATCCAATAACCGTTCAGGTTGAGCCGGTCGCTTCGCCATCCGTACATGTTGCCTAAGATCGCTGTTCCCTGATTGAAGGCATTCTCCCCATCATTTATTGAGTTGACTTCGAAGATGTTCTCCGATCCAAAATCTTCCACTTTGCGAAGTACATTCTCATAGTTGTCAATCAGTGCATACTTGCCCGAATTAATTACCAATTTTAGTGTTGTGGCTGCTTCGCTGTATTTCCCCTGAAAAACCTGTGCCTTGCCCAAAAATGAAAGGGCTGCCTGTTTGGTTAGCCTGCCGCCTGCAGATTTGTCAACTGCACTTGCTTTTTCCGGCAACGTCCCGGATGCGGCAGCTTCTGACAAATCGGTTTCGATTTGCGCCCAAATTTCGCTTAGCGTTCCGTTTGGCTGTTGGTACTCGCTTGGCGTAAGTTGGCTGGTCACAAAAGGAACCGGGCCCCACAAAGTCACCAGGTTGAAATAAGCCCAGCCGCGCACCACTTTTGCTTCGGCAATGGCCCGGCGTTTTACCTCCGTATCATCCGTAAAATTGTTGATCACCAGGTTTGATCGATAAATTAGGGTATAAAGTCCACTAAAATAGTCGGACATGGTTGAGTTTGAAGTAGAAAACCGGTACTCGCTCAGTTGCTCCAGAATAGAGTTATCGCCCCGCGCACCACCTCCTGAGTAAATATCATCAGAAAGTGTATTTTTCAGGAAGAAATCGTTATACGCCTGGCTCCGCCACTGAAGATACACAGCTGCAATGGCTTCTTCAGCATCTATATCCGTTTGATAAAAATTCTCAATCGAGGTGCTACCTTGCTGTTCCACATCATCCAACAGGCTTTCACAAGCAGTAAAAAAGCCCATGCTGAATAAGATAGCGATCAGGTATATTAATTTTGTTCTCATAATTTTCAGTTTTTAAAAGGTTACATTAACACCAAACACGACCTTCTTGGAATTGGGATAGGAGCCTTTATCGACACCCAACGATGAGGTAGAGCCAGCCGATGCTTCAGGGTCAAATCCCGGATAATTGGTGAATACAAACCAATCATCGAGCGAAGTATAAATCCTCAGACTACTCATATACAACTTCTTACTCAGATTCTTCGGCAAGGTGTAACCCAATTGAATTTGTTTTACCTTGAAAAAAGAACCATCCATTACAGCATCGCTGCTAATCCAGTATTTATCTTCACCATTAGCGTTTGGTCTTGGCTTAGAGGCATCTGTATAGGAGGTGGTCCAACGGTCGTCGTAAAAGATTTTCTACTTATTTCCACGCGGGCGATCAATACGCGTGAGGGCATTATAAATATCGTTCCCT